>JAQZDA010000031.1 GCA_028751075.1 Euryarchaeota archaeon Ods02 | reverse complement strand
CTGCGTATCCTCCGACACATCATCAACCGGCTGAATATCAACAGACTGAGCCGCCGCAGGCGCCGCCATAGCAGCGAACGCCAACAACGACACAGCAACCACGAACGCAACAAACGCCGCGGTTAGATTCTCTTTCCTCATATTCATGTTTATCACTTTGTCTGTTTTCGGACGGTTCGTCCGAACCCTCTGGTTAGCCGAAATGTTCCACCTCCATGGGCGCAACTATCACTGGCTAACCGGGTTCACATCCCAATACGTAGGTAGGATGTTTTAAATACTTTCTGTTAGAAGGGTTCCCTCTCCTCCTATCCAGAAGCATCGGACTTCCTACTACATCCGTGGATTACGTCGGCCGCTCTGTAGACGAGTACCATGCAGATTATTTTAGATGCAGTAAGGGTCGACAGGATGCCGTGAGAGGGTGTACACCGAACCTCGTCTGTACGAGACCCGGGATAGGATAGGGTATACGGTTACAGCGATGTCTCCGGTCCTGCAACCCGTAACGTGGATCTACCGGCCTGAGAGGGGTATACGAGAAAAAAGTAGATGGCGAGGGATAGTAACCGGCTCGAGTTCCAGTGTACTTCGAGCCATGGTCCGGAAGCGGAAGCTTCGGCTGCTGGTGGACGAGGACTTTCTCGCGACGTTTGCTTACCCTCGGAGACCGGTGCTATCTCAGACCTCGGTAAAGCTACGCATGGTCCGTGTCGCGAACAGAGCCACCAGTGCAGCTACCGTTACTCCAGCCGTGAAGCCACCCGGTAGACCTTCCTCGTTTACATCGTCTACATCATCATCCTCGGCTTCGTCGTCCTCGTCAGCCTCTTCCCCACCCTCTGCTCGTTCGTCATCTTCAGATTCTTCGTCGTCCTCTACCCCGTCGTCACCGTGTTCTGCTTCAGCTACGCCATCGTCACCGTGGTCACCATCCCCTAAAACGCCGAAGGACTCCGAGTCAGTGGCGTCAGCACCCTCATGCGGATGGTCGTAACCCGCATTCGGGTCGACGCCTGCGTCGATGACAGCGCTGTCACCGGCGTCGGCACCCACGAACTCGACACCTATCGAATAGGTGGTCGAAGCACCAGGCTCACCGAACTCGATGGTCTGCGTGTCATCATCTATGCTAACTGCGAACGCGTTTTGATCTACTGTCTCGTCCGTGAGCTCGACATCGAAACCAGTAGTGTCGAACTGCACGGCGGTCGCTGCACCTACCTCATCTACATCGACGTCAACCACGATACTCTGCGTATCCTCCGACACATCATCAACCGGCTGAATATCAACAGACTGAGCCGCCGCAGGCGCCGCCATAGCAGCGAACGCCAACAACGACACAGCAACCACGAACGCAACAAACGCCGCGTTCATAGGTCTACTTCTCGAAGCCATGGGTTACAGCATGACGGACATGTTGATACTTCTTACCTTTTTCAACTGTGGCCGCGGCTACCACAGCGTTACCTAGCGCCCTGCCAGTTCAGCAGCAGAGTTATTATCTCGCCGTCGTCCGCTTCGACTCCACCGACCTCACCCGTCGAGTTCCAGGTGAGCAGGATGGTTATGACTTCGCCGTCGTCGACCGGCTCTCCCGCATCGTCAAAGAAGACCTCACAGCTGTCGAGCATCAAGCCGTCCGGACAGGGGAAGATGTGGCCCATCTCCTGCCAGTTCAACCTTGGATACGTCCCTTCGACAGCCGTCCACGTGGTTTTGAAGTCGAGACCCAGGAGATTGTCTTCGGCGGACTGATCTGTCATCTCAGCCGTCGACAGACCCACCGCACCTTGCTCGTCGCCGGCTCCTACTCCGTCTAATTGACCCGTGGTCTCGACGTCCCAGTACGATTCCTTGGTATCCGAGGCGTCGTCCGCCTGACCGACGAGCCCGCCGACCGACTGCTCCCCGGCCACCGCACCTGCTGCGAAGCTGGTGGATACGAAGCCCGAGTTACCCCCTACCAGACCTCCGATACCTTGGGTTCCGTCCACCTGAGCTATCGAGTACGAGGAGACCACCTCTCCTCCGTTGTTCAGGCCGAGGAGGCCTCCTACTCCCGTGTCTTCAGCCGACACCCAGCCATCCGAGTAGGACTTCTCGACTGCTCCACCGTCGTTTAGACCCACTAACCCCCCTACGAGGTTCTCACCCGATACGTTCCCTTCGAAACCGGTCGTCTGCACGTCACCGTCGTTCAGTCCGAACGCACCTCCCACGTTGTCCTCTCCCTGGACATCACCTTCGACAAAAGAACCCGTGACCGTTCCACGGTTCGTGCCGGCCAAACCCCCTACTCCACCTTCGTATCCGGTGACCTCTACGGCTGCTGTAGACGCCTCAATAACACCCTGGTTACCCCCGGAAACTCCGCCCACGTTGGACTCCCCCATCACAGTCGCGTCGACGTCGGCGTCGCATATCACCCCCTGGTTACCACCTGATATGCCCCCGACCGCCGAGCCCAAACCCTCGATTGAACCCGAGACTGAGACACTGCAGACGCTCCCCGGCGACCCGACGACGCCCGCTACACCGCCTACTTCAGTTTCCCCTGTTACGTCTACTTCCTCTAGATGGAGATCAACTACCTCTCCTCCATCATCCACTCCGGAGAACAGACCCACGAAACCCTCGTCCGGTCTTTCTATATGCAATCCGGTGATTGTTCCCCCGGAACCGTCGAAGACACCGCTGAACCCTACTTCACCTGGCTCGCCTGGATCGTCCCCAAGTGGTTCGAAGCCTCCGCCGTCGTTCCAGTCCGCCGTAACCCCTGCGTCCACGTCACCGTCTAACACGTAGAAGTTGTCGAGCTCGGTCTCCGAGGCTTCGTGGCCTACACACTGGAGCTGTACGACGTCTACTACGACGTACGGGGCATCCTCCACCCCCTCACCCTGGAGCTCTACCTCGGTGCAGTCCGGTGACTCCACGTTCTCAGCTGCGGCTACACCTGCGAAAGCCGTGGTGGCAGCCAAGATGCATACCACGATGATGTAGAGACCCGGGTAGTTCAGGTTGAACGGTGCGATACAACGACACCCTCTTTCGTTTTCCATCCCACTCAGATACGTGTCAGATGGTAAATACGTTGGGGTAAGCTGGAGGTCTCGGAGAGATGTTTCAGGAGTTGAACGGTGAGGTGACAGCTAGCTGCCGTTTAACGCGGCCGTCGGGTTACTTCGCGTCCTGCCACGTCAGCAGCAGCTGAATCATCTCACCATCATCAACCGGAACACCGTTGACCTCTTCGGTGTCGTTCCAGCTCAGCAGAACCTGTATAACCTCCCCGTCGTCGACGGGGTTACCGTCATCGTCGAAGAAGGCTTCGCAGGCTTCTTCATCTATATCATCGGGACACGGAACCTCGGATTCGTCTTCGTCGGTATCGTCGTCAGCGTCTTCGTCGGTATCGTCGTCAGCGTCTTCGTCGGTATCGTCAGCATCGTCGTCGGCATCGTCCTCTTCACCGAACGCGCCGAAGGTCGAGAACTCGGTTATCTCGGCGGAGACGACGTTCTCAGAGGTATCTACATCGGAGGAGGCGACCGTCGTCCAGCTACCTCCGGTGTGATGCAGCATCTCGAGCGTGGACTCGTCGACGGTGTCCCCCACGTCTCCGGGTTCGTAGCTCAGGTCTACCTCCAGTGAGGCTTCCGTGGAGGCGGCGTCAGCTTCGAAGTACCTATCTACAGCGACAAGTCCATCCGGCGCATCGGCGGGGTCGTCCACCGAAGATATCTCGACGTCCTCACCCTGGAGCGAGAGGGTGGTCTGTGGAGCAGTCGAATCACCTATGTCGAGG
The DNA here is from genome assembly GCA_028751075.1 of Euryarchaeota archaeon Ods02. Classification (GTDB taxonomy): domain Archaea; phylum Halobacteriota; class Halobacteria; order Halobacteriales; family Halorutilaceae; genus JAQZDA01. The sequence continues at coordinate 20,421 of JAQZDA010000031.1, read as the reverse complement.
TCTTCTATCTCGTTGGACGGATCCTCCACTATGACATCTGCTCCTTCGTTCACCCTCGCGGTGTTTTCGACTAACGTGTTGTTCAACGATGGAGTGGGGATAGTGCCTGCCTGTGTCAGGAGAGCGATGCCTGAGCCTTCGTTCTCCTCCGCGAGGTTGTCTTCGAAGTGGTTTCCGCTGGATCCTGAGACGGATATACCGATCCCTCGGTTATCGGCGGCGGTGTTGTTCTCAAGTTCGTTGTCCTGGGAGCTGGAAATTACGACTCCGATGGAGTTGTTCTCGGCGTAGTTGTCGACTATCGTGTTGTTGTTCGCCAGTAAGAACCTTCCTAGCTGTATCCCCGGTCCATGGTTGTTCCGGAGAGTGTTGTTGATGACGCTCTGGAAGGAACCGCCATCCAGCAGTATTCCGCGCTCGCCGCTGGCTTCGACGGTGTTGTCGGCCAGGACGTTGTTCGAGGTCAGAGAGACGATTCCGTGGCCTTCGACGCCGGAGATGTGGTTGTTCTCTACCCCCGTCCCATCTGCACCCTCCTCCAGGACTATACCGGAACCGTTGAAGCTGTACACGGAGTTGCCCTCGACGGAGGTCTTGCCGACGTTCTCCAGGTAGACGCCGTGTTCGTGCCCGTGTTCCGTTCCCTCGACCGATTGGGAGAAGGTGAAGTCGTCGTCGATAGGAAAGATAGGCTCAAACGTCCCCAGGAAAGGGTTTAACGTGTTGTCCTCTATGACTACCTGCATCGACTCCTGGGCGACGACACCGGTGTCGCTTCCCGAGCCTACGAGGTTATCCGTCAAGGACACCGTCGTGCTTCCGTACACATCGAGCCCTACGTCCGCGCCATAAACCGATACGTTGGTAGCCGAACTACCGGTCACCTCGTCGAACCTCACAGCCGTCTCCATCCCGCTTACAGTCACGTTCTTCACATGGACGTTCGCGGAGTCCGGCTCTACGGAGATGCCGACGCCGCTGGAGCCGTTTATAGTATGACCGTTACCGTCGAAGACGAACTCGCCACCGTCGCTGTTGTGTATCTGTATGCAGGGGTCCTGATCGGCCTCCACGTCATCGGTCAGCTCGTACGCGTCGTCTCCGGAGGTACCTATGATGATGATACATTCGTCTACCGTGCTCTGTGCCGCCGAAGTGCCTGCCGTACCTATGGCGAGCAACAGGCAGATGGAAGCTACGGCGAGCGCAGTACTAAGCCTGATTCCCGGCGTTCTTCTCGTATCTGAACCAGAATCCCTCTCCTTTCTACGTTTCAGTATGATTTCCATATACCTGAATAAATAAGCCATCACTTAGTCCTTTTGGTGTTTTAGGCCTCGGAAGTGAAGCCCCAACCCGCAAACAGGGCAGCCGAGCAGCAGCTGGTAAGGACGCGGCCCCGGTCAACGTGAAGGGGTCCATCAGCTACCTTACGGCTCCGTACCAGGTCAGAAGAAGTTGGATGAGTTCTGCGTTGTCCACCTTCGTGCCGTTTATATCGCCTGTATCCTTCCACTTCAGCAGCACCTGTATAACCTCTCCATCGTCGACGGGTTCTCCCTGGTCGTCGAAGAAGGCGTCCACGGGGCCGCCGGACACCAGCAGATTCCCTGTCTTCTCGTCTTGTTCCGTGTAGACACCGTGTATGTAGCTCCCCGATTCGAGGGTGGTTACATCCACGTCAAACTTGAGAGCGTGTCTCTCCCCCGCCCCCACCTCTACCACTTCGGTGAACTCGATCTCCGTGCTTTCGTCCGATTCCACCCTGTAGCTCACGTTCTCAGTCACGGAAGCTGATGCTTGGTTTTTGACCTGGGAGTGAACCTCGAACCCCTGACCTGGTTCGACCGTCAGGTCAACCGGATGCATGCCGACCACATCTATCGTGGCTGCCTCCTCCGAGAGGGTGACGTCCAGACCTGTGGAGCCCGGAGGTAGAGCCGAGGTCTGGTTCTCGCCGGAGGCGCTGTCTTTCTCTGCTTCTACAGTATATATCTCACCAGTGTCTAACGGTGCGAAGCTATATCCCCCCAGGCTGTCGGTGCGTTGTTCGTCGACGAGCCGGCCATCCGATCCGTATAGCCGGACTGATGCGTTATCCACGACTCCTCCATCAATCTTCACCCGCCCTGTAACGGTGGCGTGGTTCAGCAGATGCTGGGTCGTCTCGTACGCGTTCACCTCACCGTGCCCGTACTCAGTGTTCTTCTCGTCGTAGGGAGATATCGAGCCAGCGTACAAGGAGTCGACTACGTTGGTTCTCTCGGGGCTGCCCTCGTACGCAGATATAGCTAGTGCGATAGAACCGGAGACGTACGGAGTAGACATGCTGGTCCCGCTCTCAGCGGAGTAGCCTCCGTCTGCCCATGGTCCTGTCACGCTCACTCCCGGGGCGACGACGTCGGGCACCACGTACTCGTCGGGCCAGTCATCAGGTCTGTCCTCTCCCCATAGATCGCTGGAGTCTATCTTCTCACCTCCCGAGAACAGCGCGTACTCTCCATCCTCGTCGGTTGACCCTACAGCTATGGTCTCGTAGATGTTGCCTGGACTCGTGCTGGATCCCTGGCCGACGTTTCCGACGGCGGACACTACGTACACACCCATATCGTCAGCGGACCGGACGGCGTCAATAAAAACGGGTTCCGCCTCTTTACCGAGGCTCATGCTTACCACGTCGGCTTCGTTCTCGACAGCCCACTCCATCCCAGCGAGAACCCCTGAGACGGTGCCCGTCTTTTCCTCGCCGAGAACCTGGGCGTGCATGAGATCCGCCTCAGGGGCTACACCCAAGGGAGCCCCGCTCTCGCTCCCGGCGACTACCAATCCGGAGACGTGGGTTCCGTGTCCGTCGTGGTCGAAGGGAGTCGAACCTTCTATTCTGTATCCGGTGTCGTTGAACGCCGCCCACCCGCCGGGGTAGGTCTCGTCACCTGGGTCCCTCGTGTAGAGGTCGATGTCCGGATGAGATACGTTGACCCCGGTGTCGAGAACCGCTACCTTCACACCTTCTCCACGGCTGTCGTACACCGACCAGACGTCCGGGGCGCTCATTCGGTCTACACCCCAGGCGTAGATATGGCCTCCGTGTGCCTCCACCGGGTCGTCTACGGCTACAGTGGCTGCGGAAGCGGCTTCGACCTGGGACTCGGCCCTGACGCTCGTTACGTCAGGGTCGTCGAGCAGCAGCTCCAGCTCCTCCACCCCCGACTCCACCTCGACAAGCAGCGAGGAGGAGATCCAGAACTCCCGAACTACGTCCGCGCTCTCGAAGGAGTCTATCTTCTCGGCTGCCTCGGACGTCCTGTCCCTGGAAATCCGCTCGAGCTCCGAACTCGAGGTGGCTTCCGGTCGGTCGAGGTTAACGATGTACCTCTGTTCTCCGGCTTCAGCAAGGTCTGCTCCGGAGCTATCTGCAGAGGAGACGCCTACGAGGAACAGTGTAGAGGACACCAAGAGTAAAACAACGACGACCGAGAGACCGGCCAGAGAAACCCGAGACCATCTGGACATAATCCTCCTAGGTCATTCATCCATTTAACCACTCCGCTTAGCGGCATCCACTGATACACGTTAGCTAGTTTCCTAATTCGGCATCAAACGAACCGCTCAACTCCCTTCTAAGACATCGCCAGCAAGATAGATAGAGGAAAAAACAGAGGCCGTAGGTTTTACGCGGCGGCTTCGCCGCGAACACTCAACCTACTCAGTTACGAGCGTCCTGCCACGTCAGCAGCAGCTGAATCATCTCACCATCATCAACCGGAACACCGTTGACCTCACCAGTATCCTGCCACGTCAGCAGAATCTGGATGACCTCACCGTCGTCAACAGGGTTACCATCCTCATCGAAGAACGCATCCTCCGCGTCCCCGTCGATGGGGTCATCAACGACTCCGATACCCTGAAGCACGACGTCCTGACCTCCAGTCGTACCCGGAGTCAGATCCGGAACCGTGTTGAAACCTGTGAAGGTGTCACCCTCAAACGTGAACTCAGCGTCAACGCGGTAGCTCTCGCCAGTCGGGACGTCGAGGAACGTGTACGAACCCTGAGGTCCACTCACACGCGGTCCACGGATGACCGACCAGTTCTCAGGCTCACCGGGATCACTCACGTCGATGCTGAGCCAGACATCAGCACCCGGAATGTTGTTCGGGTCGTCAGCTTCATCGACGATGTCGCCAGTGATGTCACCGGTGGTGATGACACGTATCTCCGACTGGTTACCGATGTTGTTGTACCAACGCGGATCGTCAGCAGTCGTACTGTACTCTTCGTTGTTAGCGTTCCACGTCGACGCGGAGACGTTCACGAAGCCGGAAACACCGCTTTCCGCCTCGAACGTGGCGAACCCGACTCCATCCTCGTTAGTCTCCACAGTTATCGTGTTCTGGTTCACTTCCTCAGAGTCGGGGAACTCACCTACACCCGGCCCGGTCACATGCTGCGCCGGATCGAACCTCGGCGACAACGTACCGTTAGTGTCCACGAGCTCCAGCTCGACTTCCGCGCCCTGATGCTCGGTGAACATCTCAAGCTGCTCTCCGACCTCCGCAGACGTCACGTTCACGCGAACCTCGCGAGTCGCACCGTCAGGCACCTCGGTGTGCTTGACGAACTCGCCATCCTCATCCTCAACCCATACATCGAGGTTGAAGTCCAGCGCAGTCTCACGGATGTGATGCGTGTAATCGTACGCAGCACCACTACCTTCCTGCTCATCTATCTGACACTCGCTATCACCGAGAGAGCTTGCCTCAAGGATTCTCTCATCTTCGCAGACCGTGAAGTCCGCTACAAGCGTGTTTACAGGTAGACCGGTGAACTGCGACAGGGTCTGACCGTTTATCTCTGCATCCTCGAGGTCGGACGAGTTGAAGATGTTGTAGCCATCTTTCACCACGTACAGGTTGAACGGCGCCTCCTGCACGAGACCAGGGATGACGTACTTACCTTCCTGACCCTCTACCTCGTCACCTACGAGGAACGACTCACCCGCAGCGTTCTGGAACGTCTCTACAGTAGCGAGATCCTGCGGACCGCCTTCGTAAGCCGCCCACACCGTGGCGTTATCCGCCATCTCGTTGTTAGAGACGTCGACTACCTCGTGCTGAGTAGCACGGTCACCCTCCACGAAGTAGAAGACATCGTTGATCAACGCTTCGAACCCACGGTCATCTCCAGTCTCCCCCGAACGGTTCCACGCCGGAGGAGTATCCGAAGCGTCCGAACCGTAGTTCTGCAGCGGTGCCGTGTGGTTCACCGGACCCTGAACCGGTGTATCGGTAACCTGACCAACAGGAGGTTCGTGATCCGAGCCAACGTAACCCGAGTTGGCGACACCGGCACGCTCAAGCTCCGTAGCCAGATTCACCTCTTCACTACCTATGTCAGTAGTCCAGGCGAACAGATCCTCAGTACGCAGCGGATCCACGTTATCCTGAGTAGCGTTCCTTGCAGACAGACTGACAGTCTCGTAACTGAACTCACCAGTGGAACTGTTTCCATCGACGTTAGCCACGGGACTGTCAGCGTCAATCGTCACCGAGATCCACTGAGAGGTGGTCTCGTTGACCTGATCAGTGACGAACTCGAGCGGAGCGTCACCAGTACGGTTGGACGCCAGAAGATCGACCGTAACCTCGTCATCGCCACTAAGCGCAGCGTCCTGTGACGCCTGCGTCTGCGCGAACACCGCGATCTCATCCTGCGTACCGAACTGACCGTTAGCGAACAACGCAGTGGTGTTACCCGTCACACGCTCCGACGAACTGTCGAACGCACCGACACCGAAGACGTTAGGTTCAATCGCCGAAAGCAGCGTCAGAGTACGTGTCGGACCGTCGTTGTCGGGGTAGTGGAGCGCCTCCTGTGTCGAGTCTGAGTCGAACTCATCTTTCTCCGCGTACAGGACGTAGTCAACGTATGAAGACGGATCTCCCGAGTCACCTAGAGCGAGGTCGTCGAAGGTGACCGTGCTCTGATTCGCACCGAGCGTCACGTTACGGAGTTCGGGGCTGGTGGCGGGGTCGCCCGTCCACTGGCCTGCCCTGTAGAGACGGACGTTGGCTTCGTCTACATCGTCACCGCTCCCGTCCTGGACGTTGGCCGATAGCCTACCTGTTTGTTCAAGTCCAACAGTGAGTCGCAGAGTGTGGCCTTGGGCGTTCGTTAACGCCATGTCCTCGGTCTCCCCCGTGTTGGTATCGGTCGCGTCACCGCGAAGCTCGTACTCTTGGACACTGGTGTTGCTGGCGTTGTTCAGAGTACCGGTGTCGAAGCTGCCCGAGAAGGTGGTCGTTTCGCCGGGAGTGATCGTAGCGATGCCTGCATTGTCTATGACATTGTCAGCAGCAGCGTCGTCCGTGCCGTTGCCACTGTAGACGAGCTCAGCCTCGGCGTCAGCCGACGAGGTACCCTGGTTCATTATGTCTATCTCGTAGTCGAACGTCAGACCGTGCGGTGAGGTGCTGGGCAGGGGTCTGACGTCAGTCACGACGAGCGAGGGCTCGATGTCGAAAGTCCCAGACCCTGTCGCATTAAGTGTCGAATTAGCATCGCTGTCCTGAAGGTCGACGGTCGCGTTGTAAGTGCCAGGAGTGTCATCGTTCACGACGTTATCGACAGTTATCTGCGTCGTGTCACCGGCAAGGAAGTCGTTCGTATCTATGTCGATCTCCAGAACACCTGTCGCCGTATTGTTAACATTATCCACGTTGACACTGGTGCCCGCGTCCAGTACCGAGACGTCAGCGGTACCAACACCACTAACGTCAGCGCTGGAATCGGAGATGTCGAATTCTATCTGCGCGGTTCCGTTAGCGTCAGCATTCTGGTCACCTGTGTAGATGTACTGTGCCACGTCGTTCGTCGTGTTCGGATTGACATCGACGTTCGTGTTCGTATTTACCGCCGCTACACTGCCTACAAATGCGCCAGCAGCGAGCGCAAACGTCAGAACCAACACTGCTCCTATTACCATTCTATTGTTCATTATGTCTGTCTACCTCCTTTCTGAATCGTAGTCGCTTCTTCGTCTGTGCTTCCGTAGTCGGTCTGGTCCATGCTTACTGATCTACCTCCATGGGTGTCTCACAGCCGTGACGTTGAACCCAACGGCTTAAAGTCTTTGCTGTTGGGGTTCTCTGCCGCCGCTGTCTTGACTTTCCCTAAATGGTACCTACAGGGGCTATTACATATATTTTCTGGTGGATAACTCCCGTATGTGACGGACGTCAGACCTTCAGACCTACTAAAGCCTGAAGTCGGCCACTGAAGTGTTACGAAGCGAGTGAAGTGATGTGAAAGAATGGTGCTGCACACTAGGTTTCCGTGAATTAAGTGGAAGACAGATAAAGAACCTGTTTCGAACACGCAGACATCGCCGCCTTAACGGTCGTTACAGACCCTCAGCGAACGTTCGAGATGGAGATCGATCCAAAGGACTTGTTACGGAGATATATCTGGCGCCGAGGTGCTGAACGTAGGTACTTACGGTGCGCAACCAGTCGTCGGGCGCTGTTCGGGAGTTGCGTAGGGTATTAGAAGCGGGTACGCGCGCGGCAGGACTACCAGTTGCCTCCCGTTACCGCCCCGTTACTACAGAATCGAAGTCGACCTCGACGTCGAACCGTCTCTCGTAATATAGAGAGTTCGTTGGATGCTTGAACCGGCTACAAAGTGACTATGCCCAGATGAACAGCTTACAGAGAGCCAGTCGCTGCGAAGACATCTTGGTTCGGAGACTCTCCAAGTTCAGAACAGAACCCGAACACGACGACTGATTACGGGCGAAGCCAAACCCGGCAAGGATGGAACGCGTCACAGATGCGTCGACAGTTCAGAAAGCCGCCGACGCCACCCGGCTCCCGTATCTACACCGCACCATGCGTGGTCAGATGTCCGACTCCTCGTCCATCTTCTCCTCCACCTCTCGCTCTATCTTCTCCTCGACCTGCTCCTCGAACTCCGACTCCATCTTATCCTCGACCACCCGCTCCACTGCGTCGATACGATCCTCGACCTCTGTCTCCGCAACCTCCGAGACTTGCTCAACGACGTCCTCAACCTCCGAGACTTGCTCAACGACGTCCTCAACCTCCTCCTCGACCTTCTGCTCTACACGTTCCTCGACGTCTTCCTCCACGCGTTCATCCAGCTTCTCCTCGACCTGGCTCTCGACGTCCTCGTCCACGCGTTGCTCCACCTCACGTTCGATGCGGTCCTCCACGTCACCCACCTGCTCCTCCACCTCGTCGGCGACGCTACCCGCCACCTGCTCGTCCACCTGCTCCGCCACCTCGGCCTCCACGCTCGGCACCTGCTCACCCACCTCCTCCTCGATACGTCTGTCGACGTCACCCACCTGCTCCTCCAGCTCGTCCGCGACGCTGCCGGCGACCTGTTCGTCGACCTCCGTCGACACCTGACGCTCCGCCTCCCGGCTCACCTGCTCCCGCAGCAGGCGCTCGTAGGTCTCCATCTTCTCCCAGACGTGGAGGAAGTACCCGAGTACGATGCCGCCGGCGAACGCCGCCGCCCGCGCATCCATCGTAACCGCGAGCGCCGCAAAAGTAGCCATGAACAGCACTCCGTAGATGAGATCGATGTAGAACGTCGTCGCACGTCCCCGAAGCCGGACCATAGTAGTGGAACATACTGCGTCCGACATCAAAAAACGAACGTCATCCACGGCCAACCTGAGAGAGGTCAGTCGACGAGAGAGCCAGCTCGCTCCGTCCAACTACGAAGCCTCAGAAGGTCTACCATGGCCAAAAACAAAGTCTATCCCATGAATAGATGGTTTTTGGGATAACTCTTTAGTCTGTGGCTACTGTATATCTCTCTGTATATATGTCAGTGGAGACCGACGACCACGGCCGCCTGTATCTCTCCGCCGAACTCAGAGACAGGTACGGTGAACGGTTCCACGTCGTGGAGTACGAGGACCGGATCGAGCTCGTGCCGATCGCGGACGACCCATTGGAAGCGGTTCGGGAGGCAGCCGCACCTCTGAAGGACAGTTCGACGGAGGAGCTGCTGTCTGACGCCCGCGAACACGCGAGAGACCAGGCAGCCGGAGATGGAGAACCAGAAGGGCGCGAGAGACAGGGATGACAGTCTACGTCGAGACCGACTTCCTGCTCGCGCTAGCTAAGGACGAGGACTGGCTGAAGCAGCCCGCCGAAGAAACCCTCGAAGAAAGAGACGTGGTGACGTCGCCGCATGCGTACCTCGAGCTACTGCTCGTCCACGAAAGACACGAGTACGACTACGTCCGTCTGTTCGCCAACCTGCTGGAGCTAGTCCCCGTCGAAGACCAGGTCGACCGGCAGAAGGTTCTGAAGGCCGTGAGCTACTACGACGAAGGCCTCACGCCGTTCGACGCCTTCCACGCCGCCACCGCCGAAACACACGGACACCCGATACTCAGCAGCGATGGAGCATACGAAGCCGTCGACGCCCAACACCACGCGCTCGAACCAGACGACAGCTGACCCAGCCACCCGTCCTCCCATACTCTCCGTCGACCCCCCCCCAATACTGTATCCAGCTCCGACACCTCCGGGTACTAATACAGAGGAGCACCAACCTGTACGACATGAAGACAGCCGCCGACGTCATGGAGGCCGACGTCGTCACCTGCCAGCCGGAGGAGAAGGTCGCCGTGGTCGTGAAACGCATCCGCGAAGCAGACGTCAGCGGACTCCCCGTCGTCGACGAAGACGGAGGCGTCGAAGGAGTCGTCAGCGAAGCCGACCTCCTAGACCTCGTCGACACACGTCAGGAGGAGTCGAACATCTGGCTGCCGTCGCCGTTCGAAGCTTTCGAGCTACCGCTGAGGGCGTTCCCCTGGCGCGAGTGGCTGGAGAAACACGACGTCATCGAGGAAGCCATCGAAGACGTGGGCGAGACACCGGTAGAAGACGTCATGAACACGCCGGCGCGCACCATCACCCCGTCGACAGCCGTCGACGAAGCCGCCGGCATCATGGTCAGAACCGGATACAACCGCTTACCCGTCGTAGACCCAGACTCCGGACGCCTCGTCGGCATCGTCACCCGTGGCGACGCACTCGACGCATTGAGCGGCGGCAGCCCCGGCGAAAGCTGAAGTAACAGCCGTTCGAACACGACGGCATGGTCAGCCGCCGACAGCTCCTCGGACTCACGGGGGCAGCCGCCGCGACGGGGTTCACAGGATGCCTGCATGGAGGTCTATCGGTCGAAGCCTCGAAGGACGCGCTGGAGCTGCCGCGGGACAGCCTCGAAGTAACGTTACGTAACTCCGGGTCATCCACGGTGATAGGTCCCGGCAGCCGGAGCATCAGCAAGGTCGTCGACGGTGAACCCCACACGCTCGCTCCGGTGCAGTACACCGCCGAGGGACTCGAACTCGCTTCATCGGACGACTACACGTGGACTTTCTCCGTCGACAACACCGACCCCTCGCTCGCGCCACCGCACCCCAGCGGCGGGCTGTCGCTCTGGGGACTGGATTCCGGACGGTACATCTTCGACACCCACGAGGACGGCCTCTCGGTGGAGTTCGACGTCGAGGGTGAACCGGTCGACGACGAACCGACTGCGGACGATGTTGAACACGACGACGACGTCGTCCGTCTATACACCGAGGGGTACCGCGCGGTCGAGGACGACGCCGAGGAGCCACGCGCGAAGTTCACGGTGGAGCCGGTCGAAGACGCCGGCGAAGAAGTCGGCGAGATCTTGACGGAGCAGCTCAACCAGCTTCGCCCCATCCGCGACGGCTTCCTGCACTCGGACGGTGGAGAGGTCGAGGTCTACGTCGGCGAAGGTGAACCCTACTACCTCGACAGCTACCTCCGGCTGTACACGGGAGAGCGCGCCGGCCACGATGACGGCACCATGTTCGAGTACAGGGGCTCCGTCCACCGCGTCCGGTCGGAGACGTGGGCTCCGACCGAGGAAGAATCCAGCTAACTGTGACGGCGTTCGAACTCCTGCTCTACAGGTTCCAGTACTCGTCGTGCGTGCTCTTCACCTTCGCCACCACGTCGTCGACGTCCGGCTGCCGCTGAGGCGGCTGATACACCGCCGGCTCCCTGATGTTCGACGTGTCCAACCCCGCCATCGAGGCGACGACGGCGAGGTTGGTGTACGGCAGCCCGCCTTCGATGCCGTAGCCGCCGCAGAGCGACGCCACGAGGTCGCCGCCTGAGACGTCTTCGGCGAGGTCGACGGCTCTCTCCATCATCCTGCGGTAGCCGTCCGCCGTCACCCCGAGGTCGGTGATGGGGTCGGTGAAGTGGCAGTCCTGCCCTGCTTCGACGAACACGAGGTCGGGGTCGTACTCCCGCGCCACGGGTTCGAACACCTCCTCCACCACCCTGAGGTAGCCGCTGTCACCGGTCTTCGGCAGCACCGGTACGTTGACGTTGAAGCCTTCGCCTTCATCTTCACCTACCTCGTCGACGTAGCCGGTGCCGGGGAACAGCGTCCGCCCCGTCTGATGCACCGACATCGTCAGCACCGAGGGGTCGCTGTAGAATATCTCCTGGGTGCCGTCGAAGTGATGGGCGTCCCAGTCCCATACGAGGACGCGGTCGACCTCGTCGTAGCTCTCCTGTATCTCCCGTACTGCGACGGCGGTGTTGTTGGTGAAGCAGAAGCCGTGGCCGCGGTCCGCGAACGCGTGATGGCCGCCGGGCCGCGCCATCACGAACGACGACTCACAGCTGTCTTCGACGACGTCGCGGCAGCCCCGGACGACGCCTCCCGCCGCCAACCGGCTCTGGTGCCACGTGTGCTCGCTGACGTGGGTGTCACCGGACAGGGAACCGCCGCCGCGCATCGACATCTCCTTCAACCTGTCGAGGTAGTCAGGTGTATGGACGCGGGCGAGCGCTTCCTCGCTCGCGGCTTCCGGCTCCACAAGCTCCACCATATCGAGGTCGAACACGCCTTCCTCCTGCATCTGATCCATCGTGTACATCAGGCGCTCGCGGCGTTCGGGATGCGTCGGCGAGTGCTCGTGCAGGAGGTAGTCGTCGTGGTAGACTATCTCCAACGTCATAGCCACCTTATCCCCGGCTTCACCCGTGCGACGGCGTCAGCTATCTCTCCCTCGACCTTCCCATCTTCTACGACGTTGAACCTCCGGACGTCCAGTACCTCGACGTCCTCGACACCGGCGTCTCCACCAGCCGCCTTCGTCTCCTCCACGGTCTCCTCCACCACGACGTCGTGGAGTTCCTCTCCGGAGTACCTCCGGCCTTTCTCCACCGACTTCGAACGCGACCCCACTGATGACACCGTCATCCGGCCGCGTGGACTGTCGACGTGTACCTCGGTGCGGACGCTGACCTTCGCCGCCGCACATCCGACGGCGCCGCAGACGTCCGCGTGCTCCGGCACCACGACGTCTAAGTCGACTTCTTCCTCGAGTCGGCTGGAGAGACAGCCGGCGAGCGCGCCGCCGAACACCGCGACCTCCGGCGACCCCTCCGCTTCCTCCACTGCGGACTCCACGGCATCGGACAGCTCGGCGACGTACTCCTCGACCACGGTTTCCGCATCGGCTTCCGACAACCCGGCGTCCGCGAACGCTGTCTCCGACGCATCGGTGTCTCCGACGCCCGCACCGAGGACGTTCAACGCGTCGGTGAACGCGGGTGCTTCACCGCCGAACGCGGCGGCGTAGTCCTCGCGTCGACGGGCGAGACCATCCTCCGTCACCCGGGTGTCGCCGCCGAGCGGGAGGTCGCCGCTGGAGACGCCTTCGTAGAACGTCGAGAACCCGTCGTGTTCGTAGCCCTCACGCGTCAGGGGGTAGCCGTCGACCGCCGGCGTAACGTCTGTGGTGGTGCCGCCGACGTCGACGCATACTGCGTCCCGTTCACCCGACAAAGCGAGCAAGCCGACGCTGCTGCTGGCAGGTCCGCTCCGCGTCGTCGAAGCTGGCGCATCCGATGCCTTCCCTTCACCGACCATGGAACCGTCGCCCCTGAGGACGTAGACAGGGGCGTTGAAACTCAGGTCCTCCGTCGCACTGGCCACCGCCTCCCGGAACTCCTGGAAAGCAGGTTTCGACCGTGCGTTCGCCGCCGTCGTCGCCGCCCGCCCCGGAAAGTCCAGGCGGCCGCCGGCCTCGTGCCCAAGTGCTACGACGTCCGCCTCCAGCTCTTCCGCCACCTCCTCCTCTACGGAGGGGTTACGCGGTGAGAACTTCGCGGTGACGGCGACCACGGGGTGCCGGGGTTCGGCGTCGACGACCGGTGACTCGGTGACGCGTCCGCGGTGGTCGATGCAACCACGGACGACCTGGTTGTCGTCGGCGGCGAAGGCGTGTTCGACGGCGAGTCCGACGCCGGGAACGAGCACACTGCTGCAGCTGGGTAAACGGTCCTGAACGATCCGGTTCAGCACTCGGGTGGTGGAGACGACGACGCGGTCGACTGTGTAACCGTCAGATATCTCTCGAAAGAGATCGCGGAGCACCGTCGCGGATACGTCCTCCGCCGGTAGCTTGGCGGTCTCCTGGACGCCGTCTTCGCCGACCACGGCCGCGTCGACGTTGGTTCCGCCGGCGTCCACTCCAACTATCATCGTATCCATCGATGCCTCAGACACGTTTAACCACTACGGTACATCGTAACAGGGTTCTTCAGCCGACGACCCGATATCCATTTCACCGTAGCCCGTCAACGGGACGTCAGTGGCAGAGCACAGCCGGTGCGTGGAAGCGGACGTCGAAGACGGCGAAAGGGTGCGTCAGGAGCTCGTGGAGCAAGAGCTCCTCGACCACGAGCTAGAGATACAGCAGGAGGAGGGCGTCATCTACCTCCCGCTCGACAGCGACGTCTCCCCCCAAGCAGTGGAGGAGTACGCCGTCGTCGAACGCGAGTTCAAACGTCGGGAGACTCGTACGACGCCGGAGGACATCCTCGGCTACCAACCCAGCTACGAGGTCGTCGGAGACGTCGCCCTGCTGGAGGACGGAGAACAGGAGGTCGCCGACGCCCTCGTGGAGGCGGACAACAACGTCCGAGCGGTCTACCACGTCGTCAGCCCCGTACAGGGACGCGAACGCACACGTGAACTAGTGTTCATGGCGGGTGAGAGGGGTACGGAGGTCGTGCACCGCGAGTACGGCGTCGAACTGGAGGTGGATCTCGCGGACGTCTACTTCAGCCCCCGGCTGGCGAACGAACGCCAACGGGTGCGCGGACAGGTGGAGAGCGACGAAAGGGTGTTCGACATGTTCGCGGGATGTGGACCGTACACCGTCGCGCTCGCGCTCGAGGGTGCGTACGTCACCGCCTGCGACGTCAACCCGGACGCCGTCGACTACCTGAAGCGGAACATCGAACGCAACAACGTAGAAGAAAGGGTGACGGTGTACGAAGCCGACGCCCGCGAGGTGGCGAAGCAGCACAGCGGGGAGTTCAGGCGCGTGGTGATGAACCTCCCGCACACCGCGGACGAGTTCCTCGACAGCGCCCTCCTGGCTGCAGGCGACGAAGCTATCCTGCACTACTACGACATAAGGCACGAGAGCGACCTGTTCGACGGAGCGGAGGAAGCGATTCAGGAGGCAGCCGACGCTGCAGGGTACGACGTCGAGGTGCTGGAGCGCGTGAACGTCCGGTCGTACGCGCCCTACGACTACAACGTCTGCCTCGACGTACAGTTGACGGGGCGGTAGAACGATGGGTAAACTGTTTTGCCTCCGCCCCCACAGTCCGAGTTGATGAGAGACACAGTGCCGAGGCGGCATCCGGGGGAGCGGCGGCGTTGACGGACTCCGTCGTCGTCGGCGTCGACGTCGGCGGCACCTTCACCGACGCAGCCCTCTACACCGCCGGCAGCCTGTACACCGCGAAGACCTCCACCACCGAAGACCAGAGCCTGGGAGTCGTGAAGGCGGTGGAGGAGGTCTGCGGCCGCGCCGACGTCGAACCCCGAGACGTCGACGTCTTCGTCCACGGCACCACCGCTGGCGTCAACGCAGTGCTGGAGCAGGGAGGCGCCGACACCGCGCTCGTCACCACCGAGGGCTTCAGAGACAGCGTCGAGATAGGCAGGCAGACCCGTCCAGCGCTGTACGACCCCGGCGACAGAGGCACCGAACCCCTGGTGCCGCGAAACCGTAGGTACACCGTCGACGAACGAACCACCGTCGACGGACGCGAGCTCTCCCCGGACGAGAGCGAGCTAGCGGAGCTGGCGAGCGAGCTAGCGGAGGCGGACGTGGACTCCGTCGCCGTGTCGCTGCTCCACAGCTACGTCGACGCCTCCAGCGAACGAAAGGTCGCCGAAGCCCTGGAGGACGCAGCCGTAGACGTCGACGTCAGCCTGTCGTCGACTGTGCACCCCGAGTTCAGGGAGCACGAGAGGACGTCTACAGCCGTGGTGGACGCCTACGTGAAACCCGTCGTCGTCAGCTACCTCGAACGGCTCACGGAGCGGGCGGAGGAGGTCGGTCTGCCGACGCCGCAGGTGATGAAGAGCGACGGCGGACGGGCGTCGCCGGAGGCGGTGGCGCGACGGCCGGTGTCTACGTTGATGTCGGGGCCTGCGGCGGGGGTGGTGGCGGCGGACGCCGTCAGCGACGGCGGCGCGGTGAGCTTCGACATGGGAGGCACCAGCGCCGACGTCAGCAGCGTCGTCGACGGCGTAGAGGTCACCAGTGACCTCCAGATAGACGGACACCCCGTCGCTTTACCCGCCGTCGACATCGAAACCATCGGCGCAGGAGGCGGCAGCGTCGCCTGGGTCGACGAAGGCGGCGCATTACGCGTCGGACCCTGGTCGACTGGTGCGGACCCCGGGCCCGCGTGCTACGGCCGCGGCGGCGAGGAGGCCACGGTCACCGACGCCGCATGCGTCCTCGGCTTCGTCCGCGGCAACCTCGGGGGCGAGGTAGACGTCGACGTACACGCGGCGGAGGAAGCCCTCGACTCACTCGCGATGGAAGCAGGTTTCGACTCCGCGGTCGCCGCCGCCGCCGGCGTCTACCGCGTCGCCAACGCCGCTATGGCGCGAGCCATAAGAGGAATCACCGTGGAGCGCGGCCACGACCCCCGACGGCAGTCTCTGGTGGCGTTCGGCGGCGCGGGACCGATGCACGCCGCAGGCGTCGCCGACGTCCTCGACATGAGGGAGGTTGTGGTGCCGCGAGCCAGTGGCGTCCTCTCCGCCTACGGCCTTACGTCTTCGGACGAAAGACACGAACGAGGTCAGACCCTCGGAGGCGACGACCCCGAGGACGTCTACCACGAGCTCGAAGACAGGGTGCTCGCGGACGTCAGCGACGAAGGAGAAGCCCGGCTACGGAGGTTCGCGGACGCCCGATACAGGGGACAGGGTTTCGAGCTACGGGTGCAAGCCGACACACCCTACAGCTACGGCGGCGTCGTCAAGAGGTTCCACCATCGGCACGAGAGGGAGTACGGCTACAGGATGGACGCGGAGGTAGAGGTGGTCGCGGTCCGCGTCGTCGCCACCGTCGAAGGGGAGAAGCCGGAGCCCACGGTCGCCGGAGACGACGAAGACAGCTTGCTGGAGACGCGACCGGTGCGTTTCCCCGGCTACGGAGACGCTGAAGCGGAGGTACATCATCGCGACAGCCTCGAACCCGGCGTCGAACTGTCGGGCTGCGTCGTCGAAGCCAGGGAGTCCACCGTCGTCGTGCCACCCGACCGCGTTTTACGGGCGCGGGAGAGCGGCGACCTCGTCATCAGGGGGGACGGAGGTTGACGGAGCTCGACGCCGTCGAGCTGGAGGTCGCTCGCCACCGGCTCGAGGGTGTGGCGGAGGAGATGGGGCGTGTGTTGACGTCGACGGCTTACTCGCCGAACATACGGGAGCGTGAGGACTGCTCGACGGCGTTGTTCGACCGCGGCGGCAGGATGGTGGCGCAGGCGGAGCACATACCCGTCCACCTGGGGGCGATGCCGGCGTCAGTGGAAGCAGTGATGGAGTTGAATCTGGAGTGGGGTGACGTCGCCGTCTTGAACGACCCCTACCGGGGAGGCAGCCACCTACCCGACGTCACCATGGTGTCGCCGGTGTACCACGACGACGGCTTGCTGGGGTACGCGGCGAGCCGCGCCCACCACGCCGACGTCGGCGGCGTGACGCCGGGAAGCATGCCGGCGGACAGCGGCTCCATCCACGAGGAAGGCGTCCGCGTACCCCCCGTGAAAGTCGTCGAAGACGGCGACGTCGTCGAAGACGTCCTCGACCTCCTGCTCGCTAACGTCCGCGCCCCCGGGGAGCGTCGCGCGGACCTCAGGGCGCAGATGGCGGCGAACGAACGCGGCGTAAACCGACTGGAGGAGTTCGCCGAGGAGTTCCCCGCCACCTCCGTGTTCGACGGCGTCGTGGAGTACAGCCGCAGCCGCGTCGAAGGAGAGATACGGGAGCTAGAGGACGGCTGCTGGACCGCCGTCGACTACCTCGAAGACGGAGGGAACGACGTCGAGATACAGGCGGAGGTCGAGGTGGACGGGGGTTCCGTCGCCGTCGACTTCACCGGCACGGACGAGCAGGTGGACGGCAACCTGAACGCGCCTCCGGCGGTGGCGCGCAGCGCCGTCTACTTCGTCGTCCGATGCGTCACCGACCCCGACGCGCCGTCGAACCACGGCTGCTACAGCCCCGTCTCCGTCGAGGTCGAGGAGGGTAGCTTGCTCGACCCGCGGCCGCCGGCGGCGGTGGCGGGCGGCAACGTGGAGACGAGCCAGCGCGTCGTCGACGTGGTGTTCGAGGCGTTCCGGCCGGCGGCGGGAGAACGGGTGCCGGCTCAGGGTCAGGGCACGATGAACAACACCACGGTGGGTAACGACGGGTTCGCGTACTACGAGACCGTCGGAGGCGGCGCAGGCGCGACCGCCGACGCTGACGGGCTGTCGGGGGTGCACGTCGGGATGTCGAACACCCTGAACACCCCCGTCGAGGCTTTAGAGCGGGAGTACCCCCTCAGGGTCGAACGCTACACCGTCCGCCGCGGCAGCGGAGGAGACGGCCGCAGAAGCGGCGGCGACGGCGTCGTCCGCCGAATTCGGCTGCTGGAGGCGGCTGAGCTGTCGTTGCTCACGGACCGCCGACGGCATCCTCCGAAAGGCGCTTCCGGCGGTGAAGACGGAGAGGTCGGACGCAACCAGGTGAACGACGACGTGGTGGAGGCGAAGACCACGATGTCGCTGGAGCCAGGGGACACAGTCACCGTGGAGACGCCGTCCGGCGGCGGCTACGGAGAACCATCCGACGAGGATGAAGGGAGTCCCGGGGAAGTGGAGTGATATGACCGAGGCGGTATCCAGGAAGTTCAGGGATATAGCGGAGTTCAGCCGGATAGAGCACACCCTGTTCGCGCTTCCGTTCGCGTTCATGGGCGTCGTCTTAGCCGCCGGCGGCGTCCCATCCTGGGCCCTCGTGTTCTGGGTGTTCCTCGGGCTCGTCGGCGGCCGAGCTGCGTCGTTGATGATCAACGACCTCGTCGACGCACCCCTCGACGCCGAGAACCCGCGTACGGAGGACCGGCCGATACCCAGCGGCCGCATCGGAAGACGGGAGGCCTACCTCTACATCGCCCTGGCGTCGCTGGTGCTGTTCTATTCGGCGTGGCAGATCAACCTGACGGCGTTCGTGCTGTCGCCGATAATACTCGTGAACGCGTGGGTGTATCCCTACGTGAAACGGTACTCGGCGGCGAGCCACCTCGTCCTGGGGTTGAACGGTAGCTACGCCCCTATCGGCGGCTGGATAGCGGTCCGCGCCACCGACATGCATCCCTGGCTCTATCTGTCGAGCCTGGAGTACTGGCCTTCGGTGTTGCTCGGCGCCGCGCTGGTGTTCTGGTACGCCGGCTTCGACGTCATCTACAGCCTGCAGGACGTCGAAGTCGACCGCGAGATGGATTTGAAGAGCGTGCCCTCCGTCTACGGCGTGGAGACTGCGCGTAAGGTAGCGGCGGTCAGCCACGCTGTGATGGTGGTGTTCCTCGCGTCGGTCACCTGGTGGACCGCGGTGGCGGGTTTCGAGTGGCGGGTTCTAGCGGCAGGCGTCGTTGTCGGCGCCGTCCTCCTGGGTTTCGAGCATCTGGTGGCGGAACGCGACACGGATCTCGCGTTCTTCTACGTCAACGCAGTCGTCAGCGCGGTATTGTTCGTCGCAGTGGTCGGCGCGGTCGTCCTCTGAAACCCCGCACCCACTCGGGGTTCACCGGCCTCGGCTCTCCTCTTCCTCGACGGTGGAGAGGTACGCCTCGTTGAAGCTTCCGTCCGAAGTCGCTACCTCATCCGCCGATGTCGACGCGATCACTCGGCCGTCGAGAAGCACGGTGAGGTGGTCGGCGGATTCGAACTCCTCAAGCCGATGTGTGGCGACGAGCGCCGAACCCCCGCCGTCCACGTGTGCGTCGACGAGGTCGACGAGCCTGCGTCGGCTGACGTCGTCGAGGTCCGCGAGAGGTTCGTCGAGCACGATGAGGTCGGGGTTGCCGGCGAATGCGACGGCGAGGTCGACCTTCTTCCTGTAGCCGTCCGACAGATCTCCTGTGACGCGGCCTCTGACACGGTCGAGACGCAGGGCTTCGGCGACGTCCTCTTCGGCGTCGAACAGACGGAGGTTGTCGTCGACGGTGACGTCCTCGAACACCCGGGGTTCCTGGAAGCCGCAGCCGACTGATCCTTCTATGGTGACGGAGCCTGAGTCTGGTTGCACGCGGTCGAGGACGACGTCGACGAGCGTGGTCTTCCCGCTGCCGTTGGGACCCGCCAGCAGGTGGAGTTCGCCGGCTTCGACTTCCAGTGAAACCTCGTCGAGCGCCTGCGTGGAGCCGTAGCTTAGGGAAGCGCCCTGGATACGCAACGTCATCGTCGTTCGTACCTCCTTGACGCGAGGTACAGCAAGGTGACGGCGGCTGCGGTGAACGCGAGAAGCAGCAGCAGTCGGTCGAGGAACAAGGTAGCGGGTATCTCCTTCGTGCTGTGGCTGCGTACGGCTACGGCGCTGTAGTGAGTGGGTAGCGCTCTCGCTATCTCGCGTCTTGTGCTGGAGAAGAAGCCGACTGGGTAGATGAGGTTCGACAGCACGACTGCGGCGAACAGCAGTGTTCCGTTGACGAGGCGTCCGTACGCGGAGAACCCCGTCGCCAGAGCCACCGCGGTGCCGATGCACGCCGTGTAGACGAAGGTGACGACGGTGAACCCGACGACGGAGGCCGTGAGGAACTCCGCCGTGTAGCCGTAGTAACGGGACACTATCTCGAACACCACGAGCGGTGCCGCGAGCAACGCGGTGTAGAACGCTATCTTCGCGGCGGCTACCGTGAAAGCCGAGGTGTCCATCGTGACGCGGTCGAGCGCCTGCTTCTCGCGTCTGAGGTCGTGGGGGACGTACATGAGCCCGAGGACGAGCACCAGCACCACG
>JAQZDA010000028.1 GCA_028751075.1 Euryarchaeota archaeon Ods02 | reverse complement strand
TCCGTGACATCCGTAAAGGTAGATCAAGACTAACGTTGAAGGCGGGGTTCCACAACGAAGAAGTCATCCAGACGTAATATATACTTATTCACCGCGTCGATAGTGTTCGTAAAAGTCTTTTCGTAGTCTCCAAACAGTCGGGCGAGTATCAATATCACCAGTATAAGCTTTCACCGTACGGACTCGGGACCGTAGATCCTGACGAGGTCGTGACCTACGATGGATGCACCAACCAATCCGCGTATCCCAAAGAATCCTGTAAGAGCCCGGAAACCACGTCCACGCTAACGAAGATCCGGTGGGCGCGCGGCGCGTTCGCGAGCTTCAAGCCACCAACATTGTTCGTATGCGTGCTACTCGGTAATGGTCGATCTCTGGCTGGTCACCTACGTACTATACTCAGTGGCGACCCTGCCTCCGCAGATATACCTAGACGCGAAGAAGCTGTGAAAGACAGTACTGTATGTGACGAGAACAGCATCCATGGTTTCATTATATAACAATCCCATATACCGAGTGGTGTCGTTAGACAGACGGCGTTTCAAGATCGGTGTAGGCACAGGCCGGTTCGAGGGACAAGAGGAATGTTCCAGTGTGTTATCCGAGGCTCTGGAAATAGGATATCGTTTTCTGGATACAGCCCAGCAGTACGAGATGGAGGGGGCTGTTGACGATGCAGTTTCGAAGGCCGATGTAAGCAGATCGGACATTTACATCTCGTACAATATACACAGCAGGTCTCTCGGCCGAGATAGTATCCAGGAAGTCATACGGGATGCTGTATCCCGGATGAGTTTCGATTACTTAGACGCCGCCTCGGTACACTGGCCAGCTCACGAGTACGATCCCGAAGAGACCCTGGACGCTTGCCTATCACTCCAGGAACACGGTTTGATTAGAGATATCGGTGTTAGCAACTTCACCAGGGACCTACTTGCTGAAGCCCTGGATTACGTGGATGTAGAGTTCAACATCTTCGAGTTCCATCCGTACTTCCAGCCTGACGAACTTCTGGAGTTCTGTGATGATAACGGTGTCGTACCGGTTGCCCATACACCACTGGCTCAGGGTAGGATCACGGATGACCCTGCTGTAACAAAAATCGCTGAAGGTCGAGCAGCTACCGAGGGTCAAGTTTGTCTTGCCTGGCTATTGTCCAAAGGTGCCGTTCCTGTACCTGGTTCCTCGGGCAGCCATCTCCGTGAGAACTACGAAGCAACCGAGCTGTCTCTCTCCGAGAAGGAGATACGGGAACTTGACGAACTAGACAGAGGTTTGCGGTTGGTCGACTACGATTTTGCGCCTTGGAACACCTGAATCAGGTTTTCCTATCTCTGGCTGCCTTCGAAGCCTGGAAAAGCCCTTCAGGGGTTCCGGAGTCGAACCATCTGCCTTGGACCTCCTCGAAACCGAGTGTACCTTCATCTACGTAGCGTTTGTTGACGTCAGTTATCTCGTACTCGCCCCTGTCGGATGGAGTAAGGTCCTCGATCTTCTCGAAAACATCCGCGTGGTACAGGTAGAGTCCGATTACTGCGTGATCGGAGTCCGGATGATCTGGTTTCTCCTCTATCTTTGTCACCTCTTCACCATCGACCCAGGCTATTCCGTAGGCGGCTGGTTCATCCACCTGCTTCAGGAATATCTTTGCACCTTCTTCTGTCTCTTCGAACTGCTTCACTTCTTCGGACAAATCACCTAACAGGATGTTGTCGCCAAGTATAACTGCGAAGTCCTCACCGTCGACGAACTCCTCAGCCAACGAGACACCGTGAGCTATTCCCTTGGGCTCTGACTGAACTTTGTAGCTAAAGTTCGCGTCGAAGTCCAGTTCGAGAAGCTCCATGTACTTGCCGATATGTTCCGCGTTGCTTATCACTAGGATGTCCTCTATACCCGCGTCCAGGAGCGTCTTGACGGGGTAGTATATCATTGGTTCGTCGTATATAGGTAAGATGTGCTTGTTCACGACTCGGGTTAGTGGTCGTAGCCTTGTACCGCTTCCACCTGCTAATACGACTCCTTTCATGATGAACCAATCAGCCGATAGGCTTAAAATCCTTGTTGTGCTTCATCCAGTATGGTTTCCGGAACTGTCGTCGTCTTAGGAGGAGCTGGATTCATCGGATCCAACTTCGTGCGAGAAGCACTGGACTCCTTCGACTCTGTAGTCGTCTACGACAAGCTAACCTACGCGGGTAACCGACAGAACCTGGAGGAAGTTATCGACGAAATAAGGTTCGTCGAAGCGGACATCAGAGAGCGAGATGTTCTGAAGGACGAGTACGAGGGGGCGGATTACGTAGTGAACTTCGCGGCTGAATCCCACGTAGACAGGAGCATATCCGGAGGGAGACAGTTCGTCAGATCCAACGTGGAAGGAGCTTTCGTGGCGATGGATCTGCTCCGGGACGTGGACATAAAGGAATTCGTTCAGGTATCGACCGACGAAGTCTACGGAAGCATCGAAGAAGGCAGCTTCGTAGAAGGCGATAAACTAGACCCGAGTTCACCGTATTCAGCCAGCAAAGCGAGCGCTGACATGTTCGTCAACGCGATGTGGGAGACGTACGGTCTCCCGGTATCCGTCGTTCGGCCTACTAACGCGTACGGCCCCAGACAACATCCTGAGAAGCTGATTCCGAAGTTCACCCTCAACGCATTAAGGGGGGAACCACTCCCGGTTTACGGCGACGGAAGCAACGTGAGACAGTGGCTGCACGTCAAGGATCTTAACCGCGCGGTTCTGGAAGTCCTTCTCGAAGGTGACCACGATATATACAACATAGCGGGGCCAGACATGAGGACGAACCTCGAGGTAACGCGAGGCATCATCGAGCACACGGGGGCTGACGAAGACCTAATCGAGTTCGTTGAGGACAGGAAAGGGCACGACCAACGTTACTCGATCGACGGCTCAAAGATAGAAGAAGACCTAAACTTCGAACCAACGACCAACTTCGACGAAGGACTGGAGAGCACTGTCGAATGGTACGTGGAACACTCTGACCGCTTTGTAGATGACTGAATCCCCCAGCGTCTGTTACGTCTTGAACACAGTCGGGGAGACCAGTGTCCCGGCACGACTTGCCGTAGCTCAGGCGCGGGAACTGGAGATGGACGTCGGTATCTTGGCTTGGTTCCGGGTGGAGGAGTTCGATGGAATAGAGGAAATCGAGGTAAGGTGTGCGGAGGCACCCCGTACTACCTTGGGTGTGGATAGAAACTCTCTCTCCACAACGAAGGAGATGATATCCGAGTACGACGTAATGCAGACCCATCACAACCACTCGGGGACGTACGCCAAACCCATAGCTAGATACAAGGGTGTACCTATAGTTTCCGTGGAACAGAACAACCACCGGGGATTCACACGGAAAGGCCGTTTCACCAACGCGTTGACGAACCTTTTCGCAGACAGGATAGTATGTTCCTCCATGGGTGTTCGGGATTCCTTCAAGCGCTGGGAAGAACTAATAACACGAGACAGCAAAACCACCATAATCTACAACGGTGCAGACATCTACGAAGTACGAGAGGACGCGGACCCAGACTGGAGTCTGCGGGAACACATCGGTGCTGATCCGGATTCCTATGTCGTCGGAACCGCAGGTAGATTGATCGAGCAGAAGGCGCACGACGTACTCATCGAGGCTTTCGCGTCCGTTGTAGACGAAACGACGGAGGAGGTGCATCTAGCTATCGCGGGTGAAGGAGGAAAGAAGCAGGAGCTACAGGAGCAGGCGAGAGAAGAAGATGTCGAAGACCAGGTGCATTTTCTGGGTTTACTGGAGCGCAAACACCTTTACTGTCTATATGATCAGGCCGATGTCTATGCAATGCCCTCCAGATGGGAGGGGTTCAGCGCAGCAGCAGTGGAAGCGATGGCAGCGGGTGCGCCCTGTGTGTTCTCCGACATATCAGAGTTCTACGAGGCGTACGAAGGGGCCGCCAGGTTCCATCCTGTAGACGGCGCGGAGGCTCTTGCCGATGTTGTAGCCGAACTGCTCGATGACCCAGGTCAGAGACAGGAGTTATCTGAAGCAGCGTGGTCGAGATCTGAGGACTACTCGACGGAGAAGATAGCAGGAAAGTACCTCTCTTTATACGAAGAGGTACTCGATAACTAAACTGGTGAATGAGCTTCATACCATCTAACGAACCCGATCTAATCTAATGAATGTTTAAGGGGTGACTTCATTGATAACCAAGATCCCGTAAGTGTGCCTGGATTTCCTCGCTAACTTCGTGATCTTCGTGAAGGTCACTTCTATGCTCTAGTTCGTATCGTTCTAAGATGTCATCGAGGTTCTTGATTAACTCTTCAACATCTTCTTTTTCTCTCTGTACCTCCTCTAATTCGTCGTCTATATGGTAGAGTTCTGTAAAGTCGTCTTCCTGATACCTTATCATCTTCATCTCTTTGTCTGAATCTATGTAGCCCTGATGAGGGGAATAGAAGCGTGCTGGGAAGTTTATCTCCGAATCGGAGTATTCGTACGGAAGCCCTTCGCTTTCGATCACGACTTCGCGAGTCGATGGGGATAACAGGTCTTCTGACCTGACGTGAGGTGGTATTTCTATGTCAAGCTGTCGTAGAATCGTGGGGAGAATCCACCGAGTCGAAACAGGTTCTTTAACGGCACCGTCACCTATATCCGGACTGTATATCCAGAGCGGGACGTGGGCAACTTCGTCGTACACACCTATTTTATGTTCGTAGATTCCTTTTTCACCGAATCCTTCGCCGTGATCACTGGTCAAGATGATAATTGAGTTATCCAATACTCCTGAGTCTTCGATGATTTCGATAAGCTCCTCCATCTTCGAGTCAAGGTATCGGATACACCCGTCGTATTGGTCAAGCAGGTCCGAAAGCTTTCTCTCTTGTTCGTCCACACTCTGGTTGAAATACCTGTCTTGAGCGTTTTCCCATCCCGAGACCTGTGGGTCCTCTGTGTAGGCGTACTGATACTCGTCCGGAGCTTGGTAGGGAGCGTGTGCCTCCATGTAATTTAAGAACATAAAAAAAGGCTCTTCGCCATTTTCTTTTAGATATCTTTCTACAAATCTGTTGGTCGAATCTGCGCCTCTATCGTGGTTTGATACTATATCAGCTTCACTGGCTTTTCTGTAGAGCCAGTTGAATACCGTCTTGGGTAGAGATCCGTCCTCATCCCATGCGTAGCGTAGAGCGTTCAGAGCTTCTCTATGAAACGGGCCGTCGCCTGTATGTCTTCGGATTTCGGAAATTGTGACCGCATCGTCAAACGGCTCGTTGTAAGACTCTAGGTTAAATTTGAAATAATCAAACCCTCTATCGAAGTCGAACCTTGGAGAAACGTGTGCGTTGTTAGAGAAAGCGATGGTATGGTAGCCTCGATTGTTCAAAATCTCGGCGAGGGTGGGTAAGTCAGGGGTGAGGTTCTCTTTGCTCCTATTAGTCTGATGAGCCACACCGTAGGACCCTGTAAAGAAAGATGCGTGAGATGGAGTGGTCCAAGGTGCCGGTGCGAACGCTTTTTCGTATTTTATGGAATCGTCTTCAAACTTATCCAGAAATGGTGTCGTTTCTCTACTGTAACCGTATGCAGAGAGGCTCTTAGCACGTACAGTGTCAAGGACAATTAAAAATATATTCTGATAGTTCTCCTTCACGTATTCTCTAGAAAATGTGCAGGTAAAAATACCTTCCTCTATAGGGCGGGGGGGGGGTTACCGGTTCCGAGATCTACCACTTCGATTTGCGATACAGTGTCGTCCTTTCTAGGCTGACTCTGAAGAGGAAAAGGTATCACGATTTATGTTAGTAGGTAATTAAGTACGGCTATGTTAAGAGAGATTCACGAATCTAGTCCAAAGTGGCTTCAACCGTATCTAGAGCAAGCGTATTACTCACTACCTCACAACACACATCCCCGGGTCTACGAGTCCGAATTCATAGATGCATTCTTTGAGGGTGAAGAAGAGTATGAAGGGTATATCTCTGAGCTGAGCGGTGACATACCGGAGCTGATAGTGGAGGGAGTAGAAAGATTTAATTCTCTTACTGGAAGTGAAACAAGCTGGGGTGGGATATCTCGGAAAGCAGGGGAAAGATACTATGCGTTGGTACGAAGGAATAAGCCCGAGACGATAGTTGAAACAGGGGTTTGCAATGGTTCAAGCACCCTATTCTTGCTCTATGCGTTACACCAGAACGAACGAGGGAACCTATACTCTATAGATTATCCGGTATACGCGGACGAGGAGTTACCCGAGTTCCGGAAGAACGTGAAGACATCTAACTACTCAGCGATTCCAGCGGATAAGGAACCCGGATGGATCATCCCGGAAGAGCTACGTGACAGGTGGGAGCTTCACACAGGCCGAAGCCAGAGGGTTCTACCCGCTATCGTCCAAGAGTTAGAAGGATTCGATATCTTCATTCACGACTCGGAACACTCCTTCCCCTGTATGATGTTTGAGTACGAACTGGCTTGGGAATGGATGTCAGAAGATGGTCTACTGATAAGCGACGACACTCATTTCAACGATGCTTTCGACGTTTTTGTAGAGTCCAGAGAGGCGGAGTCCGGCAATATAACCAGGACTGTCAAACATGCATCACGTGAAGAGGACTATGATTTACATTAAGCAGAAAGCATTGGCACCCCCCCAAACAAATATTACAGCGGAGGCTTAGAAACAAATATTACAGTGGGACTTTACTGTTATATGAATAAAAGTACTGCTTAGGGGTACCGCAGTATGTTATTTATCTTCATTTTAACGTACATACGCCATATTGTCTCCATACTTTGGCCGAAGTTCGGAGGTCAAAGAACACATGGGTACTATATACCAAAATGGGTTCTTCTAGGCTCCCGGGGAGAGGTGGAGGGGAATGTTTTACCGTTATCAGGGGCTGGGATTGACAGTTCAAGTGTACGAAAACGAACTCCGTTCGCTTCAGTGGGTCAATAGGAGTTTTCGGAGTACTGTGTGAAGAGATCGTGGGGGGGGGGCTGGAAGCGGCGACGGGCTGGTTAGTATGACGGTGTAGGGCCGGAGGTAGTCGGCGATGGAGGAGGGTTTCGCCTCCGACGGCGAAACCCACGTCTATCGTTCACACGAGCACCCTGGCGTCTATGTCACGATCTCGCTCAACGGTTCCGTACTCATGTACACAGTCTCCAATAAGCTCGGATGGAAACACCCAGGTCAACAGCGTATGTAAAGCGTCTGACAGCGCTGTATATCGATCACTCTTCACACATCTCACCACATAGTAACTGTCTCGACTATTATAATGAAGTAATGCCATCCAGTCACTTATCCGAAAAAAGGACGCATCGCTACTTCGAAACGAATGCCTATCAAGTAGTATTTTCTCTGTTCAATATCTTATTTGGGCTTTGCAAGCTTTCATTCTAACCTGGATTTTTAAGGTATATCCCATAGGTTATGTATCATGGACATACTACCGGACTTCAATCAAAATGAATATCGGTCAGACCTCTTTAGTCGTCTTCATATCTAAGCTCCTTGCGGCAGTTCTGGGCTTCGTCGCCACAGTTTATTTCGCTCGCGTTCTCGGGGCGGAGATTTATGGAATCTTTGCGTTAGTTATCGCTCTTACTGCATGGCTAAGGATGGGTGGGCGGGCTGGCATAGACTCGGGAATAAAGAAGAGAATAAGCGAGGGTGAGGAACAGGGTCAATACCTCACCGCCGGGGTGGTCATGGCATCGGTTCTACTCCTCATCGTCGTTCTCTTCATTCTCCTCATGAGTAACTATATTGAAGCATATGTCTCCGGATTTGAAGACCACTCAACTGTTTCGGTCATATGGTACATCATAGCGATAGTCATCCTGTATATAATGTACCTTTTGGTAAATCATACGCTCAAAGGTGAAGGCCTCGTACACATCGCAGGCGTATTAAGAGCTGTTGAGGTCATTCTGGTGAGTCTTTTCCAAGTTGCGCTTGTCGCGCTCGGATACAGCATCGTAGGAATGCTCGTTGGATACGCCGCCGGAGTTGTTTTCGTCGCCGTCATCGGTGGTTACTTCATCACTGTTCGGCCTCGGATTCCAGCACGCCGACACTTCCGTAGCATCTACGATTATGCCAAGTACGCATGGCTCGGCGCTCTCAAATCCCGTTCTTTCAACGATGTGGATATATTAGTGCTCGGGTTTTTCGTATCACAGGCACTCGTCGGAGTCTACGCCGTTGCCTGGAGCCTTTCTAAGTTTCTGGATATGTTCAGCACTGCTGTCACTCAGGCGGTGTTTCCGGAGATAAGCAAAGTATCCGCTCAGAGGTCGAAAGAAGAGGCAGTTAGTTTGATAGAGGACTCTCTCGCTTACACCGGTCTTTTTTCTATACCCGGATTAGTCGGAGGTGTAATACTCGATGAACGCCTGATGAGGATATACGATGGAGAGTTCGTGCGAGGTACAGAGGTCCTGTGGCTTTTGATACTCTCTATACTTTTCTACGGATACCTGAAACAGTCCCTGAACGCTCTGAACGCCCTGAACCGCCCCGATCTAGCCTTCAAAGCAAACTTAGTCTTCATAGGTTCCAACATCGTCCTCAACATCTTTCTGATATGGCAGTACGGGTGGATAGGCGCGGCTGTCGCCAGTGCAGTGTCCTCGCTCACAGGGTTACTCCTGGCTTACGGCCTACTCAAGAAAACCGTGCCAGTAACCCTGCCAGCAGGAGAGATAAGTAGACAGGCGTTTGCCGCGATCTTTATGGGGGTCATCGTCTGGAGCCTTTTGATGTACATCGAATCGACCGATGTTCTTCAGAACAACTTCGTCATCGTCATAGGTCTCGTATCAGTAGGTGGTGTTGTATACTTCTCAGTACTCCTGAGTATATCGAGAGACTTCAGAAAGACCGTGGAACGTAACACACCCTTTGACATCCCCTACCTACAGTAGAAGAAGCCACCACAGATATACGCAGGGTCTTCGATATCCGGTGTCATACTCAGAACCAGGGATCCGTATATCGAATGGATTTATTTCTCTCCTCTATAAACAGCAGTCATGACCGTACTCGTAACCGGCGGCGCGGGCTTCATCGGCGGCCACCTCTCCGAAGCCTTCGTAGGCGAGGGCTACGACGTCGTCGCACTGGACTGCTTCGACCCCTACTACGACCTCGGAATAAAGGAACACAACGTCGAGGCCGCGCGGGAGGCAGCGGAGGAAGCCGACTCCGGCGAGTACGAGCTCGTCGACGGAGACATCCGCGACGACGACCTGGTCGACTCCCTGGTCTCCGACGCGGACAACGTCTACCACCAGGCAGCGCAGGCGGGCGTCCGTACGAGCGTCGAGAACCCGAGGAAGGTGAACTCGATAAACGTCTCAGGCACGTTGAACGTCCTAGAATCAAGCCGTCGACACGACGTCGAACGCGTCGTGCTTGCGTCGTCTTCGTCTGTCTACGGTAAACCCGAGTACCTGCCTTACGACGAAGACCACCCCCGGAACCCCGTCAGTCCCTACGGTGTCTCGAAGGTCGCGGGCGAGGAGTACGCGCGTGTCTACAACGAACTCCACGACCTGCCGGTGGTCTCCCTCCGGTACTTCACCGTCTACGGCCCCCGGATGCGTCCGAACATGGCGTTCACGAACTTCGTCTCCCGCTGCCTGCACAGCGAACCACCCGTGGTGTACGGCGACGGCACTCAGACACGGGACTTCACCTACGTCAACGACGCCGTCGAAGCCAACCTCACCTTGCTCGACACCGACGCCGCCGACGGTGAGGTCCTGAACGTCGGCAGCACGGACAACATCGAGATCATCGAGCTCGCGCGCACCATCCGCGACGAGATCGATCCATCTCTCGACATCGAGTTCGACGAACGGTTCGAAGCCGACGCAGAACACACCCACGCCGACGTCTCGAAGGCGGAGCAGCTTATCGGATACGAACCCACGACGTCCATCGAGGAGGGCGCCCGGAAGTTCATCGAGTGGTACCGGGAGAACGAGGAATGGTACGACCCCCTCGTGCGGAGTTCATGAAGGGCGTCGTCCTCGCC
The DNA here is from genome assembly GCA_028751075.1 of Euryarchaeota archaeon Ods02. GTDB lineage: Archaea > Halobacteriota > Halobacteria > Halobacteriales > Halorutilaceae > JAQZDA01. The sequence continues at coordinate 17,014 of JAQZDA010000028.1, read as the reverse complement.
GCAGGAGAAGGAACCCGTCTTCAGCCCCTCACTGACGACAGACCGAAACCACTCGTGGAGGTCGCGGGAAAGCCGGTTCTCGAACGCTGCTTCGACATCCTACTGGATCTCTACGTCGACGAGCTCGTGGTCGTCGTCGGTTACAAGAAGGATAAGATAGTCCAGCGTTACGGCGACGACTACCTCGACACACCTATCGAGTACGTCAACCAGAGCCCACGGAAAGGCCTCTCTCACGCCTTGCTGCAGGCGGAGCCAGTAGTGGACGACAGCTTCTTGCTGATGCACGGCGACAACGTCTTCGCACCATCGGCGCAAAACGACCTCGAAGCCGTGGCATCCAGCGACGCCGACGCAGCACTTCTGGTGGAGGAGCTGACGCCGGAGGAAGCCCGGGAATCCGCGGTAGCCGTCACAGACGGCGAAAAGGTCACAGACGTCGTCGAACGCTCCCGAGAACCACCTTCCTACCTCGGCGTCGTCGGCTTCTACATGCTACCCCCTGACGTCTTCGAACTCTGCCGAAGCACCACCGACGAGAGCGAACGCGGGGAACACGAGCTAGGTGACGCGCTCTCAGCCCTCACAGACTCGTCTGACGTGCGCGCCGTAGCTCTCGACGGCGACAGGGTGAACGTCAACACGGAGGAGGATCTCGAACGTGCCTGCAACCTCCTCCGCTGACGAAGTTTTATGTGTTCGAAATCCCACGATTCCGGTATGCAAGCAGTAGTTCTCGCCGCAGGCAAGGGAACCCGTCTCGAACCCCTGACGGACGACAAACCCAAGCCGCTGGTCGAGGTCGACGGCCGCCCTATCCTGGAGGACGTCTTCGACAACCTCATCGACGTCGGAGTCGACGAGTTCGTCGTCGTCGTCGGGTACAAGAAGGAGAAGATAATCGAACGTTACGAGGACGAGTACCGCGGCGTACCCATCACCTACGCCCACCAGCGCGAGCAGAAGGGCCTCGCGCACGCGCTCCTGCAGGCAGAGAACCACGTCGACGACGGCTTCGTACTGATGCTCGGCGACAACATCTTCCGCGGCAACCTAGGTGACGTCGTCAACAGGCACAACGAGGACCGCGCCGACGCCGCGTTCCTCGTCGAGGAGGTCCCTTACGAGGATGCCAGTCGGTACGGCGTCTGCGACACCAACGAGTACGGTGAGATAGAGCGCGTCGTGGAGAAACCCGACGACCCACCCAGCAACCTCGTGATGACGGGTTTCTACACGTTCACCCCCGCTATCTTCCATGCCTGCCACCTGGTGCAGCCGAGCGACCGTGGCGAGTACGAGCTAACGGACGCTATCAACCTCCTGATTCAGAGCGGCCGCACCATCGACGCCATCCGGCTCGACGGCTGGAGGATGGACATCGGCTACCCCGAGGACCGCGAAGCCGCGGAGGAACGCATCCGGGAGGCGGAAGCCACGGCGGGGTAGCTCTGCTGCGCTCTGGCCGGCGAGTCTGTCGGTGTCCTGTACCCCGGTGGGCGTCGTGCGCCTTCAGGGGAGGTGTTCGGGGTCGACGTGTTCGGAGCAGTCGACGGGGATCCCTGTCCACATGACCTCGACTGCTCTGTACCCCGTCCATCCCTCGTTCTCTATTATCTCCTCGTTCGCCTCGCAGAACTCGTGCTTCGACATCAGGCCGTTGTCGTAGGCGATGTAGAGCGGGAACGCCGGCGACGGAGTCTTCACGTCGTAGTCGTTGGAGTCCGCGGTCCGTCTTATGGATTCTCTGCCGCGTCTGTCCATGATGAAGACGGCGTCTACCTTCTCGCCATCCTGCGCGACCTGACGTCTCAACGACTCCTCGCCGGCATCTCTCCCGCTGGGTTTGGGCACCGTGTTCACGCGGCTGATGCTTCCCTCGTCTATTCCATCGAGCGCGTGCTGGCTTCCGTCGCGCCTGTACCTATCAGGGGAACCCTGTGGCGCGTTCCGTCCCTCTTCGACGTGTCTCTCGAGCTCCCGTTCGACGACGTAGGTCGTCGTCAGCTTTACCTCGTAGAAGACCTTCTCCCAGTGTCCCGTGTTACCTATCGCTATCAGGGCGTCGGTGTCTATCAGCAGCGAGCCGTCGTCCATCTGTCTGATCCACCCAGAACTTCTCGAAGCGTGTCGCCCGGACGTCTCTTCATCCGGTGAGGTAACGGGATGTGTCGTCCGCCGCCATCTCCTCCGTGTCCGCCCGCATCTCCTTCATGTCATCTAGCTCGTCGCCGAGAGCTACCTCGGCCGCTTCCTCCGATATCTCCCCTCTCTCGTACATCCCGTAGAGCTGTTTCTTCTCGTCCTCCGACAGGATCTCGGGTATCAGCTTCTCCATCGCCGTCCGTCCGACCTCGCTCTCGTTCAGGCCGCCGACGCGTATCTCCCCTATAGAGTCCAGCACCTCCTTTATAGCGGGAGACCTGAACTGAACCGTGTCCTCGCTCATATCACCATCTAGGAGCCGGAACGATATAAAGTCTGTCGTACCAGTAACAACTGTATTAACTGTATTACACCGGGTCGCGTGGCGGGAGCTGAGGCAGGAGGAAGCTGGCCACACCATCCGTGAACCCCGAACTCGATAGACGGCTGCCCATGACCTCGACCCCCGCCGAAACGCCGGGGTTGAACCCCCGTAGTTCCGGTTCTACGCTTTCTTCCACCGCGTGGTGCCGGGGTTCTCGTAAAAGTTAACCGAGCTGTCGTCGTAGACAGGGCGATGAAGGTATCCGTCGTCGGAAGCGGCTACGTCGGCACCACCGCCGCCGCATGCCTCGCCGAGCTCGGACACACAGTCGTGAACGTCGACGTAGACGAAGACGTCGTCGACAGCCTGAACTCCGGAGAGACACCGATACACGAACCAGGCCTCGACAGCCTCGTCGCCGAACACGGCGGCAACAGACTCCAAGCCACGACGGACTACAGCGAGATCGCGGACACCGACGTCACCCTCGTCTGCCTGCCGACGCCCTCACGCGACGACGGCGGCGTCGACACCTCCGTGGTCGTCGAAGGCGCACGCGGCATAGGTGAAGCCATCGCCGACAGAGACGGCTTCCACGTCGTCGCAGTGAAGAGCACCGTCGTCCCCGGCACCGTCGACGGCGAGGTCGTACCTGCACTGGAGGAAGCATCCGGTGAGATCGAGGACGAGGGCTTCGGCGTCGCCTCTAACCCCGAGTTCCTCCGGGAAGGCAGCGCCGTCGACGACTTCCTCCACCCCGACAAGGTCGTCGTCGGAGCACGCGACGACCGTGTCTTCGACGTCATGCAGGAGCTCTACAGGCCGTTGCTCGACGGCAGCGACGCCGAGTACGTCGAGACCGGTGTACGGGAGGCGGAAGCCATCAAGTACGCGAACAACGCCTTCCTCGCCGCGAAGATCTCCGTAGTCAACGAGATAGCGAACGTCTGCAAGGAAGCCGGCGTCGACAGCTACGAGGTCTTCGACGCCGTCGGACTCGACCACCGGATATCCTCGAACTTCACCCGCAGCGGCCTCGGCTGGGGAGGAAGCTGCTTCCCCAAGGACGTCGACGCCCTCCGCGCGTTCGCCCGAGAGGAAGGATACGAACCCGACCTTCTCGACGCCGTAGTAGACGTCAACGACCTGCAGCCCCGGCGGCTGGTATCGTTGCTCTCCGACAACGTCGAGCTCAACGGCAGCCGCGTCGCCGTCCTCGGGCTCTCGTTCAAACCCGAGACCGACGACGTACGCAACAGCCGCGCCCTCGACGTCATCCCCCGCCTCGTGGAGCGGGGTTCAGACGTCGTGGTCTACGACCCCGAGGCCATGGAGAACGCCCGCGAAGCCCTCGACGTCGAGGTGGAGTACGCGGCGTCGGCGGAGGAAGCCGTCGACGACGCCGACGCCGTCGTGGTTGCGACGGACTGGCCGGAGTTCGACGGTCTCGACACGGGTGATGCGTTCGTCGTCGACGGACGGCGCGTCGACGTCGACGCCGACCGTTACGAGGGCTTGACCTGGTAGACCCCAACCGACGACCGATTGGACGTCCACTCTGGTTCAGCCGACCGAGAACCTCGTGAGGTCGTCGGCGACGTAGACCTCTCCGTCGAAACCATCCCGCACCTTCTCCAGCATCTCCGGCTTACGGCCCTCCGCCTCGGGGAACAGATGCGTGAGGTAGACGCGGTCGACCGTGCAGCGCGATAGAACATCCTCCACCAGCTCCGAAGGCGTCGTGTGGCCGTCTACACCGGCTCCGTCGGGGTAGGCGCACTCGTGCACCAGCGCTTCCGCGCCGTCCGCGAGCTCCGCCACCTCCTCCACAGGTTCGGTGTCGCCAGAGATCACGAGCTCTTCGACCCTGTAGGCGACCGATGGAGTTCCGTGTTCGGTCTCGACCGCGGTGAACTCCAGATCACCGGCCTCGAGCTTCGAACCGTCGTCGACCTCGTCGTACTCGACGTCTAGCTTCGGCTTTATGTAGCTGAAGGCGTCGAACAGGGATCTCACGGTATCCAGCGCTTCTCGTGGCCCGTGTACTGTGACTCCGGGGTGTTCGTCGACCTCCATCGTCGCTTTCTTCAGCAACGGCATGACGTCGGAGACGTGGTCGACGTGGTCGTGCGTCAGCACGATGTCCTGTATCGAGTGAGCGGGAACGCCGGTCTGAGACAGCCTGAGGACGGTTCCGGCGCCGCAGTCTACCAGTACGGAGCCGTCGACGAGAACCGAGGTCTGCGCACGGTCGTTCGAGACCGCGCTGCCGGTGCCGAGCAAGATAACCTCCATGATGGCTCTAAAGCCCCGTAAACTGTAAAGACATCTTCTCGGAGTCCCTGCCGCGGCCACTTCAGATATTAGAATATCTCTAGCTGGACGCCAGCGACTCCCCGTCCAGAGATAGATCCTCCTCACCTACGTCAAGCAGCTCCAGCAACGTCGGCGCTATGTCTAACAGGTCGACGTCGTCTCCGACCTCCATCCCGGGGTCGTCGGTGTACAGCACCGCGTTCTCGAACTTGTGCATACCGTTCCTGGGTCCCTTCTCGAAGACCTCGCGGCTGCCGCCGAACTTCGACTTCAGGTCGAATCCGTCTTCGGGGATGGCGACGAGGTCGGGTGCGATGTCGTCGTGGTCCCCGTCGAACACCTCGCTGCCGCGCACCAGTCGACGGCACACCCGGCGGCCGTCGTCGCTCATCCAGCCTTCGAGGTCGCTCTCCAGTTTCGCGAGCTCGTTCCCGTACTCGTCCTCCGACACGCTGCCGCGGGGCTCCCGGCCCTCGAGGTTGAGGTAGAACCGGCCGGGGATGAACGAGTACGCGCGAGCGGTATCTGCGATGTCGTCCAGCCCGTCGACCTTCTCTTCCTGACTGTCCTCGTCAACGTCCTCCTCGAGGTCGAAATCCAGCCAGCCGTTCCTCCGCAGCCACTCGTTGCAGTTCGCCTCCCGCTCCAGCTTCGTGAAGCCGTGGTCGCTGGCGACAATCAAGGAGACGTCGTCCGCGAACGCTTCCCTCAGCTCTCCGATGTACCGGTCGAGCTTCCTGTAGAACTCGAGGAACTCCTCCCTGTACTCGCCGTTGTCGACGTAGTCGCCGTAGAGGAAATGGTTGACGCGGTCGCTGGTCATGTAGACGCCGAAGAACAGGTCCCAGTCGTCGGCTTCTACGTAGTGCCGGAACACCCTCTGTCGGGCGTCGAGGGTCTCGTGGGCGTCCTCCACGAACTCCGTCTTGTCGTCCTCGTGCCCGAGCGACGCGTCTACGTCGACGCGGTAACCGTGCTCCTTGAGAACCTCGAGGACGTCGTCGTCAGAGGCGGCGTCCTCCACCCCAGGGGACAGGAAACCCGACACCATCCGCTGCACCGAGTCGCTGGGTGGATACGTAACGGGGACGTTGAGCACGGTGGCGTCAAGTCCCTCCATGGTGGCGCGGTCCCAGACGCGCTCGGCTTCGACGTGGTGCGACAGCGGGACGTAGGTGTCGTAGCTCCCGCGCTCGCGGTCCTGGAAGCCGTAGACTCCGGTGCCGCCTGGGTTCCGGCCGGTCGTCAGCGCGGGCCAGCACGCGCTGGACTCCGGCGGCACGATGCTGGAGATCCGGCCGCCGTCGCCGTCCTCGGCGATTTCGTGGAGGTTCGGAAAGACGTCGGGGTGGCCGTCCACGAGCTCGAACGGTACGCCGTCGACGCCGAGGAACGCGACGCGGCTGCTGTCGCCGCCCAGCCTGTCGAACAGTCCCATATAATAGGGTGGGGGCTTCCGGTGAAATCAGTTACGGAACCGGTGAGACTGGCAATCCGTCAGGCTACCGGACTTCGGTCGGGTCGACGCGGTCTACCACTCCGTCGAAGTCGTCGTCGAAGCTCATGACCTGATCCTGGTCCATCTCCTCTACGACTGCGACGGTGGCCGCGTCGGTGAAGCTGAAGCCGTGGTCCCTGTACCGGTGGAACCGCTCTACTGATGCCTCGAACATCTCTTCCGAGACGTTCACCATCTTGATGGCGGACGTCTCCCTGAGCCTGTCTCCGACCTTACGCGCGGCTTCGTAGCTCCCCGTGCGTGCTCTCGTGAGCGTGACGGTCTCGTCGTACACGTAGTCGGTGGTGTATATCTCTCCGTACTCCCCTTGGAGCGCTCTTGTAAGCGTCAGTTTGGCGTCCTCGTGACCTTCGGCGTCTCTGTCGTGGTGGGCGTAGAAGACGCCGGTGTCCACGAGCACTGTCACGGTTCCTCGCCGTACAGTATCTCGTCGACGTCCTCTTCGGAGGTCCTCTTACCCGAGGACACGGTCTCCGCGTGGAACCTCGCTATCTCCTCGTCGGAGGCGGGCACGGTGGACCGGAACTCCTGCAGCACGTCCTCCTTGCTCGACAGTGCCTGGTCGACTATCTTCTCCAGAAGCTCCTGCTGCGTGACCTTCTCACCGGTCTCCAGCTTCACCTCCGCCTGAAGCTTCTCCAGGCGATCCTTGGTGCGTTCGTCCATCTTCACCGAGGTGCTCATAATCATAGTAGAAGTTTCTACCAGTTAAACTATTCTACTGAAATGGGTTGGTGTCCGGGGGTCTCAGTAGAAGATTGCGTCCAGCGCCTCTATCTTCCTGAAGTCCTCGTCGCGGGTGACCAGGGTCAGGTCTCTCGAGAGCGCGGCACCGGATATCAGGCAGTCGGTCTCGCCGACAGGTTCACCTCTCTCCTTTAGCCGGCGGTAGACCTCTCCGGCCTCCGCTGCGTCATCGGGTGACAGACCGAATACTCGGTTGACCTCCAGCTTCGACCTGTCGAACCCATCGAACTTCGAGAGCTCGTACACGCACACCGTGGACGTTGCCTGCGAGCCGCTGATCTCCTCGTGTATCTCTAGAGCTTCGTCCTTCGAGTTCAGCAGATCGATGAGGAAGCTCGTGTCCAATAGGTAGTCAGCCATCGGTCTCCATGAGCGTCCGCATCCGTTCTTCGTCTCCTTCGTCCCTTTCCCGCATCTCCTCGAGGTCGGAGAAGGATGCGTCTATCCCTTCGCCGACGATGTTGGAGAAGTCCTCGGGGTCGTCCGAGGTGAGCCGCAGCACCAGCTCGGTGAAGCTCTCGTCCCCTCGCTTGCGCGCACGAAGGCGCTCGTAGGCCTCCTCGGTCAGAGATATGTTCTTCGTACCCATCTGTGTACGTGTACACACTGCGCGGCAATAAAACCGTGGTCCCGACGGACTATCGAACGGTGTTCAAACGAACCGGGTTACATGTACCCTAGGTCGCGCAGCCGCTCCATCAGATCCTCCTTGTCCTGCGCCCTCCCCGACCTTTCGGTGGTGTTCTCCATGTCCTGCAGCCACGCGGGCTCGTCCGCTGACTTGTCGGTCGACACCTCGCTGCCGAGCGAGCGGAAGCCCGCGAAGTACTTCGGAGACACCGGAACGTCCTCCTTCTCCACGCCCTCCGGCAGGTCGTCCGCATCCTGCGGCACGTAGCCGTCGTCGGGGTAGGCTTCCACGGTGTCCGGAACGACGTAGCTCCAGAACGCCTCCCAGACGTCGGGTTCCGCGAACTGGAGTATCGGCTGTACGCGGTCGTGCGGCGGATAGATATCGGGGTCGTGACGCGGACTGAAGAACGTCTCGTCCGCTCGCGCATCCTGCTCGTCCCACCGCACCCCCGAGATGATGCCGTCGATGCCGTGCTCCTCGATGGCGTCGTTCAACGGAACCGTCTTCAGAAGGTGGTTGCCGACGTAGGTGTCCAGCAGGAACGGGAAGCTATCTTCATCATACTCCAGTATCTCCTTCACGTGACGCTGGTTGTGGTCGTCGAGATCCTCCACCTGTATCTCGTCGCCTGGTTCGTCCGCGAGCGCTCCGACGTCGTCGTTGCGGGCGTACACGACGTCGAGGTCCCAGCGGTCCGCCCAGCGCTCCACGAACTCCATCAGCTCGGGGAAGTGCTGGAAGTGGTCGAGGAAGACCGCCGGCGGCACTTCGAGGTCGTACTCATCAGCCACCTCGAGGATGAAGTACAGAGTCAACGTGGAGTCCTTCCCACCCGTCCACATCACCGCGGGGTTCCGGTACTCCTCCAAACCCTTCTTCGTGACCTCGACAGCTTTCTTTATCTTGTGGTCGAGCGACGGATAGTCGTCAGGCGACTCTCCTTCGCCGTCCCTGTAGTCGACGTCGACGTACTCCGGGAAATCTTCGGTCATCTACCTGGTTCTAAAGCCGTGCACCCAAATAAGCTGTGCTACACCGTCGCCGGGTTTCGAGGGTGTTTTCCCCTATCCGTCGCTACAGTCGGGTATGCTGTTCGAGGTATCGGGGATAGAAGCCGTCCGTGGAGCGCTACCCGACGCCGCAGTAACCGCTCTCACCTACCTCACCCATCTCGGCGACCCCGCCGTCCTCATCGCCCTCGTCAGCCTTTTCTACTGGTTCGGAAGCAGCAGGAGGGACGGCGCCTACGTAGCCGGTGCCGCGCTCGGGGGTCTGTCGCTCCTCGTCGGGCTGAAGGGTCTTTTCCAGCGGCCGCGTCCGCCGGAGGAGGTGGCGTTGGTCGTCGAACACGGTTACGCGTTCCCCAGCGGCCACGCGCTCGGCGCCACCGTCGTCTACCTCCTGCTGGCGGAGCACGTCAGATACGGCGACAGGAGAGCGCGGTACGCAATCGCGGCGGCGGTGATAGGTACGGTGGCGGCCTCCCGCGTACTCCTCGGAGTACACTATCCCGGTGACGCCGTCGCAGGTGTGACGGTCGGAGCCGCGTACTTCGTGGCCGTCCATGTCGTGACCCGTGACCCGATGAAGGTGTTCGTCTTCGCGTTCGCGGTAGCCGCCGCAGCCGCCGTCGGAGGGAGCCGGTACTACGTCGGACTGTCGGTCGGTGCACCTCTCGGGGGACTGCTGACATGGAGTTTGCTCGGCGAGCGACTCCGGGTCGCCCAGATCTCTCCCGGGGTCATGGGGGTCGGTGCGGCAGCAGGGCTTCCAGCTGTGCTGCTGATCCACGTATTGCTCGACGGCTACACCGACAGCCACGTCGTCGACGCCGTCGGCTACGCCGTGCTGACCTCAATCGTGCTGGCTACGCCGCTCGCGGCTCAACGAGTGGCAGAGATAGCCGGTTCACGGTAGCTCGATCTGTAGCTCCACCGGAAGCCGCTACCGTCTAGCCGTCCGCGGCTCCGGACGCAGAGGAACTCGCTCCGCCTTCGTCTACCTCCTCCTTCCTCAACCTGCCGGCTTTCTCCAGCACCCGCGGAGTCCGGCACCGTCCATCTGCGCCCGTCACTTGCGGCACCGTGCAGTTGTTGCAGCTCTCACACGCCACCTCCACGTCGTCGTCGCCGTCGAGGAGGCGTTCGCCGAGTCGTGGTTCCGCGTAGAACGGCCGACCCATGCCGACTGCGTCGCAGCTGTCACCCAGAAGGCGGTCTATCTCCCGGCGGCCGCGGATGCCGCCCTCCTGAAGCACGGGTACGTCGACGTGTCGACGGACCTCGCGGCTGAACCGTTCGTTCCACGCGGGTTCGAACGTGTAGACCGACGCTTCCAGTCGGTTGAGGAACGACACCAGCCGTGCACGCCGGCTGCATCCGAACGCTTCCTCGTACCCGTTCTGGAACTCCTCGTCCTTCCACGCCTTCTCGGGGTACTCGCCCTTGACGAGGCTGGCGTCCCAGAAAGTCGAAACCTCCGTCGGCACTACGGCGTCGAACCCGACTTCGACGGCGCGCTCCGCGATACGGACACCTTCCTCGAAGGTTATCCGACGGCGCACTACCGGTGGTGCGTTGGTCTCCGCCGGTATCTTCGTCACCACGGGTACCTCGGGTCCGACCTCGTCCCGTATCCTCCTGTAGAGTAGCTCGAGGAAACGTGAACGCGCCGCCTCCGACCCACCGAAGACGTCGTCTCGTCGGTTGTAGAAGGGACTCAGGAACTGCTGCACGATACCCATGTTAGAGCCGACGAGGTGGATTCCGTCGTAGCCTGCGTCGACGGCGTACCCCGCGCATTCGCCGAACCTGTCCGCTAGCTCGTACACCTCGTCCGTCGACAACGGGTTGACGTCGTACTCCAGGAAACCCATGCTGTCGACGGCCTTCATCAGCGGAGGCAGGGGAGACGGCGCCAGCTGCTGGACGTCGGGCTGTTCGCTGCGGTAGCCCTGATGCCAGGTCTCCATCGAACGAAGGCCGCCGTGCTCGAGCTGCATGAATATCCGGCCATCGTGGTCGTGGACGGCGTCGGTGACCGTCTTTAGCTCGCGGACGAAGTCGGGGTCGTGGACGCGCGTCATCCCAGGCGCCGCGCATCCGCCTTCCTCCGTCACGATGGTCGCGCCCTGGAATATCAGGCCGACGCCGCTGGCGGCGGCGGGCTCCAGCTCTTGCCTGAGCACCTCGGCTGCGTCCGCGTCGTTGTCCGCGCACTCCAGCAGCGGCGACCGGTAGAGACGGTTAGGGATCTCGAGGTCGTTTATCGTGAAGGAGTCCTCTAGTGCAGGCATATTCGACTCAAGTTCGAAGCCTCGGTTGAAAAACGTTCTGCGGGACCTCGGGCGGCGGTAGCTATAACGTTCAGTGCGACGTATCGAGCTACCAAGGATGTCTAACGAGAAGCTCGCTGCCGCGTTCGTCGCGGGAGCGATACTGATGGCGGTGGCATTGGTCGCAGTCGGAGCACCGTTGGGGGATGCCGGGGACGAGGATTATGTGAGAGTGACCGCGGATGCCTCCGCTGCGGCGGAACCCGACGCCGCGTCGGTGACGCTCGCCGTCGAGGCTAGAGATAGAGACCCTGGTGCGGCGAGGCAGCAGGTGGCGCATGACGTCTCCAGCATGAGGCAGGCGTTACGTGACCTCGGGATACCGGACGACGACGTCAGAACAACGGGGTTCACGGTGCGTGAGGACCGCCAGCCCCGAGACGAAGGCGAGGAACGCCTGCATCTTGCCCGTCATTCCTTCGAGGTACCGTTGAACGACACCGAAGGGGTGGGTCAGGTGATAGACGGTGCGTTAGACGCAGGCGCTACCTCGGTGTCGAACGTCAGGTTCACACTGTCTGAAGACCGCCGGGACGAGCTGAAGGCGACGGCGCTGTCACACGCTATGGACCGCGCCCGAAGCCAGGCAGACGCAGCCGCGGAAGCAGGCGGTATCTCGGCTGGCGAAGTGCGCTCCATCTACACCGCCGACACCGGTTTCTCCCCCGTCAGGATGGACCGTGTGGCTTACGAAGCCGAGGACGCCGGCACCGTCGTCGAACCCGGTGACGTAGAGGTGGACGCCTCCGTCGAGGTAGTCTACGAGAGAAGGTAGGGTCGAAGAGCAGATCGAGGGTCCGGGTTCTATATCCCCGTCTGGTACCTGAGCACACCTGCGACTCCGCCGAACGCGTCCTTCAGCTGCTCGCCTTCCTCGAAGTCCGTGGAGATGAACGCGACGTCTGTGCTCATCTGCTCCGCCGTCTCGACGAGTTCGTCGACGACGTCCTCCTCGTCTGCTACCTCCGGGTCCCCGCTGTCGCACTCCGGACAGCTGATCTGGCTGACGGACGGTTTATCGGTGGTCTCGCTCCAGCTGTGGCCGCAGTCACCGCAGTTTAGCTCCAGCCTCCGGCGCCTTAGGTCCTCGCTCAACAGCAGGGTGTCGACGGCGCCGGCTTCGAGGTTCTCCCGGACCTTCTCCTCTCCGTAGGTGGCGAGGCTTCCGCCCCTTAGCTCCTCGAAGAACTCGTCCATCGCTTTCTTGTCCTTCATCACCTCGAGGTCGGCGAGCTGCTCCTGAGCGGCGTCGACTATCTCGTACAAGCCGCTCTCGTCGGTGTACGACACGTCGAACTTCCCGACGAGCTTCTTCCCTAATTCGTGGTGGAGGTAGTCGCCGTCGAGGAACTCTTCCTTCGTCGGCGACGGACCACCAACTAGCACGCCGTCGACGTCCTCCTTCTTCGGAACACCTACTTCGTTAGCCATCTCCGCGACCTCCTTGTAGAACTTGTCTATGGCTTCCTTCCGGCGGCGGGCGAAGCGCTGCGCCGACTGACCACCCTTACGGGTCTTGCCTGGGACGAGGCTACTGGCACTCGCCACGGGTTCGACGCGTTTACCCTTCAGCCAGCCGACGTTCGCCTCCCTTCGGTCGAGCACCACGAGGAGATACAGGCTCTTGTCTCTAAGCATCTCCTCCAGGGGTTCGGTCTCGAAGTCGCTGTCGCAGTGGTAGATGAACGATGGTATCTTCTGCGGCGGTTGATCGATGACGAAGGTCTCCATCTCCGTCTTCCCGCCTGCGGCGTCGACGGCGCCGCTGAACACCACCATGCCTCTGTCGGGGGTGCGGTCGTAGCCCTGTAGCCGGCTCTGTATCGACGACAACGCGTCCTGAACGTTCGTCCTGGTCTGCTTGCTTTTGATGTTCGACGCCTCGCTGTGTTCCTGACGCAGGTGAGCGACGACGTCGCTGAGTTGTTTGTCCGGTGGAACGTAGACGCTGACCAGCTGGGTTCCGGAGCCCTCCATCTCGTCGAGCCTTTCGATCACCCGCTGTAGCTCGTACCGCTGGCTGTCGTCCTCGACAGCGTCCCTTCCATTTGACATGAAACCTGGAGGAGAAACGGTGGTCGCGCCTATGTATCCTTCGAAGCCGGTCAACCCCCAGTGTCGAGGCTTCCTCTATCGACCGCGTGCTGCGGCCAGTGACAGAAGCGCCGCCAGGACGGCGAAGAAGCCGAAGCCAGGCAGTCCCTGAGCGTCCTCGGCTTCCTCAAGCTCCTCCTCCAGCTCCTCGGTCTCCTCACGCAGCCTCTCGTTCTCCTCCTCCAACGTCTCCTCCTGCTGATAGAGGTCGTTTATGCTCTGGTTGAGGTCCTCGAGCTCGTTCTCCTTCTGCTCGATCTGGGACATCAGCTCAGACTCCGTCGTCGCAGGTCTGTCCAGGGTCACCGAAACGGAATCCTCCGCTCCACCGGTGTCTGACGCGGACACCGTCACCGTTGACTGTCCGAACGCCACCTGTAGCGTCCGCGAGGTGCTGTAGGACTCCTGATCGACGCCTGCGTACTGTCTGGCGCCGTCGTGTTCGATCACGAGGCTGTTTATCACGGAGTCAGATGAGACAGATGCGAACACCTCGACTTCCGAGTAATCGGTCTCGTCGGGGTCTAGCTCCACTGTTTCACCGTCCTCGACCGCCTCCCCTTCTACCTGTACCGTGAGATCTAAAGCTGCCGCGGACCCCGTCGACACTCCCAGCATCAATGCGGCCGACACCCCGACTGCTAACGCGAACCTCAAGTTCATACTTACGGCTGAAGAGGGCGGGCGCAATGAAATATCTGTCGCAGGCTGAAACAGCTGTTTCACCGTTCTACCCGACCTATTAGGTAGCCTCGGTTCGGAGATATCTGTCGTTCGAGGCAACAGCCTTTTGCACTGAACCCGACAGAGGGAAGCCGTGAAGCTATGGAGCGACGCCAGCCGTAGACGGTGGATACTCTGGCTTCTGCTAGCGTCGGTCTACCTCCTGGTCAGCCTTTACCGTCTCTCCACCGCCGTGCTCTCGGAGGACCTGACCCGTGCCTTCGAGGTCACCGCTACCGAGCTCGGGAACCTCCACGCCGCTTTCTTCTACATCTACGCCCCCCTTCAGATAGTCAGCGGGGTGCTTGCGGACAGGCTCGGAGTCAGGCGGTCCGCCGCTATCGGAGGCGTCACCATGAACGTAGGCGCCGTGGCTTTCGCATTAGCCGACGGCTACCTCGTCGCCCTGGCAGGACGCGTGCTAATGGGGCTGGGGGCGAGCGTGGTGTTCATCGCAGTCCTGCGTTTCTGCGCGAACTGGTACCGGAAGGACGAGTTCGCGGCGATGAGCGGCGTCACGGTGGCGGTCTCCGGAGTCGGAGGCATCCTGGCGACGGCGCCGCTCGCCCACCTCGTCTACTTCATGGGTTGGAGGTCGGCGTTGTTTCTCCTCGCCGGATACGGTGCACTTGCCTCGGTGGCGATATACGTCTTCGTCAGGGACTCCCCTGCGTCCGCGGGACTGGACCCCATCTCAGGTGTCGTGGAACCACCCGAGGTCTCCTTCAGGGATGTTGCACGGAACCTGAACGAGGTCGTAAGAGAGTTCGACACCTGGTTGATCGGCGTGGTGATGTTCTGCGCGACAGGTATAAACATCACCGTGTTCGGACTATGGGGGGTGCCGTACGCTGTCCAGGTCTACGGCCTCTCACTGGTCGAAGCTTCATACCTGGTGTTGCTTGGAAGCGTGGGGTTCACCGTAGGCCCACCTTTAATCGGCTGGATATCCGACCGAACCGGGTCAAGAACCCCTCTGATGATCTTCGCTGGGGTACTATACACCCTGGCTTACCTCGTCGTCGCGGTCTTCGTGGCCTCCAGCCTGCTGATGGTGGGAGCGGCTTTCTTCGTCGCGGGTTTCTTCACCGGCGGCTTCGTCCTCGCTTTGACGGTGATGAAGGAGAGACACGCTGCGACGGCGAGCGGAACCGCGTTAGGCACGGTGAACGGGGCGGGCTTCGTGGGAGCCGCGGTCTTCCCCACCCTGATGGGTTTCGTGCTCGACAGCTACTGGACAGGTGAAACCGTCGCCGGAGCACGCGTCTACACTGAAGCTGGGTACAGCGTCGCCTTCGCGGTCGCAGCGGCAGCGGGGCTCCTCGCCACCTTATCCGCGCTCTGGATATACATCCGTGAACGCCGGAGAATCGAAGGTGGACCGGCGACCTGAGCAGCGGTTGAGGGAAGAGACCTTGTCGAACTCGGATTACCTGGTACCTTCCTCCTGCTTCCGGTCCAGTTCAACCTGAGGCGGGAGTCCGAGGTCACGGGTCAGGTGGTTATCGGAAACATCTGACGTAACCTGTCTCCTGCTCCGCCGTCGCTGTTGAGACGTCTGGTGTTCCGTCGCTAACTACCCGGTAGGCGCCATTGTCCGTGAACAGGTACCTGAAGTCGTAGACAGCTGGACTGTGTCTTTCTGTGTCTCGGGGGTAGGCTCTGCCTTCGTATCTTACCGCGACCGCGTTCTCGAACTCCGCTATCTGCTCGACCCTCATCGACACCGAACGAACGTTCAGAGGAGTTCTGGTGTCGTGCTCGAGGTCCGTGGACCTCAACGGCGGCCTGACTGCGGTCCCCACCTGCTTGCCGTACATCCGGAGCTCGACCGCCGTGAACGGGTCCGGTCTGTCCGTGCATACTACGTCTTCGGGTACCTCCGGAAGATCCAGGTGTTCGTCAACCGTCGACCTGTCGACAGGTGTCACGTGGCTCTGCCCTTCGAACTCCCCGAGAGAGGGTGGTTCGAGCAACACCGGTTCCCTTCCGTCGCATCCATGTTGGTTTATGGGTCGGACGTTCCGTGGTCTGCTGGAGATGTAAGCTCCATCCTCGGTCAACCTCTCCTGCACCTGGTAGAGGGTCGCGGTATCTGCATCCATGGTGCTGCAGAGATGGCTGACGTAGAGGTCGGCGAGCGAGTCCTCGACTGCGACGTGGTTCATGTAGAACCTGTGGCGGTAGCTGTCGTACTGTCTCTGTAGCTGCTGATGCGGCCGGTCGTAGGACAGGCTCCGGTCGCTGTATAGGTCCCGTAGCTCACCGTCGCCGGTGTCGGCGGCGACGACGTAGTAGTTCTCCACGGTCTTTGGGTCAGGTGCGAAGATCGTCCAGTTGGCCTGATCGACTCCGAAACCCGACTTCAAATCCTGGATCGGGCTTACCTCGGTCAAGCCATCGTCTCCTCCGTACCCCAGGGAAGCCGCCGAATGGCCGACGTTGGTAGCGACCATCGAGAAACCGGATACTGCGACTACGATCAGCACGGCGAGCGCGATAGCGCCACCGTAGCTCTCTCTTACCCCTGACGCGACCTCTGTCTGGGGGAACATGTTCGCGAAGTCGATGGCTCTGGACCTGAACCACTCTGTCTTTTCATATAGACCTGTCTTTCTGCTGAGGTTTCCGACTTCGCTCCAGAACTCGGTCTGTAGGAAGAGCGTCAACCCCGCGATGGCGACGAAGGAGAACGCACCTATCCGGAAACCCAGTGCGAGACCGAGGTGTCCGGATGCGTACACCAGCGCGAGCAAGGCCCTCCGTCGTCCCACGAGCAGGAGCAACAATGGAGCCGCCAGCATCATCAGGAACCAGAACACACCTCCTGCCCTCAGGGCCACGTCCGGAAGCAGTCGGATGTAGTCACCAAGGAGGAAGGTTATCTCGTCGAGGTTCGCGACGACGACCACTGCTTCGCCGCTCCACCAAAGCTCGCTGTGGGTCTTGTGAACGCCGTTCACGAGGTACATTAAAACCATCTGAAGCAACGCGAAACCCCCGGCGAGACTCGATACCGAACGACGTGGGTCGCGGTCGCGGATGACGGCGTCGACGCTCCAGCGCTCCCCTATCGGCAGGAAGACCGCCCAGAACAACATCACCGCGAAGAGGAAGTCGGCGTTGCTGAGGACGAACGGGTTCCTCATGTCGATGGAGACTACGAAGAACAACGTC
>JAQZDA010000046.1 GCA_028751075.1 Euryarchaeota archaeon Ods02 | reverse complement strand
CGTCCTCACCGACTACGACATCTGCATCGGATGCAGGTACTGCCAGGTTGGCTGTCCCTACGGAGTCAACTACTTCCAGTGGGGAGACCCAGGCAGCGGAGACCGATGGACGGAGGAGGACGTCAAAGGCGACAGCTGGCACGCAGGACTCAGCAACCAGGAGTGGTCGAAGAAAGACAACCGAGACCGCACAGTCGCCGGACCCCCCAGCGAGAAAGGCGTGATGACAAAGTGCACGTTCTGCGTCCACCGACAGGACAGCGGCGACCCAGAGCTCGAGGACACCACCGCGTGCGAAGAGAGCTGCCCGCAGGACGCCATAATCTTCGGCGACATGACCGACGAAGAAAGCGAACCCCGACAGTACCTCCGTGAACAGGTCGAGGAACGCGACAAAGCAGCTGAGGAGTACGACGACCGCGAACGTCTCAGCACCTGGAGGTTCAAGGAAGACCGCGGCACCGACCCCAACGTCGTCTACATCGGCAACGAACCCAGCGAGAAAGCCGAATGGTGGGACGACGAACCTGCTACCGCACGGATGCAGAGCTACGAAGGCATGAACCTTCAGCGACGTCGACCGAACTTCCAGGAGGACAAAGCCGTAGGAGGTGACGACTGATGACCCTGCCCGACGCCTCACCCGAGGACCTCGTGAAACCCGTTCGGAAACCCACGAAGAAGTTCCACGTCGTCGCAGCTCTGATGTCTGTGCTCGCAGGGGTGTTCTTCGTAGGCTGGGCTCTCCAGCTCTGGCACGGCATGACCGTAACAGGCCTCAGCGACTGGGGCAGCGGCTTCGGCATCACCTGGGGTCTCTACATCGGCGCCTTCATCTGGTGGGTCGGCATCGCACACGGCGGAATACTCGTCAGCGCCGCCGTCCGACTGCTGAAGCTCAAGAAGTACGAACCCGTCGCACGCATCGCCGAGCTCACCACCATCGCCGCACTCGGCATGGCCGGCCTGATGATCGTCGTCCACCTCGGACGACCCGACCGCGTCGTCTGGAGCGTCATCATGAACTACACGCAGACGGTGCATACGTCGCCGCTCGCGTGGGACATGACCGTCATCACGATGTACTTCGTGCTTACGGCGACCTACCTCGCGTTGACCATCCGACGCGACGTCGTCTACCTGAAAGCCAACGACCTCCTTCCCGACCTACCCGGCCTCAACCAGGTATACGGAGTGCTGACGGTGGGATACAAGGAAGAGGAGAACCCCGTCGTCGACAGGATGGCGTGGTGGCTCGCGCTCGCCATCATCGTACTCGCACCTCTTCTCCTCCACGGCGGAGTCATCCCGTGGCTGTTCGCGCTTCTGGCGTCGATGCCAGGCTGGTACGGCGGCCTCACGGGTCCGCAGTTCCTCGCCGCAGCCCTCACCAGCGCGATGGGCGGCATCGTCATCACCGCTTACATCTTCCGACAGGTCTACGACTGGGACAACGTCATCCAGGAAGAGGTCATCTACGGCCTCGGATGGTGGATGGGTCTGTTCGCCCTGATCTTCACCTGGCTGCAGCTGCACAAGCTCATCACCGGAAGCCACAGCCCACCCAACGACGTCGGCGCCATGGTCTCCACCGTGCTGCAGACGCCGCTCTACTGGGCCGCGATGCTGATGATCATACTACCTCTAGCCTACGTCGCTTTCCAGCACTTCCGCATCATCGACTACAGCATGAAAGGCACCGCAGTCGCAGGCTTCGTCATCATCGTCGGCGTCCTCCTCGAGAAGACGTTGTTCGTCGTCGAAGGCCTCCAGTACCCCGCCACACGACTCTACGAAGGAGTCCCCGGTAGCTACTTCCCAAGCTGGATAGAGATAGCATCCATCCTCGGAACCGGCGCCATGGTGGTGCTGTTCTTCATGATGATATCTAAAGTACTACCCATCGTCGAGCTCGAGTCGCTGGAGGACGGACCCTTCAGCCACGAAAGCCACGACGAGGAGGTGAGCGACTGATGGTGGAGCCAGGAACAGCGCTGATATTCGGAATCGTGCTCGCTCCACTGTACGTGATGATAATCGGTTGGCTGTTCGGAGAACCCCGGGACCACAAGCTGACGGCGTTAGGTCTCGCGTACATGGTCGGCATCGCCACCGCGCTCTGGGGTGGCCTGTTCGTCCTGTCGATGCTGATATGGCTGGTGTTCCCCTGGTGAAACACCCGAGGGCAACCTGATGGACGAAGAAAAGCTACGTGAAAAACTACGGAGCGTCGAAGACCCGACGTTCGACGACGACGTCGTCAGCCTCGGCCTCGTCACCGACGTCGAAGTTGAAGACGGCGTCGCCTACGTAGAGCTCGCGTTCAACGCACCCTTCAGCCCCGAAGAGACCGAGATGGGGGAAGAGATAACCGAGCTAATAGCAGAGGAAGGTCTCGAACCACGGCTTTCGGCGAAAGCCGACATCAAGGAGAACGACCCCTTGCCGAACGTCCGGAACGTCGTAGCCGTCGCATCGGGTAAAGGCGGTGTCGGCAAGACCACGGTGGCGGCGAACATCGCCGCAGGCCTGCAGAAGATGGGTGCCGACGTAGGCCTCATGGACTGCGACATCTACGGCCCAAACGTCCCCACGAGCCTCCAGGTGGAGGAGGAACCCGACGTCCTCGACCACGGCGACTTCCTGCCGGCGGAGACCGAGAGAGGCTTGAAAGCCATGAGCATGGGGTACCTTATCCCCAACCAGGACGACCCCGCGGTGCTCCGTGGCCCCATGATAGACAAGTTCATCGACGAGTTCGTCAACGCAGTACGGTGGGGTGAGCTCGACTACCTCGTCGTCGACCTCCCGCCCGGAACAGGTGACGCTGTGCTGTCGCTGGTGCAGAAGGTACCCGTCACCGGGAGCGTCATCGTGACGACTGCGCAGGAGATGAGCGTCGTAGACGCACGCAAGAGCCTGGGTATGTTCCGCGAGCATCAGACGCCGATACTCGGAGTCGTCGAGAACATGAGCGAGTACGCCTGCCCCTCCTGTGGTGACACACACGAGATGTTCGGCAGCGGCGGCGGCTGGGAGGTCGCGGAGGAGTACGGCGTCCCACTCCTCGCCGAGATACCGATGGACCCCGCCATCAACCAGAGCGAGGAAGCCGCCGTCGACGTCGACGACAGCCCCGTCGGAGACAAGTTCCGGCAGCTCGCGCCCGTCGTCGCGAAACGCGTCGGCGACGTCAACCGCTACCTCGTCAGCCAGGAGATGAAGCTCGAAGCCGGCAGCATGCTAGAGGAAGAGCACATGCCGCACGAGGAAGGCCACGACCACGGACACGGCGAGGAGTTCGAGGACGACGAGCTCGTGAACGACGACCTCGAGCTCCGGACGCTGTAGAACGGTTCTCTGCCCCCTTCAGCTTCTACCCTTTAGCTTCTCAGTTCCTTCAGCTATCCTCAAGCCGCGACGCCAGCTCCCGCATGGCATCCGAACGTATCTCCTCGAAGTACGGACATCCTTCGTCGTCCACTAGCTCCCTGACGATGGTCTGCCTGTCGCCGTGACCGCAGCTCCTGCTGAAGAACTCGAAGTAAGGACAGGTGACGCAGCTGTCGGGGAGGGACAGGCGACCGTCTTCCATACAGGCAGGGTTACCTCGCCTGCGTCTGTAAAGCTGTCGCCGTAGAGAACCTGACTCCATAGGGTGGCCGTGTTCGCGGTCGCCGTGGGATGGAGGTGAACCACCCTTTCGTCTACCTGGCGAACTCCTGTACCTTCACATCCGGGAGGCGTCAATTCCGCGAACATATGAGGGTCTGCATAGATACGGCAATGGAGGCTACGTCGGACCGGGATGAGATTCGAACGGAGCGAACCAGGAGGCAACAGCTATCTGGAGCGGCGGCAGAAGCGGTGGCCGGAGGTCGTGGACCTTCTCTCGGACGAGGACTGTAGGACGTTGCTCGAGGCCGCCGACGAACCCAGGACACCGAAGGAGCTACACGAATCCACCGGGATACCGGTCTCCACCGTCTATCACAAGCTCGACGAGCTCTCCAGACACCGGATGGTCGAGGAGTCCTACAGGATGAGGTCCGACGGAAGGCACGAGAGACGCTACCGAACGTGCATCAAGCAGCTGAAGGTGGAGGTCGATCGATCCGAAGAAGGCAGTAGATTACTGGTCCATGTCGACAGGACCTCCTCCGGGGATGGCTACGACGAGGAAGTGCGGGATAGCGACTGATGGAGCTATAAACCGGAGGAGCCATTCAACAGGCTGCGATCCGATGTAGGGGTTTCAGCGGTGGACTCGGACGACGTATCCGCCGCAGCCGCACTGGTCGACGTAGGTGAAATCCGCTTCAGGGAACTCCTGCTCTATCTCGCTGTAGAGGTAGCTCTCGGGGTGGCCGTGGCGTTCGTGGGTCACGAGGTTGACGAAGTAACCCTCCGACGTCTGCCTGACGGCTTCCTTCGCCTGCTCCACGACGAGCTCGCGGTCTTCGCCGTGTTCCCCGAGTTCAAGGTTCACCGACCACGTGTACTCCCGTGGTTCACCGGAGTACTCCACGAGGTCGCCGTCATCTTCCTCGGCCTCTATCTTCATTGAGGGTTAGTAGTGCTTCGACGGATAAAACCCTTGTTCAGGTTACAAGGACCCTGTAAACGCCGTCACCGGTAGGTTGGTGCGCCCCCACGTGTACGAGGACGGAGGACAGATGAAGAGCGAGATAGTGGGTTACGACATGGACGAGGAAGGCGACCGTGTCGCGTTGCTGGCGTGCGGTCACACCCGTCACGTCCGACACGATCCACCGTTCGTCTACAGGGAGTGGGTTACATCGGAGGAAGGCCGACGGAAGTATCTTGGGGTGGAGCTAGACTGTGTGAAATGTGAGAACGACGAGGCAAGGGAACACGATAGAGGCGTCTGAAGTAAGCCTGTGTTCGTCTGTTAGGTGAGGTGGCTTTCGACTCTGGGAAAGAGCATGTTGTTCTCTCTGTGGATGTGCATGTGGGTGTTCCGTTCGAGATCCTTCAGAGCCTCGACCATCGACTGATAGCCAGGGCCGGCATCGTCTGGTGCACTGTACCCATCCGTGAGGCTGGAGAGGTGTTCGAACGCCTCGGCTATCTCGTCGTGGTCGCCCTCGAACCCCTGTAACGCGGCTCGCACCCGTTCTTCGACGTCGTCGTCCAGCGGCTTCCCCCGCTGGACCTCCTCTACGTACGGGAAAAGACGTTCTTCTTCCTCCCTGACGTGCTCCAGCATCTCGTCCGCTATCTCCTGCAATAGCTTCCGTATCTCCCGTGTCTCCGGGTGTTCGCCGACTTCGGATTCCTCGACCTCGAGCGCCTGCTCCCGCAGCATAGGTAGCTCCGTCCGTAGGTAGGTATGGTGTTCTTTCTCTATCACGTCCACGAGTTCCTTGGGTGTCTCCCACTCGACTCCATCCTCTACTTCGTCGACGTCCAGGTTCTGCAGGTCCGCGACGACCTCGTCAACGTCGACGCCCGCGTCTCTGCACGCTGCCTCTAACGACCTGTCTCCGTTACACCAGTAGTCTATACCGTGTTTCTCGAAGATCTCCGAGTGAAAAGGGTTCTCTTCGACGACCTCGCCTACCGAACCATCAGGTACCTCTGCCTCCGTCATCAACGAAAGATAGCTCTCCGGCGGGTTTAACTGTAGATGGGGTTTCCCACTGCGATGGCTCGGTGGGGGGATTGAAGTATT
>JAQZDA010000008.1 GCA_028751075.1 Euryarchaeota archaeon Ods02 | reverse complement strand
GGTTTACCGGAGAACCTGTTCTACAACACGGGGATACGGACGTATATCTGGGTTTTGACGAACCGAAAGCCCGAGCACCGTGAGGGCAAGGTCCAGTTGATCGACGCGCAGGATCTGTACCGGGAGATGGACGACAACCTCGGTGAGAAACGCTACGAACTCACGAGGGAGCATATAGACGAAATAACGCGCATCTTCGGAGACTTGGAGGCGAACGGTAGGTCAGAGGTGGTGCCGAACGATGAGTTCGGATACAGGCGCATGGTCGTCGAGCGTCCGTTATGGATGAGCTTCCAGGTGACGGAGGAGCGTATTGAGGGCCTCGACGACGAGCGCGCGTTCACGAACCGCGACGAGGAGAAGCAGGAACGCATCAAGGACGCTCTCCGTGAGATGGACTCTGAGAAGGTCTGGAAAGACAATCAGGAGTTCCGTGACGCGGTTGAGCTAGAGTTCAACATGACGGGTCTCGACGTGCGCAACAGCGTCTACAACGCGATAGAACGCGCTCTCGGGGAACGTGACGAGGACGCGGAGATATGCACCGACGGTAAAGGGAATCCGGAGAGCGACACCGACCTGCGTATGAGGGAGCGTATCCCGCTCGACGAAGACCCGCACGAGTACTTTGAGCGCGAGGTTGAGCCGTACCTTGACGACGCATGGCTGAACGAGAGTAGTAGATACCACGACGACGAGGACGGAAAGCTGGGTGTCGTGGGGTACGAGATTAACTTTGATAGGTACTTCTACGAGTACGAGTCTCCGAGGTCTGTTGATGAAATCGATTCAGAGCTAAAACAGATAGAGGAGGAAATAACCCAGATGCTCGGTGCTGTAACAGAATGACTGAGCTATTTGCTGAGTTGCCTTCGGGTTGGGATACAATACCGCTCCGATATATTGGGAGGTCCACGAGTGGAGGAACCCCGTCGCGCGATAATGGTGACTATTGGGGAGGGGATATCCCGTGGGTATCCTCAAAGGACATGAAGTCAGAGGAGATAACTGACACAGAGGAGTACATAACAGAGGAGGGGTTGGCTTCGGGTTCCGCTACATTAGTACCAGAGAACTCAATCCTAATGGTAGTTAGGTCCGGTATACTCAAGCATACTATCCCGATAGCAGTTACGACTAAGCCGGTTGCGATAAATCAGGATATAAAAGCTATAGTTCCGACGAGAAATAATATTCTTCCTCGATTTGTCGCCGAAGTTGTGCGTGGATACGAGGATGCATTACTTAGCAAATGGAGAGTGCAAGGTGCTACGGTAGAGAGCCTTGATAGTGATGAGATTGATGGAACTGAGATACCATTTCCGCCGCTGGAGGTACAAAAGGAGATTGTTGGATTCTGTAAGGATAGAGCTACCGAGATTGATAAGGCACTTGACATACAGAGAAATCTTGTCGAAACACTCCATGAGAGAAAGTCATCAATAATTGAGGGAGCTACCACTACTGGTATACAAGATACAGAAACAAAAGACTCCGATGTTGACTGGATAGGCGAAGTCCCTGAACATTGGGACGTAGTACGAACGCGGTACGTCGCCGACCTCGAATCCGGTCACACGCCGAGCAAGTCGGAGGATAAGTACTGGGAGGACTGTGACATACCGTGGGTGACGACATCCGACATCGAGGATTTCAGGGATGGACGAAAAGTCTACCTTCACGACACCGAGTACAAGATTAACGAACTCGGTCTGGAGGACTCAGGCGCGCGCATGCTACCCGAGGGAACCGTCTTCCTCTCACGGACTGCGTCGGTGGGTTTCTCCGGCATAATGGCTAAGGATATGGCTACGTCGCAGGACTTCGCTAACTGGGTGCCGAGTGACGAGATAATATCCGAATACCTACTCTATGTCTTCCGCTCAATGAACCAGGAGTTTGAGCGACTGATGCAGGGTTCAACGCACCAGACTATCTATATGCCTGATATCAAGTCGTTCAAGACTCCTCTTCCCCCGAAGGACGAGCAACGTGAGATAGTCGAACACATAGAGGAAGAGACAGAGAAGATATGGGAACTCATCGATAAGGTGGAAGAGTCAATAGACCTGCTCGAAGAGAAGCGACAGGCTCTGATTACCGCTGCTGTTACGGGACAGATTGATGTTTCTGAAGAATTAAACGAAGAAGAAGGCCAGATAGTATGACTTCGAAAATATACGACGAGGAATCCTTTGAAGACGCCATAGAGGCACATCTACTTCAACACGGTGGCTACGTAGAGCTCGACTCCGACTCATATGACAAAGAACTAGGTATCTTCCCCGAAGTGGTCATAGATTTCGTCAAAGAGACTCAGCCTGAAGCCTGGGATGAACTGGAGACTGCTCACAAGGGAAACGCACGAGAGAGGTTCCTTGAAGATCTTCGAAGCCACCTCGAACGCGAGGGTCCGCTGGAAGTCCTCAGGCATGGTGTACGAACCACTGGAACCCGAATCAAGCTATCGTACTCTCAGCCATCAACAGGCCATAACCCCGAGCTAGAGCGGAAGTACGAGGAGAACAGGTTGGCGGTGACACGTCAGCTCTACTACTCGACGATGAATCCGAAGAAAAGCGTGGATCTTGCGTTGAGCGTGAACGGAATCCCTGTAGCGACAGCCGAACTCAAGAACCGTTCTACGAAGCAGACGATAGATCACGCGAAGGAGCAGTACATGAACGACCGCGACCCCTCGGAGACCCTGTTCGAATTCAACCGAGGTGCTCTCGTGCACTTCGCGGTGGACCCAGATCTAGTGGAATACACCACTAAGCTAGAGGAAGAAGATACTACGTTCCTGCCGTTCAATCGTGGGAAAGACGGGGGTGCGGGCAACCCACAGCATCCCTCTGGCCATAGGACGGCGTATCTCTGGGAGGACATCTGGGAGAAAGACAGCTGGATGGATATCATCCATCGGTTCATGCATCTAGAGGAAGAGGAAATCAGGAAGGACGGTATAGTCGTCGAGGAGAAGGAGAAGCTAATCTTCCCGAGATACCACCAGCTTGACTGCGTCAGGAAGTTCGTCGAACGAGCGAAAACCGAGTGCCCCGGTCAGGACTTCCTCGTGCAGCACTCCACTGGAAGCGGTAAGAGCAAGACCATAGGTTGGCTCGCACACCGATTTACATCGCTGCACGACGACGATGACGAACGAGTCTTCGATTCGATAGTTGTCGTTACCGATAGGACAGTGCTGGACGAACAGCTCCAAGATACGATCTACGAGATAGACCACGAGACCGGTATCGTACACGGTGTAACGGGTGACGAGGGTTCGAAATCGGAGGAGCTTGCGGAGCTATTGGAGGCTGGTAAGGAGATAATCATAACGACGTTGCAGACGTTTCCATACGTCATCGAACAAACCCAGAACCTGCCGGAACGAAACTACGCTGTGATGGTTGACGAGGCACATAGCAGCCAGACGGGTGAAATGGCGAAGGAGATGAAGGAGATACTCCGCGGCGTTGAAATCGACGAAGAGGATGACTGGGAGGACGTGTTAGCGGAGAGCGCTGAAGCCCGGGGGAAACAAGATAACTTGAGCTTCTTCGCCTTCACCGCTACCCCGAAAGGGAAGACTCTCGAGGTCTTCGGAGAACGACGGGAAGGGGACGACAAACCAGAGCCGTCGCATGTATACTCTATGCGACAGGCGATAGAGGAGGGGTTCATCCTCGACGTCCTTCAGAACTACGTCACCTACGATACCTATTACAACATCGTAAAGCAGACCGAGGAAGATCCAAAGGTTCCGGAGAAGAAGGGTCAGAAGGCGGTGTCAAGGTTCCTCGAACTTCATCCGCACAACGTCGCACAGAAAGCCGAAATTATCGTCGAGCACTTCGCCAACCATACTCAACATAAGATAGGTGGGAAGGCTAAGGCGATGGTGGTGACGTCGTCGCGTAAGCACGCGGTGAGGTACAAGAAGGCGATAGATAGTTACCTAGAGGAGAGCGATTACGACGACATAGGCGCGTTAGTGGCTTTCAGCGGCACTGTGGAGGACGAAGGCCTGGAATATACGGAAAAAGAGATGAACGACGGCATAAAGCCGTCCCAGCTACCGAGCAAGTTCTCAGGCAACGAGTATCACTTGCTCGTAGTCGCTGACAAGTACCAGACGGGTTTCGACGAACCCATGCTTCACACGATGTACGTGGACAAGAGCCTATCCGGTGTCAGAGCCGTACAGACCCTTTCGAGGCTGAACCGCACCGCTCCCGGTAAGGAAGAGACCTTCGTGCTGGACTTCAAGAACGACGCCGAGGACATCGAAGGGGCGTTCCAAGACTACTATGAAAAAACCACCGTAGAGGAACAGAGCGACCCACAGCACCTCTACCGACTGGAGTCCGAGCTGAACTCCATGCAGGTCTACAAGCAAGAAGAGGTCAACGACTTCGCGGAAGCATTCTTCAGTCCAGAATACAACGCGACAGAACAAGCACACTCGGAGCTCCACAAGTACATACAGCCAGCACGAGATAGATATGAAGACCTTGACGAGGAAGCTCAGGAGCAGTTCAGGTCGAAGCTTAGAGCGTTTGTTAGGCTGTACAAGTTCCAATCTCAGGTAGTGAGCTACTCCGACACGGAGCTTGAGAAGTTATACACGTTCGGGCGATTCCTGTACGACGAGTTACCCAGAGATACCGTACCACCCGCGGTGGAGTTCGATGACGAACTCGCACTACGGTACTATAGACTTGAGAAAGCCAGCGAGAAACAGATGGAGCTCGAGTCTGACGAAGGAGAGGTATCCGTTCCTACGGAGAGTGGGACGGGTAGCCATGAGGATGAAGAGATCGAGCTTTCGATGCTGGTGGAGAAGATAAACGAGGCCTTAGGAACGGACTTCACAGCCGCAGACCAGCTGTTCCTCGACCAGATTAAGGAAGACGCGCTGGAGAAGGACCACATCAAACGCTCTGCGAAGGTGAACTCAGAAGAGAACTTCGCACTCGAGTTCGATGATATCATCACTGAACTCTTCATACAACGCATGGACCAGAACAAAGAGATGTTCGGGATGTACATGGACGACGAGGAGTTCCAAGATATGGTGACTGAGTTACTACGGCAGGAAGTCTATCAAGAGGCACAGGACGCTGAAGCATAAACAGGGAACATGTCATTAACTGATTTCGTAGCAAACCCAGAGGTCCGTGAAAAGATAGATGATAATTTTCCTAATGAAGGCCAGAGGGCCTCCAATCCCCTGAAAACAGAATGTCAGACCGACAACTACAGCACTATTGGCACGGCTTTTGACTACCTGCTACGATTCTGGCTCAGGAGAGAGGTGCCAGAGGTATATACCAAAGACTGGGTTGCTAATGCGGGTTTAAGCGCTGCCACGTTGATACCCGAAGCAGACATCCATGAGTACGAGCAGGTGGTGAAGACCGCTGAAAAAAGGGTAGATGAATTTCTAGAGAGGGGGGAATTAACGAATTCGCTGATTGAATCTGCCATCGATCTTGCCCGAATAGACGTAATCTATAGGGCGAAGATTCTTCCCGACAACCTAGGTAAATACGAACAAGATGACATCGATGACCTCAGGATGCTGATAACCTTAGCGGCAGATAGCGGAGTTTTCTCAGGCGAGGAAGCTTACCTGAATCCAATCTTCGGATTCAGTTCTCGACTCGTAGGTGGTGCAGACTGTGATGTGATTCTTGACGGTACCCTGATAGACATAAAGGCGACCAAGCATGAGACCTTCAAAGTTAGTTACTGGAGACAGTTGGTTGGCTATCTGGTTTTAGCTGATATACACCAGAGTTTGCACGATCAGGGAGTCTACGAAGAACTATCTGAGTCCGCCGAAGATGAGTTTAGGGAACTCCAAGAGATTGAGGAATTTGGGGTTTACTATGCCCGTCACGGGGAATTTTCCTCCGTTTCATCAAATGCAGTATATAATTCTGAGGAATATACGTTGTTCAAGAAATGGTTTGTTAGAACAGCCCTGGATATGAATGCTGTACCTGACAAACCACGAACTACTATTAGAGAAGAAATACTCTAACTACACACTTTTCTTGTTTCTAGTGCCTACAACATTTCTGAGAGTTTCCATGGATCACCGTTGGGCTCCACCCTCGAAGGCTCCGCCCCGGTCTCCGTAAGAATGCCCGCATGATACATCATGGCCGTCAGCTGGAACTTCGTCAGGGGCTGGTACAGCCGTCCGTCCTTCAGCTCCTCGGGGTCGAGGGTGTCGTCGTCCTGGAACAGCTGCTCGCGTTTTTCGTCTTTGTTACTGACGAAGAGATCGACGGCACCGATGTGAAGGTTGCCTTCAAAGGCCAGTTCGACGATGATCTACCGCGTTTCTATGTCTCGAAACATTTTGCGACGACAGCCATAATTCTCGTCGTCGGGATGAGACCTCGTTCAACATCACTACTTCCGGTGAGTCCACGATGTCAGTTATGTAGTCGACCTGGTTGGAGATACGGTCTGGCGAACCCTGGGGTGGAAACGCACCCTGGACGTTCCAAGATAGAACTCTCATATGTCTACCTCAGAGCCGCTCTCTAAAAATACATCTGCTGCTTGTACGGGATACTTATCGACTGTTTTCGGAGCGACGTAGGTGTGAACGTACTACATTATACGGGTGTAGTATAGGAGGGAAAATACAATAATCAGAATCGTCGTTACAGCGGCTAAGAGCCCGGGTTTATTCTCCATTACCTTCTGATGTACCGGCATCTCCTCGTACTGCTGCCTGAAGCTCTCGAGGTTGTCTTCGCCGTAGAAATACTTCTTCTTGAACGCGAATCGCTCGATGACAGCGCACCCGGTGCACACCGGAGTCCTCTCGAGACGTTCGGTTTTGATATGCTGGGGGCAGTTGATGCTGCTACAGTTCCCGCAGTACGTGTACAGAGAGTCCTTACCCTGGGTATCGCACTGGATGCATCCATGGATTCCGTTTTCCGTAGTAACCTGCGACTCTCCGGCGGCATAATACTCCAGAGGGTAGTCGTATTTGCCGAGAGAGACGTTCTGCTTGATTTCGGGTAGGTAAACAGGGTTTATCTCCTGGACGGAGATATCGGACTCGTTTGGCTGGCATTCCTTGGTATAGGTAACGTTGTTGTCTCCGGTATACCTCACCGTGGTAGTGTACCTGCGTCGCAGAGTTTCCTCCGCCCAATCTTTGTATTCCGTCTCCGTCTGACCATACCGAAGAACCCTGTAGTCGTCGAACAAGCTCTCCAGTTCATTTTCGTCGATTTCGACCATTTGATGCCTGTTGCCTTCGACGAGCTCCGCAACTTCCTGAGAGAGAACTTCAGGGCTGCCTCGTTCCGCTCTAGCGACGAACCTGTCGGCCTCGTGGACCCTGTGGATAACGCCGACAGAGGTTTCGAAGGTAGCGTTAGTTTCGGCAGTGATAGTCACCACAGGCCGTAACACCGCCTCAGAGGTAGGCCGGGGTAGCTGCTCGGTGGAGATGTTGTCTATCTCTTCAAACTCCTCGTAGACCGGTTTCTCGACTTCCTGAGAGGGGTGGACGGGAGAGAGGGTGTCGTTGCATATTATTTCGATTCTCCCGTTCAAAAGGTCGAGTCCGATCTCGTCGGCTATCTCCCGCAGGTCGTCTCCGTCGATTAACTCGATCGGGTAAGGGTCGTCGCGCCGCCGGAGATCTTCCGCATACTCCCTGGCTGGCGACGAATATCGGCCGCTGGTGACGACCATCCCGCGCTTCGGCCCATCGAAATCAAAAGTAGCGACGGCGCTGTGCAGCTTCTGCACCACGGGTCGGCCGACCAATCCCGTGTGTTTGCACTCAACCACAGCTGCCCGACGTTCACCGTCGACATCCTCCTCCATCAGGATATCCCGTCCTTCGTCGGACACACGGTCGTCCTGCCGTACGTTATGGTATCCGAGTTTGCTGAAAACGTCCTCCATGAGGTCCTCGAACTCGAACCCGGATAGGTCGTCGAGGATCTCCGCATCCGTCATTAACTACATTCGACACACCCGGAGAACAAATACACCCGGGGATTTTGACACAGTCTAACTCTTATCGACTAAGTCGGATATCCCTCCATCTCCCTGTCCGTCATCGTCCTGTTTTTGATATCTGTCGTCAAAGTCCGCCGGCTGTACGTCCGCACCCGTAGCTTCCGCTATTTCTTGCTGAAGGCCAATGTCCTCCTCTAACTGCTCAAGTCGTTGCTCTCTGTCCTCGAGATCATTCTGGAGGGCCTGGTTCCTCTGCTTTAGTTTCTTATTTTGGGCCTCAAGTTCGTCCCTTCGGTCTTCTAGCTCCTGAATTCGATCGATAAAATCCACCAAGTTATGTTCGCTTTCGTGCGCCGTCTCCAGCACCCCCAGTAGTATCTCTGCGACATCGTGTTTGTCCTCTTCTTCAGCGTAGAGACGAAGTACTAGTCGGATTATATCGACTGCGTCGCCGGCGTCTTCCGGATCAACCCCCACAGCTCTGAGCGGTATGAGGGCTTCTATGTACCTGTTGATGGTCTCAGAATCCATGTTGCTGCGGTGGAGGGTCGACATCACTTCCCGTACTCTCTCGTAGGCCCATGGTGGGAGGGAGATCGTACCTCGTACGTTCGAGTAGTTGGGGTCTAACAGTCGATCGTCGTATTTATTGGGTAGTCCCTTCGACGAATCTGTCGCCTCCCTGATTTCGTTTTTTTGCCACCCCAGCATCAGCAACCCCGATATCTGCTCCTCAGTGTCTTTCCCAACCGCCTCCTCCGGTAGCTCAGGAGTCATCTTCCACGCCTCCCTCGACCTACGTTGATTGCTCGCACCCGGCGGTACCCTCGCTGCATCACCTGCTCAGCGTACTTCTCTTCGCCTTCTTCGGGTTTTTGCCGTATATTCCACATTGTTTCCCCTCTATTTTCCCTGTAATTATTAACTTCAACATCCGTTTCAGAACCCGTTTCAGACCGAGATTCAGACCCCGCTTCAGAACCCAGGTCTACCCCCACCGCGACCCCCGGCGAGACGGAGTTAGAAATCGAGGAATTCAGCATGATTCTCCTTAAGATCGTCTTTGGTCAGCCGGAGGTACCTCATGGTCGACTTGATGCTGTCGTGGCCGAGGAGCTCCTTCACCGTCACCAGATCGGCGCCATTCCGCAGGAGCCGAGTGGCGTACGTCCGCCTGTACATATGGACAGTGACGTTCTTCTCCACGTCCGCTCGTCTGGCGGTCCTCTTCACCATCTGCAGCAACCCCGTCCGCGTCAACGCCCCACCCTGCTCCGACAGAGCAAACGCCTCATCCGAGCCGGGATCGTTGCGCTCGTCGAGGTAGTCTTCAACTGCTTCTGCGGCACCTTCGGAGAGGAAGACCGTGTCTTCCTTGCCGCCTTTGACGGCGGGTTTCGTAACCTCGCACTTGTCGAGATCGATGTCTCCGACGGTGAGAGCGCATACCTCGCTCGCCCTCAGGCCTGTCGACAGCAGGAGCTTCTGGATGGCATGGTCTCGTTTACACGAGGAGGCTTCGAGGAGGGCGTCGACGTCTTCGTCGCTGAGGGTTTCGGGGATCTTGTACTCCCGGGGTAGTTTAGCGGTCTCGAACTCCTCGTCCTGGAAGTCGAAGTAGTACTCCAGCGCCTTCATCGAGCCGTTGATGTGGCTGTGCGAGAGCCCCTCGTTCATCAACGCCTCCTTCATATCTAGCGCGTCTTCCCTCTGTGGTTCGACGTCTCCGAACTCCCTGAGGTATCTCTCCAATGCATAGAGGTGTTTGTCTGCGGTTTTGCTCGAGAGGCCTTGGTCGACTTCGAGGTACCTGCGGAACCTCTGGAGCAGGTCATCGTGGTCGTCGTGATTATTTTGATTTCGGGTTTTCTTCATCGTTGTATCGCGGGTAGTATGTAAAACCATTACGTATATGCCGTTCGCATACGTGCATGTGTTATGGCCAGTGATGTGCGAGGAGCCCTCAGCAAGACCGATAAAGAATTCCTACGAGGGGAGAGCGATGTCGAACCTCAGAGCCAGCACGAACGCACAATGCGGTCCAGAGTCAGGAAACACGTCATCCAGTCCATCAAGGACTTCAACCTCATAGACCGCGAGCTCGAAGACAGAGACCGTCAAAAGATATTCGAGGAGTTACCCCAGGAGCGTGACGGAAGGAATGAATTCGAACAGGGCGCAACCGACGTCATCCGGTTCATCTGGCGAGGGCTAAGGGAGCGAGGGGTGGACGCCGAAGAATTCTTCGAACACGCACTCGGTGGCAGCGAATCCAGTCATCACACATACACGTACGGCAGCCATCCAGGCGACGTCGATGTAGATATAGAGGTAGAAGTAAAGAAAGCGCCCGACGGCGAAGGGATACTCGACCGGCTAAAGGACAACAACCCTGTAACCTTCGAAGACCTCAGGAAGATGAAGCGCGACGTGTTCGACAGATTAGACATCGACCAAGTCACCATCTCCCGCCCCAGCTCTAGCCCCCGTCATCACCTCCGAAAGCAGGATATAGAGGATCTGGCTCGAGGCATTCTCAGCCGGAAGAACATCTACCCCGACTATATCGAGGTAGTAGAGGAAGACGAGTAAGGGAGGGGTAAGGTTTTTAATCGATATCGTAACTCGGCATGGTGCCGATTTGGTCTCGGTAGTCCTCGTATCCCCTGTCGAGGGTGTCTTCGCTCGGCGTCACATACCGCTCCGTCGACCGGATGCTGTTATGCCGCATCAACTCCTTCACTATGGCAATATCGGCGCCGTTCCGGATGAGCGAGGTGGCGAAGTAGTGGCGGAACATGTTGATGTTGACCTTCTCCAGGCCCGCCCGGTCGCCGAGCCTGTTCACCAGGCTGTAGATGCCATGCCGGGTGAACCGTCCGCCACCCCGTGTAAGGAACAAGGGGCCTTCACGTCCTTCGCGTGTGTCGAGGTACTTGTCGATGCTCTGTAGGGCGTCGTCGCTGATCCGTGTGTATCCGTCGTTGCCGTCTTTGCCGTCACGGACGAGCACGAGATTCTCAGCGGGTTTGATATCGCCTACATCGAGGCTGACGAGCTCGCTCGCACGGACACCCGTCGACGCCAAGGTCAGGACGATGGCATGGTCACGGTACTTCTTGCAGGCGCGGAGTAGCTGTTCGATCTCCGCCTTCGTCAGGCGGTCCGGTATCTTCCGCGCTCGTTTCAACGCGGTGAACTCGAAGTCGATGTCGCGGCTGTCGTAGTAGTATTCGAGTCCTTTCATGGTGTTGTTGATGTGGACTGCGGTGAGGTCGTCCTGCATCATCTTCTCCTTGAAGTCCAACGCCCGATTGGTCGGGGGTTCGATGTCTTCAGCGAACTCCAGGTACTTCCGCACCATCCTGGCGTGCTGGTTCACGGTTTTTTCGTGGAGTCCTTGTTTGACTTCGAGGTATCTCCTGTACTCTTCGAGTGCTCGGTCTAGTTCTAGTTCGTACGTCATCCTGTGGTTTCACCTGAGGTTACGGCCTTATGTGGGTGGGTTGAGAACTCGGGGCGATGCTTTGTGGTTCGCCACGATTGAGAAAACAGGGGTCTACCGCTATATCGAACGCCTGAGAACACGGGAAACGGTGTATAACGCTCTGTATGTGGGCCCAGTCGGATTTGAACCGACGACCACTCGGTTATGAGCCGAGCGCTCTTACCAGGCTGAGCTATGGGCCCGCGTATGCGGGTTTACGGGTGCGGCTGATAAAGTCTTTCTAATCCCCGAGCTTGCGTTCGATGTACCGACGTTGTGTGTCGGGGGTGTCGGCGGTGAGGAGCTTCTTCAGGCCTTCTTCGTAGCTGGCTCCCGTGGCGGGTCGCTCCATAACTACCTCGTCTTGAGGGCCTGACTCGCCTGTGTAGCCGAAGCCCGCTCGCCTGACGGATTCATAGGCGTAGGGGTTGTTCACGGATATCCGGACGGCGGGGTAGCTCTCCAGCAGTCCCTCGGACGTGAACTCGACGAGGTCGCGGGCGATTCCGTTCCTCTGATGGTCTCTGTGGACGGTGAGGTACCGGATGCGTGCGGCGTCCCTGCATCGGTCTTCGTCGTACGACAGCGCCGCGACCACGTCTCCTTCGGGCGCGCGTGCGACGGCTTTCTTCGTCGGCAGCCGGAACTTCCCCGCGTAGCTGAAGTCCTCGTGAGACAGCAGGAGCCGTCTACCACCAAGGAACTCGAACTCGGCTTTCAAATCTGGCGGAAGCTACACATCTGACGTAGTTAAACATGGTGGCGGATCACGCTGGATGATGTGACATCAGATAGAGAGTTCGAGGTCGAATCAAGAGAGAAGCAAGTTGTAGGGAAGGCGCTGGCTACTCCTGCCCGAACATCTTCCGCATCATCGGATGCATCTCCATCATCTGCTCCTCCGCTATCTCCTCGTACAGCTTGTAGGTTATGCTGACGGCGAGCAGCAGGCCCATGCCGTCGACGCCTCCGATGGTGCCGAGGAGGTTCGCGAGCGCCGCCAGTATCCCGAGCAGGATGCCGCTCATGATGGTGATCTGCGGGATGTACCGCTCCATCACCTTCTCGATGACTCCGGGGTTCCGGCGGAACCCTGGTATCTGCATCCCGCTACGCTGTATCTGACGGGCGACGCTCTCCGGGCCCATGTCCGCGCTTTCCACCCAGAACACCGCGAATATCGCGCCGCCGACGCATAGGAACGTGAGGTCGACTCCGATCCGCAGCATGATCTGGTAGACATCCTGAGTTGGTCCGACCGGAATCCACCACATCCAGTCCTCCGGCCGGTATATCGGCGTGAGGTAGTACATCAGCCCCGAGGTCGCCTGACCGGTCTGCGGGTCGTAGACCGCGAACCACGGGTGGTCGAGGCCCTGGCTGTGAAGGACCTGACCCATCATCTGGAAGTTAGCCTGGACGGCGCGGACGAAGATCAAAGGTAGGACGCTGGCGTAGATGAGCTTCACCGGATACCGTCCCCTGGCGCCTTTCACCCGGGCGTGGGACAGCGGTATCTCGACTCTTACGCTCTCGGCGTAGACGATCATCGCGAACACGAGTATCGTCGTGAAGACGAAGAGGAACTGTCCCCCGTATGTGAAAAGGAACCAGAATCCCTCGGGACTCGCGGCCGCGAAGTCCGTACCCAGCGGCGACTCGTCGGTGAAGAATATCGTGTACCACCGGAATATCAAGCCGACGGGTAGCTCGTAACCGAGCGCGGTCACCGCGGGGTCGGTGGGGTCGCTGTGCCAGTCGAACAGTCCGCCGACCATCTGCTGGCTCACCGCCGCCACGATGAACAGGCCGACACCGCTGCCGACACCCCATTTGGAGATTATCTCGTCGAGGTAGAGGATGATGACTCCACCCAGCGCGATCTGTAGGAACACCACCCACGCCATGACCTCGACAGGTAAGCCCATGTCAGCGCGGGGCACCATGAACCCGGTGGCGACCATCGGTGCCGCAGTCAGTATCGACATCGCTACTACGAGCACCTTCTGGCTGCCCTGGTAGAGCGCCTGACCCCGGGGTTCGTTGGTGTCGAAGGGCAGGAGGTCGCTGCCGTCGAGGAGCTGGAGCACGATGGACGCGGTGACGATGGGGCCGATACCCAGGTGGAGTATCGAACCCTGTTCACCCGCGAGAACGGTTCTGAACTGTCCGAACAGGTCGCCCTCGGGGTCGGCGCCGAACACGGTGACGTTCGTCAGCGCGAAGTACAGCACCAGTATCCCGAGCGTCCACATCAGCTTCTTCTTGAATGGAACGTGTTTCGCCGGACGCGTAACCGACGGCATCCGTACGATGTAAGGCTCCAGTACGTCTACAATACCCATCGTGCCCTACCTCTGTCACCTTGTTCTAAAGTCTTTTTGAAAGACCATTCTATCCACGGCTTCAATCCTCATCGGCTTCCGCCTCCCCCGCTTCTTCTCCCTCGTCTTCCTCCTCCGCGGTGACGACGACCTCGCCGCCGGCTTCCTCTATCTTCTCCCGGGCGCTGTCGCTGAAGTCGTCGGCGTACACCGTGAGGGTGTTCCGGACCTGTCCGCCGCCGAGCACCTTGTCGACGTCGAGCTCGTTTACGTCGACCTCGAAGCCGTCGCCGGACTCCTCGGCGACCCCGTCCTCGACGAGGTCGTGGACGCCGCGGTCGAGGTCGCCGACGTTCACGGTCTCCGTCTCCTCGACGACCTTCTGCGGGCGTTTGAAGCCGTGTTTCCCGAGCGGCGGGTGCTCACGGGCCTCGTGTTTCTTCCTGCCGGCCGCGCCGCGTCCGCCGCGGTTTCCGGCGCCGCGTCGTTTCTTCTGACTGCCTCCACCGTGCGTGCGGGAGCCACGCCCGCGTTTCTTGCTGTCTCGACCCATCAGTGCATCCTCCTTAGCAGGCTGTCGATGTCGTCCCCGTGGTATCCGAGGACTCCGCCTTCGCTAGCGGCTTTCTTCACCCCGTCGTGGCCTTTACGCGGGGGATGCAGACGTAACGTAGGCTCCAGTCCGCTGTCCCTCAACGTCGTCTCGCCGTCCACGAGCGCCTGCGCTAGTTCGTCGACACCGTCGTACTCGGTGTTCTCCGAGACGTAGCCGTCATCTACGGAGTCGCCCTCCGGTGTCTCTCCCCGCTCCCTCAGCAGCAGGGCGACGGTGTCCGCAGTGGGTTCGCCGTAGGCGACGTAGTCGTTCACCTTGAACACCATGCCGCGGTAGCTGTCTTCCTCGGGGACTATGGTGAAGTTGTTGACGTTCCCGAGGTTGAGCATCTCGAGGGTGTCACGAACCTCGCCGCTCTGGTTGACCTCGCCGCGAACCTGTAGCACTCCGTAAGCGGACATCACTCGATCACCTCTCTGCGTCGGTCGGCGTGACGTGGGACACGGGCTTCCGCCGTCTCCAAGAGGGCGTCGTAAGTCGCCTTCCCGAAGTTCACCGTGGTACGTGTCTGACCGCTGGACCGCGTCCAGACATCCTCGATGCCCGCGAGTTCGAGGACGTGCCTCGCGGTTTCACCGCAGGCGAGTCCGAGGCCTCGGGGCGCGGGAATCAGCTCGACGTCTACGCTGCCGGCCTTGCCCTGGGTCTTCAGGGCGACGGTGTGCGGTCTTCCGCAGCCGCACTCCCAGCTACCGCAGCCACGCGACACCTTGAAGATGTTGAGCTTCGCTACGTCGATGGCGTTCCGGATGCCTGCACCGACCTGATCGGCTTTCGCCTCAGCGTAGCCGATGTAGCCGTCGTGGTTGCCGACGACGACGCTGCAGCGGAACTTCACTCTGCGTCCGCTGTCCGTCATCCGCTGGACCATGTTGATGTCGAGGACCTCGTCGTCCATGTCGGGGACGAGGGTGTCGACTACCTCGGGCTCCTTCAGGGGGAGCCCGCTGGCGAGGGCTTCGTCCATAGAGGTTATCTCGCCCTCCTGGACTTTGCGTCCGAGACGGGTCTTGGGACGCCAGTCGTCGTGGTCTCCCTGGCTCTGGCTCATGCTTCACCCCCCAGCTCCTCGAGCACCTCGTCGAAGTGCTCCGGCAGCTCCTCCGCGTCGATGTCTCGTGCCTCGTACTCCACGCCTTCGGCGATGTGTTCGCCGCGGACGCGGCTCCACTCCGGCAGGACGTCGTCGCCGTGCGGGACGTCGAGGCCGGCGTCCACCGCACCCTTCAGCGCCGCGAAGACTCGGTTCTGAGGGGTGACGGGGTGCAAGCCGACGTCCAATACTGCTTCGTCATGGTGTTCCAGCGCTCGCTCACCCGCGAGGTATCCGGCGAGGTACGCCGCCGGCAGGTTGCCGGTCGGCGCGCTCCAGCCGTAGTCCTCTAGCTCCAATGTGTGGGCGTGCGCAAGCGTCTCGTCGCCGTCGTCGCCCTGCACCACGAGCTGCACCTGCGTGTTGCTGTTGCTCTTCCTCACTACCAACCTTGGTTTACCGCTCTTCAACAGGGAGAGCCGTTGACTGTAGTCGGTTCGGCCTTCCTGCCTGCGTTTGAATGGTACCTTGTATGTTGCTCCGGATGACATAGCTAGTCACCTCCTTCTGTTTCGCCCTCGACGTGGTTCCGGAGGTAACGTACGCTCCGGAACTCCCCGCCTTTCGCGCGGTCGTAGAGGTCGCGGTACTCCGAAGCCGATATCTCGCCTTCGTCCCGCATCTCCTTGAGCGCGCGTCTCTGGGCTCTTATCTTGTCCTTCCACTCGTCCTTCGAGTCGTTCCTCGCGCCTTTCTTGCCCTTCCTCTTGCCGGGGCCTTTCTGGTGGCCGTAGCTGCGTTTCTCGTCGCGTTCCTTGGCGCGGGCGCGGCTGACGCCTTTCTTCTGTTTCTCACGTATCAAGCCGACGTTCACCATCTCGCGGACATCCTCTCGGGTGATGGCCTCCGCAACCTCGTCCTGCGCCTCCGGGTCTATCCAGACGCGGTTCTCGCCGCAGCCGATGATGTCGGCCGCCATCCGTTTCTGGTTCTTGAGGTCGGTCATGCTTCCTCCTCCGCTTCCGCGGCAGCGACCTCGTCTTCTCCGACGTGAGTCGGGTTCAGTACCCGTATCTCCTCCTCCAGCGCCTTCTCCTCGATGCGTTCGCGTTTCCTTCCACCGACGCTGCCTCCGATACGTGCGGCTTCGGTGTCGGGGTCGACGTCGTCGAGGTCCTCCGGCCTGTGTACGAGAACCTCTTCGAAGCCGCTGGGGTGCAGGCCGCGCGCCTCCTTCACGGAGCCGTGGGCGGCGCTCGCCCGCGCTCCCTTGCCTTTCACGCCTTTCCTGCGGCGGCTGTGGCTGCCGAGCGGTCGACGCCACGACGTGGGCACGCGTTCCTTCTTGTGGTGGTCCTGCCGGAGGAACGAAGGCGTGTCCGCCTTCCGCTGCTTCCGTTTCCTCAGCGCTTCCTCGGTCTCGTCGTCGAGCTCCGGGGACTTGTCCTTCAGCGGTGCCGCGGTGATGACCTCGGTGACCTCGTCCTCCTCTTCGTCTTCCTCTATCTCCTCAACCTCGACCTCCTCGTCGACCTCGAGTCCTCCGACGTCGGCTTTGATGCGGGCGGCGAGCGCCTTACCGACGCCTTCCGCCTCCGTCAGCTCCTCCTGGCTCGCGGCCTTCAGCTTCGCTACAGTGTCGA
Organism: Euryarchaeota archaeon Ods02; assembly: GCA_028751075.1. Lineage (GTDB taxonomy): Archaea > Halobacteriota > Halobacteria > Halobacteriales > Halorutilaceae > JAQZDA01. The sequence continues at coordinate 65,219 of JAQZDA010000008.1, read as the reverse complement.
AGCCTGCTTCGCGCAGGGCTTCGGCCTTGGACTCCCCGACGCCGTCGACGTCCGTGATTTCGTCGTAGTCTTCCGTCATAGTTTACACCTCCGCTCCCGGCTTACGGGTTATGTAGATGCCGTCCTGGAAGACCCGTACGTCCTTGTCGTTCTCGTACGTCAGCTGTTCTATGTTCGCAGCCGTCTGTCCGACGTCGTCCTTGTCGGGTCCACGCAGCGTTATCTCTTCCTCGCTTACCTCTACCTCGGTGTCTCCGAGTATCTCCGCCCTCCGCGGGTGTTTCTCTCCGAGGAAGTTCCGTACCTCTACCTCGTCGCCCTTGACCTCCACCTGCATGGGGAAGTGGCTGTACAGGATCTTCATCCCGTACTCGAACCCGTCTTCCACGCCTTCGATGGCGTTCTCTACGTGGCTCTCGAACGTCCCCACGGTGGCTAAGAGGTCGCGGCGGCTGTCCGCCGCCGTCAGGACAACCTCGTCGTCTTCGACTTCGACGGTTATCCGCGGGTGGCCGAGCTTGCGCTCCACCGTTCCCCCGGGTCCCTCGAACTCCAGCGTGTCGCCGTCTGCTGTGACGGTGACTTCGTCGGATACCGTGATCCTTGTCGTGTCTTCTGTCATCTGTTGTTCACCTCAGTAGACGTACGCGAGCACCTGGCCGCCGACGCCCTCCGACCGTGCGTCGTAATGCGTCATGACGCCGTGGCTCGTCGTCACTATCAGGGTGCCGAAGTCACGTCCCGGCAGGAACCGTTTCTCCCACTTCTCGTACTCGTCCTTCTTCGCGCTGTACCGTGGTTTCACGGGGCCGCAGTCGTTTATCTGGCCCGCGAGCTCCACGTGGTACTTCCCTGCTTTACCGTCTTCCTCGCGTTCGAACTCCTCGATGTACCCCTGTTCGTGGAGGACGTCGAGGACGTTTCCGACGGTGTTGGAAGCGGGCTCTACCGTGCACTCTAGCTTGCCGAGCTTGTCGGCGTTCTTTATCGTCGAGAGCGCGTCCGCGACCGGATCTGTCAGTGTCATCTCTAGATCACCTCAGCTGTACTTCTTTGCTCCCATGTCTCGGGCTACCTCGCGGAAGCACTGCCTGCAGAGGTAGATGTCGTACCTGCTGACGAGGCCTTCCTCGCGTCCGCATCGGTTGCATTCGTGTTTGATTCCCGTCTGATCTGGTTTCGTGGTCATGATACATCAACTCCGAACTCCTCCTCGACGAACGCCGCGGCGTCTTCGGGAGTGAGACGCTGGCTCTCCGGCAGCTTCCTCGACATCACGCTGCGTCTTTCGACGCGTTTGCCTTTGCGGGCGAGCGCGACGGTGACGTCCATACCGTAGATACCTATCTCGGGGTCGTACTCCATCTCCTGGAAGTCCGTGTGCTCCTCGACTCCGAAGCTGAAGTTCCCGCTGTCGTCGAACGAGCTACGTGGCACCTCCTCCGTTATCTCTAGCGCTTCATCGAGGAACTCCTCGGCGTCTTCACCACGGAGAGTGGTCTTGCATCCGATGGGGTCTCCGCGGCGGATGCCGAACTCCGGCAGACTCTGCTTCGCCTGAGTCCTCACGGTCTCCTGACCGGTGATCTCCTCGACTATCTCCTCAGCATTCCTGAGCTCGACACCGCCCTCGCCGACGCTCATGTGGACGACGACCTTCTCCACGTACGGCTGCCGCATCTCGTGAACGTCCTCCAGAGTCATACTTCAGCCTCCTGTTCCTCGAGGCTGTCCACGTCGTCGCCGATGACGAAGACGTACTCCTCGACGGTCTCGAACGAACCGCCGTCCTCGGTCTCCACCTCGACGGTGTTGTCTCCGCTGCCCTCGTGCACCGTTCGGTCGACGAGTTCTCCGACCTCGCCGCTGTGTTTGCCGTCGACGGCGGTGACGGCGCATCCCTTGGTGAACTCGAACGACGTCACGATGTCGCCGGAGTCGAGGTCTACGACGACGCTGTCCTTGGTTGAGTAGTCGTCGACGTCTTCGACCTCTACGTTCGCTCCGTTGTGGAGGTTGAGCTGTACGCGGCCGCCTTCCAGCGGGGTCTTGTCCTCGACGCGGGCGAGCTTGTCGCCTGCGGCGTCCTCCTCGACGGGGACGAGAGCGAGCCTCCCGCCTTCACCGGGGAAGACACGGAAGAACTCGTCGCGGCCGGGGAAGCCGACTATGTCGAAGGTTCCGACGGGCGTCTGGGGGTCGACGGGGTCTCCGTTGACCTCGACGCCGCCGTTCTCGATGGCGTACCGTAGCTCCTTCGCGCTGTCGACGTATCCGAGGACGTCGCGGACGAACACGAGCAGCGGCACCGCTTCACCGTCGTGCGGCCCCGCCTGCGCGCCAACTGTGTATACGGTGTTCTTACGGTCGAGAGGCCAGCTCTCGGGTGCGCTGATGCGTTTCTGATGCGTCATGCTTCACCTCCCTTCTCTCTGAGGCGTTCTCTCCGTCTTTCGTCGGAGAGGTTGAGCTCCGTTATCCGGAGGTTAGAGGGTTCGATGGGGCGTGGTACCTCTTCGCCGTCGGTCTTCTCGACGACTGCTTCCTCGATTATAACTCGTTCGCTGTCGAGGTCGACACCGACGACGGGGGCCTCGTGGCCGCTGAAGTCTCCGCGCATGATCTCGACGGTGTCGCCCTCGGAGACGCGGACTCGACGGGTTCCGTACTCCTCCCGCAGCTCGTCGCTCAAGGTGGAGTGCACCTCGTTGTTCGACTGATGGAGAGGTGCCTCGACGGCCGACTTCCTCTGCTTCCGTGGCTGGCTGCTGTCTGTGTCTGTCATGCTATCATCTTGGCTGTACCTGCTACCGCGCCGTATCTGTCGGCGGCTTCGCGGGCGATGGGGCCGCGTATCTCCGTGCCCCGTGCCTCACGGTTGTCGTCGACGATGACGGCGGCGTTGTCCTCGAAGGCTACGCGTGTGCCGTCGGGTCGGCGGTAGGGTTTCTTCTGACGTACGACGACGGCTTCCAGCACCTGTCGCCGCATGTCGGGGTCGCCTTTCTTCACGCTGACCACTACGACGTCGCCGACACCGGCTTTCGGCTGCCGGTTGCGGACGCCGCGGTAGTTCTTCACGCTGATCAACCCTAGCTCGCGGGCGCCGGTGTTGTCGGCGCAGACCAGCTTCGCACCCTTCGGTATCGACCTGGGTATGTCGGCCTTCAGTCCCTTCATGCTGCGTCACCTCCTTCCTCGTCGACTACCTCGATGACGACGAAGTTCTTCGTCTTGCTCAGTGGACGACACTCCGCTATGCGGACGAGGTCGCCTTCCTCGACAGCCATGCATTCAGGGCTATGTGCGGGCGTCCGGCTCCTGCGTCGCATGTATCTGTCGTACTTCGGTACGTTGACCTCGTACTCGCGTTCGACGACGACGGTCTTATCCATATCCGTGGACGCGACCTCGCCTTCGAAGACTGCTCCACGAGGTGACAGCGACCCGCAGAACGGGCAGTTGTCGTCGTCCTCGCATTCGCCGTCCGGCTCCGGTACGTCGTAACCTATCTCTTGCATCTTGTCACCTCTGAATCATGGGTTGTCGTGTCTGCTTGGCTCATTCCTCTTCCTCCCGCTCCATCTCGCGCTCCGTCTGGATGGTCTTGATACGTGCGATGGTGCGTTTTATCTCGCTGAGGCGACCGGGGTTGTCGGGTGCGCCACCGGCTGCCTGCACCGAGGTCTCCGCGAGCAGCTCCTGCTCGAGGTCCTCTAGCTCCTGCTCTATCTCTGCGTCGCTGAGCTCACGTATCTCGTCTGCGCGGAGTATCGCCATCAGCTACCACCTCCGATGTCGAGCTCTTCAGCGATGCGGTCCACCATCTCCTCGGTCTTGAGGTTAGCCTTCACGCCGGCTTCTTTCGCGAGGCTCTGGAGCTCGCGGTACGACAGCTCCTCGAGCTCCTCGATGGAGTCCGGTGCGTCGACGCCGCCGGAGTCCGCCGCATCTTCCTGGTCTTCGTCGGCGGCTTCGGCTTCCTCTGCTTCCGCGGCGGCTTCCTCGTCGGCTTCGTCTGCCGCGGCTTCGTCCTCGACAGGCTCTGGCTCGGCCTCCTCCCCCGCCTCGGGTTCGTCTTCGTCGGCGTCGGATTCCTCCGGCTCCTCCTCGACCGCCTCCGCTCCCTCTTCCTCTTCTCCTTCGCCGGGTAGCTCGTCGAGGGGGCTGCCTTCCGGAGTCTCCGTCGGAGCGCCTTCGACGGCTTCGGGTTCCTCGACCATCTCCTCGATGCCGCCGCTGCCTGCTGCCTCCACCTGGACGTCGGTCTGCGCGGCGTCGGGCACCATGCCCTCGGTGTCGGCGTCGACGGCGACCTCGAACTTGTCAGGTAGCTCGGCGTCCGGCGGGATAATCCGTACCTGGACCCCTATGGTTCCGAGCTTCATGACCGCGGTTCCGTATCCCTTCTGGACGATGGTCTCCGCGGGGTCGCCGCAGTGCTTGATGTAGCCCTGCTTGTACTTCACCACGCGCGAACGCGCACCAGTGACCTTGCCGCTGAACACGATCTCGGCGCCGAGGGCGCCGCTCTCCATGATGCGGCTGAGGGTGGTGCGGCCTGCGTCGCGGAAGTACCATCCGCGTTCGAGGGCGTTAGCGAGCTTGTCGGCGACGATGCGTGCGTTGAGGTCGGGTTCGTCGACCTCCTGCACGTCGATCTGGAGGTCCTCGAACTCGAACTCGTCCTCGAGGTCGGTGGTTAGCTCGCGGATGTTCTGCCCGCCTTTCCCGATGACCATGCCGGGTTTCTCCGCCTTCAGAGTTATCTCGGTGCCCATCGGCGTCCTAGCCATCTCCATGCCTCCGTAGCCTGCGCGGGCGAGCTCATCGCTGAGGAACTCGTCGATGCGGCTGCGTCGCATGCCGCGTTCGACGAAGTCTCGTTCTATCGCCATATCTGCCTCCTCTTGTTATCTGTTGTCATGGTGTTCCTCCAGGTCGCTGTGTTCGTCTTCCTCCTCGGGTTCCGAGGGCTGGCTGACGTACTGGTCGTCCTCGTCTTCGTCTGCCTCGGCTTCTTCCTCTTCGACGGCGTCGGCTTCCTCAGCTTCCTCACCCTCGGCGTCGGCTTCTCCGTCGGCTTCGGCTTCTTCCTCTTCTTCGTCCTCGCGTTCGTCGGGGTGTTCGACGCCCTCCTGCAGCTCGAGGACGGCTTCGACGTCGACGAGGGTTGTGTTCCAGGGTCCGGCTCGTCCGAACGCCCTGGGTTTCATGCCCTGTATCTCGCCGACCTTGTGCGCCGCTATGTGGCTGACTACGAGGTTGTCTGCTTCGAAGCCCTGTTCCTCGGCGTTGCCTTGTGCGTTGTGGAGGACGTCATCGAGGTGGCCGGCGGCTTTCTCGGGGAAAGCGCCTGCGTCCCAGCCGTCGAGGTTGCTGCGGTGGCCGACTCCGGCGTTGTGAGTCTTCATCGGCACCGCCTCCTCCTCGTCCTGTACGGCCTGGAGCTTCCGGCGGGCTTCCGTGAGGTCGAGACCCTTGATCTCCTTGCAGATCTCGACGCAGTCCTTGTGGCTGACGCGGAGGTCACGGCCCATCGCGAGGCCGGCCGCGTCTTCCGTGTCTACGCTGTAGCTGATTCCCATTGTATCACTTCAGGGGCACGAACTTCGAGCTGCGGGTCGCGCCTATGCCCGCCTGACCGTGTTCTACGTCCTTGCGAGTCAGTTCGAACTCGCCGAGGTAGTGACCGATCATCTCGGCCTCGACGTCGACGCGTTCGAACTCCTGGCCGTCGTGGACCATGAACGTCGTGTCCACCATCTCCGGCAGGATAGGCATGTTCCGCAGGTGCGTTCTTATCTCGTCGTCTCCGTCTCTCACTCGCTCGAGCAGCTTCTCCTGTTCCTCCGTGAGCCCTCGTTCCAGGGTGCGGCGCATACGGGCGCCGACGACTTCGGCGAACTCCTCTATATCCATCTCCTGGAGCTCCTCGAGGCTGTATCCCCTGTACTGGAACTCGCCTTTTCTGCTGGGTAGTTCCTCTGACATTGTTACTTCCTCCCCGTTCTACGGCTGCTTACGTCGCCGACCTTCCGTCCAGGCGACGTGTTCCTGCTGACGCTTTTCGGACGTCCGGGGTGCTGGCGGCCTCCGCCTCCGAACGGATGGTCTACGGCGTTCATCGCGACGCCGCGGACCTTCGGCCAGTAGCCGCCTTTGCCCTTCATCTTGTGGTGCTTCTTACCCGCCTTCAGGATGGGTTTCTCCTTCCTGCCGCCGCCCGCGACGACGCCTATGGTGGCGCGGCACTCCGGCGAAAGATGACGGATCTCGTCGCTCGGTAGCTCCACGACTGCGCCGCCTTTCTCGTGGGTGATTAGGGTTGCGCTGGTTCCGCTGGACCGTGCGATGCGTCCGCCGTCGCCGGGGTTCAACTCCACGTTGCAGACTGGGACGCCTTCGGGTATCTCCGCGAGCGGCAGCGTGTTCCCTGGCTCGACCTCCGCGCTGACCCCCGCCTCTATCTCGTCACCTACTCCGACGCCTTCGGGGACGAGGACGTGCCGTACGTCGTCTTCGTCGTCGTACTGTACGAGCGCGACGGGTGCGTTCCTCGCGGGGTCGTGTTCGATGTCGACGACCTCGCCGACCAGGGTCTGTTCGTCCTTCTCCTTCCGGTGACGTAGCTCCGCCTTGTAACGGTGGCTGGGTGCGCGGAAGCGGGAGCTTCCTTTGCCTGCGCTCTGTGAACGGATGGGTCGTCCCATCTTCAGAACGCCCCCATCCTGGATGCGATGTCCATCGCGACGTCTTCGTCCTCGAATTCCACGGTGGCTTTCTTCTCCCCGGTCATCGTCGTCGCGGTGTTGACGTCGGCGACCTCTGCGTCGTAGGCCTTCTCGATCTCCTCCGCTATCTCGGCTTTGTCGGCGCTGGGTTCCGCGACGAACTGCATCTTGTTCTCGAAGTCCATGAGGTCCATCGACTTCTCGGTTATATGTGGTCGTTTTATCACTGTCATCGTTGTTCGAGCACCTCCAGTGCGGGTTCCGTGTACGCCGTCAGGCGTCCGGCTTCCCCGCCGGGTGCGAGGTGGTGTACTCCGAGGCTGTCGGCCTGCACTACGTCGCATCCCGGTAGGTTGCGTGCGGCCGGGAACTCGTCGCTGACGACGAACAGTATCGACGTCGGCGTCCTGTACTTCCTGCCGCGGGCTTTACCCTGCCCCGCGCGTATCTTCCGGCCTTCGTCCGCGCGTTCGACGTCGGCTGCGACACCGACCTCTTCCAGCACCGAGAGGACCTCCTGTGTCTTCACGAGGTCTTCGAACTCCTCATCGAAGACGAGTGGTAGCTCTACGTCATCGTCGAGGTCGTGGCCGCGTTCGCGGACGGTTTCCTCGTCGGCGGTGGCTGCGAGGGCTGCCTGGAACGCTTTCCTGCGTTCCTTCCGGTTGAGGTCCTCGCCAATCTTCTCCTGTTTCTTCGGCGGGTGGCCGGCGCGTCCTCCGACTGCGTGGGGGACGCGTGCTGCGGTGCTGCCGTTCTTGATGCGGGGGACGTGTGCGGCGCCTCGGCCGCTGCCCCAGCTCTCCGCGCTGGTGCGCAGCCCGGCGAACTCGTCGCTTCCGTGCGGCTGTTTGGCGTTCGCCTGTGCGGCGATGTACGCCCGCTTCACGAGGTCGGGTCGGTGGTTGCCGGTGAAGGCGTCGCCGTCGACCTCGCCCGCGGGTTCTCCGTCTGTGTCTAGTGTTTCTACCATCTATCTTTCACCCTTGTTTGCTCTCCGTGCTGACGTACCGTATCTCGGGGTCGTACGCCGCCTCCTGCTTCGGACGGAGCGCGTGTCGTGTGCGGACGACGCGCTGGCTGGGTCCGGGGACGCTTCCCTTCAATAGCATGTAGGGAGTGGAGACCTCGCCGTAGTTCGGGAAGCCGCCCTCCGGCGTGACGTCGTCGTCGCCGATGTCGAGCACGCGTTTGTTCTCCTCGGTGCGCTGGTGGAAACCCGTCTGACCCTGCTGGGGAACCGTGGAGCGCACGCGGGTCGGGTGCCATGGGCCGAGGGTGCCGATGCGTCGGCGGTAGCCCTGGCGTTTGTGCTTGCCCTTGCGGGTCTGCACTCCCCAGCGTTTCACGGGGCCCTGCGTGCCTTTGCCCTTGGTGACGGCGGCTACGTCGACGTACTCTCCTGCGCGGTGTACGTCCTCCGCCGCGGCGCCTTCGTCGACCAAGTCGAACGCGTGTTCGAGGTTGTCGGCGTGGCTGCCGCCTTCGACGGGTATCTCCATCAGATGGGGTTTCTTGCTCGACACCGAGGTGACGTCCTCGGTGCGTGTGTAGGCGATGACGCGTACTTCGTCGGCGTCGGCTTCCTCTACTTCGTCGCGGTCGCCGGCTTCCTCGGGGGTGTCGACGACGTCTTCGAGGTCGTCGACGTCGTCTCCCCAGGCTTCAGCGGCGGGTCGGCGTCCGTACGGGGTGTCCCTGTAGACGCGGACTGCGGCGAAGCCAAGCGGCGGCGTCTCCAGCACGGTGACGGGGACGCTCTTGGTGACGCCCTCCGTCGGCGAACCCTGCTGGTCGTCTACCATCATCACGTGCGTCATACCTGCTTTGAATCCTGCGTATCCCTGTAGACGTGGCTCTCCGGTGGCTTCAGCCCAGCTTCGGAACTGCGGCACCTCGCTGGCGGCGCGTTTCCGTGGGCTGTAGCCCATCGAACCTCGTCGGGGTCTGCTTGGTGTCGGCATCTTTGTGTTCTCCTATATCTGATCCTGCATACGGGCGACGTTGACCAGGGCCATCGACGCCCACACCGCTTCCTCGGTGCGGACGGTGTCCGTGCCCTGACGGGGGATTGTGTTGACGGCTTCGGTGAAGTCGTGTGTGACTCCGTAGTAGCCGTCGAGTATCGCCTCCACGCCTCTGTCGGGTGAGCCGAAGACGACGGCGACGTCCTGATGTCGCAGTCGCTGTAGCTCCTGTGGGGAGGAAACTTCGTCTCCGTGGCGGGTGGTGCAGACGGTGGCTCCGTCGAATGACGTGAGCCAGTCCGCTAGGTCGACGCGTTCGACCTCGTAGCCCGTGTACGGGGCTTCGGGGTCGCCGGAGTCGACCTCCTCCGCTCTCAGTGGTTCTCTCGAAGAGACCCTGAGGGTGACGCGTTCCCCCTCCCGTATCCCTCTCGGGACGTGGAGGGCGACCGGGTGTTGCATTCCGCAATTGACCCAGACGCGACCGTCAGGTCCGACCTTGGTCACTACGCCCTGTCTGTACTCGGGTTCCGACCCGTCAGGATCGGAACCCGCCTTGTGTGGTGGTATCCCGAGCGGCGGAACCACGCCGACGTGCGAGAGCTCCTCGCGGACGTCGAACTCCTCCTTACGGAGGTATGGCGCGGTCGCCGCGTAACGGAGGACGAGAGCGATCTCGTCTCCGTCGTCGGGGTCGTCGTCGTAGACCACGACCCTGTCGCACCGGTATACTGCGGCGGCGCGGGCAACCTGACCGATCTTGTAGGTCCGGATGCGTGGGTCGTCGGATTCTCCGACGAACGACGCGGGGATGGCGACCGATAGCATCTTACGGTGATGCTACCGGTCTCCCGCATTTGACCTTACCGAAGCGTACCTACACGCGTTAAAAAGGATGTCGTTGTCTAGCCGCCTTGACAGAGGTTGACAACACCTCTACCTTTGTCAGAGGTAGGCAACACCGTCAGCGGATGGAGAAGAAGCCGCTGAACCGGCCTCCCTCCGACAGCTCCTCCAGTTCATCCTCCGGGGGCTCTACGAAGTCCTCTAGAGTCAGCTCGCTGTCGGGTCGATGTAGGCCTGCGGGTACGTCCTCTCCGGCGACGTACGGCAGCACTACGTAGATGAAGGTGAGGCCGAGCACGAGCACGATAGGCGCGAGGAACAGGCCGTAGAACCCGAACACCACGGTGCCGAAGATGTACGCGAGCATCAAGAGGCCGACGTGTGTGTGGTCTCCGCTGAGGTAGGGACGGAGGACGAGGTCGGGGATGGTGTCGACGAAGATCGCGGTTACGAGGAGGAAGGCTGCGACGTACCCCAGTAGAGCGAACTCCCCCTGGACGCCGGCGTTGACGGCGACGGCGGCCGCGAGAGGGACGTAGACGGCCTTCATTCCGACGACGGGTATCAGGCTGGCGACCCCGGTGAGGGCGCCCGCGAGAGCGGGGAACGGCACGTTCGCGGCCTGCGGCGACAATGCGTTGTAGCCGCTGTAGACGACGACGGAGATCGCCGCTATGATTATTATCGTCAGGGTGTTCCCGAACAACACCTTCGAGAGCTCGCGGTCAGCGACCTCGAAGTACTGCTTCAGCACTCCTTCGTCGTCGAACTTCAGCAGGTACCTCCGGAGGTTGTGGCCGTCGATTAAGAGGTAGTACGTGGCAACGAGCACGATGAGGGTGCTGAGGAGGAAGCTCGTGAGCATGTTCGCTAGCAGCGCGAGGTTCTCCGTCAGCAGCTCGGCGGCGCCGTCGAGCTCGCCTGCGCGGTAGGCTTCGAGTAACCCGCCTGGAGTGAGCTCCGGTAGCTCCTCGAGGTCGGCGGCGGCTTCGAGCGCGTCACCTATCGTCTCCATCAACGGGTACTCCTCGACGAACAGCCGGAGCTCCGAAAGCAGGAGCACGAGGGTGTAGCCGAGGAGGAGGACGAGCGGTAGGCTGAAGAACGTGATGGCGAGGGCGGCGCGGACGCGTTTCGGCATCCCGAACCTCCAGAAGCTGACTCTGCCGAGCCCGCGGTAAACCGGCCGCGTGCTGTAGTATACGAAGACGGCAACGGTGAGCGCGGCGACGAACTGGAGGGCGACGTACGCGGCTATCGCCGCGAGCGCGAGTCCGAAAGCCGCGAGCGCCGCCCTCCGAGGATCCATACCCTAGGGGAATGGGGGCACGTCGTAATAGTTTACGGAGCCACGTCGACGAGCTCCCTCTCGAAGGCGTCGAGCACGGTCTCCACGGAGACCTCGGGGTTCACGGCTTCCAGCGTCGACACCGAGCCGGGGTCGAGGTCGAGGCCGAGAGCGGAGTACACCTCCTCGTGGACGGTGACGGTGACGTCCCTGTCTTCGACGAGGGCGACGCCGCTGACGAGCGCCGCGCCTCCGCTGACGCGCTGCGCGACGCCGACCACCTTGCCGTCCGCGGTCGACAGCGAGTGGTCTCCGGGACAGAACGACTTCTCGGGCTCCCGGCAGTCGACTTCGACGTCGATGCTGGAGAGCGCTTCCTCGACGGCGTCGGAGACCCGGCAGTACCGTTCGCGCAGGCCGTCACGTGCTTCCGCGCTTTCGGTGACGGCGAACGCCGCAGTAGCGCCGGTGTGGACGACTGCGCGGCCGCCGGCGGTGCGCCGCGTCACCGCGAGACCGTGTTCCTCGGCGGCTCGGACGGCGACCTCGTACCCCGTCTCCCGGAGGTCTCTGCGGCCGAACGCCACCTGAGGCAGGGGGTTCCAGACCCAGACGCGGGACGCATCGTCGTCCGCGGTGGCGTCGAGCATCTCCCGCACGACGAGGTGCTCGTCCTCCGCCGACCTCGGCCGCGGAGACTTCTCGGGCTCCGTGCCCTCCCCCGCTCGCGCGTGCACGCGTCTATATCGAGCAGGTCGCTCGGCTTCCCGTCGACCTCCAGCAGGTCGCTCGGAGGGTCGACGGCCGGAGCCCCCTCCGTCGCCAGTATCGGCGCCGTCGCCGTCACCCTCTCTTTCGCTCACGCTACACCAGCTCTACTTCTTCGAAGGCGGCGACCTCGCCGAAAAGCCAGTCCGCGTGCTCCAACGCGTACTCCCGGTGGCCTTCCTCGATGTATCCGACGGCGTCCTCCACGAGCACGGGTCGGTAGTCCCGGAGGCCGGCGCTGCCGGCGGTGTGGAGCACGCAGACGTTCGCCAGCGTGCCGCAGAAAACGAGGTCGTCGATACGGTGGCTGTCGAGCCAGCTCCCGAGCTCCGTGCCCTGGAACGCGTCGTACGTGTGCTTCACCACCTCCTTGTCCCCCTCCCGGACGTCTACGTCCTCGTGCACCTCCGCACCCCAGCTTCCCTCGACCACGTGCTCGCCCCACCGCTTGAACTCGTCGTAGTAGTGCGCGTCCTCGAACTGCTCGGGCGGGTGGACGTCACGGGTGTAGACGACCTCCGCACCGGCGTCCCTCGCCATCTCGACGACGTCGTTCACCCTGGATATGGCTTCCTCGCTGGCGGGACTGTACAGCGCGCCATCCGGGTGGCAGAAGTCGTTCTGCATGTCGACGACGACAGCCGCCGTCCTGTCGGATTCGAGCTTCATGTACGAGACAACGTCCACGACGTGGAAAACGTTTACTGCAGCGGTCAGCCCATCAGCGGATACGTCCCTCCACCCGTCAGTTCCGCACCACTAGCATCGAGCGGTCAGTCCTGTCCCTCAGCTCACCCGTGACCTGTCCGAAGATCCGTTCCTTCAGCGACGGCTCCGTCTCCCCGACCACGAGGAGGTCGAACTCATCCGCCACGTCGAGGATGGCGTCCGGGGTGGATCCCCTCACCTGCCGCCAATGAACCCGTTCGGCGTCGACGCCTACGTCCTCCAGCCGGTCGGCGGCTCCGCGGACGATGAGCTCGCCCTCGGATGCGTCGTCCTCAGTCTCGGACACGTGGAGGAACGTGGCTTCGGCGTCGCTCTCGCGGACGAGCTTCTCCACGAAAGCCACGATATTCTCGAGGTTCCGGTCACCACGTATCGGCACCAGAACGCGTTCGAACCCTCCGTCGACGAAGCCCTCCGTCAGCACGGCGTCAGCGTTCTCCTCCGCCGCCACGTTCTCGATGGTGTCTCCTCTGTCGTGGGTGAACACCACGGTGTACTCGGCTGCGGCGCCGGCTTCGCGGAAGCTCTCCGCCACCTCAGCCACGGCTTCCTCTGCTTCCCCGCCAAACTGCTCGCGAAGCTGGTCGGTCGTCGACTGATCCGGTACCTCGTAGTACCCGAGCACGAACACCTGATGCGGGCCCAGCATCTCCACCAGGCTGGCGGGTGGTTCCACGGGGTCGCGAGCGTCAACCGGCACCATTACCTTCACCGTCGACGCCAACGGTACACCTACCTCCGGAGTCATCTATATCTTCAACCGGTCGTACTACGCGTCCCCGTCTCTTATTCGTTGCCTCAATTCCACGGCTTCAGATGAACGTCGACACCCCCCCCTCTATCCATACCTCTATTAGCCACGGTGCTTTCCGTCTAGACGGTGACAGAGGGATCCGATGACGGTGCTGACGCCGGCGGAGAGCTAGACCGCACCATCGGCTTGGTCGGCGCCACCACGATAGGTACCGGTATAATGATCGGCGCCGGCATCTTCGTCTTCCCCGGCCTCGCCGCCGGAGAAGCTGGACCCGCCGCCTCCGTCTCCTTCCTCATCGGCGGCGTCATCGCCCTCCTCGTGGCGTTGCCGGCGTCGGAACTCGCGACCGCGATGCCGAAGAGCGGCGGCGGATACTACTTCGTCTCACGCGGCCTAGGCGCACTCCCCGGCGCCATCGTAGGCGTGGGCCTCGTCTTCGGTCTCGTCTTCGCGTCCGCGTTCTATCTCGTGGGGTTCGGCGAGTACGTCGCCATGATACTCATCCGCGTCGGGGTGCTTTCGACGGCGGACGTCACCGTCGGCCCTCTCCGCGCCGTCGCCTGGGTGGGAGCGTTCTTCGGCGTCATCCTCACATTCGTCAGCGTCTCGGGTACGGAGAACTCGGAGTCCGTGCAGAACGCCGTAGTCGGCGTCCTGCTCGCCATCCTCGTCGTCTTCCTCTCCGTCAGCGGCCTCGACCTCCTCGGAGTCCGAGGTGAGTTACGGGTCGCCGGCGCGTTCGCACCCCGAGGATGGGGCGCCGTGCTGTCGACCGCGGCGCTAGTGTTCACCAGCTACCTCGGCTTCGTCCAGGTGGCGACGGTGGGAGAGGACGTCGTCGACCCCGACCGCAACCTCCCGCTCGCGATGATATCCTCGGTCTTAGTCGTCACTGTGTTGTACGTAGCGACGCTGTTGATCGCGGGCTACACCTTCACCCCCGAGGAGATAGGCAGGATGGGAGAGACCGCTATCGTCGAGGTCGCGGAGAGCTACCTCGGCGTCGCCGGCGCCGTCGCCATCCTGTTCGGCGGCCTCCTCGCCACGGTGTCGTCGGCGAACGCCTCCATCTTGAGCGCCTCCCGAGCACTCTACGCCCTCAGCGTCGACAGCATAGTGCCGAAGGGGGCCGGCCGCGTCAACAGAAGGTACGGTACCCCGCATTTCGCCCTCGGCTTCGTCGGCGCCACAACGGTCGCGCTCGTGGCTCTCGGCGAGACCGAGGTGTTGGCGGAGGTGGCGTCGTTCCTCCATCTCGTGCTGTACGGCGCATTATGCGTCGCTCTGATCGTCATCCGTCGCCGGAACCCAGACTGGTACCGACCTAGCTTCAACTGCCCTGGATACCCTCTGGTGCCCGTGGTCGGTGCGGGGGCGAGCTTCGGCTTGATAGCGTTCATGGATCCGACGTCACAGGTTCTCGGCGCCGTGGTCTGCGCCGTCGCCGTCATATGGTACCTGGGTTACGCGCGAAACGTACGGCTGAAGGACGCGGTCTGAGTGGGTTCTCTATAGAGAACAAGACCCCCCCCTGTCTTACCTCTTCGTCTCCCTGTTGGGGTTCCTGTGGAGTATCTCCCGGAGGTTCTCCATACCTCTCCGCCTCAGCTCCTCCGCGTACTCTGGGTCGTCGGCTACGCCTTCCACGTGTTCCTGTAGTACGTCGCCGGCGAGGACGTCGGGGACTGCGACGTAGGTTGCGCCTTCCTCCAGCAGCTTCCTCGCTTCTTCGCTGCTGGAGGTGCGTAGGAAGACGTCGCCGTCGACTGCGTCGAGGAGGCGGCGGGAGACCGCGGGCTGGTCGACGGTTGAGACGACGAGTGTTGCGTCGTCGACGCGGGCTTTCCCGAGGGTGTAGTCCTCCATGACGTCGCCGAAGACGTAGCTCTCGCACTCTATCTCCATGTCCTCCATAACGTTGGGGTCGTTGTCGACTACGACGACCGCGCGGTCGATCTCCCGGCAGGTCTCGACGAGCCGTCGTCCCTGCCGCCCGAAACCCACGACGACGACGTGGCCCCTGAGGTCGTCGGCTACCTTGCTCCTTCTGTCGGTCTTCTCGTGTCCCTCCCACAGCCAGCCTCTCCCGTAGAGGAAGCCGTAGATCTCTTCGTCGTACTCCCTTGTGAGGCTGGAGGTTATCATAGTCGCGGCGGCGGCGAGGATGATGGCGTCGGAGACGGGGTAGACGAGGACGCCGAGCGCGATGGCTTCGATGACTATGATGAGAGCGAACTCGCTGACCTGGTCGAGGTTGAACCCGGTGAGCGTCGCCGACCGGGCGTCGTACCCCCGCTGCATCATCAGCGCGACCGTCACCATGGGTTTCACGACGGCGGTGAGGACTGCGAGCGCGAACGCCAGCACGAGGACGTCGGATGACGGCACGGTGACGAGGGCGCCGACGGTGACGAAGAACACGGTGACGAAGAAGCTGTGTATCGACTCTAAGCCGTTGAAGACCCCTATGTGTTCGACGGGTTCGTGGCGGACGGCGACGCCGGCGGCGAACGCTCCGACGGCGATGGACACCCCCATGTACTCGGACGCGCCGAGGAAGACTATCAGAAGGGTGACGATGCTGATGAGGGTGAGCTCGTCGCTTCCTCCCGCTAACCTGGATATCATGGGGAAGACGAACTGGTGTATGAAGGCGGCGGCGACGAGGAGGACGACGCCGTATCCGATGCTGGCGGCGACGGGGTCGGGTGCGAACGCCTCCGCGCTGAGGACGAGGAGGACGGCGATGGCGACGAGGTCCTGTATGAAGTGGATGGAGTTCGAGACCCTGGCGTGCACGAGGTTGTCGCGGATGTCGGCTTCCAGCATCCCCGTCGCGACGATGGTGGACGACAGCGCGGCGGCGACTCCGAAGTACAATGCTTTCTCGACGGTGACGTCGTCTACGAAGGCTCCGAGGGCGACGGCGACGAGGAAGCCCAGGCCACCCATCACCGCTACCTGTCCGAGCGCTACGTACTCGCTGTCCCTGAGGACGGTGCGGACGTACTGGAAGTTCACGCCGACTCCGAAGGTGAAGACGAGGAAAGCTATCCCGTACCTCGCGAACTCCAGCACGATGTCCTCGTCTATGAACACGCCGGCGGCGACTCCGGCGATGATGAAGAACGGCACCGTCGGCAGGTCGAGCTGGTTCGCGATGAAGAGGAAGGCTCCGCCGACGACGAACACCGTGGCGAGGGCGACGAGGAGCTCAGTCATCGTCGTCACCTCCGGAGATGATGTCGACGTCGGGGTCTCCGCTCGCCTGGTATATCGCTTCGACGTCGGCATCGGCGTCGCGTTCGAACCGTTCGCGGTCGGTGAAGTAGCTCTCGAGGTAGCCTGCGATCCGTTCGCCTGCGAGATGCGTGGCCATCACCACGAAGTCCGCTCCGGCTTCGTACAAGCGGTGGGCGTCCTCCAGCCACTCGGCTTCGACGAACACCGTCGCAGTGGAGGGTGCTGCGGCGAGCAGGGCTTCGTTGACGTCGGCTTCCACGGAAGACGACAGCACGAACTCCGCGTCGTCGAACCCGGCTTCCTTCCTGACCTTCCCGTGTCTGAAGTCGCCGTAGACGGCGGTGTAAGGCGTCTCCTCCAACGCTTCCACGTGTTCGACCTTGCGGTCGATGACGACGACGTCGCCGTATCTCTCGTGGAGCACAGGTAACGCGGCGAAAGTGACGTCGTCGTACCCCACTACGACGGCGTGGCCGCGGTGTTCCGTGGCTTCCTTCCGGCGTTCCTCACCCGTCTCCCACCGCTGGAGACGGGGTTCCAGCAGGCTGTAGAGCTCGTGGTTGTATCTGACGAAGTAGACGCTGACGCTCATCGTCACCAGCGCTATCACGGTGAGGAAGCCGAGCACTGCGTCGTCGATGAAGCCGCCGGCGACTGCTGCGGCTCCGACGACGAGCCCGAACTCGCTGACCTGAACCATGTTGACGCTGCCGATGAACGTGGTCTCGACGTCGAAATTCTGCCAGTCGATGAGGTAGAAGAACACGGCGAACTTCGCCGGCATCAGGACGAGGGAGGCGACGACTGCCTGCCACCAGTAGGCGAAGAGGTCGTCGGCGCCGAGCTGGAGTCCGACGGAGGCGAAGAAGATCAACATGAAGAGGTCCGTGAGAGGTGTGACGCGGTCCTGTAGCTCCCTGCTGTACGGTAGCTGCGCGATAGCTATACCGGCGAGGAACGCCCCCATCTCTATAGAGAGGTTCATCTCGATGGACAGGAGGACGAACAAAAACGCCCACGAGATAGAGATCACCAGGAAGACGTATTCGTCGTCAGCTATCCGTCGGAACACCCGCGGCAGCAGGTACCTCGACGACGCCAGTGCTGCGACTCCGATGACGGCGACGAAGACGAGGATGGTGGCGAGGTTGACGGCGACCTCGACGGCGCCGTCGGGTACACCCGCGGCGAGCAAGGCGAGCAGGATGACGACGACGATGTCCTGGACGAGGAGGACGCCGACGTCTATCTTCCCCGGCAGCGTGGTGGCTTCGTCCTTGTCCGTCAGCATCTTCACGACGACGGCGGTGGAGCTGTACATCACCGCCAGCCCTATGATGACGCTCTCCCAGACGGTGAAGCCGAGGACGTAGGAGGTGACGCCGCCGGTGGCGGCGACGAAGGCCATCTGCGGTATCGATATCTTGACGACGGGTTCGATGACGTGGCGGACGTCCTCTATACGCATCTTGATGCCGAGGAGGAACAGGAGGAACGCGAGCCCTAGCTCCGCCATCGTCTCCGTGACCTCGCCGGGTGTGACGACGCCGAGGGCGGCCGGCCCCAGCAGGAGTCCGGCGACGATGTACGCGACGACCGTGGGCTGCCTGAGCCGGTGGGCGAGGAGCGCGAGAACCGTGGCTACGACGACGATGACCGCGAAGTCCGCGCCTAACGCGATGTCCGCTGTCAAGCTACGTCGTCTCCGTGTTGTGGTGGAGTCGCCTTATTTCATGGGTTCCGCGGCGGCTTACACGGGTTCCCCGAGTCACCCGTGTTCTATCCGTTCGCCGTCGACGTACTCGACGAGTCGGTCGAGGCTGTCGTCGCTGCCGGCGACCACGAGCACGTCGTCTTCCTCCAGCTGGAAGGTGCCCTTCAGCTCCGTGATCAGGCTGCCGTCGCGTTCCACGGCTACCACGGTGGCTCCGGTCTCCTGTCGGACGTCTGCTTCCGCGAGCGTCTGACCCGCTATCGCGGGCGCGGGAGTGCGTATGAAGTCGAACTCGCTGCGCGCCGTGAGTATCTCCTTCTCGTCTATCAGGATGGAGGCGAGGAGCTCGCCGGTGACGCTGGGGAGCGACAGCACGTAGTCGGCGCCTGCGTTGTAGAGCTTCCATACGTTGTCTCCGCTGTCGGCGCGTGCGACGACCTCGACCTCGGGGGCGAGGTTCTGGAGGACGAGCGCAGCGTATATCGTGGGTTTGTCGACGTCGAGCGCGAGGACGACGCTCCGCGCCCTCGAGACCTCGGCTTCGATGAGGGTGCGGGGGTCGGTTATGTCGCCGACGACATCGACGCCTTCCTTCTCCACCCTGTCTATCACGTCGACCTCGACGCCGTCCTCCTCGAGCTCCTCCTCAACGGCGTGGCCGACGGTGCCGTACCCGCATACGATGACGCGGGGTTCGTCGTCCTCGTGCGTCGGCATCTTCCTCGCCTTCAGACCGTCGAGGTCTACGTGGTCGCCTGCGACGAGGAGGATGCTGTTCTCCTTGATCCTGGTGTCGGGGTGGGGGCTGACGACGAACTTGCCGCCGAACCATCCGGCGATGACGTTGACGTTCTGTTCGTCGAACAGGTCGACGTCCTTCAGCCTGCGGCCGGCTACGTCGCTGCCTTCCTCGATGAGGAACTCCGTCACCTCTATCTCGGTGTCGACTCCGATGACCTCACGGAGCTCCTCCGCGAGCGACGACGTAGCACGCATCGCGAGGCTCTCGCCCAGCACCTGTCGACTCGTGACGACGTCGTCGGCGCCGGCGTACTCGTGGTACTTCGCGGCGTCCTCGTACTTCGCAACGCTGACTACAGGGACGTCGGCTGCGAGCTTCTTCGCCGACAGGATTATCGTGGGGTTGGTCTCGTCGCTGCTGTCGGCGACGACGGCTCTGGCTTCCGGTACGTTGGCGTCGCGGAGGACAGACAGCTTCGCGGGGTCTCCGTGGATGGCTTCGACGTCGTCCTCCACTAACTCCTTCACGAGGTCGGGGTCCTCGTCGACGTAGACGTAGGGGACGTCGACGGAGTCCAGCTCCTCCCGCAGCACCTCGTCGCGTTCGCTGTAGCTGCAGATCACTACGTGATCCGTCAACGACGTCGACGTCGGTGGCTTCGACTGCAAGGCCTTCCTGAACAGCGGCACCGCGAACAGCGGCAGTCCGATGAAGACGAGGAGGACGCCGGTGACGTTCATCAGTATGACGATGACGTGCATGCCCGTCGTGGTCCAGTAGTCGGTGTCGCCGCCGAAGCCCGCGGTCGTCAGGCTCTCGACGACGATGCGGAGGCTGTGGAGGAGGGACACCTGTTCGCCGGCGAACGTCATCATACCCCACCGGTAGAGAAGGGTGTAAGCCAGCGTTATCGAGGTCACTACGACGACGGCCACCGTTATCCGCCGCCACCAGCGTTTCATGGGGGTTGGTTTCCGTACGAACGGTAAGTGTCTTTCTGAACCGGCTTCCGCCGCGGTGCGGCGGCCGGCGTCTCCTAGCTGTTCCTCGGAAGCGCTACCACGGGTAGCTCGGCTTTCGTCACGAGCTTCAGCGAGAGGTCGCCGCTGAGGAAGTGCATCAGCCGGCCGCCGCCTCGGGACCGGTAGGCGATAGAGGAGGCGTCGACGTCGTCGGCGGCGTCGAAGATCGCTTGTACGACGTCGCGGCTGTACTCCGTCCGCGTGCCGGCGTCGGGGAACACCTCCTGCACGGCGTCGAACGACGCCTCCGCCACCTCCTCGCTGTGCTCCGGCGACGTCTTGTCAGGTGCTCCCTCGGCTTTCTCGACGACGTAGAGCGCGGTGACTTGCTCCGGGCTGTAGGGCTCCAGCGCTTCCGCCGTCGCTCTCGCGTCGTCCTCGTTCGCCACCGGCAGGAGGACGTGCTCCATCAGCCTCGCGTTCTCATCCGTCATACCACGCTCCTCGGCTGCGGAGGGCTTAACCGTTTGGCCGAAGGGCATAGGTGGCGCGCCCACACTGCTACGCCTACATCTCCGACGTTCTTTCGTTTAGATGCACCCAGAAACAAGGAGTTAATGGTCGCGAGAACTAACACCTCGAGACGACCCATGGAAACCGCCGCCGACACAGACAACACGCCAGCGGAGACATCCGCCGACCGTGCATCGACGGAGGAACCGCTGGCTCTAGAGCGGGAGAGGTAACCGGCCGATGCCCGCAGGCGATCAGGAGCTGCAGCGCGACCTCGGCCTCGTGAGCGTCGTCGCTATCAGCGTCGGCGCGATGATAGGCAGCGGCATCTTCATCCTGCCGGGGCTCGCGATGGCGGAAGCCGGACCCGCCGTCGTCCTCGCGTTCGTCTTCGCCGCAGTGCTCGTGCTTCCCGCGGCGCTCAGCATCGCGGAGCTCGGGACCGCGATGCCGGAGGCCGGCGGCGACTACATCTTCATAGAACGCGGGATGGGGCCGGCCGCCGGCACCATCGCCGGCCTCGGAACCTGGCTGATGCTGATGTTCAAGGGCGCGCTCGCATTGGTCGGCGGCATGTTCTACGTCATCGCCGTCCGACCGCTGCCGACGTTTGAGCTCGCGTTACCCGCTACCTTGCCGTACGTCGGCTCCGTGGTCACGCTTCCGGGCGCCGAAGCTCTCGCCCTCACGGTCGGCGTCGTCTTGATCGCCGTCAACGTCTTCGGGGTGAAGCAGACCGGCGGCCTCCAGACGGTCATGGTCGCCATCATGCTGGTGATCATGGCTGCGTTCGTCGCCGCCAGCGCAGGGAACATCGAGACCGAACAGTACGGGGGTTTCTTCGACGAAGGCGCAGTGGGACTGGTTGCGGCGACGGCGATGGTCCTCATCAGCTACGGAGGCGTCACCAAGGTCGCCGCCGTCAGCGAGGAGATAGAGAACCCATCCCGCAACCTACCGCTCGGCCTCATGATATCGCTGGCGTTCACCACGGCGCTCTACGCCCTCATCGTCGCCGTCCTCGTCGGAGTCGTGGAACCCCAGCAGCTCGCGGGCACGGAGACCCCGATGGTGGACGCCGTCGAACCCTTCTTCGGAGTCGTCGGCGTCGTCGCCATCGTGCTCGCGGCGATGCTGGCGTTGATATCGACGGCGAACGCAGGCATCCTGACCGCCAGCAGGTACCCCTTCGCGTTGAGCCGCGACAACCTCCTGCCGGAGGCGTTCGCCCACGTCGACCGCCGCGTCCACACGCCGGTACTCGCGATACTCGTCACCGGCGGCGCGATGCTGTTCATAATCCTGTCGCTGCCGGTGGAGGAGATAGCGAAGACCGCGGGCGCGTTCCAGATAGTCGTCTACGTCCTCGTCTGCCTCGCCCTGATGGCTTTCCGCACCCGAGACCCCGAGTACTACGACCCCGACTGGCGAAGTCCGGCTTACCCCTACGTCCAGATGTTCGGCGTCGTCGCCGGAGTCGGCATCCTCACGCAGATGGACACTCTGCCGTTGATAGGCGGCGTCGGCATCGTAGTCCTGGGTTTCATATGGTACCTCGTCTACGGCCGACCACGCGTCGACCGCCGCGGCATGTTGAAGGACGCGGTCGCGGAGACCATCCAGAAGGAGGACAGGGAGAAACCCTACCGCGTCGTCGTACCCGTCGCCGACCCCGAAGACAGCTCGATGCTGCTGCGTATGGCTGCGGCGTCGGCTTCGAAGCACGACGACAGCGAGATAGTGGCGGTGAACGTCATCGAGGTACCGGATCAGACCTCTCTGAGTCAGGAGCTGGAGTTCGAGGAGGAACGCGTCGAGGGCCAGCAGGCGTTGCTCGACGAGGTCCAGGAGGTCACCCGGGGGTTAGGCGTCGGAGTTCGGACGCACGCCGTCGTCGCCCACGACGTCGGAGACACGGTGCTCTCCATCGTTCGGGAGGAGGACGCCGACGAGGTCGTGATGGGCTGGAAAGGCGGGTGGACGCGTCGCGAACACCTGATCGGGGCGAAGCTCGACCCCGTCATCGAACGCGCGCCCTGCGAGGTCACCCTCGTGAAACGCCGGAAGACGGAGATAGGTGACGTCGCGGCGTTCGTGGGGAGCGCGGCGAACGCTACGAAAGCCGTGGAGAGGGCGGCGGACTTCACGCGGGCGAGCGACGCAGAAAGCCTGACGTTGGTCAACGTCCAGAGCGTCGGCGACGACGAATCCGAGGAGGACGCCGTCGAACGCGGTCGAGAGCTCGTGGAGCGTCAGGTTGAAGCGGCGGACGTCGACGTCGAGTACGAGATAGAGGTCGAGGTGTCGGAGTACCTCGAGGACCGGTTGGTGGCGAAGAGCCGGGAGTTCGACACCGTCTGCATGGGACTCACGGGTGCGGGTTCGCTCCGGAGGGTGTTCCTCGGCTCCCTCGGTGAGTACGTCGGCAGACGGTCTTCGGCGACGGTGGCGCTGGTGCGCGGCGAGGAAGGCGTGAACATCTCCTTGATGCACGCGGTGGCGGACCGGCTGAAGAGCTACAGTCCGTAGACCCTTGCCTCGATATTCAGGGGAGACCGTCTAAATCCGGAGCCGGAGTTAAATGCCGAGCCCGCAACCCCTGGGACATGCAAGCGGTTCAGTTCACGGGACATGGGGACAGGGACGTCGTCGAAGTCGGTGAGAGGGAGCCGCCTACGCCCGCTGGCGACGAGGTGGTGTTCGAGGTGGAGGCGGCGGCGTTGAACCACCTCGACGTCTGGACGCGCCGCGGCCTCCCGGGCGTAGAGCTCGATATGCCGCATACGCCGGGCAGCGACGCAGCAGGCGTCGTAACCGAGGTCGGTGGAGACGTCGAACGGTGGAGCAGGGGAGACAGGGTCGCCGTCTGGCCGGGCGTGTCCTGCGGCGGCTGCGAGCACTGCCGCGCGGGGAATCCATCGCTCTGCGTGGACTACGCCATCATCGGCGAACACCTCCCCGGGGTGCAGGCGGAGTACGCCTGCGTCCCCGCCGACAACCTAGTCAAGGTGCCGGAGGATGTGCCGTGGACGACGGCGGCTGCGGCGCCGCTGGTGTACGGCACCGCGTGGAGGATGCTGGTGGAGCGCGCGGACGTCAGGCCCGGGGAGAAGGTGCTCGTCGTGGGTGCGAGCGGAGGCGTCGGCCACGCAGCCGTCCAGATAGCCCGCCACGCGGGCGCGGAGGTGTACGCCACCGCCGGCAGCGAGGAGAAACGCCGCGCCGCCGAGGATCTCGGCGCCGTAGATGCGTTCGACTACAGCGACGGCTTCGCCGACAGGGTTCAGGACGCCACCGATGGCCGCGGCGTCGACGTCGTCGTCGACCACGTCGGCGAGGAAAGCTGGGGCGACAGCCTGCGGTCGCTTGCGAAGGGCGGTCGAGTTGTTACGTGTGGTGCGACGACGGGAGCCAACCCGTCGGCGGAGCTCAACCGTGTCTTCTGGAACCAGCTGTCGGTGCTGGGGTCGACGATGGCGTCACCGGGTGCCGCCGACGACGTCCTGTCGCTGGTGTGGAACGGCGACCTCGAACCCCGCATCAGGGAGGTGCTGCCTTTCAGCGAAGTCGCGGAGGGACACCGTTTGCTTGAGGAGCGCGAGGGCTTCGGGAAGGTGGTGCTGCGGCCGGACTCGAAGCTGTAGAGCCGCCCGCGGCAGCCTACCTCTCCATGGGTTTCCAGCCCGCGGCTCCGTCCTCGTACAGCCGCACTCCGTCGAGGTCTCTGACGAGGTCGAGGGTGAACGCGGCCTCCGGCGGCTGGACTCCTGCGGGAACCTCGCTCTCCGCCACCCTGACGGCTGCGGCTGCCGCGGGTGCAGCGGTGAGGTCCTTCATCCTGCCGGCGGCTGCCAGTCGGGTTCCGTCGACCTCCACCGCTACCGCGCTGCGTTCGACGCCGCCGATAGAGAGCGCGCCGGTGCGGTCGAGGCTGTGGAGAAGTCGGCTGGCGCGTGAACGCAGCAGGGTTCGTCCGGCGACTCCGGACCGCACGGCAGCGGACACGAGCTTGTTGTGCCATCCTGGTACGAGGCCGCCTCGGACTACGACGGAGTCGACGTCGAGATAGGTAGGCAGCGTGATGGGTTCGGGGTGGCCGCACGCTGCGACCCTGGTGTCGCCGACCTCCGGAAGCTCCACGTCCTTCTTCATGTCGCCCGCTGAGACGTCCCTGTGTTCTCCATCCAGGTACTGCGGGGTGTCGCCGGACGCGGTGTGAAGGAGGTGTTCGACGACGGCGACTCCGGATGCGTCGGCTGCGGAGCCAACCCAGTCGACCTCCACCTCAGCAGGTTCGGGTCCCCCTCCGTCGACGACGTCCTTCGCCAGCAGGTTGCTGACGCCGGGCGTCCAGCCGCAGCCTACGACCGCGGGGACGTCGGCTTCACGCGCCTGTTCGTCGAACGCTAGCTCCTCGCGGGTGGCGTCGTGGTCGTCACATACGTCGACGTAAGCTGTCCTGGCTTCCAGCGCGGCTTCGAGCGCGGGAGGTCCGAGCCGGTAGAACGGACCGGCTGCGTTGACGGTTACGTCGACGTCGAGGTCTCCGAGGACTTCGTCTGCGTCGTCGGCGGTGACGTCGAAGTTCTGATACGTGACTGAGGCTTCGGCGTCTCTGGGTCCCCTGACGTCGAGCACCGTCACCTGCTCCATCTCCGGATACCTCAGGAGGTGTTCGACTACGCCTGAACCTATGTCGCCCGTCGCTCCGACGACGGCGGCGTGCATCTAAATCAGCCGGAAGATCAGGTAGGGTACGACGAAGACGACGGCGGTGAGGGCGGCGAGCAAGATGCCGTAGGCGACGGCTGTACCCAGCAGCGTGAGGTAGGCGTCGTGCCTGAGGTCTTCTACGTCGAGGTCTACGTCCATGGACAGAAGGGTACGTCGGATGACTTAACCGTTGTCCTGCGGCATCGTGCTGCCTTCGACGTCTGTCCCGGCTCCATGAGCTGTATTCCGTCAGCTGGGTTCGACGTCCTGGAACTCGAACCTCGCTCCGCCGTCGTCAGCCTGCATCAGTTCCACCTTCCATCCGTGAGCTTCCGCTATCTCTCTCACGATGCTCAGGCCGAATCCGGTTCCCTCCTCCGAGGTCGTGTACCCTGCTTCGAAGACCTCCTCAGTTTCGTCCGCGGGGACTCCTGGTCCGTCGTCCTCTACGTAGAATCCGTTCTCTATCTCGCCGACGGTTACCCTGCAGTCTGGTCCGGCGTGGTCGACGGCGTTGACGAAGAGGTTCTCCATCATCTGCAGGACTCTGTGGTGGTCCGCGTCTACATCTGTCGAGCCGTCGACTTCGTTCTCCACCGTGGCTTCGTGGGTGGCGACCTGGGTCCAGGCTTCCTCGACGAGTTTCTTGAGGGAGACCTCCGATCTCTCTCCGATGGATCTCCCGTGCTGCGTCAGCCAGTGCATGTCGTCGATTATCCGTTCCATCCGCTCTAGAGAGCTTTCGACGTGTTCGAGATGGCTGTCTCCGTCGTCTTTAGCTAGCTCTACTCTGCCTTTCGCCACAGCCAGGGGGTTCTGGAGGTCGTGGCTGACGACGCCGGCGAACTCCTTCAGGCGTTCGTTCATCCTCTCGAGCTCCCTCTGATGTCTCTCCCTGTCAGTTATATCCGTAGCTATCCCGAATACTGCGTCCGCTTCACCGTCTTCATCGTCTCCGTCGTCGAAGTACAGGGGGGTCTTCGACGACAGGTACGTCCTTTTCTCGCCGTCGACTTCCACGTGTTCCTCAGCCTCGATGGACTCACCTTCCTCGACGACTCTCCGGTCGTTGTCTGTTATATATTCGGACATCCCCTTCGGATGGATTTCTTCGTCGGTCGAACCGATGACCTCGTCTTCTTCGAGGTCGAACAGCCTCAGGTACTCGTCGTTCACGAACAGATACCTGTCTTCGCTGTCTTTCATGAACATCGGACGCGCCGTGTACTCCGAGATAGCTTCGAGGTAACGAGTCTTCTTCTCTAGCTCCCTCTCGCGTTCCACGCGTTCAGTTATGTCACGGCCTTCCGCGACCATCAAAGTCGTCTCGCCGTCTTCGTCGGTGATAGGTCGCAGCGAATAGTCGATGAAGGCGTCATCGTCGCTGCCCTGCACCCTCATCTCCCCACGCACGAGCTCTCCATCCTGAGCTTTCTCGACTATCTCCCGAACGCGCTCCCTGGTCTCCTGGTCTATCTGGACCCAGTAGGCGTCCCAGAGCTTCTCCCCCAGGACGTCTTCGCGTTCGATCCCGCCGAACTCTAACGCGGTGTCGTTGACCTCTATCACGGTGCCGTCGGGCTCAGTGAGACCTGTGAACTGGTAGGTCTGATGGAAGACAGCTTCGTACCTGCGTCGTCTTTCGACCTCCTCGGTGACGTCCGCCATCACCCCGACGAGGGCTTCGACGTCACCGTCTTCGTCCGTCTGCCATCCGAAGGTGTCTCTCATCCATCTGACCTCGCCGTCCTTAGTCTCTATCCGGTACTCTAGCTGGCTGCCTTCGGCGTCTTCGCGGGCTTCACGGAAGCTTTCTATCACTCGTTCGCGGTCGTCGGGATGCAGGGACTCCCTCCATAGCTCGGGGTTCTCCGTCAATTCCGCCGGCGTGTACAGCTGCTGCTCCATGATGGAGTCGTTGACGTAGAGCGTCTCGAGGGTGTCGGGGTCGGCGCGGTATACTACCTGAGAAAGGGTCTCCGCGAGCGACTGGAACCTCCTGCGTTCCTCCTGTATCTTCTGTCTTCGTTCCACGCGGTCGGTCACGTCGCGGGTGTACCCGACTACCTTCGTAACCTCACCGTCCTCCAGTATCGGTCTCGTGTCCGCGGCCACGTACCTCACGCTTCCGTCCGGCCGGACCACACGATACTGGCTGCTGACGCGTTCCCCCTGAGACACCCGCTCCATCCTTTCGAGGACGCCCTCGCGGTCTTCGGGGTGTATGAGGTCGAGGAAGGCCTGTGAGTCCTCCTCCAGCTCCTCGATGGAGCCACCCCAGATCTCCTCGTACGCGCTGTTCACGAACAATAGCTCATCCCAGTCTCCATCGAACATGAAGAGGACGTCGTCGGATTTCTCCGCTATCTCCGAGAGCTTCCGACGTGTCTCATCCACCTCCTGACTGGCTCGTCTCTTCTCCACAGAGTTCAGGATACGGTTAGCCAGCACCTCGTACTGACTGGTTCCGGTCTCCTTCTGAAGGTAGTCCGTGACCCCCGCGGATATCGCCTCGCTCGCTATCTCCTCCGAGCCTTTCCCGGTGTAGAGAATGAAGGGGAGCTCCGGATCTTCCCTCCGAACCTCCTCCAGAAACTCGATGCCGTTCAAATCCGGCAGGTCGTAGTCGCTGACGACGCAGTCGTAGCTCCGGGAATCTATCTCCCCCAGGGCTTCCTCGACGTCTGATGCCGTCTCTATCTCGAACCTATCGTCCTGTCTCTCCAGGAACCCCGCAGCCATCTCCGCGAACCCGGGTTCGTCTTCGACGTGTAGAACCCGAATGCAGTCGTCCATCTCTTTGGTCAATAGGCAGCCGGACTTATATCGTTTTATCGCGGGATGAAAGCTGTCAGTCCTGCAGGCCTTCGCTGACCGCTGCGACGCCCGCGCCAGCGTCGACGTCGACGCCCTCGTCCTCGAGTATGTCGCCGAGGGCGTTCGCGAGATACAGGACGTTCTGCGGTCGGGCGCTGTGTCCCATGCAGCCGATGCGCACTATCTCGCCTTCGAGCGCTCCCAGGCCCGCGGACACCTCGATGTTGTACTCCTCGACGAGGCGGCGGAGGATGGTGTCGTCGGTGACGCCTTCGGGGACGCGGACGGCGTTCAGAGTGGGCAGCCAGGCGTCGTCCGAGCTGTTCATCTCCAACCCCATCTCCTCGAGGCCGTCCCTGAAAGCGCCGCTGACGCGGTGGTGTCGCTCCCAGGCGTTCTCGATGCCTTCCTCCGCGATCACCCTGAGGGCTTCACGGAGGCCGAAGATGTTGGTGACGGGTGCGGTGTGGTGGTAGCTGCGGTCGCTGCCCCAGTATGTCTCGAGCTCCTTGAGGTCGAGGTACCAGCAACGGGGTTCCGTGTCCCGAGACAGTATCTTGTCCATCGCGCGGTCGCTCAAGGTGAGGGGTGACGCGCCGGGTGGGCAGCTGATGCATTTCTGCGCGGCGCTGTAGCAGGCGTCTATGTTCCATTCGTCGACCTTGACGGGGACGCCTGCGAGCGACGTCACGGCGTCGACGATGACGTAGCTGTCGTGGCTATGGGCGAGGTCAACGAGCTCGGGGAGGTCGCTCTGCAGTACGCCGGTGCTGGTCTCCGCGTGCACGAGGCCGACGACGTCCGGCTGCACCTCGGTGAGTGCTTCCTCGAAGTCGGCTCGGTCGAGGGGTTCACCCCACGGTGCCGCCACCCGGGAGACCTCGCCGCCGGCGCGTCGGCTCATCTTCGCCATCCTGTCTCCGAAGTAGCCGTTGTCGGGTACGAGGACGGTGTCCCCGGGTTCCACGAGGTTCGAGAAAGCGGCCTCCATCGACGCGCTTCCGGTGCCGCTGACGGGGAGCGTCCACTCGTTCTCCGTCCTGAAGGTGTACCTCAATAGGTCCTGCACCTCGTCCATGACGTCCATGAAGGATGGGTCGAGGTGTCCTACGATGGTGGTGTGCATCGCGCTCAGTACCCGTGGGTTGGCGTTCGACGGGCCAGGACCCATGAGAACCCGTTCCGGCGGCTTCAGCTCGCCTACATCCGGCTTGTCCATGCAGGGGGTTTGCCCGGAGAGGTCAAAAAACTGGTTGATTGAACACGAGAGCTGATGTTACCTTCCTAGCTGATGTTTACCTTCTTTCGAGTGCTCTGAGCACGACGGTGGTGCCTCCGTCTTCGGTGTCGAACTCCACCTCACCTCCCAGCGACTGCATCCCCCACTGGATGATCCATAGACCCATGCCGCTGCCGTGGTTCAAAGCGTCCTCGCTGCCGCGTCGCACCACCTCCAGCTCGTGTTCGGGTATCCCTTCACCCTCGTCGTGGACGGATACCTCGACCCCGTCGCCGCCGTCGTTCTCGCTCTCTGCTACCGTCAGTTCCACGGTGTCCCCGGCTTCGCTGCCGTGTAGCACGGCGTTCTCGACGGCGTTGTAGATGACGTTCGACAGCAGGGCTTCGTCGGTGCATACCTCGACGTCGCCATCTACCACGGTCTCTATGGATGCCTCCGGATGTCTCTCCATCAGCTCGTCCGCTATCGACGCCGCTACCTCTCCCACGTCGACGAGCTGTTTGCCGTCGGCGGCGTCCTCCGGCAGGGTCTCCGTGATCTCCCGGGCTCGCTCTGACACCCGGACGAGCTCGTCGTGCTTCCTCGAGATCGCGTCGGCTTTCTCCAGTATATCGTCCGCGACGTCTTCAGGTATGTCGTCGGAGCTTTCGACGATGCTCCGTATGCTCTCGGTGTTGCCGCCGACGACGAGCATGTCGTTCCGGAGGTTGTGTCGGAGGACGCGGTTCTGGACCTCCAGCCGCTGCTGCCGGCGGCGTTCCTCGGTGATGTCCTGGATGCTGACGATGTGGCCGAGATGGGTGTCGCCGTGCTCTATCGGTGAGCTCGCGACACAGTACACTCTGGAGGGGTCGGAGGGGAAAGAGATGTTTTGTAGCTCGCCGGGGTCGGTGGGTACCTCAGCCCCCGCGACCTCGTCGAGGGGTTCGCCGAGAACGTTCTCTTTACCGATATCGAGTTCCCTTCGGGCGGATTCGTTCAACGCGAGAACGAGGCCGCCGGGGTTGACGATGACGACGCCGGCGTCCATGTCGTCGAGGGCGGCGTTCTCCGCGTGGCGTCGGTTCGCCGGCGCCACCTCCATGAGGTCCTCCTGCCGTACGAACAGCATGTAACCTATCGCGAAGAACGTCAGCATCAGCGACGGCGCCGCCAGATCGAGGTCCGCGTAAGGTATCTCCATCACCCCCGAGAGGTTGAGGCTGAAGGCTACGCTCGCGACTACCGGTGGCATCGCCCATAATACGATTCCGACGGCGTGCAGTCGGTACAGGGGTCCGTAGCTGACGACGGTCTCGATCAGCAGGAGCAACACCACAGCGACCAGGAGGTACGACCAGACTATCAGCAGCGTCAGCAGCGGTGTCGGCGTTACCTCCGCGGTGGCGCCGCCGAACACGGTTCCGACGCCCTCCCATGTCCACAGCATCTCGTGCAGTCCAAAGCCGTTGGTGACGGCGCCTGCGGAGAACGCCAGCCACATCACCACTATCGTCCGCGCCATCCACTCCGGAACCATGTCGTCGTGGCCGGTGTACCGGAAGCCCGCGAGGATTATGAAGAACACCACGCTGCCGCGAGCCACCCATACCACGCCCTCCAGCGCTGCACGATGACCGGGGTCGAACACAGTCAGTGCGACGCCGTAGCTCAGCGCCCAGGCGGCGGACGCCACCAGCAATGCGCTGTAGGCCTCCGCCGACGGGTTCCTGTCGCGGTACCTGTAGATGTAAGGCGGTAGAACGAGGAGGAAGACACCCGCCAACAGGGAGACAGCGGCGGGCAGGGAGAGCGAGTACGTCATCAGGTTAACCCTGACGAGGCGGCAGTAAAAGCCTGTTCAAGGTCCGGGAAGCCCCGGGGGACGCGGAGCCCTGGACGGCTTCAGCCACAAAGGGGCGGCGTTCTCAGCTCCCTGTATCATCCGTAACAGGGTTGAAGACGGACCCCATACGGTTCACCTAGGAACCACTTCATGTCATATACAGAGGAGAAAACCGACCTCCAGATCACGGGGATGTCGTGCGCGTCCTGCGCCGGCAGCGTCGAAGACAGCCTCAGCGCGGTGGAAGGCGTCGACGACGTAAACGTGAACTTCGCCACCGAAAGAGCCGACGTCTGGCACCATCAGGACGTGGGCTTCGACCGGCTGGTGGAAGCCGTCGAAGACGCCGGCTATGGCGTCGAAGAACCCGCGGATGAGGGAGCTGGAGACGAGGACGAGGAGCTAAGCCGGCAGCTCAGTCTCGCATTGAGGGCGTGGCTGGTGACGTCGCCGATACTCCTGCTGATGGTGTTCATGTGGACTCCAATCGACCCGCTGACGTCTTTCCAGATAGACGTTCTCCTTCTGGTTTTCGCTACGCCGGTGGTGTTCTACTACGGACGCGGCACCATCCTGTCGGCGGTCCACGGCGTCCAGCGTGGGACGTTCAACATGGACGCCCTGATAGCGCTCGGCACCGTCGCCGCCTGGGTCACCGGCGTCATGGTGTTCGTGCCCTACGCGGGTGTGGACGCGGTGCAGAACTACGCCGGCGTCGGCGCGATGATAATGGCGTCTCATCTCGTCGGCACCTACCTCGAGGACCGCGCGAAAGGCCGCGCGAGCGCCGCCGTCGAAGGCCTGATGTCTATGCAGGCGGACACCGCGAACGTCGTCAGAGACGGCGAAGAACACGAAGTATCCGTCGAGGATGTCGACGTCGGCGACGTCGTCGTGGTGCGTCCCGGCGAGAAGGTACCCGACGACGGGGAGGTCGTCGAAGGCACCACCAGCGTCGACGAGTCGATGGCGACGGGTGAAAGCGAACCCGTCAGCAAGGAGGAGGGCGACGAGGTCATCGGCTCCACCATCAACCAGGGCGGCCTAGTCAAGGTACGTGCGGAGAAGGTCGGTGACGACAGCTTCCTCGCGCAGGTCGTCGAACTCGTCGAGGAAGCCCAGGGCACGAAGGTCCCAATCCAGGGGTTGACCGACCGCGTCACCCATTACTTCGTACCCACCGTGCTCACCATCGCAGCACTGTCCTTCGTACTCTGGCTCATCGCGCCGGACCTAGTGGGAGTCGTCGCCGCGTACGGGGAACCCTGGCTGCCCTGGGTCGATCTCGGTCTCGCTCCCTTGACGCTAGCGATATTCGCCTCCGTCGCAGTGCTCGTCATCGCGTGTCCCTGCGCCCTCGGACTGGCTACGCCGACTGCGTTGATGGCGGGCACGGGGAAGGCCGCGGAGAACGGCGTCCTGTTCCGCGACGGCGAAGCCATCCAGACGATGAAGGACATCGACACCGTGCTCCTCGACAAGACCGGCACCATCACCCACGGCGACCACAGCGTCACCGACGTCTACACCGGAGACACGGCGGCCGACGGCGGCGAGACCGAGGTGCTAGACGAACGCACGATACTGCGGCTGGCGGCGTCTGCGGAGAGCGGCAGCGAACACCCCATCGGACGCGCGCTCACCGAGTACGCCGACGAGGAAGACATCGACTTCGGGGAGCCAGAGGGCTTCGAAAGCGTCGCCGGCAAAGGCATCGAAGCAGAGGTCGACGGCTACACCGTTCACGTCGGCAACCCCCGTTACTTCAGCGAGATAGACGTCGACGTCGGCGGAAGCTACAGCGAACGCCTGGACGCGCTGGAGGAGGAGGGCAAGACTGCGGTGCTGGTCGCCGTCGACGGCGTGACGCGTGCGGTGGTCGCGGTCGCCGACACCATCAAGGAGGACTCCGTCGAATCCATCGAGGCGCTGCACGAGCGCGGGCTTGAGACGTGGATGATAACCGGTGACAACAGACGTACGGCGCGGGCAATCGCGGAGGAGGTCGGCATCAGCCCCGACCGCGTGATGGCGGAGGTATTGCCGGAGGACAAGATAGACAAGGTCCGCGAGCTACAGGACGCCGGACGACGGGTGGCGATGGTGGGTGACGGCATCAACGACGCACCCGCGTTGAAGCAGGCGAACGTCGGCGTCGCCTTCGGCACCGGCACCGACATAGCGATCCAGTCCAGCGACGTCAGCCTCGTCCGCGGCAGCCTCACCGCCCTCGTCGACAGCTTCACCCTCAGCGAGAAGATATTCCACAAGATCAAACAGAACCTCTTCTGGGCGTTCATCTACAACACCCTCGCCCTACCGGTCGCCTTCCTCGGCCTCCTCCACCCCGTGATAGCGGTGGTGGCGATGTTCACCAGCAGCCTCAGCGTCATCACGAACTCCGCACGGTTGCGGAGGTTGGAGGTGTAGAGAAGCTGTAGAGAGCTAGAGGAAGAGGAGCCCGTAGACGCCGATTGCGAGGAACAACCCACCTCCGAACACCCCCGCTAACGCTTTCTCCCGTAGCTTCTCCCGCGTCTCCTCCACCCCTGTGTCTGACAGCAGGTACATCTCGGTGTCTCTGGTGTCTCCGAGAACAGGACGGCCTTGATCACGCATCCCGGTGGAGCCGGCGTACACCGATACTTCGTCGCCGTCCTCGAGGCGTTCCTCGCGGTATCGCTTTCGGCTGCTGTCGCGGTCGACCTCGGGCTGCAGCTCGCTGTCGACGGTGTCAGCGAGCTCCACGGACTCCGCTTCCAGCGACAGCGTGGCTTCACCGGGGTTCTGGAGGACGACGGCGCCGGACTTGTCTTCGACGGCGAACCCCACGCTGCCGCGGCTGCTTGCCTCCGTGCTCCATCGGTATCCGTCGCTTCCGCCGCGTCGTTTCTTCGTGCCTGAGCCTCTTTTCTGCTGAACCTCCGCGCTGTAGAGCACGCAGGGTTCGCCGGAGATCCCGCCTTCGACAGTGCCATCGGCCTCCCGCACCCTGCCTTCGACGACCACGCCGCCGTCTACGGTGTTCGCTTCCTCGGCGGATACGACGTCCGCGGATTCGAACCGCTGCCACCTCCTGAAGAACACCACACCCAGGAGGAACAAGAGGCCGCCGATCAAGACTGCGAGTCCCTCAACCAGTGTCATATCAGGTGGAACAGGTTCCTCCGGCGTGAAGCTTCCGGCCTCGGTTCAGCCAACTCACCCCTCCCGCGAGAGTGCTTGCGCCGAGGGTACGGCTGCCTGTTCACCCCAACGTGAAGCTGTTCCCGCACTCCCTGCACGATAGCTCGAACGCGCCGTCGTCGGTCATCGTGGTCCAGTGCCCGGTCTCCATCTCGCATTCCCGGCAGCGGACTAGGCTCTCGAGCTCGTTCCAGTCGTGCATCGCCCCCGGAGCGCCGAACGCGAGCGCTTTGACGGTGTCTTCGGTGTCGTCGGCGGCGCTGCCCTGCTGGAACTCGCCGGGTGCGAACCTGATGGCTTCACCGGATGCGACGCGTACGGTTTCGTCGGGTGTCTCGAACTCCGCCTGGCCTTCGATGACGTAGAAGACCTCCTCCTGGTCGTGGTGGGTGTGCATGCCGCCGCTGAAGGACTCACCGGCTTCGAGTTCGAAGTAGTTCATCGCGAAGTTCTCGACGCCGAGCACGCGGCCGAGTGGTTTCCGGACGTCGTGGACGCCGAGGGGATTGGGTTCGTCGTGGACGTCGTCTAAGCTGGCTTTCTCCATACCTACCCTTTGTGTGAAAGCGGGTTTAACTCGTACGCCGGTGTGGGACGGCAGCCTCCCCCCCTCTATCTCTTTCCTGAGTTCGCTGCAGCAAACTGAGGGGCGGTCGTCGGATGAAGCAAAGGGAGTGAAAACGCCCTTCGTCCAGTTGGGGGATACGGTCAAGGGGAGTGGTGGATTCCCCTAGACGAAGGGACATCTACCTGTTTCACCTGTACCTAAGTCCCTCTTTCGAGACCTATCACTCTCTGAACCTCCTACACGGTGAATCCGGAACAACCACTCCTAACTACTTCCTCCGGCCGCTCCAACCCGCATCTATGATAGAGGATCTCGAAGTCACGGACCTCAGCGAGACGTCGACGCAGATGACGGGTTTCAGCTGCCCACGCGACCACGGTCACTCGACGTACATCGAGATAGACCGCGACGTCGTCTACTGCAGGGACTGCGACGAGCTCTGGCGGGAGCTAGAGCTACGTGAGCGGTTGCTGAAGTAGCCTCGTGGATAAATACACCCCCACCCCCGGTGCAGGTGACTTAACTGGACTAAGGGTGAGGGGAACACCTACCTTAAGTCGTGGATGTAGGTGACTCTTTCGGCGGTCACAACACAGCGAACGTTCGGAGACATCAGCTGTAATAAGGACGCCCTCGCCCTCTCGGAGGGTTGCTCCATACCCAGGCGAGGGTCAACAGTACGTACGTGCTGGAGACGTGTAGGGGTTTCGGCGGCCAGATGGTCAGTCGGCTCGGTCCCTGAACCGCTCGACCTCGACGTCGTCGATGGAGTCGAAGTCGTCGTCCGCGCCCGCGAGCAGGCGTGCGTCCTGCACGCTGGCGGCGGCTAACGCGTAAGCGTCGCCGAGCGCCACCTGATGTTCGCGCTTGAACCGGGCGGCCTCCCGCCAGCACAGGGAGGCGTCGACCTGCCGGACACCCGCTCTCTGCAGGCTACCGAGGAACCCGGTGACCTCGTCGCCGGAGCCCAGGTATCTGCCGACGTGCTCCACCTCCGTCAACGTCACCGGGCTGACGAAGCCCGCGACGTCGCCGACCGCTACCTCCTGTATCCGTGCTTCGACGACGTCGGTGCCGTCCTCGTCGAGGAGGTAGGCGAGCAGGGGTTCCGCGTCGAAGACCAGGCGCTCCGTCATCCTTCGGCGGAGTCCTTCAGGCGGCTGTCGCGTTCGCTGTCGCGTTCCCGTGATTCCTCGAGAAGCTCGGCGGCGGTGCTCTCGCTGTCCAGGGCTCCGCGGAAGTCACGGACGTGGGGAACGTCTTCTTCTGGCTCCACGGCGGCGTTCTCAGGCAGGGGTTTCACCTTCGGCCACCAGACGACCGCTCGCGCGCCCGCCTGCTTCCGTTCGACGTAACCGCGTTCACGCATCTCCTTCAGGTGGTTGCCCGCCGCAACCCCTGTGACGTCGAGCGCTTCACCGACCTCCTTAGCCGTCAACACCGGAGACTCCGACTCCTCGAAAGCACGGAGGACGGTGTCCTCGGTTACCTCGGCCTGGAACCGGCCGTCGTCGGTCCGCGGCCTCTCTTCGCTCATGGAAAGAGGTACGGACTGCAATGGTTTAACTGCTTTGCACGTGGAAAGTGGGGGATTCGAGGGCTAACCCCCCCCCCCCCCCTCCTGATTTGAACTCGGTCACGGTCACTTCGCCTCCGGCTTCGTTCACTGCCTCGCTTCACATTCGTTCAGCGAGACAGTCCGCTCGTTCCTCGCGTCACTCGCTCCCTTCACTGCTCAAATCGGGTCGTTGGTCGTGCTCACTGCGTTCGCACTCCCGCCTCCCCGATTTGAACGGGGGGCAAGCCGATCTACAGTCGGCTGCTCTACCAGGCTGAGCTAAGGCGGGTGTGTCTCAGGTAAGGCGAGTGCGCCTTTAACTTTTGCTAAAGGTTAACCGCCGCCGTCTCCGAATGTCGGGCGATGGAGTGCCGTCGCTGCCGCAGCGACCTCGAACGCCCCGGCGACTACTGCCTCGAGTGCGAGCACCGGAACTGCGACACCGTGGCCTTGGAGCTCGACCGCGAGGAAGCCCGTCTGTACTTCGCCCGCGACGAAGAGATCTTAGGGGAAGCCGTGCACAGGACGACGGCTCACGGCGACGACCCCGAACACACGGTCGAGCTCCGGAACTACGTCGGCCGCGTCGCCGACGAGATACGACGCAGGCGCCCCGAATGCGTCGTAGTCCGCGGAGACCCCGACCAGACGGTGCTGTCCACGCTCCGCGGCAACCTCCGGTTCGAGCTAGAGCGCGCCGGCGACGTATCCCTCGACGAGGTGCTCGCGCAGGCCGGCGGTCTCGCGGAGGTCGACGTTGCGCCGGAGGACAAGATCAGCGGCCGGCACTCGACATTGATCGGCGGCAAAGACGGACATCAGGCGCTCGCGGTCGTCGCGGAACACCCTAACGTGAAGAAGATAGTGCCGGGCCCCATCGATTCGACCGGCCGCGGCCGTGGGTTCGCCGCGAAGATCTCGCGCGCGAGCGCGGACGGCAATCTACGCCTCCTCGTCAGAGACGGCAGCAGCGTGCAGCAGAACCGTGTCGTCACAACCGCCGGCAGCCGCGACGAAGGCGAGGGCGTAAGACAGGAGATCAACGGCATGCTCGACGACGAAGGCCTGCAGGACTGACGGCAGCGGACGCGTCACCCGTCCGTCATCCAAGCGTCAGACTCGATAGACAGCTGTATGACAGCTCGGGCTAAGGTTTATACTTCCTCCACCCCCATCGTACGATGATGGAAGCTGAACAGTCGAGCCTTGAAGACAGTCTGTCCGACACCGTCTCACCAGAGACCGCCTCGTCCGACGGTGTTGGACAGGCGGACGCGGAGGACGGCGTCGTCAGCCGCGAGGACGTGAGGGAGGTAGTCGACGAACGCGTGCGCGAGGACGTCTACCCCAGGCTCAGCAAGATATACCAGTCGCTCGAACACGAAGGCTGCGGTGACGCGGAGCTCCCCGACGACGTCGATCTGTCGCCGGAGATACAGAGGTTCTACGAGGAGTACACCAGCGCCTTCGACGCCTCGGTCGAGGAGCTCGTAGCCGAGCTCCTGGAGGAGGAAGCACGTCGGCTTTCGGAGGAGCTGGAGTTCGCGAGCGGCGAGAGCCCCGACTGGCTTCTGGAGAGATAACCTATGACGAGCAGAGACAGCAAGATCACGTTCCGCGTCAGCGACGACCTCCTCGACCGCGTCGACGAGATAGACGAGAGCCGGTCCGAGATAATGCGCGAGGCGTTGAGGAGCTACCTCGACCGCGGCGCAGGAGCCGGCGGTGCAGGCGGCGCGGCTGGTGCGCGCGCCGGCGCCGGCCAGCCTTCGGGGGCGCGCGATCTCCGGCAGCCTGCCGGCGGCGCGTTCGGCCTCGACGCGCTGTTGACGCAGCGTATCGAGGAGGTCGTGGACGGCGTCGTCGAACGCAAGCTCGCGGAGCGCGACGTCAACGTCACCCTCAACGTCCCCGAGTACGGCGGCGGAGCCTCCGCTGGCGGGGAGGAGAGCCGGCGACACCCCATCTCTTCGACTGGAGAGAATCAGGGAAAGGAAGCCGTAAGACAGGGTGGAGCTCCAGTCGAAACGAAGGGGTCTTCGGGCGAGGATAAGACGTGCCCGCAGTGCGGTGAAGGCGTCGACGAGGATCACGTCCACTGTCCGAACTGCGGCGCGAAGACCGCGCAGCGGGTGTTCTGCGACTGCGGCGACGAGGTCCGCACGGACTGGAGCTTCTGCCCGAGCTGCGGACGTCGTACGCCGTCGAGCCACGCCCTCCAGGGTTGACCCCGCCTTCATGCGTTTAACCGACCTCCTACAGCGTACTACGGTTGACGCCTCCGAGACTGGAGGTGTCCTGTCTGGGCGGCTGTCCGACCTTTCTTTCGCCCCGATGTAAGACGTAAGCCCGAAAGCTTTATTATCTATCCGTCTAAATGGTGTGAGCGTAAGACAGAAATCTTACACAGCGTGTGACACTGGGTCAAGTCACGCGCTCGATGGAACACTCTGACCCTCTGATTCGTCCCCCACCCCGAGAGGTGCATACAAATGGAACGAGTAACACTCAGGATACCCGAACAACAGGTCCGCGCCGTAGAAGCGCTCGTAGAAGAAGGAGAGTTCCCCAACAGGAGCGAGGCCATCCGTGCCGCCGTCCGAACCATGGTCACCGAGAAGGACGGCCACGAGAAGGTCAAAGAGAAGAGGAAGATAGTGAGGGTCTAGCATGGAAGACATCGTACAGGACGCGTTGGACAACGACGAACGCGAGCAGGAGAAGGACGTCGAAGGCGACGAGTTCGGCGAACCCAAGATAGTCATCATAGGCTGCGGAGGAGCCGGCAACAACACAGTCAACCGCCTGTACAACATCGGAGTCGAGGGCGCCGAAACCATCGCCGTCAACACCGACAAACAGCACCTGCAGATGATCGAAGCCGACACTAAGGTGCTCGTCGGCAAGAGCCTCACCAACGGCTTAGGCGCAGGCGGCGAACCCGAGATGGGTCAACGCGCCACCGAGATGGCGCGCGGCACCCTGAAGGAGATACTCGGCGACGTCGACCTCTGCTTCGTCACCGCAGGCATGGGAGGCGGCACCGGCACCGGCGCCGCACCCGTCGTCGCCAAGATCGCCGCCGAACAAGGCGCCATAGTCGTCGGCATGGTCAGCATGCCCTTCGACGTCGAACGCGCCCGCACCGAGAAAGCGCAGGAAGGGCTCAACAACCTCAGGAGCGAGGCGGACAGCACGATCGTGCTCGACAACAACCGCCTCCTCGACTACGTCCCCAACCTCCCCATCGGGAAAGCGTTCAGCGTGATGGATCAGATCATCGCCGAGACCGTGAAAGGCATCAGCGAGACCATCACACAGCCCTCGCTGATCAACCTCGACTACGCCGACATGACCAACATCATGAACCAGGGCGGAGTCGCCGTCATGCTCGTCGGCGAGACACAGGAGCGCGACAAAAGCGAGGCCGTCGTCGAAGACGCCCTCAACCACCCGCTCCTCGACGTCGACTACCGGGGCGCGTCTGGTTCGCTGGTGCACATCACCGGCGGCCCCGACCTCACGCTCGGCGAAGCCGAAGGCATCGCACAGAACATAACCGACCGCCTCCAGAGCCACGCCAACGTCATCTGGGGCGCCCGCATACAGGACGACTACGAAGGAAAGGTCCGCGTCATGGCGATCATGACCGGCGTCGAAAGCGACCAGGTCGTCGGAACTAGCGCAGCGGAGTCCGACACCTCGCCGGAGTTCGCGCCGTCCAGCAGCGACGGCGGACAGGACGAGGTCCGGCAGAACGAGGTCGACGTCGACGTCATACGATAGGACACCGGAGGACGAGTCAGAAGCCGGTGCAGGTCACCTGCACGACATACCTTTCCTAACCAGATACACGCCAGCAGACAGAGCAGCAGACAGAGCAGGAAACACAACGGCAAACGCGACAGCAGGCAGCACGACAGACAGATCAGCTGTACGACGGGAACCAGTCAGAAATCAGACGACAGAACCTCCTTCAGCCGCCTGACTCCACCGCCTCGAGCAGCTCCGGATACTCCTCGACGACGCGGTCGATGAACTCCTCCGGCGGATGCACACCTAGCTCCGACACCACGCCTTCGACCTTCCCGGGTGCGACCTTCTCGAACGCGTAGTTGTATATCTCGACGTCGTCCGGCGGGTCCTTCCAGACCTCCTCGGCGGCGCGGCGCTCTATCTCGGGTTCGAAGCCGAACGACGAAAGGGGGTCGTACTTCCAGCTGTCAGTGACGACGTAGACGGGTACCCCGTACCTGTCGGCGACCTCCGCGAACATCTCGCTCCCTATCTTGTTCACCACCTTCCCGCTGTCGAGCACCGCGTCCGCGCCGATCAACATCACGTCGGCGTCCTTCAAAGCGAGACGGGCGCCGCTGTCGACGTAGAACCTCACTGGAACGCCTGCCTCCGCCATCTCCTCCGCCGTCGTCCGACCCTGATACAGCGGCCGGGTCTCCGTGACGCGGACGCTGAGTTCCAAGTCGACCTCCTCGAGGACTCCCGTGACTGACGACGAATGACAGTGCGTGTAGACGACGTCGCCGTCTTCGACGAGGTCGACGCCGTAGTCGACGATGTCTTCCTGCGAACCCTCGATGTGTTCCAGCACGTCCTCGTACTCCCCTGTCTCGCGGCTGACGCGTATGCAGTTGTAGAGGAACGGCTCCGTCGGCCGCGCACCCTTCAATCGCTCCGCGACGTCGTCGACGCGTGCCTCCCCTACGCCTTCTCGGTCGAGTCGCTGGAGCAGGCGGACGCCTTCTCGCGCTATAGAGGTCGCGCCCTGTATCTCCACCGCCTCTATCTTCTCGATGACCTCGTCGGCGTCCACCCCCGAGTCCCCGCCTTCGTCAGCCTCCACATCTGACTCGTCTCCGTCATAGTCGGCTTCGTCGTCCGACGCGGTCTCCCAGTACGGTTCGTCTTCTCCACCCATACTCTACACCCTCTCAACGAGGGAGTCGGTCTTGTCGCCGACACGCATCACGGTGTTCGAGTTCGCGTACCCTACGGCTTCGTCGAGCTTCTCCTGTTTCTCCGCGTGCACGCGGTAGAGGACGTCACCCCTCGCGACCTCGTCCCCATGTTTGCTTTCGAGGTAGAGGCCGGCGGCTTCGTCGTTCGGCGCACCCGCCCTCCGGGCGACGGTGGCGACGGCTTCGTTGTCGACATCGGTGACGTAGCCGCCTCGGGGTGCTTCGACGTCGTGCACCAGCTCCCCTGGCTCGAGGTCTCCGGGAGCGACGTCGGGGTCGCCGCCCTGCGCCTCCACTATCTCCCTGAACTTCTCCAGCGCTTGACCGGACTCCAGCAGCTCCTCGACCTGGGCGTCCGCTTCCACTAGCTCGAGAAGTATCTCCGCGAGCTTCAGGCTTTTCAGCCGGAGGTCCTCGGGACCTTCGCCTTCGAGCACCCGTAGTACGTCTCGGGCTTCCAGGAGAGGGCCGATGCCGCGGCCGACAGGTGAGCCACCGCGGGTTATCGTGCATTCGGCTTCGATGTCGAGGTGTTCTGCGACGCGTTTGAAGTCCCGCGCCAGCCTGCGGGCTTCAGGGAGGTCACCGACCTTCGCGCCTTCCCCGTACGGTACGTCGAGGACGAGATGCGTGCTGCCGGCGCTCTTCTTCTTCGACAGGACGGAGGCGATTACCTGGCCTTCGGGGTCGATGGACAGCGGGTGTTCGGCTCGGATTATCTGGTCGTCGACAGGTGAGAGGTCGACGCTGCCGCCCCAGACCATGCAGCCGTTGGTGCGGTCGACGACGTCCCGCATCTCGTCGAT
The DNA here is from genome assembly GCA_028751075.1 of Euryarchaeota archaeon Ods02. Classification (GTDB taxonomy): domain Archaea; phylum Halobacteriota; class Halobacteria; order Halobacteriales; family Halorutilaceae; genus JAQZDA01. Next base: position 23,267 of record JAQZDA010000008.1, on the reverse strand, counting down.
ACCGAGCTCTACGGGGCAGAACACCTCGACAGTGTCCGCGGTACCCGCCGGCGACGTGATGGCGCGGCTCGAGGTCTTTGGTATCTTAACGCCTGCGGCGGCGACGAGGGATACGACGACGGGGGTGACGCGGTTGCCGGCGACGCCTCCGACGGAGTGCTTGTCGGCGACGACGTCGTCGGTCCAGTCGATGGAGCCACCGACCTCCGCCATCTCCTCAGACAACGCGATGGTCTCCTCCATCGAAAGGCCATTGCAGTAGATGGCGGAGACGTAGGCGCCGAGCTCGATGTCGCTCAACATGTTGTGGTCGACGTCCTTCACGATGCGTTGGATGTCCTCGCGAGTGAGCTCCTCGTCGTCGAGCTTCCGGCGGATGCAGCTGACGCTGCCGGGCTTCGGCGCGATAGAGACGTCGACGTCGCCGGAGAGATGCCGGAGCTTCTCCGTCGCCCCGAGCTCGCCGCGGTCGACGATGCGTTCCGTGACCTTCACGATACCCGTCTCCGTCTCTGTGTCGCTCCTGATGATGATCCTGTCGAGTGGGTTGACGCCGAGCTCCTCGGCGTCCCCGCGGTTCAACAGCACCGTCGGCGTCTCCGAACCGATGTCGACATCCGTTACCTCGAGGTTCACCGGTTCCGCCCCCACTTCTTCAAAGCCGCCGCGAGTTCGGGAGAGTCCTCCGCCCGCTCCTCCAGCGTCTGCTCTACGGCAGCGGCTTCCGCGGCCTCCCTGAAGGCGCGGGCTCCCGCCTGGGTGCCGTCGGGGTGGCCGTGGACACCGCCGCCCGCCTGCACCACGGTGTCGCTGCCTAGGATGTCGACGACGTCGGGGACGAGGCCTGGATGTAAGCCGCCGCTGGCGACGGGTATGACGGTTTCGACGTGCCAGCTGCTTCGAAGGAACCGGTATATCTCCTCGACCTCGCTGCGGCCGCCCTCCATCTTCCCGACGACTGCGCCTGCGTGGAGGTTGTCGACTCCCGCCAGCCGTGAGAACTTCGCGACGGCGAGCATCGAGATACCGTGGTGGGGTAGTCGGGTGAACGCGGCGTGCATGGCCCGGTGTCCGTGGATACCTACGTCGGGCGGCAGATGTTCGCGGAGATCCTGTACGCCGCTCCAGCCGACGGTGAGTACGTCGACCATGACGTAGTCGCCGCCTCCGTCGACGACGTGGTCGCTGCGCCGCCGCATCTCCTCGACAGGTGCGGTGACGTTGGGGAAGTAGAGCTTGTGGTCGCCTGTCTCCTCCTCCGCTTCGCGTTTCCTCTCCAGCGTCCGCGTAACCCTCTCCTCGAACCCGTTGAACTCCATCGACGCGAGGTTCTCGTCGTCTTTCACCACGTCAAGGCCGCCGCGCCAGCTCTCGTACGCGACTCGTGCGTGTTCCTCGGCGTCGAGCCCGACCTTGGGTTTAACGATGGTTCCGACGACGGCGCGGTCTCCTGCGCCGACGTGTTCCTTCACCTGTTCGACGCCGAGCTCGGGGCCGTGGAAGCCCTCCACTACCTCCGAGGGGAAGTCGACGTCTTCGAGCCGTAGGTGTTCGAGCTCGCTTAATCCGAAGACGTTGCCTGCGATGGAGCTAAGTATCTGCGGTAGGCTGCCGGCTTCGAACAGCTCCGGCGGGTAAGCGATCCAGGCTTCGCCATCGCTTTCGTCCAGATCTACGACGCGGGCACCCATCTCACGTATATCCTCGTTCATCGTCGTCAGCCCGGGGTCCCAGGTTCCGATGCTGGACTCCGCGGCGATGGCGCCCGCCGCCCACTCGAACTCCACGTCCTCCACGTGGTCGAACCTGAACCTGCAGACCAGCTCGTCGTCGCCGGCGTCGCTGTCGAGGTCTACGAAGTCGGTGTACTCGAGTCCCCTTTCAGACATGTACCTGAATGAAGCGGCTGCTCCGACATTACATCTTGCCCTGTTCCAGATACACGGGAACACCGACCTCGTCGTTAAGTCCGGTAGAAGACGTTCAGTCCGCGACCTCCTGCCGCATGCTGCACGCGCGACAGAGGTCGCCTTCCGGCGACGTCGGTTCACCGCATCGCTCGCATTCCACGAGCTCGGTTTCGTTCCACTCCAGCTGCTCAGCTATTTCCTCGTAGGCGTTCACTATCGAGTGACGTGTGCCGGGGTGGCGGCGTTCGTACTCCAGGAGCATGTCGCGGACGTCGCCGCGGGTGGCGCCTTCGGCGTTCGGGCATTCCTCGAGGTAGACGGGGAGGTCCTTCATCTCCGCGTACACCGCGACCTCCTTCTCCGGCACGTCACGCAGGGGTTTGGCGCGTCGGACGAACTCCCCCGAGTCCTCCGGAGACAGCGACGCGCGGTAATGTCGGCTCATCCGGTCGACTCCGCCGTCGAGGAAGTTCATCAACGCTGTCTGGGCGACGTCGTCGAGGTTGTGTCCCGTCAATAGCTTCGTCGCGCCGAGGCGGTCGGCGTGTCGGTTGAGCGCTGTGCGTCGGAACACCCCGCAGTAGCTGCAGGGTTTCCCCTCCGCGGGTTCGACGTCCCTGTCGACGCGGACGCCGAACTCGCTCTCGAACTCCACTACCTCGTGCCGGACCTCCAGCTGCTCCGTGAGCTGCTGCGACGCCTCCACGGCTTCGTCGCGGTATCCTTCGATGCCTTCGTCGAGCGTGAGCGCCACTATCTCCACCGAAGGGTTGTCGCGGAAGGTTCGTGCGAGGACGTCGAGCAGCACCGAGCTGTCTTTGCCGCCGCTCAAGCCGACGACCCAGCGTTCCTCGCCTTCCAGCAGGCTGTCCTCCCGTATACGGCTCTTGACGTGGCTTTCGACGTCCTCGTAGAGATGTGTCTCGCAGAGGTGCTGGCCGCTGTAGCTCTGCCGTAGCACTGCGGGTTCACCGCACCTGCTGCATTCCATCGTAGGGTTCGAAGGTATGCGCGCCCTAACTCTTTACGCGTCGAAGCTATCTCCAGAGGGTTTTCGTTTGCGTATTCGGAAAGTATTTTATCGTTCATCACAAATCACCGCTGTGAGCAAGGAGTCGACGGAGAGCAGGATACTCGAGGTGCTGGAGGAGGACGCTAAAGCCAGCCACGGAGAGATAGCGGACGCCGTCGGCGTCAGCAAACCCACCGTCCGGAAGTACATCCGCGAGCTCGAGGAGGACGGCGCCATCGTCGGCTACAGCGCGGAGATAGACCCGAAGAAGATAAACGACCGCACGGTGTCGCTCGTCGGCGTCGACGCCGAGAGCGACCAGTTCCTCCGCGTCGTCGAGGAGCTTCAGGAGGTCGACGACATACGGAAGCTCTACATCAGCAGCGGCGACCACGACCTCATGGCGGAGGTAGTGAGCGACGACAACAGCGAGCTACGGTCCATCATCGCGGAGAAGATAACCGAGGTAGACGGCGTATGCGCCAGCCATCCCACGGTTCTGCAGGAACGCGTGAAGTAGACGCGGCAGCTCCGCCTACATCCGCTCGACAGCTTGGTTTCTCACGGAAAGTACAGAACCGTTAACTCCACCGGAACCCAACGAGCTCATATGAAGCTCGACACCCTGAAGGCAGCGGCTGCGTTCGTAGCGGTGGTGGCCCTGGGTACTGCGGCGATGATAGCGGCTTCGATGATGGCGACGGAGACCGTGTTGACGAGGGTGCTGCCGTCGATGGTAGTCTACGGAGCGATCATGTTCCTCATCGGGATGTTCCACGGGGAGTACCGGGAGAGCGAGAGCGGGCTCGGCCTCAGCCTGTAACGAGGCGAGAGGACGTAGACCCGCTGCTTCCGGTTCGAGAAGACAAAGAACTAAATCCACGGAAGCCCGAAGACCACGTAGATGAACTTCCTGCTGGTGACCGTGGACTCCCTCCGGGCCGACCACGTCGGCTACACCGGCTACAGCAGGGACACCACGCCTTTCCTCGACGAGCTATCTGAAGACTCCGCTTTCTTCGACAACGCAGTCGCCCCGAGCACCCACACCCGGGAGGCATTGCCTTCGATACTCACCGGACAGTATCCACCTCAGGCCGTCAACCGGATCTACGGGATGACGGAGGCGACTGTCGCGGAGCACGCCGACAGCGAAGGCTTCGACACAGGTGCCTTCGTCGGAGGACCGTTCTTCACCGAAGGCAACGGCTACCTCGACGGCTTCGACGAGTTCGACACAGGCTACCCCACGGACACCGTCGCGAACTACGTCAACTACTTCACCGAGATAGCCGCCAACAGCCACTTCCGCGACGGCTACACGGTCAACGAAGCCCTCGATAGTTTCGTAGCGGACGCGGACGACGAGTTCTTCTGCTGGGCGCACTACATGGACGCACACGGCCCCTACAACCGGTTCGACCACGCCATCTGGGGAGAGGAAGCAGGTGACCGCAGGCTTCAGATGCTGTACAGGAAGGCGAAGTACCTGCCGTCGACGGTGACGGGGGAGCAACGACAGACCCTCATCGATCACTACGACAACGGAGTCAGGTACTTCGACGGCGTCATGGAGGATCTGTTCCGCCGGCTCCGCAGCCAGGGAGCCCTCGAAGACACCCTCGTCTTCGTCACCGCCGACCACGGCGAAAGCTTCGGGGAGAACGGCACCTACGAACACCGTCGGACGCTTAACCCCGAGCTCCTCCACGTACCCCTATGGGTGCTCGGACCCGACGTCCCCGCGGAGGACCGCGGGGAACGCGTCAGCACCGTCGACGTCTTCCCCACCATCGTCGAACACCTCGACGTCGAAGCCAGCTCCGCCGGCGCCCCATTGTTCGACGACGTGGAAGAAAGATCGAGGGAGATACGCGCAAGCTGTCTGAACTTCTTCCGCAGGGAAGAGAAACAGGTCGCGCATGTATGATCTCGTCACAGCGCCTCTGCTGAGCTACAGCTCGTTAGAGATCTTCGTCCAGACGGTGCTGCTGCCGTACGGCGTCCCCGCGCTGTTCCTGCTGTCGTTCTTCAACAGCTCCATCTCCCCCATCCCCACGGAGTTCCTATTGGTGCCGCTGGTGCTGCTGCAGCCGGAGGAAGCCTTCGTCTACGGCACCGTGGCGACGTTCGCCAGCGTCGCCGGCGCCTGGTTCGGCTACTACCTCGGCGCCCGCGGAAGGTTCGTGAAACGTTTCTTCCGGGATAGACACATCGAACTCGCTCACCGCATCCTCCAGGAGCATGGCATCGTCATCGTCGGGATCAGCGGCATCAGCCCGCTGCCGTTCAAGCTGTTCTGCATCACCAGCGGCGTCTTCCACCTCAATCTGGCGAAGGTCCTCGGTATCTCCCTGTTGTTCCGCGGCCTCAGGTTCTACGGCATCGCCTTCGTCCTCGCCGTCTACGGCGGCTTAGTCGTCCGACTCGTCGAGGAACACCTCGTCTTGACGTTGACCGTCGTCGCCGCCGTCCTCGTCGCCTTCTACCTCGCCACCCGGAGGATACTCCGGATAACGCCGAGGTAGACGGCTGCAGCGAACGGTTTATGTGCTCCGGGGGTGTTGTAAGCACAAGATGGGGGGTCGACGTCGACAGCTCCAAGGTGCTGTACGTGGTGGGCGCGGTCTTCGGCTTCGCAGCTATACTGTACTTCGGCGCGGAGGTTATCGTGGAGATGTCTCCGACGCTGAAGTCCACGCTTCTGCTCCTGGCTTTCGCGTTCTTCCTCGTGGCGGCGCAGTACACGGAGACCGAGTCCGTCGACACCGTCGCCTACGTCTTAGCGGCAGGCAGCTACGTCGTCTTCCTATGGTACACCGTCACGAGGTTCGACCTCGGGGAGACAGGTGTCTTCCTCTTGCTCGCGGTGTCCTCCGTCATGTTCATCGGCCTCGGATACCTCCTCCGCGAGACCGAGCTCGAGCTCGATGGACGGCAGGCACGCGTCATCGCGGCGGCGCTCGCTCTCCTTATGGTGGCCGCGGTAGCGGGTGATGTCGTCGGCGCGCAGCCCTCCGCGGAGACAGAGTGGATGGACGGCTTCACCGTCGACGACGACCTCGGGTTCGGGGACTCCGTGAAGGTAGGGGAGACCACGCTGTCGAACGAGTTCCTGCTGTCGAGGTTCGCGGACGTCCCAAGGTACACGGGCTGCGTCTACCCAGGCGGCGAGACAGCTTCGCTGTCTCACGTGGAGGACGATACCCCCGTCTCGGGTCAAGTGCTGCTATCAGGAGGCTCCGAACGACGGTTCGACGTCGAGGTATCGATGCGAGGGTTCGCCGACGAAGACAGGGAAGGCGTCGACGACGTCTACCTCGAAGCCGACGAGATACCCGTCGAGGTCAGGGAGGACTGTCCCGCGGAGTCCGACGACGTCAAGCTCGTGGTGGTCGGAGCAGGTGGTTCCTCGCCTCCGCTTCCACCACGGTGACCTCTCCCCGAGCCTTCAGCAAGTTGACCTGTCCGGCGTTCACCAGGCGCCGTGGAAGGTGTCGAACTCGAGGTCGTCCCAGTCCTTCTCGCCGATAGCTATCTCGAACTCCACCGGCGTCAACATAGGGGCGTCGTACCGCGGTCCGTCGTCCGTGGTGATGCGGGGGCACGCGGTGTTGACGTAGGCGTCGGCGTCGAACTGCATCAGGCGGTCCGGCGTTATCTCGTTCATCGTGATGAGGTAGGTGTCGCTGTAGCTGTCGACGAGGTCGAACGCCAGTCGTTCGCGTTTCTGCCCTATCTTCGTCGACAAGAGGACACCCCATTCGTCGGGTTCGATCTTCTGCGCCCGCGCTATCTCGCCGTACCGCTGCCGGATGAACCGTTCGCCGTCGACGTCCCGTATCTGCTCGTTCATCGGGTCCGCGACCACGAGCTCCTTGTCGGGGTGGTCCATCGCGAGACCGATGGGGTGGAAGTCCCCGTTCCCGAGGTACAGCACCTGCGGCGCGTCCGACGCCACGGATGTGTAGTTGCAGCCTAACACCTGACCTTCCTTGTCCAGGCGTTCGTCGCCAGCCTGCGATACCACGGTGAACCCCTCCTCTTCCAGCATCTCGCGTGCTTCTTCGAAGGCGTGACTGTGCTGCGCCGTCGTCGTGAGGCAGACGTCCTCCATGGGGTCGAGCTCCTCCATAGCCTCCCGGACGACGCCTTCGACGGGAGCGTTCGACCGGCTTTCGACGTATATAACGCTGTCGCTGTCCCTGATGGGGCTGTGGCCGAAGTGCACGAGGACGTCGGTGCGTTTCAGCAGCCATTCGTCGAGGTCGCAGGCTCCGTAGCAGCGCTCCCCAGAGACGTAGAACTGTACGTCGGGTGCGCGCTCCCGTAATCGGTCGACGACGTCCGTAGCCTGTCGCTTCAGACCCTGCGGGAACTGCAGCGACACCTCCTCCGCGTCCTTCTCCTCGATCTCCCTTACGACGCGGTCTAATTCGAAGTCGAACGCCGTCTCCTGCATGTTAGGTTGGAGAGGTGTTGGTCGGGTAAAACCCCTGTCTTTTCCGGCTTCCACCCCCCCCATCCGCTGTCTCGGTCGGGTGACGGAGGCGGTGCAGGGACGCGGTAACCCTAAGACCCTGCCTCGGCTACGACGGGCATGAGCAAGCCAACGGTCGTAGTACTGGGTGCGTACGGCAGCGCCGGCAGCGACGTCGCCGCTCGGCTGGCGGAGGAGGACGTGGAGCTCGTGTTAGTCGACGACGGCGACCCCGGCGGCGGACTCTGCATCCTCGAAGGCTGCATGCCGTCGAAGGAGGTCCTGTCGGCGGCTGACCACAGGTACAGGGTGCGGAGCGACCACCGAGTGCAGGGGACGCCGGAGGTCGATCTCGCCGAGGTCGTGGAGACGAAGGACGACCACACCCTCGGCTGGGCGGAGCACCGTCGGGAGGCGGTGCACGACCTCGCCGAGAGGGGGGACGTCGAGTTCGTCCACGGTACCGCGGAGTTCGTCGATGAGTCCACGGTGGAGGTCGACGGCCGCCGGTTGGACGCGGACTACGTAGTGGTCGCCACCGGCAGCACGTTGAACGTTCCCAGCCTCCCAGGCGTCGAAGACGTCGACTGGATGTCCAGCAGCGACGTCCTCGACGCCCGCAGCTTCGGGGACAGCGGCGTCGTCATGGGGTTCGGCACCGTGGGAGTGGAGCTGGTGCCGTATCTCTCGGAGTGCGGCGTCGACGTCACCGTCGTCGAACACGACAGCCATCCCCTCGACGACGCCGGCGACGAGTTCGGCCAGAGGCTGCTGGAGATCTACAGGGATGAGTTCGACGTCGAGGTCGTCACCCACGCGTACGAACAGCGAGTGGAGTCCACGGACGACGACGGCGTCCGGCTGTATCTCGACGTCGAAGGCGAGGGTGAACGCGTCGTCGAAGCCGACGACCTCTACCTGTTCACCGGCCGCCGGCCGAACCTCCCCGACGGCCTCGACAGCCTAACGTCGCCGGAGCCCGGCTGGGTGGACGACACACTGCAGGCGCGGGACCTCGACGGTGTGTTCGTCGTCGGTGACGCCAACGGCCGCCGCCCCATCCTGCACGTGGCGAAGGAGGAGGCCGAGGTCGCCGCCGACAACGTCGTAGCCGACATCCACGGTGAACCCTTCAGGGAACATGGTTCGATAACCCACAAGGTAGTGTTCAGCGGGCTCGCGGTCTACCCCTACGCCGTCGTCGGCTTGACGGAGGAACGCGCCCGCGAGAAGGGCTTCGACCCCGTAGTCGTCTCCCGCGACGCCTCCAGCGACGGGGTGTTCAAGACGAAGGACGCCGCCCGCGGCCTCGCGAAGCTAGTGGTCTCGGGGGACGGCGAGGTGCTCGGGTGGGAGGGCATGCATCTCCACGCCGACGTTATGGCTAAGACCCTGCAGGTCGTGGTGGAGAACAACCTGGACGTACACAAGGTACCGGACCGCGCGTACCATCCGACGACTCCGGAGCTGCTGGATGGACTGCTGAGGGAGGCGAAGCAACAGCTGTAGAGGCAGCGCAGGTTAACCCATCACGTGTGGGCCTTCTTCGCCGTCGACGTAAGCCTTCTTCCCGTCTTCTTCCTCATGTATCTCGACTCGGTCCTCCGCCAGCAGCTCCAGCGCTTTCGCGACTGCGGGGCCGTCACCCAGCCACTTCATCCACTCCTGATGGCTGTCGACGTAGTTTCGAACGCCGTCTGCTGCTCCGTGTTCGAACAAGGCGTCGACGAGGTCGCGGTGCACCTCGAATGGCCGCGACACCGTGAGAAGGGGGCCGTCGTCGACCTCCGCGGTGACGAGGTGGACGCTGCTGCGTGTGTATGGTTCACCGGCTTCGACGGCGTCCCAGACGGGGTCGAACCCCGTGTATACGCGTTCGCCGTCCTCCTCGAAACGGAGGTCGGCGGGGTGGACGTTGACGACGGTGTACTCCTCTACGACGGCGTCGGTTAGGATTCGCATGTAACCCGAGAGCAAGATGACGTCGGCGTCCCAGGGTTCGATGAGGTCGAGGGTCTCCCTGTCGAACTCTCTGCGGATGTCCATGTCCTTCATCGGGGCGTCGCGTTCGCTGTAGAAGTCGTCGATGTCGTTGGATTTCACGGGTACGTCGAGGCTGCGGCAGGCTTCGACGCCGGCGGCGTCGGGCTGGTCGGTGAAAGCGCCGACGACGTCGTAGAGTTCGCCGTAGTTCGGGTCCTCGGCCGCGAGGTACTGTAACGCGCTGGCGCCGCCGCTGAAGAAGACGGCGACCTTGGTCTTGTCATGGCTGTCGGACTCCATCTCAACGTGAAAGACGCGCCGTCAACGGGATAAAGCTTGTCGACGCCGCGGATGGTCAGTCGACCCGGTAGCTGTAGAGGTCTCCCTCGTACATCAAGAGACGGTGCTCTGACTGGAGGTCGAGACGGTTCCGGAGGCTCCTGAAGGGTTCGGGTGCCTCACCCTGCATGGTGTATCCCTCGTCCTTCGCCTGCTCCAGCACCTCTCTTTCGTCGTCGGAGAGGTCTGCGGCGTCGAGGTCGATGACGTACCTGGCTTCCACGTGTTCGAGGAACCCTTCTCTGTCTTCCGCCACCTCGGTGAACCCGTGAGTGTACTCGGGTTCCTCGACGTCTCTCGTCTCTACTTCGAGGCGGCAGTCGGAGTCTCGCCGGCGGACCACGGGATACAGGGGTTCCGGAAGCAGCTCGGTGTGCTCCGGCGGCCGCCGTATCACGAGCTGTGAAGGCGTGTCTCCAGCGGGCGGCAACCGGTCCTCCACCGCCCCGTGACAGGCTACGTCGACGCGTTTCCTGTCGTACTCCAGGCTGTAGCTGTCGACGTCGACGGCTTCCTCCGTCTCCTCGACCTCCTGCGCCGCCAGAACCTGTCTCTCCATCTCGCGTTCACCCGTCTGCTCGACCTCGACGCTGTAGAACCCCGTAGAGAGGTCGACGTAGCTCCCGTCGTCGAACCACCGTTCCCCGTGTACGACGACGTCCTCATCCGGCGCCCCCGCGACGTCGTGCCAGGGCTCCACCGCGACGGTCACGTGTTCGACGGCGTCTGGAACGGGTTCCAAGATGAAGCTGTAGGACCGTCCAGGATGCTGGAGGCAGCCGGTGTACAGTGAAGCTGCTGCGGCGGCGGAGACCGTGAGGAACCTGCGGCGGTTCAACGTGTTCTACCTGTATCTGTATCCTGCTGTGCTCTACTGCAGCCCCATGACCTCCATCTGCTCCTGGTACCGGTTGCGGATGGTGACCTCGGTGACGTTCGCGACCTCTGCGACCTCTCTCTGCGTGCGCTTCTGGTTACAGAGCAGCGACGCGGCGTATATCGCGGCGGCGGCGAAACCCGTCGGAGATTTGCCGCTCAACAGGCCCTGTTCGCTGGTGGTGTCGATTATCTCGCTGGCCTTCGACTGCACCTCCTCCGGCAGGTCGAGCTCGCTGCAGAAACGCGGTACGTACTTCTTGGGGTCTACGGGCTCCATCTCGAGCCCGAGCTCCTGGCTGATGTACCTGTAGGTGCGGCCTATCTCCTTGCGGTCGACGCGGCTTACCTCGCTGATCTCCTCCAGCGACCTTGGGATGCCTTCCTTGCGGCAGGCTGCGTACAAGGCGGCGGTGGCGACGCCCTCTATCGAGCGTCCACGGATGAGGTCCTCCTTCAGGGTCGAACGGTAGATCACGCTGGCGACCTCGCGCACCGAGCGGGGTACGCCGAGCGCGGATGCCATACGGTCAATCTCCGAGAGCGCGAACTGTAGGTTGCGTTCGCTGGCGTCCTTCGTCCGTATGCGTTCCTGCCATTTACGGAGCCTGTGCATCTGGCTGCGTTTCTCCGACGAGATGGAGCGGCCGTAGGCGTCCTTGTTCTTCCAGTCGATGGTCGTCGTCAGGCCTTTGTCGTGCATCGTCTTCGTCGTCGGTGCGCCGACGCGGCTTTTCTCCTGGTTCTCGCTGTGGTCGAACGCCCGCCACTCAGGCCCGGGATCTATCTTGTCCTCCTCGATGACGAGGCCGCAGTCTCCGCAGACGACTTCAGCGCGTTCGCCGTCGGTCATCAGGTCGGTGGAGCTACATTCCGGGCAGGTCCGTGCTGCCTCCTCTTCCTCCTCCCCCTCTTTCTCGACGGCTTCCGCCTCAACCTCCTCTGTTTTCTGTCGTGTGGAGTTAGACATACGATAACCATATATATAGTGTGACCTACCCGACTTAAAGACTCGGATATCGGCCGGGCTGTAGACGGCGAAGCTTTACCGGGGTCATCTCTCGATGGAGTTCCTCAGGTATATGTCACCTGGGGTCGAAGCCAGGTTCGATGGAGGAGCTAGACGTGGACGCCGCGGAGGCGCGTCGGAAGCTCGGGCGCGCGGGCGCCGAGGTTACGGAGGATGGAGACGGCTGGCGGGCGGTGCTCGGCGGCAGCGTCGTGGAGGAATCAGGTGGCGGTGTCCGCGTGGAGGGAAACGTCGACAGGGTCCGGAGGCTTCTGGAGGACGGCGGTTCGGCGACGGTGTACTTCGACGGAGCCTGCCGCGGCAACCCCGGGCCGGCGGCGGCTGCGTACGTCGTGGAGGACGAGGACGGCGTCGTCACCGAGGACGCGAGAGAGCTCGGGGAGACGACGAACAACGAAGCCGAGTACGCGGCGCTGCTAGCCGCGGTCACGGAGGCGCGGGAGCTCGGCTACACCGAGGTCGAAGCAGTCGGCGACAGCCAGCTCGTCGTCGAACAGGTGAAAGGCAACTGGCGGTGCAAGGCCGACAACCTCCGGCCGCTGCTGCATCAGGTGAACGACGTCGTGGAGTCGTTCGACGGGTTCAGGATACGTCACGTACCACGGGAGGTGAACGAACGCGCGGACGAGCTCGCGAACGAGGTGCTCGATGGCTGAACCACCTTCACGAGACGACGACTGGGTGCAAGAGGTCGTCCGCCGAGCTCGAGCCTCCATCGGACGCGGCGATAAGGGAGAGCTGAAGGGTGCGAAAGAGCTGGCGGAGGCTCACGGCTATAGGTTCCGGTTACGCGACGACGACGTCCTGGTCCTTCATCCACAGGACTGGCTCGACGGAGACGGAGTCCTGCAGGAGGACGTCGACACCTCGGAGGCGCTGGAGATACAGCTCGGGGACAGCGGCGGCGCCGAGGAAGCCCGGGACCGGAACACCGAGATACTGGAGCAGGTGGAGGAGGTCGTCGAGGACCCCGACGTATTCTTCAACGTCGAACAGTTCATGGAGTACTGTGAAAACCACCACGGCGTAGCCGTGGACGAGGTCACGCGGAAGCAGCTGGAGACCTTCCTCGTGGACTACTACCCAAGGAACGTCTGGGCGTCGGAGGAGCAGGAGGACGCCCTCGAGAGGTCGCTGGAGAAGCTGTTCGAGCTGGTGGATCGCACCGACGTCGTGGAAGAGCTATCATCTCTGTAAGACGGTGTCCGTAAGCGGTAGGCCGGTGCTACGGCGACCTTACTACGGAGTAGTCGCCGCCGTCGAGTCCGATGACGGCGGCTTCGAGGCCCTCTAGCTCGTCCACGGTCTGTTCCACCTCGTCGAGGGCGTCGTCTTCTGCGACGAAACAGAGCTTGTCGTGCCGTGAGTCCGTCTCGGGGATATCGCCGGGTTCGGATACGGGGACGACCTCGACGTTCTTGTTGCCTCTTCTCGCCTCCATCTCTCCGTTCTCGCTGACTACCTTGTAACCCAGGTCCTCGAAAACAGTGCGTGCTCTCAGGCTCAACGGAGCCTCGGCGTGTGGCTTGGTAACCATCCACGTGGACTGTCGTTCGCGTCCATCATAATACTTGCCCCGAAACCGTCTTCGCGGTCGTCGAATCCCGTGATCGAATCATCCACCACCATACACACCACCATACACCTGATTCGAAGGCATCCGACGTCAATACAGCCTGTCGTAGGAGGTCTCACACGGCCTACCGTCCGCGAACCAGTAACCTGAGTCCTCGACGGCTTCGTCGACGGCGACGAGGTTCGAAGACGTCGTCCCCCGGCCGTCGCCGTGGACACAGACGCCGGCGTCGTGGTCACGCAACACCGGCTTCACCTCCTCCACCCAGTCTCCCGCGGAGCCCGCGTCCATCGGCAGCTTCTCCCTAACCTTCCTCGATTTCTCGTCATCGTCGCCGAACCGCGCGTTCGTCACGACCTCGAAACCCGACGGCCGATGCATCTCCAGCGACGTGGTATCGTGCACCGCGACGAAGGCATCGTCGTGCGACAGCACGACGAGGTTGAAGCCGTCGAAGACCTCCGCCTCCACCTTGTCCTCCACCCTCTCCCTCGCCTCATCGACCGAACGGCATCCGAGAAGGTCGCGGCAGAGCAGCCCGCGGGACCTCGTCTCCTCCACCGCCGACACTGGCAGGTTCGCCAGCGTCACTACGACTCCGTGGCCGTTGAAACCCAGCCAGGTGCCGCCCTCGCGGTCGTCGACGGGAGCCACCACGCGGCCGTCACCCCAGCTACGTCTCGCCGGCGCCTGGAAGCTCCGGCCGTACTCCTCGTCCCTGTTCGACGCCACCACGACCTCGTCGAAGACGTCGTACGCGAAAGCAATGGTGCACATCAGATTGCCTCCAGCAGGCGTTCTACGTCTCCCTCGGTGTTGAACGCGTGCACCGACGCGCGGAGGCTGTCGTCAGGCAACGCACGCAGGACGACGTCGTCCTCTTTCAGCCACTCTACCGTCCGATTGGGGTCTTCCGCGGTGAAACGCACGAGGCCGCCGGCGCGTGATACAACCCGGTCACCGAGCGATTCCTCCAGCTGAGTGGCGAGGTCTTCGATGCGCTGCTCCACCTCCTCGGCGTCCAGCTTCCCGAACATATCAACGGCGGCTTCTAGGCCGCGGAGAAGCGCTGGTGACTCCGTGGATACGTGGAACCTGCGTGCGTCGTCGTAGAGCTCCATCGAACCATCGGGGTCGCCGCTGCTTCGGTAGCCTGCACGCGTCTGACCCCCGCACGAGGATGGTTCGCGGGCGTACAGGAAACCAGTACCCCACGGCGCCAGCAGCCACTTGTGACCAGGCGCCGCCACGTAGTCAGCCCCCCAGTCGGTGACGTCGACGGCTTCCGCGCCAATCGACTGTGCGGCGTCGACGACGACGTCACAGCCCCTGTCGTGCGCTATCTCAACCAGCGTCTCCACCGATAGGTCGACGGCGAGCCACGAACGGCTGCTGAAGCACGCGAGCTTCGCGTCTTCGACGGCGTCCCTGAACTCCACTTGATCGACTCCGGTCTCGTCCGCTGAGACCACGTGGACCTCTACACCGTGTACCTCGCTCAGGCGCTGCCACGGCAGCCTGCCGGCGGGGTGCTCAAGCTCCGTCGTCACCACCGTGTCGGCCTCGCTCCATCTGTAGCAGTCGGCGACCCTGTTGATCGCCTCCGTCGTGTTTGACGTCAACGCCACCTGGTCGACGGAGCAGCCGACGAGGTCTGCGACACAGCTTCGGGAGTCCTCCGCGGCCTCCGCGAGGTAGCCGTAGGGGTCGCTGCGGTGGCTCTCGCCGTGTTCGACGGAGGCCTGCTGGACGGCTGCCTCGACCGGCTGTGGTGTCGGTCCGCTGGCGCCGGTGTTGAGGTAGACTGTGTCTCCCAGCAGGGGGATGCTCCCGCGGAGGCTCTGGAAGGAGGTTACGTCAGAACAGATGGCTGTCCACCACCTCCGCTTCACCTCCGACCCGCCACTCCAGCGCCTCGAGGCCGAGGTCCTCCACGGCCTCCACCACCCGGGGAACATGCTCCTCTCGGGTGTTGAGGTAGGCGGTGGCGCCTGTGTCGCTGCTGAAGTAGACGGGGATGTCGTCCTCCCGCAGGCCTCGGGCGGCTTCTAGCACCTCGAGGGTCTCCGGCTGCCAGTAGACCCACGCGCTCGGCCCCGTCATCGTCGTCGCGAGGAGGGAGAGGCTGTCGCGTTCCGCTAGCTCGAACGCGGCGTGGAAGCTGCCTCTCTGGACGGCGGCGCGCATCTCTGCTTTGGCTCCGTGGACGTGGGCGAGCCGGCTCGAGAGCATGTGGCTGTCGCCGGCTTCCGCGTGAGCCTCCGTGGTCTCCTTGTACGCCGGCACGAGGGCGACGACGACGCGTAGGCCGTCGCCGAAGCCGTCGTCGAGTCGGGTGCTGACGCAGTCGGTGTCGCTGTCGCTGGCTCGTAGCTGGCTGAAGCCGCCGGTGACGCTGCGCGCCGCCGACGACGCACCTCGACGGGCGACGGCGGACAGCTCCTCCAGCGTGAGGGTGAGGTCGAGGGCTTCGGCGGCGGCGACTGCGAGGGCGGCGAACGCCGACGAACTCGCGCCGAGGCCGACGTTCGATGGAAAGCTGTTGGTGCTCTCGACGCGTGCACCCGAGTCGACGTCCGCGAGCTCGCGGACGCGGTCGAGGACGTCGACGACGCGGTCTAGCTCGCCGCTGTCGAGGAGTTCGTCGTCGACGACGCAGCTGTCGTCCTCGAAGCCGAACTCCACGGTGGTGTGGGTGTATGACGGTGCGGTGCAGAGGGAGATGCTGTCGTGGAGGGGGATGCGGAGTTCGGGGTCGCGGTAGCCGTGGTACTTGACGAGCCCCTGTATGGGGTGCGCCCGCGCAGATGCCTTCATGCACGGACGGACGGGGTTTCGGCACTAAGGTGCTTCGGCGGCCGACGAAGAAAGTTCGACGCTCGACGGCTGCCTTATAGAGCGGATGTGGAGGCCGCGGTCGAGTGAGAAAGCGGAGGACATCAGTCTTCGACGGTCACGGAGGCTTCTTCGTCCACTGAATCGTCGTCTCCATCCCTTGAGTCTTCGTCTTCCTCCACGATTTCATCGTCTCCATCCATCGACCCGTCTGCTTCCTCCACGATTTCATCGTCTCCATCCATCGACCCGTCTGCTTCCTCCACGATTTCATCGTCTCCATCCATCGACCCGTCTGCTTCCTCCCCACGGAGCCAGGCCAGGGACGCCAGCGAGTACAGGAACACCCCCGCGAATACCAGGTGTGCGATGAGGCCTGCGGAGGTGACGGAGGCGGCTGCGAACCCTATGAAGGCAACTGCGGCGGCGGCCGCTGCGACGTATGATGCGGTGCCCTCGAGGAGCTCGCGGCGGCTGTCCTCCTCAGCCGCGTGCAGGCGTTCCTCTCCGGTGTGGCTGCGGCTGTAGAGGCCGATGCCCATGTACAGCAGGAGAGCGCCTGCTGCGACGCCCGCCGCCGCCAGAGCGGGTTCGCCGGTGGAGCCGGTGTAGCCGGCGACTGCGACGCCGAACACCAGCAAGGCGACGCCCATCGTCTTCGCGGTGTCGACCATCTAACGTGGGTATCGGTCGACCGTGGAAAACCGTGTCGTTAATGTTCGACCGAGGAGCAGGCAGGCCCTGGAAAGACGGGTTCAGGCTTCCGCGGGTTCGACCGCGTTCTCGTCGGCTTCCTCCAGTACCCGGCCTTCGACGGCGCGGTCGAACGCCTTCGAGATCACCTCGTCACGTGCCTTGAACTCGACGTGGATGCGTTCACCGTACTCCACGTCCTTCACCTCCCCCTGTTCGTGCAGCCACGACAGGGTGCTCATGCCTTCGTCTCCCTGTGGTAGCTCGACCTCTGCGTCGTCCCAGTCCGGTAGCTCGCTTTCGATGCGGGCGAGCAGGTCGTCGACGCCTTCGCCGGATTTCGCGCTGACGACGACGGGGTCGGGTGCGAGGTAGCTGACGGCTTCCTTCCGTCTCCGTAGCTCGTCTTCCGTGAGGAGGTCGGCCTTGTTGAACACCGTGAGGATGGGGGCTTCCACGCGTTTCCAGAGCGTGTCGTGGCAGGTGACGAGCTTCTCCCGCATCTCCTCGACGGGGTCGCTGGCGTCTACGACGAGGAGGACGAGGTCGGCGAGGTAGACCTCGTCGAGCGTGCTCTCGAAGCTCTGCACTAGCCAGTGCGGCAGGTCGCTGACGAAGCCGACGGTGTCGCTCAGGAGGACGTTCCGGCCGGGCACCTCTATCTCCCGAGTCGTCGTGTCCAGCGTCGTGAACAGGCGGTCCTCGCTCTCGACGGCGTGATCGACGTCGGGGTGGTCGCTCGTCTCCACGTCGGCCAGCGCCTCCATCAGCGTGCTTTTGCCGGCGTTGGTGTAGCCCGCCGTCGCGACTAGCTCGAAACCCGACCTCCGGCGTTCCTTCCTGCGTTCCTCGTCGCGGTGTCCGAGGCTTTCGAGCTCGTCCTTGATACGGCTGATACGGTCCTTGATGTCGGATTTGCGTTTCTCGTCGTACTCACCGAGTCCCATGAAACCCGGTCGTTCGTCGCGTTTCGCCAGCGACTCCTTCGCGTCCGCCCGAGGTAGCTCGTACTGTAGCTCCGCGAGCTCGACCTGGAGCTGTGCCTTCCGGCTGCCTGCGCGGTCGCCGAATATCTCGAGGATAAGGGTGAACCTGTCTATTACCTCGGCGTCGATGGCGTTCCCGAGGTTGAACACCTGATACGGTCCGAGCTCGTTGTCGAAGACTACCTTGTCGGCGTCGGTGCTGTCGACTCGAGCGGCGACCTCACGGGCTTTGCCTTCTCCTATCTCGTACGCTGAGTCGCTCTCGCGTTTCTGCGTGACCTCGTCGACGACCTGGTATCCGGCGCTCTCAGTCAGCTCCCTCAGCTCGTCGAGAGAAGCGGATTCCCCCGAGTCGACGCGTTTCACGAGCACTACGTCGCCTTTAGCGGGTTTGCCCTGTGTCATCTATCTGGAGCCTGCTTCCCTGTCGTCCTTCGCTGGCTCTTCATGCGGTTCATCCGTGGTGTTGCGGCGCGTCGCCTGCACGAGGTTCCTGCCGGCATACGCCGCGTGATGCGCTATCTGCACTGCCTTACGCTCAGATATGGTCTCGACGTACTTAAACTCCGCTCCGACGGCGCCTTCGACTATCCAGTCGGGTTCACCGTAGAACTCCCCGCGCTCCGCGACCACCGGCCCCCTGTCGTCGGGCGCGGCGGCGGCGACGGTCTCCGCCACCACCTCGAACGTCGGATCCTCAGGGGTGTCCCGTACCTCGTAGTCGATGCTGGAGACCTCGTCGACGTGGTCTCCTGTGACGGAAGTCGACACGGCGGCGCAGACCATGAGGTACCGGCCGCCCTCCTCGTGCCTGCCGCTGATGTCGACCGCTACGAGCCTACAGACCCCCCCTGTCGTCCATCTGAAGGAAGCCCGCAGCGCTCTCGTGCACCGTTATGCCGCCTTCACCTATCTCCATCGGGAAGATATGAGTGTCTATCGCCTGCTTACGCATCTTCGGCACCCAGATGTACCGGTTGCTCCCGGATTTCGTCGGCGCCTGCCCGAGGTAGAAGTTACCGTCGGTGAGGAACTCCTCTAAGCCGATGTCGCGGTCGGGGAACACCTCCGCGGACTCGTGCACGAGGTAGCTAGTGAAGCCTTTCTCCTTCAGTATCTCTACCGTCTTCAGCAGGTATCTCCGGCGTTCCTGTTCGGTCTCGAAGAACATCTCGAACATCGTCAACGAGTCCATCACCAGCCTGCTGTAATCGCCGCCGGATACCTCGTCGAGTATAGAGGTCAACGTAGCGGCGAAGTCGTGTTCGTCGAGCAAGTCCATCTTGTCGTACACCGCTATGTCGCCGTTCTCCACGTGCTCCCGCCACCGGGTGAATCCCAGTCTCTCCGCCGCCTGCGCGAGATCCTCTCCGCTCTCCTCGAACGTAAGGTAGACCCCTCCTTCGTCGCATTCCTCTACCCCGTGGTACAGGAACTGCATCGCTAGTACTGTCTTACCGGTGCCGGGGTTCCCCGTCAACAGAACCGAGGAACCCTCCAGAACGCCGCCGTCGAGTATCGAGTCCAGGCTCTCTACCCCTGTCTCTACGTATCTCTGTTCCGTCATTCTTCACCTCCTGAGTTCTCCTGTATCTCACGCCACGCGTCGTCTATGCTGCGTCGGGCGTCGCTCTTGGTGTCTAGTTCGACCCTCGGGCCGTCCTCGCGGAAGGAGACGTGCACCTCCTCAACGCGTGATCGGTAGACCTTCACCCTTCGGCCTTCGTCGTTCATCTCCTTGCCCATCTCCTCCAGTAACCCTGTGTCCTCTAGCTCTTCGACCCTTCGGTAAGCAGTAGCTATAGGGACGTCGACGCTGTCGCTCACCTCCTGCACGCTCATCGTCTGGTTCGAGAGCGCGGACAGGATGGCGAGGCTGTAGCTGTCTCCCATCGCCTCGACAGCTTCGACAGGCCGACTCGAAACCTCCGTCGTCCCTGAGACCATCTGAACGGGGTAGGAGCCCCGTCAACTAAAAGCTATATGGGTGCAGATAGCTGGGGTGAGCTACCCTGCAACCACAATTGATTTTACCCGACCTCTGGTAGACACGGTATGCCTGAGGACGATCCAAAGTACATCTTCGTGACCGGCGGAGTGATGTCGGGACTCGGCAAAGGCATCACCGCCGCATCCCTCGGACGTCTCCTGAAGAACGCTGGCGTCGACGTCACCGCCGTCAAGATAGATCCCTACCTCAATGTCGACGCCGGAACCATGAACCCCTACGAACACGGCGAGGTCTACGTGTTGAAGGACGGCGGCGAGGTCGACCTCGACCTCGGGAACTACGAACGGTTCCTCGACACCGAGATGACGTTCGACCACAACGTCACCACGGGGAAGGTGTTCCGTAGCGTCATCGAACGCGAACGAAGCGGCGACTACCTCGGGAAGACCGTGCAGATAATCCCGCACGTCACCCGGGAGATCAAGCAACGGATACGCGGCTGCGCGGAAGGCCACGAGGTCTGCATCGTCGAGCTCGGCGGCACAGTAGGCGACATCGAAGGCATGGCGTTCCTCGAAGCCGTCCGACAGATGGGCGACGAAGAAGACGAAGACGACTTCATGCTCCTCCACGTCACCCTCGTACCCCTGACGAACAAGGGCGAACAGAAGACGAAGCCCACGCAGCACAGCGTGAAAGCACTCCGCGAGATAGGTCTCAGGCCGGAGGTCGTGGTCGGCCGGAGCGAGGACAAGCTCGAGCAGGAGACCCGGGAGAAGATCTCGTTGTTCTGCGACGTACCCGAGGAAGCCGTGATAAGCGCGCCCGACGTCGACGACATCTACCACGTCCCCCTCGTGCTGGAGGACGAGGGGCTCGCGGAGTACGTCACCCGGGAGCTCTCGCTGGGGCAGCGTGGATGGAACACCGAGTGGCGGGACACGGTGACGCGGGAGCTCGACGGCAAGGTCGAGGTCGCGTTAGCGGGGAAGTACGACTTCGAGGACGCCTACCTCTCGATACACGAGGCGTTGAAGCACGCGGGTTTGCACCACCGCGTCGAGGTGGAGACCAACTGGGTGGACGCCGACAGGATGGCGGAGAAGGACGAGGAACGGCTCGGCGGCAGCGACGCATTGATCGTCCCCGGGGGTTTCGGGGAACGAGGCACCGAAGGCAAGGTCGAAGCCGTCAGGTTCGCCCGCGAGAACGACGTACCGTTCCTCGGCCTGTGTTTCGGGTTCCAGATGGCTGTCGTGGAGTACTCGCGGAACGTCCTCGGACTCGAAGGCGCTCACTCCAGCGAGATAGAGGACGATGTCGAACACCCAGTCATCGACCTTCTGCCGGAGCAGTACGACGTCGAGGACCTCGGCGGAACGATGCGTCTCGGCGACAAGGAGACCGTCATCGAGGAGGGGTCGCTGGCGCACGAGGTCTACGGAGACACCAGCGTGCAAGAGCGTCACCGCCACAGGTTCGAGGTCAACCCCGAGTACATCGACGACCTCGAAGACGCCGGCCTCAAGTTCAGCGGCCGCAACGAAGCAGGTACACGTATGGAGATACTCGAACTGCCCGGCCACAGGTTCTTCGTGGGCACCCAGTTCCACCCCGAGTTCCGCTCCCGTCCAGGCACCCCGAGCCCGCCGTTCGTCGGCCTCGTCGAAGCCGCGCTGGAGACGGCGGAGCAGGAGGAGGTAGAGGCATGAACGCCGGAGACCCCACCGTCACTCAGGCACGGGGGACCGGAGGTGAGGTAGAGTGGTAGAGCCCGAGGAGTTCGTCCCCGAAGCAATCGAGGAGATAAAACAGCAGATGGGGGCGGAAGGCCGCGCCGTGATGGCTCTCAGCGGCGGCGTCGACAGCTCGGTCTGCGCGGCGCTCGCCTACGAAGCCGTCGGCGAACGCGTCGTACCCGTCTACGTCGACACAGGCCTTATGCGTAAAGGAGAGACCGCAGCGGTGGAGGAGGCCTTCGGGACGATGGAGTCGCTGAGGGTGGTCGACGCCCGTCAGCGGTTCCTCGACGCCCTCGACGATGTCGTCGACCCGGAGGAGAAGAGGAAGGTCATCGGCGAGGAGTTCATGCGGGTTTTCGAGCAGGAGGCAAGGGACGCCGACGCCCGGTACTGCATACAGGGCACCATCTACCCCGACCGCATCGAGAGCGAAGGCGGCATCAAGAGCCACCACAACGTCGGCGGCCTCCCAGACGTACTGGACTTCGACGAGATAATCGAACCCGTCAGAGAGCTGTACAAGGACGAGGTACGTGAGGTCGCCCGATACCTGGATCTGCCGGAGGAGATCAGCGAACGGATGCCGTTCCCTGGTCCTGGGTTGGCGGTCCGCGTCATCGGGGAGGTCACGGAGGACAAGCTCCACGCCGCCCGCGAAGCCACCGCCATCGTCGAGGAGGAGCTCGAGGAAGGCGGTTACGACCCCTGGCAGGCGCTCGCAGCCGTCGTCGGTAAGGGCACGGGGGTGAAGGGTGACAACCGCGTCCACGGCTGGATAGTCGCGGTGCGCGCCGTCGAGAGCCGGGACGGCATGACGGCGCAGGCGATTGACGTCGACTGGCAGACCCTCCAGTCGATACAGAGCCGCGTCACCGGTACGTTGCCGGACGTCGCACGAGTGGTCTACGACGTCACGCACAAGCCGCCGGCGACCATCGAGTACGAGTGACCGCGATGGAGGTAGTCACCATCGGCGTCGCGGAGGAACGCGTCGAAGCCCTCCGTGACGCCGGCCACAACGTCGTCGAAGCGGGGGACTTCGGTGAAGACGCGCTCCGGGACGCCGGCGTCGGCGACGCAGACGTATTCGTGGCAGAGGGGAGAGAGTACGCGGTGCAGGTGTCGGTCGCCCGCTCCATCGACCCCGACATACACACCATCCTCATCGCTGAGGACGCGCCGGACTTCGTCCGCGGAACCGTAGACGTCATACTCGGCAGCGGCGTGATGGACCGCGTCGTAGACGCCGTCGAAGGACTCGTCGAAGGAGGGAGCGGAGGAGAAGACGACGACGGAGGCGATGACAGAGGCGGTGGAGACGGCGGAGGGGATGACAGAGGCGGTGGAGACGTCGGAGGGGATGACGATGGAGAACCCGACAGCGGAGCGAGATGATAGCCGTCGTCGTCGGACTCGACGACCCCGCCAGCCGGAACGTCCGCGACCAGCTGCTGAAGAAGCGCGACTGGCACGAGGTAGACATCGATACAGAGAAGTTCGAGCGCGTCCACCGCTGGAGCGATTTCGTCGTCGTGGAGAAGGACGGTATGCACCTGTCCTTCGACGGCGTAGACAGGGAGATAGAGAGCCTGGGTTTCGACGTCGAACTCGTTGTGTTCGTCAGCCGGCACAGCGGCGACACCGGCCGCCTGTTGAGCGCGCACCACACCGGCAACTGGGGTAAGGCGGAGCACGGTGGAGATCCCCGGAGCCTCGCCACCCCCGCGCCTGACGCGCACCGGCATCTCCTCCACCGGTTCAGCGAAGACGCCCCCGACGGCTGGCAGGTGTCTATGGAAGCAACCCACCACGGCCCCAGCGAGCTCTCGACGCCGTCGGTGTACGCGGAGGTCG
>JAQZDA010000033.1 GCA_028751075.1 Euryarchaeota archaeon Ods02 | reverse complement strand
TCGAGCTGTTCGGCGACGGCAACGTCGCGTTCCTCGACGGCGACGGCGTCGTCCTGCGGTCGCTGCGGACCGTGCGGCTGAAGAGCCGGGAGGTAGTCGGCGGGGAACACTACGAGTACCCGCCGGAACGCGTCGACCCCGGCGAGATAGACCTCGACGAGTTCAGGGAGGTCTTGCTGGACAGCGGCACCGACCTCGTCAGGACGCTGGCGAGCCAGCTGAACTTCGGCGGCATGTACGCCGAAGAGATATGTCGACGCGCCGACGTACCGAAGGAGACACCGGTGGAGGAAGCCTCGGCGGAGGAGATAGAGGACGTCTACAGGGAGATGTCGGAGCTGGTGGACGCCGTCCGCGCCGGAGAGCTGTCACCGAAGGTCGTGTACGAAGACGGCTCTCCCGTCGACGTCGTCCCCGTCGACGTCAGGGAGTACGACGGACACGAGGTCGAGGAGTACAGCCGGTTCAACGACGCGCTCGACGCGTACTTCGCGGAGATGGAGTTCGACGTCGGCGGCGATGACGAGGACTCGCCCCTGGAGGAGAAACGACGTATCATCCGGCATCAGGAGCGCGCGATCGAGGAGAAGAAGGAGGAAGAGGAGCGCATCAGAGAGGACGCGGAGCTTCTGTACGAGAGCTACGGAGCGGTCGACGAGCTGCTGGAGACCGTGAGGGAGGCGCGGGCTGACGGATACAGCCGAGACGAGATAGAGAACCGGTTGGAGAACGCGAGAGAAGAAGGTGTGGAGGCGGCGGAGGTGTTCAGGGGGTTCCGCGACGGAGACGTCGTCGTCGAAATCGATGGCCGCGAGGTCGTGCTCGACGTCTCGAAGGGGGTGGAGGCGAACGCGAGCCGCTTGTACGAGGAAGCTAAGGAGGTGGCGGAGAGCCGTGAAGGCGCGGTCGAGGCGTTAGAGGAGTCGAAGCAGGAGCTTCAGCGTTTGGAGAAGCAGCAGAAGGACGAGGATGCGGAGGCTGAGGGTGGTGACGGAGGCAGCGGAGGTTCTGCGGTCCGGCCCAGGGACGACATGTGGTACCATCGTTTCCGGTGGTTCCACACCAGCGACGGCTTCCTCGTCATCGGAGGCCGTGACGCCGACCAGAACGAGGAGATACACTCTAAGTACATGGAGCCGGACGACCTGTTCTTCCACACGCAGGCGCACGGCGGCCCCGTCACCGTGATAAAGGCTACCGACCCATCAGAGCCTTCGAAAGACGTGGAGTTCCCCGAGACGTCGCGGGAGGAGGCTGCGCAGTTCGCGGCGGCGTACTCGAGCGTCTGGGACAGCGGTCACGGAGCCGCCGACGTCTACAGCGCGGACCCCGGTCAGGTGTCGAAGACTCCGGAGAGCGGTGAGTACGTGGAGAAGGGCGGCGTCGTCGTGCGCGGCGACAGAGAGTACTACACCGTACCCGTAAGGCTCTGCGTCGGACTCCGGCTCGACGGCGAAGCCGGAGTGGTCGCGGGTCCGGAGTCCGCGGTCGAGGAGCAGACGCCGCACTACGTGACGGTGGAGCCCGGCCGGTTTCGGCCGGAGGACGTCGCCGACCGCGTCTACCGCAGGTGGCGGGAGGAACACGGCGACGTCGCTCGACGGCTGGCGGGTGTAGAGGAGGTACGGAGGTACCTGCCGACGTACGGCAGCCGGATAGTCGACGACTGACTCCAGCGTATCTGCGGCGGTCTTGAGGGACAAGGGATATCACGTTGGCTGTGGAAGGTACGGCAGAGATGTCGTTTCTGGAGCAGCTGTTGCTCGGCGTCTACCTCGGCGTGGTCACGGGTATCCTTCCCGGCGTCGTGGCGTGGAGTCTCGCGTTTCTGTTCAAGTACTTCACCCAGGTGACCGTGCCGGCACTCGGTGTCATGGTGCTCGCCGTCGCGCTCGCCGGCATACAGGGTGGGTTGCTCGGCCTGTTAGACGTCGAAGGCGTCACCCCGCTGGTGGCGTTGCTTGTGGTTATGATGATTGCGATGTACTGCCACAGCAAAGGAGACAAGATGGGGGCGGAGTTCCCCCGCAGGGTGACGTTGAAGAGCCTGAAGAGCAACCGACTGTCGTCCGACGTCGTCGAACGCATCGGCAGGTTCGGGAAGGTCGAGCTCGAGGTCGTAGGCGAGGTAGGTGACGTCGAGGGATACCCTCCGTTAGGCGACGAGGTCCGGCAGGCGATAAAGGAGGGTGACTGGACGTATCCCGCGGAGTCCTCGGTGGCGGAGCTCGAGCGCCTCTTGGCGGAGGATCTCGTGAAGGAGTTCGATCTCTCGGACGTCTCCGTCGAGGTCGACGAACACGGGAAAGCACACGTGTCTGCTGCGCCGGCGCTGGCGGGGCTGTCGAAACGCGTCCCCGAGGGGAAGCGGGCGCTGTCGTTCGACTCCCTGGTGCCTACAGGCGTCGCCCAAGGTGACCGCGTCCGCCTGAAAGGCGGCGCCGTGGAGACGGAGGCCACCGTGGTGAGCGCGAGATCTCGAGCGGAAAGCACGAACTCCACCGAGGAGGTTCAGGTGAAGGGAGACGGCGCGGCGGACGCCATCGAGGACGTGTCGGCTGATGCACCGTCGAAGACCACGCGAGCCCCTACGACATCAGGTGGTTTAGGGAGGTTAACTGTCGCAGTCGACAGGGCGGCGGCGCTGGAGCTGCTGAATCAGCCTCCATCTCACGCGGAGGTGCTTTCGCGTGGCAGCCGGAGGGAGTTCGAGCTGGTGTCGCTTCTGCGGGGTGCGGGGAAGCAGGTGCGTAAGGTCTCCGTCGGACGCGTGGAGGAGGGTCTGACGCTCGCTGACCTGGCTCCCCGTGACCGTTTCGAGGTCATAGTGCTCGCGGTGAAGAGCGGCGGCGAGAGAGCGCTGGCTCCCACCGGCAGCCAGGAGATACTGAAGGGTGACGAGCTCTTCGTCGTCGGCCGCCGCGAAGCGATAGACGGATTCGTGGAGGCTGTGAAGTGATCGAGGTCGCCGGCTTCGAAGTGACGATGGAGGCAGCGGTTTACGCAGCGGTGACGGTGCTGGTGCTGTCGGCTGCCGCGGGAGTCGTCGCCTCCGTTCTCGCGTTCGTCCATAGGCTGTACAGCCGTCAGGCTTCCTCGGACGCGTTGAACGTCCTCGCCGGTCTCGGCGCTATCGCGCTCTGGCTGAACATGACCGGGGGCCTCGGACACTTCGTCGAAGGTGAGACGGATCTCACGCAGCCTGGCGTCGTCTTCGTCAACGTGGCTTCGCTCGCCGTGGGCTCCATCGTGTCGATGTACGGAGGACGTCTCGGAGACCGTCTCGCCGTCGAAGCGGGGGCGGTGAAGGGTGTCGCGTCCAACGGAGACGTCTCAGCGTTCGTCCGGGCTCGCGGCCGCAACATACGTGTGGAGCTGCCGGAGGATATCGAAGACGTCGACGGCTACGACCCCGTGGATCCGGAGGTTCGTGACCAGGTCGCCGGTCAGGAGCTGGTGTTCCCCCGTGGGCTGACGGTGGAGGAGCTTCATCGACAGGTTGTACAGCGGCTTAAGGACGAGTTCGACGTCGGATACGTCGACCTCGAGCTCGGGGACGATGGAGAGGTGGAGTTCCTGGGTCTCGGAAGCCGGGTGTCGGGACTGGGTCCGACATTGGGGCCGGGCACCTGCGCCGTCGCCGTGGAGGCTGATCCCGCGTTCGCAGCGAGCCCCGGCGACGTCGTCCAGCTCTGGAAGGTCGACGGTGACGAGCCCGAGCGCGTCGCGGTAGGTGAGCTCCGCGGCGCCGCCGCCGACGTCGTCACGTTGGTGTTGGACGAAGCCGACGCCGCTGACGTCACGCCGGACGAGCGGTACAGAGTGGTTACTCTTCCGGCGGAGAAGAGCGCTGAGAAGGAGCTGGCGGCGATGCTGCGGTCGGCGGACGAGACGATGGCTGCGTTCGACATCGAGGAAGGCGACGCGTTGACCGGCGTGTCGGCGGCTTCGCTCGGGGTTCCCGTGGTAGCTGTGGAAGGAAGGGACGGCGAGGTGGAGGCGGTGCCAGCGGGCGACCGTGTCTTCGAACCCGGTGACAGGCTGTACGTCGTCGGTCGACCGGATCAGCTGAGGAAGCTTGGAGACGGAGTCGGCTGAACCACCCCGGTACGTTTTTAGGGTTATGAACTCGATTGTAATGGTATGAGAGGCAGACGCAACGACGACTCCGACGAAGGACCCCGTGGTGCACGTGGAGTGAACCAGAACGCCGTCTACTTCCGGTGTGAGACCTGCAGCCACGAGTTCCAGGACGACCCCAACCAGGACTTCCAGGAGTGCCCCCAGTGTGGTAGCGACGACACGATGCGTATCTAGGTCGAGATGGAGGTCGGATCAGCGGAGGCAGGTGAAGGCGAGGTCTCGAAGGGCTACCTCGACCTGGTGTCGTTCCCCACAGGCGGAGTCGAACGTGCCCCGGTGATGATAGCTTCCGGCGGCGACGGCCCAACGCTATGGTTGACTGCGAACCTGCACGGCAACGAGGTCGCCGGTATCCCGGTGTTGCATCGGGTGTTGACGGAGGAGCTGGCGGAGCGGTTGAACGGCACCGTCGTCGGCATCGTCACCCTGAACCCCAGTGGTCTCCGGAGCTCGTCGCGGAGGTCGGAGTACGACAGCCGCGACCCCAACCGGTTGTTCCCGGACTTCCGCGGGGAAGGTGGATGGAGGACGACGCAGGAGGTCGTGAACCGTCGGGTCTTCGACTACATCAGGGAGTCAGCGGACGCCCTCGTCGACCTGCACTGTTCGAACGTCGGCAGCGTGCCGTTCTCCATACTCGACCGCGTCGCCGAAGACGACGACCGCGAAACGGCGGAGGAGGTGGCGGGGAGAAGCAGTGCGATAGCGGAGGCGTTCGGCTTCACCCGGGTGATGGGGTCGGTGTGGGAGAGGACGCTAGACGAAGGACTGCATCGGTCTTTGACGGGGGCGTGCGTGAACGAGGCCCGGGTGCCAGCGTTCACGGCGGAGCTGGGCAGCGACTACATCGTGGAGCGCGAGGTCGTGGACGCCGCGGTCGCGGGCTGCCGGAACGTGATGCGTGAGATGGATATGCTGGACGACGACATTGAGGAGGTGCGCGGCATCCCCGACCTGTCGCGTGGTTTCCCCGTCAGGAGGACGAGCGTGGAGTCGCCGGTGGCGGGGTTGATGAGGAAAAGCGTGGAGCCCGGCGAGCTCGTGCGGAGCGGCGACCCGATATGTGAGATAACCGACGAGTTCGGTGAGGTGAAGCACGTGGTGACGGCGGACCGCGACGGCTGGGTGACGTCGTTCCGGCTCGGTATGGGTGTCGTCGAGGGTTCGCGTGTATGTTATTACGCGGAGCGCGCGGACGACGACAGCGTGGTAGAGGAGCTATGAACTCCTTCGAGGTGGTTCCACGGTGACTCTCGTCGAGGACGCGGAGGCGTTCGAGGAAGCCGCCGGCGAGGAGGATTTCGTCGGCATGTCGAAGCGCGAAGTTCAGACGTGGATGTTCCGCATGAAGTCGGGGCTAACCGGTGACTACGACCTCGAGATCAGGGGTACGGAGATGGACTTCGAGACGAAGCTCGTGCACGAACGAGAGGGGGAGGCGGATTCGTACGCGGAGCTATACATCGACACCGGCGGCGGCGTCGAGGTGGGGGCGTTCGTACTCGGTGACGACGACAGGGAAAGGTACAGGTTCGTCGAGAAACGGTAGCTCCCGTTCTCGGTTTCAGGGTTCGAGTACGTGGACGTGTCTGCTGAGGCTACGGTGCACCCTCAGTCGGTGGTGGCTGTCGACGGTGTAGCCGGCGTCCTCGCATACCGCGGTTATGTCTTCGTCGCTCACCGCGACCACGCGGCCACGAACTACCCGGTGAAGTTCGGCGAGCGTGTCGCTGCGGAGGCGGTCTAGAGAGGTGGAGCCGACCTTGCTCGCGCGTCCGTACGGCAGGTCGGTGACCGCGCAGTCTACGCATCCGTCCTCGAGCGGCAGGTCGGCGGCGTCACCCACGTAGAGCATGGAGTCTACGTCGGTGTACTCCTCTAAGTTCCTCCGTGCGCCCTCCACCATCTCTCGGTCTACGTCACCGCCGACAGGTTCGCCGCCTGTGAGCACGGCTTCGACGAGCACGCCGCCGGTGCCGCAGGTGGGGTCGAGAAGGCTCGCGCCGTGGTATCCGCCGGCGACGTTCGAAAGCGTGCGCGCGAGCACTGGGGACATGCTTCCGGGCTTGAAGAACGGCTTCTCGGTGGGCGCCCGCCCCTCGAACCCATCGGTCTCGCAGTCGAGGAGACATATGTACGCCTGTTCCCCCGTGAGAACTACCCGGACGTCGTGTGCGGGGCGTTCGAGGTCCACCGGGTGGCCGCGGCGATGGAGCGCTCCGCCGACGCGGCGTTCCACCTCCTCGGTGTCAGCCTCGGTGTCCATGGCGTTGGCGCGGACTCTGACGCTTCCAGAGTCGAGCTCTACCTCTTCTTCGGTCGCTTCCACGATGGCGTCGACCGATGGTTGTGTCTTCGCGAGCACACGTGACACCCTGTGGGTCATCCCCAGCTTTCTGTCTATCTCTAGCTCGCGGCAGAGCGCTATCTTGCCTCGACGGTCGACGGCCGCAGCTACGCTCCGTAGCTCCTGGTCCGCGAGGCTGTAGTGAGGGCCTTTGAGTTCGGCGAGATGCACCGACGCGAGCTTGGCCGGCTGTTTTAATGAAGCTTTATATATGCTTATATATACAGTTAAAGGCAGAGATGAGTGAATCTGACCCCAAGGACACGATAGAGATAGAGAACGTCGTCGCATCCACCGCCATCGGGCAGGAGCTCGACCTCGAGAAGGTCACGCTCGACATGGAGGGCGCGGACTACGACCCCGAGCAGTTCCCCGGACTCGTATACCGCACGCAGGACCCAAAGACCGCGGCGTTGATCTTCCGCAGCGGCAAGATAGTCTGCACCGGCGCCAAGAGCCCTGGCGACGTCGACAAAGGCCTGAAGATAGTGTTCGGCAAGCTACGCGACCTCGGCATCGAGGTTACCGACGACCCCGACATCAAGGTCCAGAACATCGTCGCAAGCGCAGATCTCGGCCACGACCTCAACCTCAACGCCATCGCCATCGGACTCGGCCTCGAGAACATCGAGTACGAGCCCGAGCAGTTCCCCGGACTCGTCTACAGGCTCGACGAACCAGAGGTAGTCGTCCTGCTGTTCGGCAGCGGCAAGCTCGTGGTGACCGGAGGCGAACGGCCAGAGGACGCCGACGAAGCCGTCGACAAGATCGTGGCACAGCTCAAGGACCTCGACCTCCTCGGCTGAACCTAACTCCGTAGATGACGGAGAACGAGCTCTAGATGGAATCCGGAGTCTTCCACCGGTACAGCGACCTCCTGGAGCGGTACATTGAGGTTGGATTGGCGTCCGGCAACGTCGTAGGAGTAGGGTATCCGGAGACACCGGACGGTGAAGAGGTCGAGGAAGGAGAGGTCGCGGTCCTAGACGCGGTCTTCGACTACCTCTCCGGCGGCCCCTCCGTCGACGCACCCTACGCGTTGACGGTGACGGGGCTCAGGAGGAGGGTGCTGGAGCGCACGCGAGACGTACCCCACGGCTCCACTCTGACGTACGAGGAGTTCGCGCGCAGCATCGGCGCGGAGGACGAGGCTGGAGAGGTGCGTGACGCCTTGCTCGACAACCCCGTCCCCATCGTCCTCCCCTGCCACCGAGTCGTAGCCGAAGACGGCGTCGACGGCTACGCGGGACCGCGGGAGGTCAAACGACGGCTCCTGAATCTAGAGGGGTAACGGCAGGCTTTTCCACGTCGCGAGCTACCTCCATCCATGGGACTGAGCGACAAGACCATAATCCGGGTAATACTTCTTCTCGTCGCCGTCTGGCTCGCGCTTCAGATACTCGGTGACGTCCTCGACCTCATCACCAACAGCGTGATAGCGGCGGCTCTCGTCTTGCTGCTGATACTCTGGTACCTCGACTACATCTGACCGGATACGGCGCTCGATTAAGAGTCAGTAGTAGTCGTCCTCGTCGACGTCCCTGATACGCTGCACGCCGTCGACCTCGTCCACCACGTCCTCGACCTCGTCCGGCACCAGCTCCCGCCAGTCATCGCCCTCTATCATGCGCTGTCTGACCTCGGTGCCGCTGTATCTGTCGCGTTCGAACAGATGACCTTTACGGACCTCGAAGCCGTCCTCCTCGAAAAGCCGAACTATCAATGGGTTGTTGCTGTACACCACCTGAAACGGCGGGCAGAAAGACTTCAGGTGTTCGGTCCATACGGCGTTCCGGTTGAGGTCCTCCACGGGGATGGCGTAGGTGGTGGCTTCGTGGTCCTCGAGCGCCTTCGTGATCATGCTGACGCGTTCACCGGCCGTGAAGGGGTTACGTGTGGAGTGGCTCTTCTGCGCGCTCCCGACCGCCACCACTACCTCCTCGACCTCCTCCGCTATCATGTCGACGACCTTCAGATGGCCGTGGTGGAACGGCTGGAACCTGCCGACGTGAAGTCCACGCATACGGCCTCAAACTCGGCGGCGGTGGATATAGCTTACGCGTCCCGTTCACCTCCAGGCTGTCACGTTCACAAAGCCACGGATACGGAGATGGCTCGAGCATCCGCGACCACAACGTACACGACATACTGCGTTCACATAGCCACGGATACGGAGATGGGTTCTACACGTCTAATCGACGACGTAGTGCGGTTAAGCGTCACCTGTATCTAACACGTGACAGAAAGTATATCAGTCCTCCCGGCATATTCCATACACCGAGATACCTCCTCTATAGTGAAAGACATGAGCGACCTACCAGACGAAGACACGGACCAGGAACCCGACGACTCCGGAGGCAGCGTCGACGCCGGCGAGAGCGTCGAAGACGTCGGCGTAGAGGAAGCTCTGGCGGAGGACTCCGCCGGAGAGCCGGGGGCATCAGAGGAAGATGCGGAGGAGCCGGCGGCCGAAGCAGCCGAGACGGAGGACGCGTCAGCTGAAGCCGGGGAACTGGGAGCCACAGAAGCTGTCGAGGCGAGTGACGATTCAGAGGCTGTGGAGCCGAGTGACGGGTCAGAGGCCGGAGACTCCGACGCGGGCGAGGGCGACGCGGAAGAGGAGTTCGACGGCGACGAATCAGGTTTGCTCGGCGGCCTCGACATCGAGACCACGGAGGAGATAGACGTACCCGGCGACCTCATCGACCAGGTCATCGGTCAGGAGCACGCCGTCGACATCGTCCGGAAGGCGGCGAAGCAGAAGCGCCACGTGATGATGATAGGGTCGCCGGGCACCGGTAAGTCGATGCTGGCGAAGGCGATGGCGGAGATGCTGCCGCGTGAGCAATTAGAGGACACCCTCGTCTACCACAACCCCGACGACGGCAACAAACCAAAGGTCCGCACAGTCCCCGCCGGCAAAGGCAGGGAGATAGTGGACGCCCACAAGGAGGAAGCCAGGAAACGCGATCAGATGCGGACCATCCTGATGGGCGTCATCATAATCGCGATAATCATCTACGCCTTCATCGTCAGAAGGTTCCTCCTCGGGATCATCGCCGGCGCCTTGATCTTCATCGCATTCCGGTACCTCCAGAACGACTCGAGCACGATGGTGCCGAACCTCCTCGTCGACAACGGAGACGACGAACGCGCGCCGTTCCGCGACGCCACCGGCGCACACGCCGGCGCCTTGCTCGGAGACGTCCGTCACGACCCCTTCCAGTCGGGAGGTTTGGGTACGCCGAGCCACGACCGCGTCGAAGCCGGCGCGATCCACGAGGCCCACAACGGTGTCCTGTTCATCGACGAGATGAACACCCTCGACATCAGGAACCAGCAGAGCCTGATGACGGCTATACAGGAGGGCGAGTACTCCATCACCGGTCAGAGCGAACGCAGCAGCGGCGCGATGGTGCAGACGGAGAGCGTTCCGTGTAACTTCGTCATGGTGGCGGCCGGCAACTTGGACGCGATGGAGAACATGCATCCCGCGCTCCGCAGCCGAATCAAGGGGTACGGATACGAGGTGAACATGCAGGACACCATCGAGGACACCCCCGAGATACGGCGGAAGTACGCCCGGTTCGTCGCGCAGGAGGTGGAGAAGGACGAGAACATCCCGCACTTCCTCCGGGAAGCCGTGGAGGAGATAATCGTGGAGGCTCAGCGTCGGGCGCAGCGGAAGGACCACCTGACGCTGAAGCTGCGTGACCTCGGCGGACTCGTAAGGGTCGCCGGCGACATAGCGCACGACGAAGGCGCGGAGTACACGACCAGGGAACACGTGCTGCAGGCGAAGGAACGCAGCCGGTCGATAGAGCAGCAGCTCAGCGACCGGTTCATCGACAGGAAGAAGGAGTACGACATGACGACGGCGGAGGGTGGCGCAGTCGGCCGCGTCAACGGCCTCGCGGTGATGGGGGAGGACAGCGGCATCGTGAAACCCATAATGGCGGAGGTCACACCCTCGCAGAGCGAGGAAGGAGGCCGCGTCATCGCGACGGGTAAACTCCAGGAGATAGCGGAGGAGAGCGTGCAGAACGTCAGCGCGATAATCAAGAAGTTCACCGGCAAGGACATCGACCAGAAGGACGTCCACATCCAGTTCCTGCAGAGCCACGAAGGCGTCGACGGCGACAGCGCGTCGATATCCATCGCCACCGCGGTCATCAGCGCGCTGGAGGACGTCCCCATCGATCAGTCGGTGGCGATGACTGGTTCGCTGTCGGTGCGCGGCGACGTCCTCCCCGTCGGCGGCGTCACCCACAAGATAGAGGCGGCAGCGAAGGCCGGCGTCGACCGCGTCATCATCCCTGCGTCGAACGAACAGGACGTGATGATCGAGGACGAGTACGAGGAGATGGTGGAGATACAGCCCGTGCACAACATCAGCGAGGTCTTGGATCACGCGCTCGTCGAACGCGACGACAAGGAAGGCATCCTCGACAAGATAACCAGCCTCGCCGGCGAAATCGATCCGGGAGTCGACGGTGGCACCGGGAAGAAAGGCGGACAGCCTAGCCCGCAGTAAGCAGACGGACAGCCGGCACCTCCTCTGCCAACCCTGCTAACCCCACCTACTGATGGGAGTCTTCCATATGGTCTAAGAGGACGTCGAAAGCCATTACAGTGACGTCGTCGGCGTATCCTCTTGCTTCCTCCTCGGACACACCCGGTGCCTGGGATACGTCGACCTCCACTGTCTCGCTGCATCTGGGGCAGTCGAGGCGGTAGACTGCGCCGTCTAGTTCGACTTCATCTGCGTGGCTGTCTAACAGGTGTCTGTGCAGCAGCATCCTTCCCTTCAACTCGCTGCAGTAAGGGCATCTCATCGTTAGCTGTGTAGCTGCTGCTTTCCGGGTAAGGATGCCGGTATCAGGGCATCGGCACCGGACTCAAGCTATCGCTTCGACCAGGTCGTCCACGTTGCTGTAGAGCACTAGACCTAGCCACCCTACGATCACGATACCGGCTACCAGGAACGCTATGTCGTAATGTGCCTCGTAGCCCTCGAAGGTCTCCGTCACCCAAGCGAACATGAAGTACGCGAATACCAACGCTATCGCTATCCCACCGAGCTTCGACAGCGTCTCCAGCACACCTACGTCTAGTCCGTCGTGGAGCACGCGGCCGAAAGAAGACGCGAACGCTATGATCGCTATCATAAGTATCAACGTGAGGACGCTCGACATCAGACCAGCCATCGATATCTCGGCCCCTCCAGGTAAGGGTACGGTGACCTGGTGGGCTGCATCGACCGTGTTCACCAGCCTCCAGAGCAACACCAGGACGCCGACCGCGACCACGAACTTGATTATCGGATAGGCGAGCTCTACGTACCAGTCCCTCCCTTCATCCTCCTGCCCTCCTTTCTCACCGGCGTTCTCCGTGCTGGATGACATACTGTAACGTTACACGCGGGTACGTTATAAAACCCACCGCGCGTGGAGTCGGAGCGATAATGGATTCTATTTCGTCCAGGTGAAGGCGTCAGAACAAGATTGTTTGGAGGTTGCGGAATCAGTTCCTCTAGAACGTCTCCACCAGCTCCTCGTAGTACTCCGGCGCCGCCTCCTGCACTCCCGCGAGCACAGAGAGCCTCACTAGCTCGGACTTCGTGTAACCATCTTCTACGTCGACATCGACGTGGTCGACGAGCGCTTCCCCGACGTCCTCCCGGGCTTCGTCGTCACGGTAGACTGTCTGGAAGAACGCGCTCAAGACGGGGTCGCTGGCGCTGAAGGACTTAGGCTGCACCCCGCGTTCGACGCTGCCGACCGTGGAAGCGAGGCATTCGTCGAAGTCGTCGGCGGGTGTCGGTGACTTCGCGTCCGATGCAGTCCTGGAGGACGACGAACCTGTGTCGCTGGCGGCGTCGTCGCCGGAGCCGGAGTCTGCCTCCACATCGACCCCTGCGTCTTCATCTCCGGTGGCGTCTATACGGTCGGTGCCCCTGGTCTGCTGCCGTAGCTCCTCTAATTCGTCGTCCGTCATGCTTTCAGCCTCCTCTCGAGCTCCTCGGCGTTCTCCTCGAACGCTTCGAGCGCGCGCTTCGCGGACTCCGAGAGCCCGCGCTCCGCGTACAGCGTCCGGCCTTCCACGGCCGCGTTCCTGACGTCCTGGCTCCTCGGTACCTCGTGCGGCGCCAGCACTCCGTCGAAGGCGGCGCTGTACTCGTCGGCGAACTCCTCCGAGAGCTTAGTCCTCTGGTCGGTCTTGTTCATCACCAGCATCGTGAGCTCGACGTCGACGTCGAACCTGTCGCTGATGCGTTCGAGGTCGCTCTTGAGGGTCTCGGCCTGCTGCGCCTCGAACGGACCCGCCTCTACGGGTACGACGACGTGCTGCGCGGCCCAGAGGCCGTTGTAGCTGATGTTGTTCGTCGACCCAGGGAGGTCGATGAGGACGACGTCGTAACCACTTACGTAGCTGTCGAGGAACTCCTCTAACCGGCTGTAACGTTCCTCTATCTCTTCGATGTCGTTGAGCTCGGTGTCGAGGCCGTCGAGTCCGGGGTGCGCGGGGATGAGGTCGGGTCCTTCGCCGGTGTCGTAGACGAGTTCGTCGAGAGGGTCGTCTATCTTCTTAGCGATACGCGTCCACTGCTCGCGGAACACGGTGCTGATGTTAGGCCAGTCGTCCTCGGCTTCGATGCGCTCGCGGTAGTCCTCCCAGACGCCGAAGTTCTTGGCGAGGTCCGCCTGTTTGCCGGCGAGGTCGATGAGGAGGACGTCGTTACCGCGCTCCGACAGTGCCACCCCAAGGTGTGCGACCGTCGTCGTCTTGCCTGTGCCGCCTTTGTCGAGGAACGAGGCGGCACGAAGCTGCTCTGACATATCAGGGGATAGGTTGGCGGCGACATAAAACCACACGGAGACGCGCGGCGAGAGAAGTAAGCTTATATGCGAAAGCCCCCAAGGACGGCTACATGAGCAGCAGACAGGTCTCGAAGGCTGGACGCGGGAAGGACTGGTACACGGTCCTCGCGTCCCAGGAGTTCGACCGCGCGGAACTCGGTGAGACTCCCGCGGACGAACCCGAGAAGCTACTCGACCGCACCATCGTAACCACTCTCGGCGAGATAACCGACGACTTCGGCGAGAACAACACGAAGATGAAGTTCCAGGTCGACGAGATAGGCAGCGACAGCGTCTACACGGTGTTCACCGGACACGAGCTGACGCGGGACTACGTCCGCTCCCTCGTGCGACGGGGGACGTCGAAGGTCGACGACGTCATCGTCGTGGAGACCACGGACGGCTACGAGGTCGAGGTCCAGCCTTCGGCGTTCGCGGCGAAGAAAGCCGACGACAGCCAGGAGAAAGCCATACGCGCGCGCGTCCGCGAGATAGTGGAGGAGAAAGCCGAGGAGTCGACGTTCGAGGAGTTCATCGACGCGGTCGTCACTGGCCGACTCAGCAGCGCGTTGTACAGCGAGGCGAAGAAGATCTACCCGCTCCGCCGGATCGAGATAGAGAAGAGCGACGTGGAGCGACGTCCAGGCGAAGCAGAGGAGTAGCTCTTCCCCCCCACTCTTCCCCTCCCCTCCGCCGGTCGCTGCAGAGGCTTGCTGACCACCTAAGTTCTTACCCTGGCTGCGCCGTCTATCTCGATCCAGCTAAGCTAAAATCGTACGGCCAGCGTTCCACAAGGAATCAGAACGGTTCTCAGTCGGTCAGGCCGCGGCTTCCCTGTCGTTCACCGTGTGGTACGCGGAGGAGACTATCGCGAGCACGAAGACGAGGATGGCGCTTGCGCCGGTGACGAGCATGAACTCCGCGAGAACGTCGGAGAAACCCCAGACGACGACGTAGAGACCGAGGCCGAGAGCCACCAGCACGAGGAACACCACGAGGAAGCCGAGGAACGCGAGGAACAACGGAAGCCGGTTCCCGCTGGAGAAGCTCCAGCTGTCCATGAAAGCCTGCACCACGTCCTCCCCGTGTTTAGAGGTGTACACGAGGTAGAAGCAGAACGAGATAGCGATGAACGCCCCTGGAAGCACTCCGAGTAACAGTCCGATGAAGAACATCGGCGCGAAGATCAGGGTTCCGAGGAACAGATGCGTGGTCGCACCCAGGACGTCCTCCCTGTAGTAGCGTTCGTGTATAGACGGAGCTCCATCGAGGTAGGTTCTCATCGCGACGACGGCTACATAGGAGCCGGCGTACAGCGAGCCGAACACCATCACTACGGCCGCCCACCGGGGTATACCTACGGCGATGGAGCTGGCTTCGACGAACGGCGCCGGCAACGCGTCAGCGAGCGGGCCCTCGGTCTCGGTGGCGGCTATCCTGCTCTGTATACCGAGTATGAAGAAGAACGACGCCACGAAGAACAAGCCGAAGAAAACCGCTCCGTTCCTCGAAAGCCACTTCTGCTTCGTCGTCTTCAGAATCTCCTTTGCTTCTACGCTCATCTTACCGGGAAATCGTCGGCAACCCAGATAACTCTTTTCAGAAGACGTGACGGTGGCGGGGGAACAGGAGTTCTACAGCGTCGCCCTCGTCACTCCGTCTCGTTTCCATCCGCTTCACCCTGGGCTTCCAGGAACCTCTGCTTGTCTTCCTCGGTCATCTCGACCTCCCAGGTTCCCGAACCGCTGATCTCGCCGGTGGACTCCCAGGTTCCGCTGGCGCTGGTTCCATCTGTTTCGTACTCGCCTTCGATGACGAAGCTCACTCCCGATAGCCCGAACGCGTTCACGGCTCCACCTCCCTCGGTGTGGCCTGTGTCGGAGTCTACGGTCCCCTCCATGAAGCCGTCGCTTATCTCGTCACCCTCCATCTCCGCGCTCACTACTCCCTGATCCCAGTCGACCGTGGCAACGACCTCGCCGCCGATACCGGTTCCCACGGGTCCTGCGCTACCCTGCCAGGTACCTTCGTAGGTGTAGACGTTCTCACCCGCTTCTATCTGGGGAGGCTGGAAGTCCTCGTCCTGTAAACCCATGCTACCCATCACTATCGCCGCCGTCGTCTGCGGGAAGGCGATGTAGGCGATGGATACCAGCAGGAACATGCCGAGAACCAGGCCGATCACCGTCTTCTTGAGACCGCCTTTGAACACGAAGTCGTAGAGGCCGGCGAAGAGACGCTGGAAGATGGAGCCTGACATCTTACGTTGGCTAAGTGTTCAAGAACGATTAAGCTTTACCCCTTCTACGGGGTTGCCTACGTTTAAGTTGGACCGTAGGCGACGGAAAACATGAAATTCTGGAGGGTTCTCGCGCGTAGGCTTCAGCCGAAGAGCTCGCCCAGTCCTTCCGCTGCGTCCTCCTCGGCTTCCTCGTCATCCTCTTCCTCGGCTTCGGCTTCCTCTTCGTCCGCCTCGTCGGCGCCTTCCTCGGCTTCGCCGCCGGCGTCAGCAGCCGCGGCAGCTCCGCCGCCTCCGCCTGCTGCGGCTGCGGGGGCTGCTGCGGCCTGTTCGACGGCTTCGTCTATGTCGACGTCCTCAAGCGCGGCTACGAGCGCTTTCACGCGGCTATCGTCGACATCGACGCCGGCTGCCTCTAGCACGCCTGTGACGTTGTCTTCCGTTACTTCCTGTCCTGCGTTGTGCAGTGTGAGTGCTGCGTATAGGTACTCCATCTTTGTGTTACCTCTTGAGTTCTGTGTGGTTGCGTTGGTTGTATACCTCTTCCGGTTTAGAAGAGGTTGCCCATGCCTTCCGCTACGTCCTCGTCGTCTCCTTCACCGCCTTCCTCCTCCGCGGCTTCGTCGTCGTCGGCTTCGGCTTCCTCTTCGTCGCCTCCACCTTCGTCTTCCTCGGCTTCGTCGGCCTCCGTCTCCTGGGGTTCAGGTGCTTCGACTCCGCGTAGCTCCTCCGGCAACGCGTCGTCATCTAGCTGGGCGGCGAGCGCCCGGACCTGTCCGTCGGCCTCCGCGGTCAGGCGGTCGAGGATGTCGGGTTCGTAGACCGAGGCTTCGACTCCTACGGCGACGGCTTCAGCCTGTCCCTTCGACAGCATCGCAGGCACGGTGTCCTCGTTGGCGACTCCGGCGTTGACGCCGAGGTTGAACGCACCCGCCGCGGCGGCCGCGAGGTCGTCCTCGTAGCTTTCGAGGTCGATGTCGAGGGTGTCGGGGTCGAACAGGACGCCGTCCTCGAGGAGGACGCGGAGGTCGAGCCCGACCTCTATGGGCTCTATCTCGAGCTTCGCGAGAACCTCGGCGACCTCGTCGTCTGCTTCCTCGCCTTCCTCGACGACGACGCTGTCCTCGGTGACCTTGATAGAGCCTTCATCTATCCGCGCTGCCGCGCCAATCTGCTGGAGGTCTCCGACGAATGGTCCGGGGTCGAACCCTGTGTCTCCCTCGGGGATTACGATGTCGTTGGGGGCGACCTGTCCGGCGCGCAGCGGCGCTGGGCTCTTGCCCTCCTCTATCTTCCTGTAGAGGGCGAAGGGGTTGTCGTCGGTGAACAGTAAGCCGCTCTGGCCGCTGACGTGTTCGACGAGTTCCTCACGGTCCTCGGCTTCGAGGGCGCGACGCATCAGAGTGTTGCGGCCGACCTTGACCTCGGCGTCGCCGTGGAGGTTCTTCCTGACCTTCTGGAACTGACGGCTGGCGATGCCGGAGACGTTGACGACGCCGACTGCGTCGTGGCTGCGGATTAGTTCGCGGAACTCGTCTATCTCCTTCTGCTTCCACTCGGGTACCTCCTCGGTGAGCACGCTCATCTACGCCACCTCCACTGCTGGGCCCATCGTTGTCTTGACGTAGACATCGTCGATATTGAGGTCTCCTTTCTCGAGTATCTGGTTCAGCCTGCGTAAGATGGCTTCGATGTTCGTCGCGAGCTCCTCGGCTTCCATCTCCTCGTTACCTATCTGTGTGTGGAACGTCCGTCGGTCCCCGCTGCGGAGCGCGACGGTGCCCTTCAGACGCTGAACCTCCTCCTGTACGTCGTCGTCGGGTGCGATGGGTGACGGCATCTTGCCGCGTGGACCCAGCACCTGTCCGAGGTGTCGGCCGACGTCCTGCATGTACTCGGTCTCGGCGACGAAGAAGTCGTGTTCATCGGCGATGTCCTTCGCCTCATCACCGTCGGCGATGTCCTCTACCTCGTCAGGCCGTATCACCCGGTCGGCGACCTCCTCGGCCTGCAGCGCGGTCTCGCCGTCCGCGATGACGACTACCCTTACGTCCTTGCCGGTTCCCGCGGGTAGAACTATCTCTTCGTCCACCCTCTGGTCCGGCTGACTGAGGTCGAGGTCTCTGAGGTTCACTGCTACGTCCACGCTCTCCGTGAAGTTCCTGTCGGGTCTGTCCGACAGCGCTCTTTCGACTGCTTCCTCTATTTCTGACATGTTACCACCCGTAGTCTACGGCTCTCGCCTCCTACGGTGGCGGAAAGAGGGGTGTCCCCGTCAAAAACCCGTCGAAACCCACCAGGTAGATATATAGGTGTAGGGTGCTTTGAACCCATTATGAAGTATCCATCAGCCGAGGAGGTGAGGACCCACGAGTCGAGCTTCGAAGCGGCTCATTCCGAAGCCAGGAAGAAGGAGTTCAACGGCAGCCTGGTGTTGGACGGCGGCAGCGGAGAAGGGGTCGTGGTCTACCTCGAGGGCTGGCCTATCTACGCCGAGTACCACGGACTGGAGAACGCGCTGGGGACGGACGCACTGGATCTGATGACGGAGCAATCCGGTAAGATAGAGAGGAACGTCTCCCGGAAGGAGTCCGTGGAGATGTTCCGGACTTACATGGAGTACATCGGGGAGAACCAGGGCTCCATCAACATCTACGAGGCTGACCGGGTCGAGGTTTCGAAACGCACTATACTCGTGACGAAGGCAGGCAGCCTCGAGAAGACTACAGCTCCCGCGGGCACACGCGTGGGTTACGCGCCGGACCTCGACTACGTGGAGGAGTACTTCGCGAAGAACGAAGCGACCGGGTACGCACTGTCGAACGACGAGATAGTGTTCTACGAGGAGGGTGACGAAACTGACCGTGAGGGGTTCAAGCAAGACGGCCTGTCGATGCTGGTGAGCATGGAGTCCGACGAAGGGCTCGCCGCGCTAGAGTGCGCCTACCTGGACGTCTACACCCAGGGCGCCAGCGGCGGCAAGGGCGAGGTCGACGTAGAGTTCGACATCGAAGGCTGGGAGATAGTCGAAGGAGAGGTGGAAGACAGCGGTGGAATGCTCGGCGGCCTCCTCGGATAGAGCGAAGAGGGAAACGGCTCCTTAGGAACCAGCGCCTTATTCTACGAGAGCGTGGGCGAGACGGCTCTCTAGCTTCCGCAGGTGCTCCGCAGCGGTCGAAGGAGCACAACCCATCGCGTCGGCTACCTCCTCGTGGGTCGCACGCCTTGGGACGTCGTAGTAGCCGAGGTCGACGGCGACCTCTAACGCCTCCCTCTGCCGGTCGGTGAGCAGCGACAGCAAGCGGTCGTCCTCGGGGCTGTAACGTCCGACCTGCTCTATCTCGAACTCGACGTCGTCCGGCAGGCTGTCGATGGCGTCCCTAAGAGTCTCCTGCTCCCCCATCACGGTGACGCGTACGCCTCCGTCGTCGGTGAACTCCATCGGAGTGTCGACGATGAGCTTCTGGTCGTTGGCGAGCGACAGAAGCTCCACCACCGGCTGTCCGTGTTCGACGTGTACGTAGACGTGGTGTTCGTCTTCCCCGACCTCGAAGACGTTGTAGCTACGGACGTCGGGGTGTGCGTCGAGCTCCTTCTCGATCTCCTCCTCCGGCCCACCGACGGCGTACAGCGCCATCACGGTGTCGTCGTTGAGGAGCTTTACGTGGAGGACGCGGCCGCGGCTGAGGTCGGGATTGCTGTCGATTATCGCGTCGACAGGGTGGAACTGCTCCTCCGGCGGCCGCAACACCACCGTGATGTACCTCATCGGCGGTAGCTATGAAGAGGAGTCTGATTAATGGCTCGGGTTATCCGCGAGAACGCATCAACCCACGACCGAACAGCTCACCACGTATTTATACTGCCGTTGTAATGAGGGGCAACGGGTAACGGCGGGAGTCGGCAACAGTCGTCCATGGCAGGTATAGTAGACGGAGTCGAGGTACAGATAGCGGAGGAAGAACGCGGATACAGGTACTTCAGGAACGCCGTCGAACGGCACTGGGATCCCTTCGACATCGAGCTCGAACGCGACAGAGAGAACCTCGTGGAGTACAGCGAAGAGAACGAGGACCTCATGGAGTACACGGACATGCTCCGGAAGTCTCTCGCGATGTTCGGCGCAGGAGAGGAAGCCGTCACCGAGGACCTCGCACCGTTCGCCATAGCGTTCGACGGCATCGAAGACCAGATGTTCATCACCACGCAGATGTACGAGGAAGCGAAGCACACGGAGTTCTTCGACCGTTACTGGAAGGAGGTCGTCCACCCCGTCGAGGAGGAGCTCGGGATGGAGAAAAGCTCACCCCGCGACCCCGAGTTCTACAGCCCAGGCTACGAGGAGCTGTTCGACCGCGAGGAAGAAGCGCTCAACCGCCTTCTCACCGACGACACCCCCGAGAACCGCGTCATCGCACACGCACACTACCACCTCACAGTCGAAGGCATACTCGCGCAGACCGGATACTGGGGCCTCACCAGGACGTTCGAGGAGGACGGCGACGACGACATCGCCCACCTGCCGGGACTCGTCGAAGGCATCGCGAAGATACGAAGCGACGAAGGCCGACACGTAGGATTCGGCATGAGCAAGATCAAACACGGGCTCGAGGAAGACGGAGTCGACGAAGACGTCCTCAACGAGACGTTGGCGGAGCTCGTGCCGCTGGTGAACCAGACGACGAACTACATCTACGAGGACGTCGACGACCCCGGCGAGCTCCCCGGCCCGAACCCCGGCGACCTCGCATCCTACGCGCTGGAGAAACACCAGGACAGGATGGGTCAGATAACCGACGACGCCGCATCGGTGCCCGACATACAAGAGCTTACGGCTCTCGACTGACCCAGCTCTAGACACGGGCAGGCAGAGACGGGTAGGCCGGAGATATCCCACGGAACACTGAACTCCTCTAGTCCTCGACGAGCAACGAGAAACCCCAGCTGTAGTAGTAGCTCTCGAACCGGTACCTACCTGTAGGGTAACACCCTCTGACGCCGGGGTCATCCACGACAAACAACTCGTCTTCACCGGTCTCCATAGGACCCAACATCCAGCTAACCGGGTCCTCGTCAGTCCAGACGACGTCCTCAACCCTAGCCGATGGATCTTCTTCGGCGATACATTCGAGAGGTTCTCCTCTATCCGGTGCGGCTTTAGAGTAGAGCAGGACGCCTCTACCGAAACGCCTAGTCAATCGGTTTTCCGGCGCACCCTTGTAGAAAGGAGTCCTTACTTCACGTTCCTCTTCACCCAAGTTGGTAACCCGAAGACGGAGAACGGGTTTCTCATCTACGGTCACCAGTTTGCGTTCGACAGTGAGCTCTACATCCAGCGAAGCATCTTCAGGGAAGTCCTCAACTTCGTCAACAGAGATGTATCGTCTGAACTCTTCAGCGTCAACATCCCCGCTGTGGAGACAGCCAGTTGCTACGGTACAGACAAGGGAGTAGAGGAAACCACGCCGATACATAGCCTACTATACGAATGGGTTCCCACGGCATATAACTAGGGCGAACTCCAACCACTGTACAATGGATCTAGAGGGTGAACGCGAGTGCCTCGAATGCGGGGAACGCTGGAGCTACTGGGAGACACGCACAGTGGAATGCCCGGAGTGCGATAGCCCACGCAGCAGAGGCGTCGGCGACGGCGCACGACCGGAGGAGGAGTTCCCCGCCGAAGACCTCGTCGCCAGCACCCTCATGGAGACCCTGG
Organism: Euryarchaeota archaeon Ods02; assembly: GCA_028751075.1. Taxonomy (GTDB): domain Archaea; phylum Halobacteriota; class Halobacteria; order Halobacteriales; family Halorutilaceae; genus JAQZDA01. The sequence continues at coordinate 1,464 of JAQZDA010000033.1, read as the reverse complement.
AGAACGCCGACGAAGCTGCCAGAAGCTACACTACGAAGAAGAACTTCGTCGTCGCCGGCGAGCTACAGCCGCCCGACCCCGTCTACGTGATGGCAGCCGAGGTAAAGCACCTCTACGCGGAGCTCACGGCGCGCAGCCGCGAAGCCACGGACCGCGAACGCGAGTACGCGGGCGCGCTCGTCACGGGACTCGAAGACGGCGAGCCGCCGCACCCCGGCGAGCGGCCGGAGACCCTCGACGCAGTGCACGAGCGCGCCGTCGCCGACGTCGTCGAGGACTACAGCAGCGAGATGGTGAAATGGGCGCGGGACCGCGACCTCGACGACACGGAGGTGATGCGAGACGTCGAGGACGCGCGTCAGCGGGCGAAGCAGGTGCAGGCGACGGAAGGCGAGGAAGGCGACGCCGTCGAGGCGCTGAGGACGCTGAGGGACGTCTACCAGGGGTTCGACGAAGTATAGACCGCCTCAGTTCTTACGCCGCTGCCTAGCCGCCTCCACGGTGTTCTCCATGAGACACGCCACTGTCATCGGTCCGACGCCGCCGGGCACCGGAGTGATGGCGCCCGCCACCTCCTTCACCTCGTCGAACGCGACGTCGCCGACGAGCTCGTAGCCTTTGTCGTTGTCGGCGTCGACGCGGTTGATTCCGACGTCGATGACTGTGGCGCCCTCCGCCACCATCTCCGCGTCTATCATCTCCGCTACTCCGACGGCTGCTACGACGACGTCGGCGCGACGGGTATGCGCGGCGAGGTCGTCCGTATGGCTGTGGCAGACCGTCACCGTCGCGTCGTGGTTCGTGAGGAGGGCGGCGAGGGGTTTGCCGACGATGTTCGACCGGCCGACGATGGTCACGTCGGCGCCGTCGACCTCTACGTCAGCTTCCTGAAGCATCCTGTGGACGCCGCGCGGCGTCGCCGGCACCATGCGGGGGCGGCCGTCCATCAGCCGGCCTTTGTTCTCGGGGTGGAAGCCGTCGACGTCCTTCTCCGGTGCGACGGCGTCGAGCGCCGCGTGTTCGTCGACGTGGTCCGGCAACGGAAGCTGAACTAAGATGCCGTCCACGTCTTCGTCCTGGTTGAGGTCGTCGATGACGTCGAGCAATGCTTCCTCGGTCTCTTCGGGGTCGATGTCGATGGTCTCGCTGTCGACGCCGACCTCCTCCGCCGCCTGGTGCTTCATCCGGACGTAGGTCTCGCTCGCAGGGTCGTCGCTCATCAACACCGCGACCAATCTCGGAGTGTAGTCGAGGTCGCTGATCTCCCGCGAGACCTCGTCTCGTACGCGCGCAGATATCTCGTCGCCGTCTATCAGGGTCATGTCTACGGCGAGGGAGGGCAGGGGGTTAGAGGCTTCGGAAGCCAGCCGGCGGAGCAGCCAGGGACGCCTGAGCCACGGCGGTCAGCCCTCGAGGTCGAGGTCGCCGTAAAGCACGTCTTCGTCGACGTCTTCGAACCCCGTC
>JAQZDA010000034.1 GCA_028751075.1 Euryarchaeota archaeon Ods02 | reverse complement strand
CGACGACGTCCACCTCGAGCGCGCTGTAGAGGTCGTAGACGCATCTCACGGCCACGGGCTTCAGTGCGCTTCCGCTCAACCCGCCGTGGTCGTTGCCGAGGATGGGTTCCCCCGTCTCGACGTCCACCGCCATCGCCGCCAGAGTGTTCACCGCCGTGACCGCGGAGGCGCCGCCATCCTCCGCCGCACGACCTATCTCGACGACGTCGGTGACGTTCGGAGTGAGCTTCGTCCATACGGGGACGTCGGCGGCTTCGACGGCGGCCTCCGTCACCTTCCGCGTGAGCTCGGGGTCGGCGCCGATGTCGGTGCCGTATCCCTCGGCGTGGGGACACGAGACGTTGAGCTCGAGGGCGTCTGCGTACGGCGAGAAATGTTCCGCGAGATCCGCGAACTCCTCCGCGGTGCCGCCGAAGACGCTGACGACGACGGCTCCCTCGACACCTTCGACCTCTTCGTCGAAATCCTTCGAGGGGTTCGAAAGGCCGACGGCGTTGAGTGCGTAATCACCTTCGGTGAAGACGTTCGGACCCGGATGGCCTTCACGCGGCCGTGGTCCGATGCTCTTGGTTACTGCGCCTCCGGCTCCGCTGTCGAGCACCCGCTGGAGGCTTGCGCCGGTGCTGCCTAGTATGCCGCTCGCGAGCAACGTCGGCTCGTCGAGCGTGACGCCGCCGACTGATACTTCCATCTAACGGGTTGAGGCAGCCTTGGGGTAAAGAGATAGCGGAAAACCAGAGCACGTCAGACGGGAAACGCGCTCGAACCTAGTCGTGTCGCCGTCCAATCAGTGCGAACGCTACCAGCGAGAGTATAGCTGCGACGGCTGTGAAGCCAGGTAAACCGTTGGGGTCGTCGACATCATCTTCCTCCTCTTCATCCTCTAGCTCGTCAGTGGCTTCGAGGATGTCGTTTATAAGCTCCGTCCTGTTCGCTATCTGGGCGTCGAGCTCCTCGATCTCGGCTTCAAGGTCCTCTATCGAGTTCCTCAGCTCCTCCTTGCTCTCCTCCACGTCGGGGTCGTCGCTGTCCTCAAGTTCCTCGAGCTCTGCCTGCAGCTCGTCGAGACGCTGACGGAACTCGTGCCTGTCCTGTAGGTTGTTCGCCAGGGTCTGATAGCTCTCCCTCAGGTCTACGTCGACGTCCTCGAAGTCGTCGAGAGCTGTGACGTCTCCTATCACGACGTAGAAGCTGTCTTCGACGTCTTCGAAGCCTTCGTCGGTCTCGCGTTCAGCCTGGCTCGCGTTGTCGAAGTCGAACTCGTCGCCGCTGAAGTACAGCGCCGCGTACAGCAGCTGACGTTCCTCGAGGGGCTCGTCTAGCTCGACGAGAAGGTCTTCGTGCTCACCTTCATCGAGTTCTTCCACCGCTATCACGCTGTCTTCCGTGTGGTTGTCGCCGTCGCTCTCCGTGTGGATAACAAGGAAGCCATCGCCGTCTATCGAGGCTTCGTCAACGGTGACGTTGTCACCCAGTGTAACCTGGGGGCTCGCCTCGACGTTGTTCTCTACGTCCGCAGCGGCGACGCCAGCCATCGCCGTCGCCAGTACCAGTGCCGCCAGCAGTAACGCTGTCTTACGCATCGTTGTCCCGAACGTGGGCGATAGTCCACAATAAGGGTTGCTATAGAGAACCCGTCTACGTCTCCCCGTCAGACGTAAGGCATACCAGAAGCCCGCATTGGAAGAGGGTGGAGGAACGAGGTGGTGGAAGAACGAAGGAGTGGAAGAACTAGGCGAAGACTTCGACCAGTGAAGGAACCTCAGTCTCCGAGGATATGAGTTTCAGCCTTCGAGGAACTCCTTGACGGGTGGACCTACCTTCTCGGGTTCCACGAGGAAGGCGTCGTGTCCGTAGTCGCTCTCGACCACGTGGTGTTCGACGTCGACTCCTGCGTCTCGGAAAGATTCCACGAGGTCCTCGGACTGCTCGACGGTGAAGTGCCAGTCACCTGTGAAGCTGACGACGAGGGTTTCACCGCTGTACGCCGCGAGCGCGTCGCCGTCGTCGTCGAAGCCCTCCGCGAGGTCGTACTCGTCCATAGCCCGCATTATGTAGAGGTAGCTGTTCGCGTCGAAACGAGAGGTGAACCTCTCCGCCTGGTAGTCGAGGTAGCTCTCGACGTCTCGGTAGGGAAAGAAACGAGACGTCGGATCTTCGGAGACGTAGGCGTCGTCGCTGGGGTCCTTCCGCGCCGCCCTGCGGCCGAACTTCTCCTCCATAGAGTGCTTCGACAGGTACATGATGTGGCCGATCTGGCGCGCCAGCGCTAATCCGTCGTCGGGTGGATCGCCTTCGTAGTACCGGCCTCCCTGGTAGTTCGGGTCCGACAGTATGGCGCGTCTTGCGACTGCGTCGAGCGCGAGACACTGGCTGTCGAGACGTGGGGCGGTCGCGATAGGTACGAGCTTCCTGACGAAGTCTGGGTAGAGCTTCGCCCACTCCAGGACGTTCATGCCGCCGACGCTGCCGCCGACGACGGCGTGCAAGCTGTCGACGCCGATTATCTCCAGCAGGAGCCTCTGCGCGCGCGTCCAGTCGGTGACCGTCACCGGCGGGTAGTCGGGTCCGTAGGCTTCCCCTGTCTCGGGGTTCTCCGACGCGGGTCCCGTGGTGCCGTAGCAGGAGCCGGGGACGTTGACGCAGACGACGAACCAGTCGTTGGTGTCGACCGCTTTCCCCGCTCCGACGACGTCGTCCCACCAGGCGGCGGCCTGACCGCTGGTGCCTTTATCCTCGCCGTGGCCGGCGACGTGCTGGCTCCCCGTCAACGCGTGACATACGAGGACGGCGTTGTCGCCGGTGTAGTCGCCGTAGGTTTCGTACGCGACGTCGAGCTCGATGCTTTCCCCGCATTCGAACTCGAACTCCCCCAGGGACTCCGTCTCGACGTCCATCTATCTACGTCGCCTGATCTATCGCCTGATCTATGTCGGCGATGATGTCGTCGACGTCCTCGATTCCGATGGACATACGTACGAGGTCGGGGGTGACGCCGCTGGCCTCCTGCTCCTCCTCAGTGAGCTGCTGATGCGTCGTCGACGCGGGATGGATGACGAGGGTCTTGGCGTCGCCGACGTTCGCCAGCAGCGACGCGAGCTCTGTGGCGTTGCAGAACTCCTCCGCGGCCTCGTATCCGCCTTCGAGCCCGAAGGTGATCATGCCGCCGAAGCCGCCGTCGAGGTACTCCGCCGCGTTGTCGTGCGTGGGATGGCTCTCCAATCCGGGGTAGTTCACCCAGCTGACGTCCGAGTGGTTCTCGAGGTGTCTGGCGACCTCGTGTGCGTTGTCGCAGTGCTGCTGCATGCGGAGCGGCAGCGTCTCGAGCTTCTGGACGGTGTTCCAGGCGTCGAAAGGCGCCTGCTGGTTTCCGAGGTCGCGGAGGCCGCGTGTTCGGGCGGCGAACGCGAACGCTGCGTCGCCGAAGGCTTCGCGGAAGTTGATGCCGTGGTACGCTGGGTTGGGCTCCGTGAGCTCGGGGTAGTCTCCGGTCTCCCACGGGAAGCTGCCGGCGTCGACGAGGACGCCGCCGATGGTGGTGCCGGCTCCGTGCATCCACTTCGTCGTCGAATGCCAGATCAGGTCTGCGCCGTGTTCGAAGGGGTTGCAGAGGTACGGCGTCGCGAACGTGTTGTCGACGAACAAGGGGGCGTCGTTGTCGTGCGCGATATCTGCGACTCGTTCTATGTCGACGACGTCGAGCGCGGGGTTGCCGATGGTCTCGAGATGGACGTACGCGGTGTCTTCGTCGATGGCTTCCCTGTAGCCTTCGTAGTCGGTGCTGTCTACGAACCTGGAGTCTATGCCGCGACGGGGTGCGGTGTGGGTGAAGTACGTGTACGTGCCGCCGTACAGCGACGACGACGTCACGATGTTGTCGCCGCTGCTTGCGAGGACGAAGGTCGCGAGATCCAGCGACGCCATCCCGCTGCTGGTGGCGAGCGCCGCGACGCCGCCTTCGAGCTCCGCGACGCGTTGTTCGAGCACCGCGTTAGTCGGGTTCATTATCCGGCTGTAGATGATCACGAGCTCCTGCAAGCCGAACAGGTCGGCTGCGTGGTCGGTGTCGTCGAAGACGTACGACGTCGTCTGGTATATCGGCGGTGCGCGGGCGTTGGTCGCGGGGTCGGGTTCCTGTCCTGCGTGCACGCTGTCGGTTGCGAATCCACGTTCGGGTTCTTCGTCGTCAGCCATAGCCTGACACAGGGGAGCGGAGGTTATAAAACAGGTGAAACCGGTAAAACCCCGAGATGCACCCGAACAAGTTCGACCGGTTCCTTCGACGTAGGAGCGGTCTTCAGCTCGCGTCCGCGGTCTTCCTCGCCTGCTCCAGCAGCTCCTCGGTGACGCGGACGTTCAATCTGGCGCCGCAGTCGTTGCAGACGACGGCTGCGCGGGCTTCCGCGCCGTTCAAGCCGTCTCCGACGCCCCAGGCGTCGGCTTCGAGGTCGCTGCAGCCGCAGGCGGCGCAGTCCGCACCCCGTCGTTCGACGTCGTCGACGACGGCTTCCTCCAGTGCGGACTCCAGGTTCATGCTGTATACGTAACCTCTGGACCGACAAGTGAGTTACGAGAGACGGTCGAGGGGTTTGCTTCACCTCGCCACGGTGACCGGTGTCGGCGACCTCCGGGTGACGTTCTCGGCGACGCTGCCGAAGATGGCGCGCGACACCCCGGTTCGACCGTGGCTGCCGACCACTACGTGGTCGACGTCGTTCTCTTCCACGTACTTCACTATCTCCCGGGAGGGGTCGCCGTCGACGACCACGCGTTCCACGTCGAGCCCTCGACTGTCGGCGCGTTCGACTCGTTCGTCGAGGAACTCTACCATCGGTTCACCACCCGGCATCCCCTCGTACTCCTCGAGGTGTTCGGCGACGTATATCAACGACAACCGGTCGCCTTCGTCTACGAACCTGTCGATGGCGAGTTCGAACGCCGCATCCGCGGGGTCGCTGCCGTCCAACGCAACCAGTACGTGTTTCATCCCGTCTAGCGTTAGAGGTGCGACGGCGTTAAGGTATCCGGTAGAGGGTAGTCAGTTCCGGTAGAAAGTATCAGTCACCGGTTGATCCTTCGAGCTCCTGGCGGGCGCGTTCACGCACCGCCTCCGACACCTGATACCGTTTCGCGCTCGACAGGTCGGCGTCCTCGTTGAGCGGGGTTCTCTCTATGACTAGGGTGTCGTCGAACTTCCCGAACAAGACGTAGTTCAACGCCTCGAGTATCCTGCTGTCGAGCCAGACGTCGTCGGCGACGAAGCTGTCGGCGACGGTCTCCATGAACGCCTGCTCCGCGGAGCCAGGGTCTCCGTCTTCGGACTCCAGCAAGCCCTCGTACTTTCTCACGTTCTCCACCACGGCGTCGTAGAGGGGGTCGTCTTCCTCGAGGTCGTCGAGACGGCTCCGCCACTGCTCCAGCGCGTCACGGTAGACGGGGTCCGCGTCGAAGCCACCGTTCCCCGGCCCCGCCATCGTGTCCTCGGCTAACGCCACCAGCTGTTCACGGTATCCTTCGACCGCTTCAACCAGCCTCTGGTACTCCTCGTTATCCTCCAGCTCAGTCTCCGTCTTCTCTCGCTCCAGCGCGTTCTTCTTCGACGCCAGCGAGAAGTACTCCTGCACGTCCGCCGAAGCCTCCTCCTTCCCCAGCATGTCGTCGACGAGCTCCAGCAGCTCATCCTTCGACACGGGTTTCACGACGTAGTCCTCGAACCCCATCTCCAGTATGTCGAAGTCGGGTTCCACTGCGGACACCATAGCCACCGGACAGCTGTAGCCGCGCTCCCTCATTCCCTCGAGGAAGTCGTCGCCGGACATCCCCGGAAGCCGTCTGTCGAGCAGGACGGCGTCGACGTCCTCGTCCACCATCTTCGTGGCCTCCTCCCCGGTGTACGCCGTCCGGACCTCGTGCTCCTCCGCCACCCATTTCGAGTACAGGTCCGCGAGATCGCGTTCGTCCTCCACTATCAGGACCACTGACTCTTCAGACACCGCCACCATCTCTTCAGACACCGTCACCACCTCCTTCGGTCGCGGCGAGCGGCAGCTTCAGCACGAAGACCGCTCCACGGGGTTCGTTGCCCTCTATCCAGACGTCGCCGCCGTACCCACGGACCACTCTGTCGACGAGGTGGAGTCCGAGACCTGCGGCGGGGGCGTCCAGTCCCTCCAACCCTCTGCCGAAGACGTCGTCACGCCTCTCCTCCGGAACGCCCGGGCCGTCGTCAGAGACCTCCACCCGCACGAAGTCGTCCTCCACCTCCACGTGGACGTCCACGTTCGGACGGTCGGTGTCGTTGTGTTCCACGGCGTTGCCGACCACGTTGTTGAACACCGACGACAGGAGGGCGTTGCCTCTGACGTCCACGTCGGGTATCTCCGCGGACTCTATCGAGGCGTCGCCGTACATGCTCCGACATCTCTCCAGCTCGTCCTCCAGCACCGGCTTCAACGACACGGCTTCGAGCTCCGTCGAACCACCCTCCGTCAGCACCTCGACGTAGTCGCGGGCGCTCTCCGTCAACCTGATAGCGTGTCGCGTGGTGTCTATCACGCGGTCGAGTATCTCCTCCCCTTCTCCGTCGACGTATCCACGAAGCTCCTCGCTCCATCCCTGCACCACCGCCATGTCGTTCCGTACGTCGTGCCTAACGATACGGTTCAACAGCAACAGGCTCTCGTTCATCCGTTCGACCCTCCTATGAGCTTCCTTCTCCCGGGTTATATCCCGGAGGTAGATGTTGAAACGGTCCTCGACTGGACAGCAGAAGACGCGGAACCAGTTATCCAGCTCCTCGTGGTAGCACTCGAACTCCGAGAGAGACGAAGACTCCATCGAACCGTGCAGGCGTCCACCGAGGTCGCCGTCACGGTCGACCGGCAGACTGCTCCAGAACGACCTGCCTACGACGTCGTCCGCATCTACATCGAGCAGCTCCTCGAAGCCTTCGTCGACCGCCTCCACCGTCCAGCTGGAGTCCACGACCACGCATCCGTCGGAGACGTGTTCGAAGGCTTCCTCCGCCGTACAGCCTATATCCCGAGTCATCCCTTCCACCCTCCTTCATCGGCGGATGACTCCAAGGTTACGGTGACGACGTTACCCCGGGGTTCGTTATCCTCCACCGACAGCCGGCCGTTCGACCGTCTGACGACCCAGTGGACGAACCAGAGACCTAGGCCGCTGCCGTGGTAGAGCGGTCCCTCAGCCTCCTCCGTCAGGACGCCGACCTCCATCTCCGGTATATCGGGTCCGTCGTCTCTAACCTGTATCACGACCTCTCCGTCCGTCTCCTCCACAGACACCTCGACCTCTGGTGTGTCCGTGTCGTTGTGTATCACGGCGTTCTCCACGAGCTCCTCGAGAGCTTGCTCGAACATATCTGAAAGCCTCATCCTGACGTCCTCCGGAACCGAGACGGTGATATCTGCATCCGGGTGTCTGCGGCGGACGGTCTCCACCGCCCGTCTAGCTACTTCGCTGACGTTCTCGTCTTGCAGTCCTGGAGCCTCCGTCAGTAGCTCTATTATCCTGCGTTCTTTGTCGGCTTTCTTCAGTAGGGAGTCGCATACCTCCACGATACCCCTGGTGTAGCTCCGGCTCTCGCCGTCACCCATTAGCTGGTCCTCCAGCTCCTCCGCGTACCCCTGTACGAGGTTGAGGTCGTTCCTGAGGTTGTGGCGGAGGACTCGGTCGACGACGCGGAGATGTTGCTCGCGTTCCCGGCGTTCGCTTACGTCCTGCTGGTATCCGACGAAGTTAGTGAGCTCGCCGGCTTCGTCGAACACCGGAGTGATGCCGACTCGGTTCCAGAACTCCGAGCCGTCCTTCCGGTAGTTGAGGAGCTCGACCTCGACGGGTTCCTCGGCGTCGATGGCTTCACGCATCTTCTGAACGGGTTCATCCCTTGTCCTCTCGCCCTGTAGGAACCTGCAGTTCCGGCCGAGCACCTCGTCTTCGCTGTAACCCGTCAATTCGAGGAACCGTCTGTTGACGTAGACGAGGGGGTTGTCCTCCTGATTGGGGTCGGTTATCGCGATGCCGACAGGTGCTTCCTCGATGGCGCGTAACCTCCTGTCGAGCTCGCGCTGCTGTTCCTTCCTCTCGGTTATGTCGCGGGCTACGCTCAACACCGCTCGGTCACCGCGGAACGATATCAAGCTCGAGCTTATCTCCACGGGTATCTGCTCGCCATCCCGGGACTCGTGCACGGTCTCGAACACCTGTATCTCGTCCTCCGGCATCTCCTGTATCAGCCTCTCTATCTCGCTGTCCTCCAGGGATGCGTCGATGTCCTGCGGCTTCATCGACAGGAGCTCGTCGCGGCTGTAACCGAGTGCATCGACGGCGGCGTCGTTGACGTACCTGAACTGGTGGTCGGGTCCGATGACGAACGCGGCTTCGTTCATCCCGTCGATGAGCTCTCGGTACTCGTCACGCGCCTGCCGGAGCTCCCGCTCACGTTGCTTCTGTTCCGTGATGTCCTGCACCACGCCCACAGCCCGCACGGGTTCACCGTCGCTGTCGAAAGTCACCTCAGCCTGCTCACGCATCCACCTCACCTCTCCCTCGTCCGTGACGACGCGGTGTTCGACGTCGTATGGTTCACCGCTCTTCGCCGCCTCCCACCTCCTGTCGACCTTCTCCCTGTCTTCGGGGTGGATGTGGTCGAGGAAATCCTCGTGGTCCAAGGGCCCCTCGCCTTCGACACCCCAGAGTTCGTAGACCTCATCCGACCACTGTATCACGTCGGACGGGATGTCCTTCGTCCACCTACCTATCCGCGCTATCTCCTGCGCTCGCCCGAGCTGTTCCTCCTCCTCTCGACGTTCGGTGATGTCCTGTACGACCGCGTCCACCACGAACTCTCCCTCCTCCACCTCGAAAGCCATCAACGTCAGCCGCGCCCAGATCAACCTCCCCTTCAGCGTCCTGAACTGGCTCTCCGTCGTCACCCATCCCTCTTCGTCGAGGCGCTTGAGTACCTCGTGTCGGTCCTCCTGGTCGACCCAGCGGTCCCCGATGAATCGCCCGAGCAAGTCTTCCTCCGACTCCGCGTCCAGTATCTCAACCATCCGTTCGTTGACTTCGAGGAACTCGCCGCGGTTCTTGACTTTGACTCTGCAGACTCCGACAGGCAGGTTCATCCACAGGTTCGCGTACCGCTCGAGCTCGCGCTCTCGTTCCTTGCGCTCGGTGACGTCGAGGTCGATGCCGATGAACCGGACGACCTCGTCTTCGTCGTCGGTGACGGGCGCGCCGACGCCGTGTATCCAGAGCTGTTCGCCGTTCTCGTCGACGGCCCGGTACTCGACGTCGAACCGTTCGCCGGTCTCCATCGAACGTTCGAGCTCGCTCCACAGCTCTTCGGCGTCGTCGGGGTGTACGTAGCTCTCGTACGCTTCCAGGGTGCCGTCGAACTCCCCGGGTTCGAGGCCGAACATACGTTCGAGGTTCTCGTCCCAGACCACCTCGTCGGTCCGGAGGTTCCAGTCCCAGACGCCGGCCTCCGAGGCGTGCAGGGCCAGCGAGAGACGTTCCTCGCGTTCCCTGAGCTGTCTCTCGTGTCTCTTGCGGTCCGAGATGTCGCGGCTGCTGACTACGACGCCTCCGAGCTCGGTGTCGCTGACGTCGCGTCCCACGGACTCCAGCCAGACGTACGAACCGTCCCCGATCTCTATCCTGTGCTCGACGGCTTCGAAGCCAGCTCCTTCAGCGAGAGAGGTGAAGCTCTCGATCATCTCCTCCCTGTCCTCCGGATGTATCCTGTCGAAGACGGATTCGCCTATCCAGTCGTCCGTCTCGATATCGAGCACACGTTCTACTGCGGGGTTGTGGTAGATTATCCTGCCTTCCTCGTCGAGATGGGTGATGATGTCGGAGGTGGAGTCGACGTACCGTTGGTAGCGCTCCAGCTCCTGCTCCCGCTCTTTCCTTTCAGTTATGTCGCGGCTGCTCACGACGACGCCTTCGATGTCGGTGTCGCTGACGTCCCGTCCCACGGACTCCAGCCAGACGTAGGAGCCGTCCGCTCTCTCCATCCTGTACTCTACGTTTTCGACGTCTTCCTCCGCCGCCATCGCTTCCGCGTAAACCTTCGCGACCCGCTCCCTGTCTTCGGGGTGGACGAAGCTGAACGCGGTTTCACCGACCCTGCCGCCCTGCGGGTAACCGAGGACGTCCTCGACGGAGGGGCTCTCGTACAGTATCCTGCCGCTGTCGTCCATGTGGCTGATGATGTCCGTCGTACTGTCGACGTACCTCTCGTACCGCTCCAGCTCACGCTGACGGTTCCTCTCCTCCGTCACGTCCTGAGCCAGCACCACGAGGGAGTCTACGTCGCCGTCCTCGTCCCTCACGGGATAGATGACGCCGCGGCTCACGTAGTCCTCAACGCCCTCGCCAACGTGCTCGGCCTCGTACTCGACGTACTCGCCCGCGGCCGCGCTTCTCACCTTATCCTCCATATCCTCCTCCAGCCCCGGCCACCAGGGTGTCTCCCAGAAGGGTTCGCCTACGAACTTTTCGCCCCTTCCCTCGACGTACTCCAGCGCCGTCTGGTTGACCTCGATCAGCTTCCCGTCGGAGTCGAGCAACGCTGTCAGGGTGTTCGGGTCCTCGAAGACAGCGTCGTACCTCCGTTTCGCCCGCTCGGCCTCGGCGCGTCTCTCCATCGCGTCGAGCACGGGCTCCGGCCGGCCGACGGAGTCCCGGGTCCTCCGGTAGTCGACCGCGCGCTCCACCAGCGACGCCAGCCGCCCCCACTGCTCTTCCTCCTCCTTCACCAGGTAGTCGGTGACCCGCGCCGAGATGGCCCGTGAAGCGAGGTGCTCGTCGCCCTCGGCAGTGTACAGCAGGAAAGGCAGGTCCGGGTACTGGACCCGTACAGCCTGCAGCAGGACGACTCCGGAGACGTCGGGGAGGTCGTGGTCGCTGACGACGCAGTCTAGGCCGCCGGCTTCGACGAGCCGGAGCGCCTCCTCCACGGAGCCAGCGGTCTCCACCCGGATGCCGTCGTAGCTCGACAGCTCACGCTCCGCCTCGTCGGCTTCGTCCGCGTCCGAAGTCACGTAGAGAAGAGCTAGAGACCCAGACGAGTCCGTCGATTCGGTTACAGATGAGTCCATCACTTCGATGCAATACGGGCTCCAGCTGGAAATACTAGGGGGGAAGATTGCCGTTCGTTGGTCATAAGAGACGTACATCAGGTATTTGAGTCAGCGGAGGTAAAGTTGAAGGGATGGAAGACAGCGACGACCAACGTGAACCCGGCCCGGGAGATGGCGGTACCGGAGAAGCCGGCGACGGTCGTAGCTCACCCGACGACGTAGACGTGGAACCCGAGGAGGTCTTAGTCCGCCCGAACCAGGACGAAGCACGCGACTTAGAAGAACCGGGACAGGTCAGCGGAAGCCGGAGGGAAGCCGGAGGAGAGGGGAGAGGCGTAGGACCCGACGTCGAGGCGCCGGAGGAGCTGCTGGAGGAACGGTTGACGAACGTAGACCTGACACCTCCCGAGCTATCGGACGAAGCGCAGGAGGAGGTAGACGATGTCGTCGAGGAGACCCTGCAGCATCTCGTGGAATCCCACGAGTTCGACGAGACCCCCGACCCTTCCTTCGTAGCCGAGCGGTTCTTCGACTGGAGCTACCTAGAGGACGAGCTCGTGGAACGGTACTGGCTGAACCCACCTTACGCCTACACCTCCGTGATGTATCACGAGGACTCCAGCACCCGTTACTATCACTTGTCGGAGCCCGTGCTCGACGACACGGAAGCCTACGTGCTCGAGGACATGAGGGAGATAGTGAAGGACGAGCTACTGGACGAGAGCTATACAGAGGACGAGAGAGAAGGGTTCGAGAGCCGCGTCGTCGACGTCGTCGAGGACTACGCCGCCGCGCTTCCGCCGGGCTCACGTCACAAGATAGCCTACCACGTCAGCCGGGACTTCCGCGGCTACGGAGCTATCGACGCGGTGTTACGCGACGAGAGAGTGGAGGACATCTCCGCCGACGGAGCCGACGTCCCCGTCTTCGTATACCACGGAGAGTACCGCGACCTCCCGTCTAACGTACAGCTCGACGGACGCGAGCTCGACGGACTGGTACGCCGGCTCGCGCAACGCGCCGGAAGGATGATATCTTACTCCGACCCCATAGTGAGCGCCACCCTGCCGGGCAACCACCGCGTGCAGCTGACGCTCGGAAGCGACGTCGCCCCCCGGGGGTCGAACTTCACAGTACGGTTGTTCACCGAGATACCGTTCACCCCCGTCGACCTCGTCCGCAACAACACGTTCTCGCTGGAGCAGATGGCGTTCATCTGGCTCTGCATCGAACACCGACAGTCCATCCTGTTCGTCGGACCTACGGCGAGCGGGAAGACCACGAGCATGAACGCGGTGTCGTTGTTCATCGAACCCTACGCGAAGGTCGTCACCATCGAAGACACGAGGGAGCTGTCGATGCCTCACGACAACTGGGTCGCCGGGTTGACCCGGGGCTCCGGAGACGAACCCCACGACATCACGATGAACGACCTATTGGGTGCCGCACTACATCAGAGGCCGGAGTACATCCTCGTCGGCGAGATAAGGAACCAGCCGGAGGTGCTGTGGACGTTCCTTCAGTCGGTGTTCACCGGTCACTCGGGGTCGACGACTTTCCACGCCACCGACGTCGAGGAAGCACTCAACCGGTTCCGCGCAGAACCCTTCAATCTCCCGGAGTCGATGATAGCTGCGCTCGACCTAGTGTCGATCCAGCGTCAGGTCAAGATAGGTAACGAACGACGCAGGAGATGCACTAGGGTAGCCGAGCTCGTGCACGACGAAGACAGCGAACAGGTCGAGATCGGCGACCTGTTCCAGCGAGACCCCGACACCGATCAACACGTGGGACTGAACTACATGGAGAGCGAGGTGCTGGCGGATCTCGCCGAAGACCTTGGATGGAATGACGTCGACGTCGTCGAAGAGCTCGAACGCAGACGGAGTTTCCTCGAACACCTCATCCGGAACGACGTCCACGACTACAGAGACGTCTGGGCGGCGTTGTTCGCATACCGCCGCGACCGGAAGGCAGTGGAGGAAGCGATAGCTGAAGGCAGCTTCAACCCCTCCGAGATCGACATCGACCACTACAGGTGACGTCATGGAGATGGAAGCCAACACTGGAGGGTGGAAGTGAACTATTTGAAGAAAGCGTACAGAGAACGACGCCCGCGGTTCATCTGGATGCAGCGGTGGCTGAATAAAGCCGACATGGCGACGACCTACGACGTCTACCTCACCCGGTGCACGGTTCGGTCGACGGTGGTGTTGACGGCTGCAGCCGTTGCCGCCGTCGCCCTGGGGTTACTCGGCTACGTGGTCGCTGCCTCCGTCGTCGCCGCAGCCGGCGTGCTCTCGACGGCCGCCGTCGTCGCAGGCTACATCGTCTACCCCGTCGTGGTGGCGGAGCAGCGTGAGAAGGAGATCGACGCGATGTACCCCCACGTGCTGTTGCTGTCCCACGCGCTCTCGCGGTCGGGGATGTCGTTCCTCGAGGTCGCGGAAGTGATAGCCGACTCCAAGGGTGTCTATGGGGAGATAAGCCGGGAGTTCGAACGGTTCAGACGCGACGTCACCCTGTACGGCGAGGACCTGTTGACGGCGCTGGACCGTGCACGCGAGACGACGCCCAGCAGCGAGCTAGAGGATTTCTTCGACGACCTAGGGGGAGTCGTGGAGTCGAGGACGAGCTATTCGGAGTTCATAGACAAACGATACCGCGAACAAGTTGAGGAGGTGGAGGACAGACAGCAGGCTTTCCTCGGTCGGCTGAAGTCGTTCGCTCAGGCGTACATCGTCCTTTTGTTCGTCGGACCGTTGCTGGCTCTAGTGCTGTTGATACTGCTTTCTTTCGCCGGAGCGAACACCCTGCCTCCCATCTACTTCATCGTCTACGTCTACCCCTTCGTCGGCGTCGTAGTCGCCGTTCTGGCGCTCGATGCCTTGGAGAGCCAGATGGGTCTCGTCGACACAGTGTCCATGCAGGAAGACGATGAAGAGGCGACGACGCCCACGAGCGACGTCTACCGGCGTTACAGACGCAGCCGCCTCCGTCACCGCATTCGGGAGTGGAGCTTCCGGGAGGCCGTGAGACGTCGGCCGCCGTTGATGCTCTTGGTCTCCCTGCCGTTGGCGGCTGCTTTGGCGGCGGCCGTAACCCTAAGTTTAGACGTGGATCTCCTTGGGCTTTATCGACGGGACGGCGTGCTGGGGACGGCGGCTTTCGTAGGGTTAGCCGTCGTCGTGTTCTCGCCGGTGGCATTCCTGTACACCCGCGTCAACTGGTTCAGGAGGAGGTACGTCGACAGGCTGCCGCACACGCTGGAGTCGTTCCGTGAGTCCCTGCTCGCTGGCGTCACCCCAGTCGAAGCCTGCATGAAGGTGTCGGAGAACATCGACTCCGCCGTCGCCGACGATTTCGCGAGAGTATATCGGGAGGTAGAGGTCACAGGTGAACCGCTGGCTCCGTTCATGGAGTCCGCCCGTCGACGTGGTGTCGGAGAGTTCACGCTGACGATGAAGACGCTGGTGGAGGCTATGCGGGCAAACAACGACGTCAACGGAACGGTGGAGGCGTTGGCGGAGAGCGCGAGATCCAGGGTCGAGCTCCGGAACGAACGCCGGACGTCGATGGAGCTCTACACCGTCGTCATACTGCTGGGGCTGTCGGTGTTCGTCGTAACCGCGGTGTTCCTCGAGCTGTTCTTCCTGCCTCATCTCGAGGATGTCGGTGAGGCTACGGAAGGGGGTTTCCTCTCGCCTGCACCCATCCCCACGGAGACCTACAGCACGGTGCTGTACCACGCCACCCTGGTTCAGGCGACGGTGAACGGGTTGTTCGTCGGCAAGCTCAGGAACGGAAGCCTGCGTTCCGGCGTCGTCATCGCGGTCTCGCTAGTGGTTCTGTCGACGGTTCCCTTCCTCTTGCTGTAGAGCCCATAGGGTTACGTCGTTGGAGACCGAACTCCATCTATGTATCTTTCAGAGGACCGCGCTATATCGGAGGTGATCGGCGTGGTGGTCTTGTTCGTCATCTTGTTGCTGTTGCTGGGTATGTATCAGGCGTACGCGGTGCCAGGTGAGAACCAGGAGATAGAGTTCCAGCACAGTCAGGAGGTCCGAGGCGACGTCCTCGACCTCCGGAACGCGGTCCTCGACGCCAAAGACACGGGGCGGACGCGGTCGGCGAAGATAGATCTCGCTCCACGGTACCCCTCCCGTATAATCGGTATAAACCCGCCGCCTCCATCGGCGACGCTGGAGACCACGGAGAACAGTTCGATAGAGGTGCTTAACCAGGACGACGACGTCGTCGACGTCTGCCCCGTCACCTCGGAGACACGGATGATGGAGTACGAGGCCGCGTACAACGTCTACGAGGAGAACCCTGTGATGCGGTTCGAGAACACCGTGGCGTACGCGGACTTCGCGGAGGCCGTCCGACCTATCTCGGGGCAGCGTCTGGTGGAGGGTAACCGGGTGAACCTCGTGGTTCTGCAGCCGAGCTACCGGGAGACGGGGTCGGGAGTGCTTTCGCTCGACATGCGCGCGGGTCGGCTGAACGAGAGACACGTAGAAGACCCTACCGTGAGTGTTCCGACGCGGCTCGATGAAGACAGCTGGATAGAGCTCTTGGATGGAGAGGTGGCTCCGGCTGACGTATCCGTCTCCGGAGGCTTCCTCACTCTCGAGCTCGACGGCCTCCACAGGGTGTCCTGCGGCGTCGTAGGTACGGGGACTCAGCCGCCTGGTGGCGAGAGACCTACCACCGGCGCCGGAGACGTCAACCCCGCCGGCCCCGACGACGTCAGGTTCGTCAGCGCTGAGATACTGGCTCCGGGAGGGGGGCCGCCTGGAGGGGGACCGCCTGGTCAGGAGGAGGAAGGCAACCGGAACGTCAGGTTGACGTTCGAGAACGGCGGCGACGAAGACGCGGAGCTGACGGACGCACGTATCGCGTTCTACTACCAGAGCCCGCAGCCTGCGAGACCCGATATAACGGACGCGAACATCTACGATTCGCCGACGCCGCCGACGAACCTGAGAGGCAACCTCGAGGTCCAGGGTCCTATGGTGGAGCTGTCTGAGCCGATAACGTTCCCTGCGGAGTCGCAGAAATCCATCTCGATGCGTTTCAACGTACGCGCCGTCGAGAACGACTTCTACGTGATGACGTTGAGGTTCTCGGACGGAACCTCCGGCCTCTACTTCATCAGCATGGACTGAGACGGCGTGGAACGAGCCAGCATGGCTAGAAGAGGTCGACCGATACGGTGTCGAGCCGCCGAAGTTCGATAGAGCAGGGGGGGTTCGGCGCTACACCCGGCTACTGGGAACACTAGGCAGGGTTATACGCCGTGGCAACGTATATATAGCGTAACATGTTCCTTAGTCGAAACCAGAACGATGAGTCAGGTCAAGCGGAGATAATCGGTGCGATACTCCTCGTCGTCATCACATTGATACTCGCCTCCGTACTCGCGGTCTACGTCTTCGACATCGGCGGACAGCAGCTTCAGGACCGTTCACCTCAGGTGAACTTCGCGTTCTCGCTCTCCGCCGACGGAAACCTGACGGCGACCCATGACGGTGGACAGCCCGTCGCCGCCGACAACATAGAGATCGTGATAGACCCCGCTGCCGGAGCCACGGTACGGCAAGCCGGTGTCGACAGCTTCGGAGCCGGAGACATACGGGCTGGAGACTCCGCGGTGATAGCCGAGGACATAGAGTCAGGTGACATAGTGCGTATAGTCTACATAGACCCCGACACCGGAGACGGAACAGTGCTCGGACGGTACCTCGCGAGGTAGCTGGCTGTAACCGGTAGCTGACTGGTGCTCCCGCTGGCTCCATGTTCTCTCCACTGGTTATCTCCCCCCCCCCCTCCTGGTCTCCACCTGAGCAAACAGTTATACCTCTGTAGAGCTAGCTATCTGCTGTATGACAGAAGACGACACAGATGACGGTGAGAACGGGAAACGTTTAGCCGTGGCTGCCTTCGGACTTCTGGGAGTCGGCGTATTGTTCGTCGTCGGTATGGACCTAGCTCTCAACCAGGCGGAGCTCAGTAACCCGAGCCCGTTCCCAGTGTACGCCTTCGGCTTCGTGCTCGGCGTCTGGGCGACGGCGACGATGGCTTTCGTCAGCAACTACGTAGGCCGGAAGCTCTTCGACGTCAGATGCGTGAGCTTCGGTTTCCCCCGGAACTGAACGGCGTAAATCCAAGGAAGCTACAGCGTTCTATTGTACGAAGACATAGGTAGAGGGAGGGGGGTCCGAGAAGCGAACTCCACCTCACCTACTAACCATCTTCTACATCTAACAACCTCTGCTATCACTGATTAACCATCGTCCACGGCTAACAGCTTTCCTATGATGAGGTGTTGCGCGGGAGCGATTCCGGCGGTGGCGGAGTACCCGCCATCGACCTAGTTTTAACTCAGTCGGGATAGATAAAACCCGACGTGTCTTAACGGAGGATGGAGACGGGGGGGCTATCCGGTTTCGAGAAACACGGAACTTTGAGGGGGAGGTGGAAACAGGTTGTTCAGGAGGTACTGCCTGAAGACAGTTTTTCTACCGGGTGATGGACGACGCAGGATTTAACTCCCACGGTACCGTATCTTACAGTTATGTTATCCACCCGTTACGGTGTCTGCATCTCTCTCGGTGTGACCTCCACAGCTGTCGAGAGGAGATGCGACAGCGGTGGAGGTTTCCTCTGATGGCTTTCCAGCCGAGTGTAGATGACCTGTCCGCCGCCGACAGTACCCCCGATGACAGCGAGCCAGCGCTTACACCGGATGTCTGGACGCCTCGGTCCAGATACGACACCATCTGCGTACGCCTCTACGATTTCACGCGCTCCAACCTCAGCGTACTTTTCACCGTGGTGGTGGCACTGGTTCTGCTGGCGAAGCTGTCGCTGACGATGGTGGCGTTGCTCATCCATCCCTTGATAGCGGGGTTCGCCCTCTTGTCCGTGGTTCCCGCCTTGTTCCTCGCGCTCTACATATGGGACTCAGACCCACTGAGTCATAAGAACGCGCTGCCTCTCCTGGCTGCCTTCTTCCTCGGTGCGGTGGCGACGGGTTTCGCGTACCTCCTCAACACCTTGGCCGTCGACTGGTTCCACGGCTTCGGAAGCCTGTCGATGGCGGCTTTCTTCTTCCTCTGGGTGGCTCCCGTCGAAGAAGGACTGAAGGTCGCCGCGGTCTACGTCAGCCCCGTCAACCGTCGCCTGGAGACCGCTCTCGACGGAGCGGTGTTCGGAGCGTTCGTCGGCCTCGGGTTCGCCACCGCGGAGAACGCCCTGTACATCCTCACCGACGGCCTCCTAGGAGACGGCGGGTTCCAGACCCTGATAGGCCGCGCAGGCGTGGCGCCGGCGCACGTAATCTGGACCGCGATAGCCGGCTACTACGTAGGACTGGCGAGGGAGAACCCCCGGTACCGCGGTGCCCTGCTTCTGAAGGGGATGCTGACCGTGATACTACTCCACGGAGGCTACAACACCGTCGTCAGCTACATGCCCGCCGCAGCCGGCGTAGCCACGGATAGAGAGCTCGTTACGCAGGCAGGCACCCTAATCTTCCTGCTGGGTTTCTACGGCTATATCTGGCTGAAGCTCGACCACCTGATAACGAGGAGCCGGGACCTTGCAGACTCCGGCTCGACGGGGCTGCGGGGACCACCCCCTGGACGTAGTAGCTGACGCCGCGCAGCCTCCGTCGTCGACGGACCAGGACGCCGGGCCCCAGTCCCTCGATACCTCGACCTGCCGGCAGGGTGACGTCGCCGGCCCCGCACCGTGGACCGATGCCCGGCTACCTCAACGCCGCCAGCTCGATCTCGAACGCCGCAGCCGGCTGAACTACCTCGTGCCGCTCCAGCACCTCGGGGTGGACTTCACCTATCACACCTGCTTCTTCTCCGTCTATCTCGACGGCTGCGCTCCGGCCTGGGACGAACGACGGACCCTCCTTCGCCGGCGTCTCCAGCTCGCAGTCGAAGTCCTCCACGAGCGACTGCAAGCGGCTCTTCGCCTCCTCGTAACCTGCAGTGGGGCCGCAGACGACTCCGGCGACGTGAGTCTCCTCCCTGACTCCCATCTCTTGGTCGTCGTCCTGTTCGGCGACGACGCCGACCTCAGACAGGTTCTGCGGGTACTCCCTGTGGGTGTTGTTGCCGAGGACCGTGTAGATCGACGGCAGGAGCCGGCGGCGCATCATCTCGTACTCCTCGCTGTAGGGGTTCTCGATGTGCACCCCTTCTCCGTCGTCATCGAGGCCCGCTGCGGTGTACTCGTCCGCGGGGTTCGTGAGGACGAAGTTCAGGAGGTCCTGGAACCCGAGGCCGACGAGCTGCCGGCGGACGGCGTTCTCCAGACGGGTGTCCTCCGTGAGGTCGCCGACCGTCGACACGTCGGGGTACCGGGGTTCGAGGCTGTTGAAGCCGTACGCACGGCCGACGTCGTCGACGAGGTCGACGGGATGCATGACGTCGGTGCGGTACGGCGGCACCGTGACGTCGTACAGCAGGGTGCCGTCGCTGGATTCCCTGGGTTCCGCGTCTAACCCGCTACGTCGGAGGAGGTCCACGACCTCGAACTCGTCGAAGGAGACACCGAGCAAGCTCTCTATCCGGCTGTGCTCCACCGATTTCTCCTCCAGCGAGAGATCCGGCTTCACCGCCCTCCGGTCGGGGTACCGGAACTCGACCTCGTGGACCTTGCATCCACGTTCCTTGAGCGCGTACACGATGATGTTCAGCATCTTGTCGACCGTCCACTCGTCAGTACCCGTCAGCTCTATGAACAGGTCGCGTGTGTCCTCACGGACCTCCGTGCGTTTACCGTTGATGACGGGTGGGAAGCTGAATACGCCGATGTCGTCGTAGAACAACGGCACCGTGTCCTCGCCCTCCAGCAGATGACTGTACTCCTTACCTACCGGGTGTTCGTCCATGACCTCCTGCGGAGTCATCTCACGGGCCTCGTCGCCACCTATCTCCAACGGCACGAACTCCTCCTCCCCGGGGTCGACGGCGGTGTACCTGATGGTTTCGCCCTTCAGCATCGCGAGGTCGTGGACGCCTATCGCGCCCTTCGACCGACGTCGGCCGAGGGTTCCGTGTAGCTTCTCCTGAAGCTGAATCAAGCTGTCGAGGACGCCGCCGGTGAGGTCGACGTCACGTATCACGCAGCCCGTGGTGTACGGCCGGACGTCGGCGACGGAGCTGTCGACCTCGACGACGTAGTCGCTCTCCTCGACGTCGGGGACGGCGACGCCTTCGTCTATCTCCATATCGAGCCTGAGGCTGCGGGCGAGGCCTTCCACCGATAGACGGTCGGGTCGGTCGGGCACGACCTCGAACTCCAGAAGGCCGTCCTCGGACTCGCCTTCGAACTCGACGCCGAGCTGGAACAACTTGTCGACGACGGTGTCGCGGTCGAGGTTCCGGCCGACTAGCAAGCTCAGTTCGTCGAGATCTACTTCGACTACCGCCATAACACGGACACCTCCCTCAGGTGGTCGTCGACGCCGCCGTCGACTACTGCCATAGCACCGGCACCTCCCTCAGTAGTTCTAGGTCGCACATTGTTCCGTGTACGTCCCTGATGTCGTCGAAGCCGTAGATCAACATCAACAGTCTTTCGAGCGCGAGCCCCCACGCCATCACCTCGACGTCTTCGTCGACACCGTGGGGTTCCAGTACCTCGGGTCGGAACATCCCGCTGTTCCCTATCTCGATGAGGTCGCCTGATTCGGGGTGTCTGCCGAATATCTCGAACGACGGCTCGGTGTAGGGGTTGTAGTGGGGTTTGAACTCGATGTCGGTGATGTCGAAACGGCTGTAGAACTCCTCGAACGTCCCCATGAGGTCGCGGACGGAGAGATCCTCCGCCATCACCCAGCCTTCT
>JAQZDA010000021.1 GCA_028751075.1 Euryarchaeota archaeon Ods02 | reverse complement strand
TTTTTTTTTTTCATACTTCTTTTTTTAAAAATCTATATTGTCGTTCTTCTCTTTTTTTATTATTCATTTGTTTTTTTTTTCTTATGTTCTTTTCTATTTCTGCTCTCTTCCAAACCAAACTAATCCCCCACCCCCCCCCCCGAATCGTTCCCCTGTCGAAGCTGCCGTTCGTTTTATCCTGCTGGCTCTCCTTTCAACATACATGCCGAAGACTCTGGAGGTCGTCTGCGAGAACGCGGACTGCGCCCTCGACATGTTCGAGCTTCATTACACGTACCAGATGCCGAAGGACGTCGACGTCGAAGATTTCGTCTGCCCTTACTGCCGTGAGACTGAGGGGCTCGTGGCGAAGAACCTCTGAACCGTCGGTCTGAAGCGTCGGCGACGTAGGTTACTCGCTTACTCGGCTACTCCGGCTAAGGCTCTCTAGCTCCCGCTCCACCTCGTCGTACGGCGGGAAATCCGGCCATTCCCCCGCTACCCAGCAGTACTCCACCGCCAGATCGGGGTCGAGGAGGTAGACCGCGGGCCTTGGTTCGCTGACGCCCTCCATGTCGTCGAGGCTGTGTTCGACGCCGTATAGCTCGGCTACGTCGTTCCCTGGATCGCTGTACAGCCTCACGTTCAGGTCGAGGTCGCGTATCAGGTCCTTGTGGCTGTACGGCGTCGACACCGTGACTCCGACGACCTCGACTTCCTCGATGGAGCCCCATCCGCGGTCACGTACCTCCTGCCAGATGTACGTCGACGGGAACGAACCGTTCATCGGCGTGAACACTAGGAGGACGAAGCCGTCTTCGGCTATCTCCGAGAGCGAGATGTCCTCCCAGTATCCGGTGCCGACGAGCGGCCGGGTGAACTCCGGCGCAGTATCTCCTTCTTCGACGTGGCTGGTGTCCGGTAGGTCGACGACGTCGAACTCGAGATCCATCAGCTTCCTCCGTAGACACTGTCGAGGTAGTCGACGATGGTGTCGCTCTCCGACAGCGTCGCGCCGTGGGAGGGGTCTACGAGCACGGGTACCGAACGGGCTCCGCTCACCTCTTTCACGATGTCTCGTCGGCTGTGAAGTGGTTCCACGAAACGCGACCTGTACTCGACGTCGTACTCCCTTAGCTTCCGGACGACTCGTTCGCAGAACGGACACGCTTGCAAGCGGTACAGCGTCACTGTTTCCGGCTTTTGGGCGTCTGTCATGTCCGGGGTTTCGTGCTGACGGCGGAAGTCTCCTGCGGCTACTGTACCCCAGGGTGCAAAGCCTTCAGTTCAGCCAGTCTTCGGGTCTGGTGTCGTAGTCGAGACCTGGGTCTAAGAGTTCCTCGTACTCCTCCTCGTCTAGCTCCCTCCATGTGTGTTCGCTGCCGTCGTACCTCAGCATCAGCCCTTTCTCCGCGGTGTCGGGTTCCTTGCCCCGGCGTTTAGCCATCTTCATCACGCTCTCCTCGACGTTTCGTGTGACTGTCTTGAGGTTGATGGCTCTTCCCCAGAGTCTGTGCACTCGCTCCAGCGTCGCCTCTGCTTCCTCGAGATCCAGGGGTACTCCGTTGTAGTGGTGGACGAGCAGGAGTTCGCCGGCGTTGTCGTAGTTGCTACCGTGTACCTTCACCGTGGGTTTCCCGAAATTTGTGAAATGCAGCAGGAGCTTCTTCTTCACGTCCTCGAACCCCCGGCTGGAGACGTGGTACTGCCCCGTCGCTTCGCTGTGTTCGTAGGCGAAGTAGCCGTGGCGGTCGACAAACTCCTCCGTCAGGTACTCGTCGATGAAGGTGACGTCGTTGTGGGTGGCGCGTACGTCCTTCATCGCCCGCCAGCCCGCGGTCCGGTCGACGTCTTCGAGGGCTTCCCCGGCTGATGCGTAGACGTCTACGTCGGCCATGTACCTGTATCTATCCTCTAGCTCCGACGCTGTGACGTCCCTCAGGAAGCCCTTGTTCTGGAGACGCGTGAGGCTGTAGTGTCTCTCCGCGAGGCCCTCGTAGGTCAGGAGCTTCCATGGGTGGCGGTCTGCGTCGACGTCTCCCTGTCTCGCTCGCTGCAGGTTCCCGTGGTCTACGAGTCCGTCCGGCAGCTCCTCGAGGTCGTCGAGGGTTTCGCTGGAGAGGCTGGAGAGCGGGTGCCGTGGCTCGAGCTTCTCCTCGACCTCGTCGAGGGCGACCTTGTCGTGTAGGTTGTCGGGGGTTGCGCCTTCGACGCGGAGTAGCTTCGTGGTGACCTCGCGTCTGTTTGCTTGATTCTCGACGTACTCCCAAAGCTCCTTCCCGAGGCTGTAGGGGTTGAGTCCGTCGGAGGACAGCACCTTCGCCTGGTGGTCGGCGTAGTCGAGGAACTCGTCGTCTTCGGCGAAGGCTTCCGCAGCCATCATGGTGCTCTCCCAGTACGCAGCCCATCCCTCGTTCATCACCTTCGTCATCTTCTGCGGTGCGAAGTAGTAGGCTTCCCTCCGGAGCATCCGGATGATGTCGCGCTGCCAGTCCTCCATCTCCACGGCTCGCCCGCTGTCTTCGTCGTACGCCATCCCGTGTTCGGCGAGGAATCCCAGGAGGTCTTTCTCAGGCGTCGCGGGCACGGACTCCAGGTCGTCGTCGACGTCCTGTCTCTCTAGCCACTCCTCCGTGAACACCTCGTCCCTTACCTCGTCCGACAGCTCCATCTCCTCGACTTGGCGTCTCAGCTCCTCGGCCTCGCTGTCGCTGCCTGAATCCGCTGGGTCCTCCAAAGCCGAGTACTGGTCTATGTTGTCCTCGAGCGAGATTACGGTGTCTATCCATCTCTCGACCTCCTCCCTGTCTACGTCGCCTCTCCTGCAGTAGCTCTCGATGGTGGAGGCGTGACGGGCGAGGGTGGCGGCGGCGTCGAACCCCCCGGTGAACCTCTGGAACCAGTCGTTGTTCCTGAAGGAGTCCGCGTGTGCTTCGACGTGGGTTATAACGGCTTTCTGGACGGCGGCGTCGTTGGTGACCTGGAGGTAGGCGTGACAGGGGTCGTCGTTGACGACTAGCTCGTAGATTCTCGCGGGCGTGTACCTGTCTACCTTGCTCTGGCGTTCGTACTCCATACCCCATCTCCAGTGCGGGTATCGTTCCTGGAACCCTCCGAGCGCGACGGCTTCGTTGACGTCGTCGTAGTCCACCACCCAGTACTTCACGGGGTAGGGCTGTAGTCCGAGCTTCTCGGCTAGGGCGCGCGCCTCCTCCACGACTTCCTCTAGCTCGCTGGCTTCCCGGTGGACGTCGGCGCGTGTTCCAGGCGTCCGTCGAAGGTATCCCTTCATACTGCAGCCTCCTGCTCCCTGTTGTCGCTGGAGCGGCTGGCTGCGCGGAGTATCTCCTCGACGGCGTCCATGACCTCGTCGCGGCTGTTGACGGAGACTACGGCGACGTCGCCGGAGTCTCCGAAGGCTTTCTCGAGCTCCTGGCTGTGTGTGGAGCTGACGCCACCTCCGCTGGGCTGGGTCTCTACGTATGCATGGAGGTTGACGTCCATCTCCTTCATCAGGGGTACTACGTTGTCGCTGCTGTCGTTGCTGCTGTTCTCACCGTCTCCGGCGGCGAAGACGTACCGGTTCCAGTCGCTGTAGGGGTACTCCTCCTCGAGGACGTCGTGGACGAGCTCGTACGCCGACGAGATACGTGTGCCTCCTCCGCTCTGTATCCCGAAGAACTCCTCTCGCTCCACCCGCCAGGCGTCGACGTCGTGTGCGACGTAGACGAACTCGGCTTCCTCGTACTTCCCCGTCAGGTACCAGTCGAGAGGTGTGAAAGTGCGTTCCACGAGATCTCGTTTCCTCCTGCCCATAGATCCGGAGACGTCACGTATGTTCACGACGACGACCTTACTCTCCTTCTCCTCGACGACCTGTGGGTACCGATACCGTTCGTCCTCCTTCCGCAGGGGCACGTGGTCCATACCTCTGACGGCCTCCGCTACCGTGGTGCGTTCGACGTCTTCCATGAAATCCTCGAAGGACGCGTACCTGCCGCGTTCACCTCGTGGTATCTCGTCGTAGGCTGCTTCCAGCCAGTGCAGCGAGACGTTGATGGACTGACTGCGAGCCCACTCGTACACCGTCTGCGGTCCTGCACCCTCTACCTTCAACGCCTCACGCAGGTAGTCTTCGTCGAACTCCGTCGCTATCTTGCGTTTGAGTCCGCGTTTGAACATCCGTCTGAAGTCCAGCGTGCTGCTGGGGCCGCTTCGGACGAGGTCGGTGAGGTCGCCTTCCTTCTCCTCCACCACTGACTTCCCCTTGGGTTCGAGATCTAGCTCGAACTCGCGGTCTAGCTCCTCCGCGAACTCCTCGGGATCCATCTCGTAGTAGCCGTGCTCCCCTCCTTCTTCACCTGGTTCGTCGCCTTCGGCGTCGCCTTCCGCTGGTTCACCGACGGGTTGCCCGACGTCGGCGTCTCCTTTCCCGATGCCCCCCATCGCGGCTTCGTCGTAGCTGAACTCCGGCAGGTCGACGACCTTGATGGGGATACGTATCCTGTCCTCGAGGCTGTCTCCGAGGTCGCCGTACTGGACGAACTCCCTGAGGTCCTGTCGTCGTTCTTCGCCGACGTCGCGGTATCTGTCGACGTCTCTCCTCAGTCCCATTCTACCTCCTCCATCACGCGTCTGCTCGCTAGCTCGGCGGAAGCGGCGGTGTAGTCTAGGTGTTCGACCATGTTGTCTATCGTCTTCTGTTTCAGCCGGTGGGTCTCCGTGGACTCCGGTGGGTCGACCCACTGTGATGGTGTGAGGTCCTCGTACAGCCGCTGGACGTCGCTCCAGTCGTAGGTTGAGACGACGTCCTCTAGCACGGGTATCTCGCGGGGGTCGAACTCGTCGGTGTGGAACCCGTCGCGGCTCCTCCACGCCTGCACGTTCAGCGCCTTGACGACCTTGTCTTCGCGGAACCGTTCGACCTCGCTGGAGGGTTCGAGGTCTGTGTAGTCGCTGTCGGTGAACCTCCCGAGGTGGTCGACCTCGAAGACCTTCATCTTCAGCGGGTCTGCTTCCTCGCGTCCGTGTTCTCCCTCCAGGGGTTCGTCCTCGTACCAGGCGTAGACGTGTTCGACGTACTCCTCCACCGTTTCGTCGTCGACGTATCTGTCGTGAGTCAATGCGTCGATTACGTCCCTCCCCTGCTGCTCAAGAACGTGCTCCCGCACTATCTCTACCTCTTCCTCGTACTCCTTGGCCTCGGACTCCGAGAACAACGGGTCGTCGATGAGTCCATCGGCCATGGCGTCGAGCACGTCTTCTGGGGTTATAACCTCCTCCACCGGTAGCTCGGTATGGCTGCGGTTTGGTTCAGTGTTGAGGAGGTCGGCGATTACGTCGCGGCTGTAGGTCACGGGGATGCCGTTGCGTCCTTCAGCGGTGTCGTCGGGGAGGTCGAAGTCTTCTTTCTCTAGCCTTTCGTCGCCTCTCCTTACGTATCCCTGGTCGTATAGCCGGGCTTTCTCTATCAACGTCATCCCCGGCGACAGATGCGTGTCGTCGAGACGGGTGACGACGGCGTAGGTGGCTGCGGCTTCCAGGGTGTGTGGCGCGAGTTCGCGGTGTCGGCTGCTGTCGAGTGAGACGCCGACTTCAACGTGCAGGGGTTCCCTGATCTCTCTGGAGGTGTTCTCCTCAGCGGCTGTCGAGGTGTCTCCACGGGAACCAAGTATAGGAAGGTGTTCTGCGTGGAAGCCGGTTTCACCGGTTATCTCCCGTCTCAGGAGGTCGGCTTCGAGCCCGAGGTTGGTGAGGTATCTGAACTCGTGTTTCTCCAGCCTGCGTTTCAACGCCTTCAGCGGGTCCCCCTCGTCTAGCTCCGCCTGCTTCTGTATCTGTGCTTCGAGGTCTGGGTTGCTGATGACGACGACGAGGGTGTCGACGTCCATCCTTATGCCTTTGTCGAGCTTGACGCTGCCTTCGTCGCTGACGTTCAGCAACCGCTGCAAAAGGTCGGCGTGCTGTACGGCATCCTCGACGACCGTCAGGAGTCCGTTGCCCTGAGACAGTACGCCGTCGTAGCTGAAGGCCTGGGGGTTCTTCCTGCCGCGGCTGTCGAGCTTCTGTAACATCGCCTCCATCCACGTGCCGACGAGCCGTTGTTTGGGGGCGCCGCTGTCTTCGCTGTGGAGGACGCCTATTCCATGTCCGTGGTCCACGACGTAGTTCTTGACGCGGAGGTGGTCGTCCTGCGTCACCGCGCTGAAGATCTTGCTCCTGCCTTTCCGGCGGTACCGTTCCTCTAGGTAGCCGTAGGCTTCCCGGCTGAAGGGGTCGATGTCGCCTTCGACGCGTGAGGGGAGTACGTCGTCCTCGGCTTCCTCGAGGTCCTCGAGCAGTGTCTTCCGGACTCGTTCGGGAAACACCGTCAACGGGTGGACCTGTACGGGGCTTGTGTACCAGTTGTCTTCTTCTCCGCTCCCCCACTCGTGCATGCTGCTGACGTTCCATTCGACGGTGTACCTGCGTCCCTCCGGGGTCTTGCTGTACTCGCGGAGGCCGTTGACGAGGCAGCGTTTGAACTCGCTCTTTCCTGTCGCTGTGGGTCCGTGAACCCAGACCATCTTGTCGTCTTTGCCGCGGCCGCTTGCTATGCTGCGGACGGTGTCGACGAAGTCGTTGAGGACACGGGTGTTGCCGAGTATGGCGTGTTCGCCGTCGTTGTAGGGGTCGTCGAAGAACCTGTATCGCTCGCGTCTCTCCCCTTCTTCGACGACGGTTCGTGTGCCGTGGTGTTCGATAGCCTGAAGCAGATACTTGGTAGAGTGCGCTGCGAGCTGTGGTCGTTCGAACAGCTGGTCGACGTACTCCTCGATGGCCATCGGGGGTTCGTAGGCTTCGTCGAGCTCTTCGTCGGCGAGCTCGACGTAGCGGTCGGCTGCCTCCGTCACTCTTCCTCTCCCTCCATCTCGGTTCTCGCTACCTCGGCTCCCGCGAACTCCAGCACCTCCCGCGCTCCTTCTTCGCTGTAGCCTCGGTCGGAGAGTGCCTCTATCCAGTTGTTCTGCTGTTCGCTCTCGGTGTCGCCGCTGCTGACGAGGGCGCTGAAGTTGATGTTGTGTTTCTTGTCCTCCCACATCTTCCGCTCGAGCGCGCGGCGGAGGCGTTCGTTGTCCTGGGGTTTGAACACCTCTCCTTCGCGGGCGCGGCGGCTCACCCAGTTCGACACCTCCTGCCGGAAGTCGTCTTTCCGGTCCTCGGGTATCTCGAGCTGTTCCTCGACTGCGCGGAGGAAGCTCTCGTCGGGTTCCTGCTGTCGGCCGGTGACCTCGTCTTCGACGGTGGAGTCGTCGATGTACGCCATCACGTGGTCCATGTACTTCTCGCCTTGCGCCTGAATCTCTTCGACGTCGTAGGCAAGGGCGTGGCGGACGTCTTCGATGGCTCTCTCCCTGTACTCCTCCCGCGTGAGCTCGAGGTAGCGGTAGTAGTCCTCGTGGTCTTCCGAGCTTATGCTGGCGTGGCTCTCGAGGTTGTCTTCGAAGTACGTGAACAGGGCGAGCGGTGACAGATACCCTCTTTCTTCGTGGGTGCTGTCCATTATCGCCTCCGCTATCTCGTCCCCTATGAACCGTGGGGATACGCCGAACATGCCTTCGCCTTCGTCGCTGGCTTCGTCTGCTTCGTCCCGTAGCTTGTCGACGTCGACCTCGATGTCCTCGGCGTCGCCGTTGTAGGCGCGGGCTTTCTGGAGGACGTCGACGGTCTCGACGTCGGGCTCCATCAACCGAGTGAGGACGGCGAACAGGCCCGCCATCTCGAGGGTGTGGGGTTCGATGCTCATGCCGGGGATGTCGGCGTTGTCGAGGAGCTTCCGGTATATCCTGGCTTCCTCCTCGTACTCGAGTACGTAGGGGAAGTCGATCCGTTTCGTGCGGTCGTTGAAAGCCTCCATCTTCTCATCTTTCTTCTTCTGGAGGTACTCCGGCATGTTGGTGCGTCCGACTATCACCTGGTCTATGTCGATTCGGGGGTTGTTACGGGGTTTGATGGTCTGCTCCTGGGTGGCGTGGAGGAAGTCGTAGAGGAACTCCTGCTGTAGTTTGAGGAGTTCTTCGCCGCTGAACAGGCCACGGTTGGCGTTGCAGAGCGCTCCGCTGTAGTCGAACGCGCGGGGGTCGCTTTCGCCGTACACCGCTATCTTGCTGTAGTCGATGTCGCCTGTTAGCTCGGTTTCGTCCTGGTTCTTCTTGTCCTTGGGTTCGAAGGTCTCTATGCACTGACGTCGGTTCTCGTCCGCCAGCAGTCTGACTACCTCCACGTGGTTGTCGAGGACCTCGCCGAGGTCGTCGTCGTAGTTTGCGAGCAGCATGTCCATGTAGAGCTCGCTCTCGGGGTCGAGTGCCTGTTCGTTCCGCAGGGTGTACGGTGCATCTAACGCGGTGTTGAGGTCTTCTATCACCTCGCGGCGTTGTTCCAGCGGCAGCAACACGAGCGGGTCCTGGTTCATCGGAGACCGGACGACGTCGTCGACGGGATATTGGTCGTCGATGACGTCGCAGAGTCCGGTCCATCGGAAGGTGTACATCCGGCCTTCATCCCTCCGGGTGTAGTCCTCGTAGTACCTGCGGACGCGTCTGTCGAAGTCGCTTTTGCCGCTGCCGACGGGACCCAGCAGGAGCTTTATGCGTTTCTCGGGGCCGAGCCGTCGGCTGCCGCCTTTGACCTTGTTGACGAACTCGTGGATGGCGAGGTGGATCTCGTCGCCGAAGAAGCGGTTGCGTCCTTCGTCGAGGGGGTCGTCGCTCGCTAGGTCGTACCTCACGAGGCCTGCGTCTTCGTCGTACTGGGTGCCGTAGTAGTCGAACATGTCGGCGACGCGCTGGTGTGCGTTCCGGGTGACCTTTGGGTCGTCGTGTATCGTGTCGAGGTACTGGTCGAAGCTCCTGCTCTCCCGGACGTCATCGGGCACCCCGTCTCGGTAGCTCTGGCTGATCTCCTCTACCGTCTTTCTTTTGTCGTTCATTTTATCACTGTTTTGTCTTTTTCTGAGTAAATCCCGGGCTTTGTGGGCAGGGGAGAGGATAAATACACCATACATTGCATTTACGTCACGTAAGTGGATATACCTTGGGGTGGTTTCAATACCCCCACCCCCCCCCCATCGTCGAGTCTTTTACACATTTATATATTTTTCTTTGAATCTGTAACCTTGGACTCCTTGACGCCAAAAAAGTTATCTCCGACAACCATGAACCGGTGTACATGCAGAGACGTGAATTCATAGCATCTACCACGTGGTGTGCTATGACTCTGATGGCGGGGTGCCTGCACAGTAGGAGAGACGTTCCATCGTTCGGGCGTGATATGTTCGACCCAGGGGAACGGAGCATCGACCCCTCTGATTACGAGTTCACTCATCAGACCTGGAGCATACCCCAGGCAACGGTTATACCAACGGATCTTGGACCTGATTCTTCAGGTATCCGTGAAGGAGTCCTTGCTACCACCGAGGTGAACGTACCGGAGCCGGTAGGAGCTAGGGTGACCAGATACAGCGATAGAGACGCCTTTGGACCGCCTGAGGACTTGGAGTTCGGCGACCTCGAGGAAGATATAGAGCTGGTCGATGAGATGGGGGAGTACGACGTCTATCACGTCCGTCGAGGTGGGGGGAACCTCTACCAAGCCGTAGACGAAGACGAGATGGTAGCACTTGAGGTTCAGGAGTTCGACAGAGAGACCCTGGAGCTCAAAATGGATACTGTATCGGGAGAAGCACCGTCGTATCCCGAGGTCGACGAAGACGTGGCAGAACTGTTGGGGGATCTGGGAGAAGGTGACTTCGTCAGGGGTAGGACGACATCTCCCCCGGGGTTAGAGACCCCCAGCTCCGCCTTCGGAGTCAGGCTTAGGCTCGAAGAGGACACCATGAAGCTCAGGTATACGCAGGTTAAAGACGCAGCTCCGGAGCCGGATCCCCTCGTGTCCTTCGTAGAGGAAGACCTCGGAGACGACGGAGAGGTCCTGGAATCTTCGGTGAACGGAGACGTAGTTAGAGTAGATGCGGAATCGGATCTAGCCGAGAATCCAGGCGAAAGAGAGAGGATACCGATGGACTCCTGAGGAGTTGACGTTGACAGCTGCCTTCGTTCGAGGTCGGGACAGGGGGGATCCTACAAGAGCAGGCTCCGTCGTAACAGAGCATAGACACACACCTCTCAAGATAGCAGTCCCCTTTCTTCTGGTGGTCTTGATACCCAGTGGACTTTTCTTAGTTTCACTCGACGGTGAGACGAAGACCGAGGTCCAAGAAGACCCGGATGGGACCGGTTCCTTCGAGCCCGAGGTAGTGGAGCGTCAGACGGTGAACAGCTCCTCGGACTCCGACCAAGCAGGGGAAACGGAGTCCACCGATATACCGGAGCTCGACGAATCCAGGGTGGAGACCCTGGTTCTCGAGTCCGTCAACGACAGACGAGCCGAGAACGGAGCCCCGGAACTCAGGGAGGTGGAGGAGCTCGCCGATACAGCTAGGAACCACTCGCGGAACATGTCGGAGGCGGGGTACATCGGACACGTGGATCCGGCGGGGACGGACGTCATCAGGTACCAGGAGAACTGCAGAACCCTGT
The DNA here is from genome assembly GCA_028751075.1 of Euryarchaeota archaeon Ods02. Taxonomy (GTDB): domain Archaea; phylum Halobacteriota; class Halobacteria; order Halobacteriales; family Halorutilaceae; genus JAQZDA01. Next base: position 25,206 of record JAQZDA010000021.1, on the reverse strand, counting down.
CGGGTTTCGGGAACCTCTCTTACTCCGAGAACCTAGCCCGGACCTGGTACGGGAAGGAAGTAGAGACAGCTGATGGAGGTGACCCTCCCTGGTCAAGTCGGAGGACCAAGTCGTGGAGAACGTCGTAGTCGGCTGGATGGAGTCAGACTGGCACATGAACAACATGCTCGACGACCGCTGGCGCACAAGCGGTGTAGGTGTGTTCTCGAACGAGGATGGCGAGGTCTTCGTTACTCAAGCTTTCTGTAGCCGAGGTTAGACATACCCCATCTCCCCTACCTGATAGAGACCTTCCTCTCGACCGCTTCGAAGCTGCTCAGAGGTGCTTCTATACAGTCAGGGACGTCGGCTCGTCGAAGCGCCGTGTCGTGGTAGTACAGTCCACCTTCATCCGGTTCCACGTCCTCCCCGATCGCCGCACCACGGAACCTCTCCTCTATCTCTATCCCCTCGTCGGGTGAGTATATCGTACCGTTGAATTCGCCGTGGACGTCGACGTTATCTGCTCCTGACGCATAGATCTGAAGCAGCTCCGTGTTGCCGTCTTCGAGGTGGACGTCCACGGAGCTACCTATATCGACGTCGCCGTTCTCCACGTATATGTAGACCGGATTGTGCCCTTCCACTGAGATGGATTGCCGGATCCTCAGATCCGTTCCATCCTGTAGATGTATCTCGACTGTACCCCCGGAGGTATCGAACTCGAGATTGGGGCCGAGCTGGACGTGACTGTCGTCCAGGTACGCCGAGATGTCGCCTGCGGACGTGTCGAACTCCACCGTGGATGGTACGTCGACGTCCTCGTACTCGCCCGCCGTTACATCCTCAGGTGGCCCAGGTAGGTTCTCTCCCGTTCCGGAACGGATGCATGCGTCCGGAACCTCGGGCAGATCTATCGAAGAACCACCTAGTACGTTGCCCAGCACACCGCTGTTACCCAGGTCTAACGTGTCGTTGTACAGGCTCTCGTTCCCGATCCTGGAGTCGTAGATATGTGTGTGCTCGTCGTCCGGAAGAACACCTGCTATGTTGTCTACCTCGTATCTGCCTGCCAGATACTCCACGCCGTAGAGAGGTGGTCCGGTGCGTAGGCTAACGTTAGCGAAGCCGTCACCGGAGCCGTCCACGGCGTCCTCTCCAAAGGTTCTGTTGAAGTACTCGGTCCACGAGTCATCGTAGTCCGTGGCTACCGTGATGCTCAGAGTCCCGTTCGCGAGGGATCCAGCTGGTTCCTCTATTCGTTCCGTACCCTCGGAACGTATGGTGAACTCGCGTCTACCGGTTCCTTCTACGTGAACTTCCTCTGTGAAGTTCGTCATATCCATCTTCAGGCTCCTGTCTTCGTAGGTTATGTCAGGCGGTGTCTCCATGGAGAAACCGTCGTCACCGTAGGTCTTCCAGACACCCCCCATCTGGTAAGACACTCCGGAGTCACCGGTCTCGTAACGAAGGCCCCCTAGCTCTACCCGACCGGTGGTCGCCGGGCTTGCTCCGCCGTAGCTTGGGTCGTGAGTGACGTTAACCCATATAGAGCTCCCGCTGTCTACGGATATACCACCTTCGTCGAGGTTCACCGAGGCCCCTGACTGTCCTGGCGTATGAACGGTCTCACGTAGCTCCTGATCGAACGAGAGGAACTCGACCTGAACCCGTTCGATCTGAGCGAGATCCTGGGCCTGGTCGACCGTCGGCATACCCATCACGAGGATCGCGCTTATCGAGACGAAGGTCACTCCGAGCACAACCAGAATCCCAACTACCTCGCTCTGAGCTACCCCTGTCGCAGCCTCCGTTCTCTCCGGCCTCATCCTGTCTCCACCTCCGTGCGTAGTACTGCTTCGTCGTAGCTGACGCGTCCCTCACCCTGGAACCCATCCTCTATCTCTAACGTAGCCTGTCCGTCAGATGTGCTCGGGGTGATGTCTTCGTCGGTCACGCTGTTGTTCAAGTTCTCGAAGTACGTTTGCCACGCACCGGCTCGCGGGGACCTAACCGTGACGTTGAGCTCGTCGACGTCCAGCAGGACTTCGTTGGTCCCTCCCATGGACTCGAAAATCCAACGAGCGTGTCCTTCACCGGATACCTGGCTGTTACCGGTGGTAGCCGGCACCCTAATGAACATGGACTGGACCTCACCACCATCGGTCCTTAAAGCCCATGATGGAGGCGACGTCATCGACCAGCTCTCGTTCGTCCTCTGCTGACCGATCATGACCGAACCCCCCTCGTACAGTATAGTTCGGGAGTCCGTCTCCACGTAGACGGGATGTATCGTCGTCTCATAGGAATCCCCCGTTGTTCCATTGGTCACGTTGATCACGGTAGGTTCCAGGCCACCACCAACACCCATCGTTATATCTTTCAGATTGATCGGAGCTTCACGAACGGGAGCGTTCTGCTCCATCATCTCGTCGAGACGGTCCTGAACGATGTAGACTGCGTTCTCGGAGTTATGGTCTATCTGTCGCTGTTCTGACGTCTCTATAGCTGGCGCTCCTTGAAGCGTGACAATCGCGACCCCGATCGAAATCAGACCGAAGATGAGGACGTAGCTGATCGCCTCCGAAACCGCTCGGTCGTCCTTCGTATAGAGCTCCATCTCTACGACACCTCCTGAGCGACAGCGTTCTCGGCCTCGATGTCTATACAGCTACCTCCTTCGATGAACAGGTTCACTGTCTGCTGCGTGAACTCCTCGTCTACGGGAGTGCACATGTCGGTCACCGTCATGTTGTCGAGGTGGAGGTCCCGCGCTCCAGCGCCACCTTCCCCTATCTGGGTGCCGTCAGGTGCGGTCAGCTGCATTCGGACGTCACCGCTGCCGTCTTCGTATACCCTTCCGGTGTAGTCGACGCCGGAGTCAGGAGGTGAGAAGTACGCTGCCTCCAGGTTCCCACCTGTCTGCACGATGGTGTCCGCCTCGACGATGTTGGCCTCTATCTCGTCCGCAACCTCCTCGAGCTCCTGCTCCGTCGAGAGATCTTCTCCGAACCCTCCTGCCAGCGTGACCAGCATGACGGCGATGAACACCGTCATTATACCGGTGTTCAAGATGAAACCTATCTGAACCGACGATGCCTTCTCGATCGAGCTGTCTTCTTGCGTAGTTGCTTCCTTGATCATTGTACCTCCGTGAGGTCGACTACTACCTCATCTTCGTAGATGCCGTCCGGGCCTTCGACGGTGACCGTGAAACGAGCCTCCTTTATCTGAGCTGAAGCGTATGCATCGGGGTCGTTGTCTTGGTCATCCGCGCCGCAGGTGACGATATCTCCGTCTTCTTGGTCGCAGACGTCCTCTAGGTCTTCGTCACCGAACTCGAGCTCGCCGTCAGCTATCTTGCTGAAGTTCCCGTCTACCGGCATGAGATCGAGCGCGAACGTACCGTTCGCGCTTCCGATCTCGTCATCGGGACCGGCTGTGACGGCTAGTCCGTCACCGGTCACCCCTTCACCTGACGCCTCTTCGTCGACCAACGTCAACGCCTCGGTGACGTCGTAATGATCCGGGTGTTGGAACTCGACGTCGGTTCCGTTGTGCAGCTCGAACTCCTGCTCGATGAGATCTATCTTGACGTACCCCTGCTCTGACAGGTTCGCTGTCGTGCTGTTGAACGTCGCTTCAAGGTCGTCGTCTATGTCGGATTCGAACCTCACCTGAGTCTCTATATCTTCTCCGTTCTCCTGTAGCGTGTCACCGTCCTCGTCCTCGGGGTTTATCTCAACTACCGTCCTCCAGATGACGTCCTCGTTTCCGTCTTCGTCCGCGTCGGCGAGACCTATCGAGTAGTCGTTGGATCCTGCACCCGTGAAGCTCGTGATGTTCATGTTGAGCTCGAATATCTCCTCAACGGCTCCCCCGCTCGCAGTAAGGTTGGTCTCTATATCTCCGGACTCGTCACCGGTGGAGATGTTGTCCATGGAGGGAAGGCTTATGTTGCCGATGCCGGTGTCGAGGTCGTCGGTGACGTTGAACTCGATACCTGGTGTGTCTAGGGTCTCGTTCGGAAGGACGAACTCGTCCTGTGTGCCGTTAGCGTCTATCCCTCCCTCTCCGGTGTCGTGGATCTCGCCGACTATGTCCTCGAAAATATCCCTCGCGTCTTCGGGGTCTGTCGAGTCCTTAGCCACTCCTTCAGGACGGACCGAATCGCTACCGTCATGGTTAGCTACCTCCTCCATGACGCCGACGTTTTGGGAGGCTGCTTCACCGAGGGTTATGGAGTGGATGTAGATGTCTTCGTAGTCGTGGTTCCCTGACACGTAGTCCTCGGGCTGTGGATATCCCTGGTTGTGTTCGCCGTCGGTCATCACTACTATATGGCATTCCGCGTTCCTGGAGGCAGTTCCCTCACATACGTCGATATCGAGGGCGGTCCTTGCCTCCTGGATACCTGCGGTGATGTCGGTGCCAGCGCCTGGTCGAAGCTCGTCTATCTCCACCTTCAGGTCCTGACGGTAACCGGAGTCGAGCATCCCTATGTCCTCCAACGTGCTTGCGTCACCCCACTCTGCGGTGCTGTACTCGACGAGACCCACCCTGTCTTCGCCGGGCACGAGGTCGTCGAGCGCGGCTCGTGCACCCATCTGGGTCAGGTAGAGTCTGTCGGGCGGCCACCATCGGTACTCGACGTAGGTTAGGTCGTCGGTGTCGGTCATCTCGGTAGAACCGTCCTCGTACTCGACCTCCACCTGGACGGGTGGTTCCTGCCACCGGTACTGGAAGACGCTCAATGCGTCTTCGCGGGAGTGGTAGGTCTCACCTTCGTATTCGATCTCCCAGACGTCGTCTTCTTCACCGACCCCAAAACTGCACCCCCAGCTAGGGTGTGGATTAACGCAGACGTCACTGTCGACGAACCCAGTGACCTCAGCGGTCACGGGTTCGTCGGAGTTAGGAGGTTCGTTCATGTTATCGGTGCCAAGGGCGGTGTGGTCGACCTGTAAGACGTCTCCGACGTTGATGCTACCTGGGTCGAGCCGTCTCGTCTCACAGGTCTCGGTCTGACAGTCCTCGGGTTCGTTGACGGGATACTGGGACTGGTCGTTCGTGTCTACACCAGGTTCAGTCACCTGCGTCCACTCGGTCGGGATGCCAGATGGAGGCGTGGGCGTCGAACCCGGTATGTCGATGACCTCGACTATGGTGTCGGGTCCGTAGTAGTACACGTACTCGCCTTCCTCCCCTTCGCTAGCCGTGAATGTATCTCCAGCCCACGCTCCTGGACACCAGTTCCTGTTGGCTTCGTCCGAGTCGCCGTAGTCATCCGGGTCGACGTTTCGTGGGAACTCTACCCCTGTTTCCTCGTACTCCATGTAACAGCCTATGTCGTACGGATCCAGCGCGTTCGGGTACTCCTCCACGCGTTCGTTGTGACCCTGCGTTATCAGCGAAGCTTTCGAGAAATCCGGGAAGTAACCGTTGCTCTCGACGTCGTCGTTGTAGTCAGGACCGACCGCGGGTTCCGGACCAGGTGGGGTGCCGTAAGCGTTCTCGTTAGCAAGCCCCATCGACCCAGTCGTGTCTATGGAGAACACTACATCAGCGGGTGGGCGGCCGATGTCCTGTAGCTCTATACAGTCGGCTAGGGCTTCGAAAGCGTCGTCGTATTCCTCCAGACCGGTTATGTCGGAGATGTCATCCCGTGTAATGCCGTCAGTGTCTTCGAACGCCTCTATCTTGTGTGCCTGGTAATCGTAGGCCCCCGGGTTCTCGGTCTCGTTGTAGTCCTCCGGGATCTCTCCCAGGTCGTCGTCTATCACCCTCGTCAGGTTGTTCCTGAAGTCCTCGACGTTGTCGGTGTAACCGGAGTCCTGACGTAGCTCTTCACAGCTGAAGGACTCCCCTCCGAGAGACGGTCCGAGACAGTCGGCGAACTCCTCGGGCTCTATCCTGTCCGGTAGATCGTCGTCGAGATCCACGGAGTCCATGCTCTCGAGTGCATCGACCTTGTCCTGGGTGTAGTCGTACGCGGATGGGTTCTTGCTCTCGTTGTACTCGGGATTCTGAGGAACTATCTCCTGGTCGACGTAGCTGTACTGACCGCCTTCGTACGAGCTGGTCCTCTCTTCGGTTACGTTTCTGAGGTGCGAGAGGAACGCCTCTTGTTCCAGATCCACCCAGTCGTCACCGCGAAGCTCTTCACAGTCGTATACCTCCCCTGGGACCTCCGACCTCACGCATTCGGCCAGTAGATCGACGGGCTCGGTGTAGTTGGGGTCGTCGTCTATGTGATCCGATAATCCGTCGTGTTCGTCTATGGCGTCTATGTCGAGATCTGTATCGTTCTCTGTGTTCTCCAGAGCCTGTTTCTTGTGTTCAGTGTACTCGTAGCCCGTGGACTCGTTGGACTCGTTGTAGTCACTGGGTATACCGCTACCGGGTGTCTCGTTCATGACGACGTCGACGAGCTCGTCCTGGAACTCCTGGTTCACGGCGGTGTCGGAGAGATTGGTCAGACCCCTTATCTCGGTGCAGTCGGGCAGGTTCTCCTGTTCTATATCCACGTCTACACAGGTCTCGGCGAAGACTGTAGCATCTATGCTCCCTGGGAGGTCGTCGAGATCTATACCCGAAACGTTGTTCATCGCGTATATCTTGTCCTCAGTATAGTCGAAATCCGGGTTGTGTCCGTAGTCATCAGGTACAGCGTCTTCATCTAGATACGGGTCATCGTCCTTCGTCTCGATGACGCTGATGAGCGCGGCGTGGAAGTCCTCCCGGTTATCTTCGACACATGTCTCGTTTCGAAGCTCCTCACAGGAGAACTCCTTACCCTCTTCTTCGACTGGGTCGTCAACGGTGACCCCCGGGAGCGGTGCAGTCTGTTCTTGCCCCATAGCGTACGACGTGCTTCCTTCGTCGAACTGGTCACAGTCACCCACCAGCTCTATATCGAGCAGGACCTCGTCCTCGGTGAGCGCCATCTGATCACGAACCTCCGCGATCGTCACGTTCTCTAGTTCGTTACATATCTCTGTCTCGTTCCGGCCTTCGACCCTTGTGGCGTTCTCGTTGCCTTTCACGATGTTCAGCAGCCCCACGTCCTCCGCGGTCTCTACCTGGTCTGATACCTGTGCGGAGAGCTGGGACAGACCTGTGTCGTCGGGTGACGACTGCGAGTAGAAGGTGCTACCGACAGCTGCCGCGAGAGCTATCAAGATCAGGGCGATCAGGAAGCCCGCGAGGATGATCATCTGGCCGCTGTCGTCTTTTCCCCCGTTTCCTCCGTCACCGTAGTTTGATTTCCTTGGTTTCATTCTTACCACACCGTCAGTCTTACTTCAGCTCGGTTGTAGACGCGGTCTCCGTGCTTCGGTATCGGGTAACTCGTGGTCTCGTTCATCCTGACGGGGCCTGCCGCAGAGCTGACGTTGTCATCGTCGTCGAGTACGACCGTCTGCGTAGCCGTCACCGCTGATGGACCGGGGTCACCGTTCTCTACGACCGTCAAGGTACCTCTACCTGACTCACTTAGGAAGCTGACCTCGAGGTTGTAGGTGTATCCTCGCTCTGTAAACGCCTGGCTGGCCGCGCTACCGATGCTCAGATTGTCGGGGTCAGGGTCTCCGTCCTCGTAGTAATGAACTCCTGTGGTGCTGTTTATGAAGCCTCCCTCTGAGGTGTTCCAGTGCTTAACAAGCTGCTTGAGATCGCCGTTCTCCGCGGACGCCTCCAGCATATCCTCTGCCACGTTCTTGTTGATCTCGGTAGCTGGGTCGACGTCGCTGGCAGGGGTTACGATGAACGCGTTGAACGCGTAGGTGATAGCCAGTAGTAGAACCACCGAACCGGCTAGTCCCTCCAGGGTGTGTAGCTGACCTTCGTTCGACTGTACAGTCTTCATATCCTGGTCACCCCGTGCTGTTCTCCCAGACCTGTATCTCCAGCAGATGGAGGTCGTCCTCTCCGTCGTAGTCGTAGCTGACGACGCGTTTCTGACCCGCGATACTGGCGGTCGTGTTGGCGGGGTCGTCTCCAGCTCTGAACGAGACCCCTCCTCCTTCAGATACGTTCTTAGCTGTGAAGTTCAGACTGTACTCCCGTTCGTTCCCAGTCCGAAGGCTTTCGACAGCTGCCTGGTGTGCTTCGGAGAAGCTACCGTTCTCCTCGGATACGTTGTGATGGGCGAAGGCGGCGGCTCTGTCCGACATCGCCTCCTGGGTCGGGGACTGAGGTGCGGAGTTAACTACAGACACTGACGCCATCTGCAGTACGAAGAGCAGCGTCACCGCGAATATAGAGAAACCTATGAGGAAATCTACGCTCGTCTGTCCACTGTCCACTCCCCGTTCACGGCGGTGTGCTAGCTTCACTTTCGACCCCTTACCCCTGCGGATTACGACCCAATAAAATACCATTTTACTTAAGTCTACCGGTTAGAGAGGTCTACGTCATACGTAATTCGACGGAACCAGGTCGCTACCAGGTGCTGCCACTGGAGAACCATCTGAACGTCGGAACCACTGGCTTATCCTGACCTCCGCAACTTCAGCTGACCCAGCCACTCTGCCCTTATTCGCAAGACGTTTTAGACGGCGGCAGGAAGTGACATCCATGACAGAGAGCGAGGGCGACGACTACCGCCTCGACTTCTTCGAGGAGAAGGACTTCGTACGTCGCACCTGCCCCGAGTGCAGCCGTCGTTTCTGGACCCGAGACACCGAACGGGAGGTATGCGGGGAACCTCCCTGCGGCGAGTACACGTTCATCGGTGACCCCGCGTTCGACGAGGAGTACAGCCTCGAGGAGATGCGTGAGGAGTTCCTCTCCTTCTTCGAGGACCACGGCCACACACGAGTAGACCCCTACCCCGTCGACGCCTCACGGTGGAGGGACGACGTCTTACTCACCCAGGCTTCTATCTACGACTTCCAGCCCCTCGTCACCAGCGGCGAGACGCCGCCGCCCGCCAACCCCCTCTGCATAAGCCAGCCCTGCATCAGGATGCAGGACATCGACAACGTGGGGAAGACGGGCAGGCACACTCTCGCGTTCGAGATGATGGCGCACCACGCCTTCAACAGCCGCGTCGAAGGAGGGGCGTACGAGGGCGAGGTGTACTGGAAGGAGGAGACCGCGGAGTACTGCTTCGACCTCCTCGACCACCTCGGTGCGCCGCTCGACGAGGTCACCTACGTCGAATCACCATGGGTGGGAGGCGGCAACGCAGGACCAGCTTTCGAGGTCATCCTGAAGGGCGTCGAGCTAGCGACCCTCGTCTTCATGGATCTCGAGAAGGACCCCGACGGCGACGTCGTGATGAAGGACGGGGAGAGCTACAGCGAGATGGACGAGTACATCGTCGACACCGGCTACGGACTCGAACGTTTCACCTGGATAAGTCAGGGGACGCCGACGGTGTACGACAGCGTCTACCCCGACATCGTCGACGAGATAGCGGAGGACGCCGGCGTAGAACGCCCAGACGACGACGTCCTCGCGGAGATCGCGCGTAAAGCCGGATACATGGACACCGACGAGGTCGACGACATAGAGGACGTCCGCCGGAAGGTGGCGGACGACGTCGGCCTCACGTACGACGAGCTCGTGGAGACCATCCAGCCGCTCGAGCATGCGTTCGCCATCGCCGACCACAGCCGCGTCCTCGCCTACATGTTAGGCGACGGCATCGTACCTTCGAACGTCGGCACCGGCTACCTCGCCCGCCTCGTCCTCCGGCGAACCGTACGGTTGATGGAGGAGCTCGGGCTGGAGACGCCGTTAGAGGAGCTCGTGGACGAGCAGGCGAAAAGACTGGACTACCGGAACCGCGACGTCATCGAGGACGTCGTCCGGAACGAGGTCGAGAAGTACCACGAGAGCATGGAGCGCGGCCGCCGGCTCGTCAGCCGCCGCGCGGAGGAGTACACCGACGTCGGAACCGTACCCGTCGACGACCTCATCGAGCTCTACGACAGCCACGGCATCCAACCGGAGACCGTGAAGGAGATAGCTGGGGAACACGGCGTGGACGTGGAGATACCCGACGACTTCTACAGCCAGGTCGCGGGACGCCACGAGAGCAGGTCACAGGAGGAAGCCGAGTATAAGAAGACGGAGGTCGACGACTCCCTTGAGCGCCTACCCGAGACCGAGCTCCTGTTCTACGACGACAGCGAACGCACCGAGTTCGAAGCCAGCGTCCTCGAGGTCGTCGAGGAAGAGGATGGATACGGCGTGGTCTTGGATCAGACGCGTTTCTACCCCGAAGGCGGTGGACAGCCCGCCGACACCGGCGTACTGGAGAACGGCGAACTCATCGAGGTACACGACGTCGAGAAACGAGACGGCGTCGTCATCCATCACACGGACAAGGAACCCCGTAAAGGCGACCTCTTGCGCGGACGCGTCGACAAGGACCGACGGAAGGCGTTGATGCAGAACCACACCGCCACCCACATAGTCATCGACGCAGCCCGCCGCGTCCTCGGCGGCCACGTCCGACAGGCGGGCGCGCAGAAAGGCGTCAGCCGCAGCCGCATCGACGTCACCCACCACCGGCGGTTGACGGAGGACGAGGTTCGGGAGATAGAGCGTGAAGCCAACCGAACCGTCCGTCGGAACGTCCGCGTAAGGGACGAGTGGATGGACCGTCACGAGGCGGAGGACGAGTACGGTTTCGGCCTCTACCAGGGAGGCATACCGCCGGGGGAGGAGATACGTGTGGTCCAGGTGGACGAAGACGTCCAGGCGTGCGGTGGAACCCACGTTGAACGCACCGGCGACGTCGGATACATCAAGGTCGTCCACACCGAACGCGTGCAGGACGGCGTCGAACGGATCGAGTTCAGCGCGGGAGAGGCCGCGGTGGACGCCGTGCAGGAGATGGAGGAAGCTCTCGACCGTACGGCGGAGGAGCTCGGTGTCCCACGAGAGGAGGTTCCGGACGCGGCGGAGAGGTTCTTCCAGGAGTGGAAGGAACGTGGGAAGGAGCTGGAGGAGGTGAAGAGCGAGCTGGCGGAGGCGCGGGCCACCGAGGCGCAGGAGACGGAGATCTCCGGAGTCCCAGTGGTGATACAGGAGGTGGACGGCGACATGCAGGAGCTACGGTCGGCGGCGAATGCCCTCGTCGGCGAGGGCAAGGTCGCAGTGTTCCTCGGCCGCAACGGAGACGCGTCCGTCGTAGTCGGAGTACCCGACGACGTCGACGTCGACGCGGGCGACGTCGCGGGCAAGCTCTCCCAGATACTCGGCGGCGACGGGGGCGGATCCCCGGACTTCGGGCAGGGAGGAGGCCCAGAGGTGGAGAAGGTCGACGAAGCGCTGGAGGAGAGCCGGAGATTGATCGAGGAGGAGCTGTGATGTCGCGGCTGGAGTGCATCGAATGCGGGGACAGCTACCCAAGCGACGAAGCAAGGTACACCTGCAGCTGCGGAGGCCTGCTGGAGGTCATCTACGAGTCCATCCCCAGCCGCAGCGACTTCTCCGGTCCATTGGGTGTATGGCGGTACAGCTCCGTGTTACCGATAGATACCGCGGGCTCCGTCACCCTCGACGAAGGCGGTACTCCGCTGTACGACGCCGACAAGCTGTCGAGGGAGATAGGTGTGGACGTCCACGTGAAGCACGAGGGCATGAACCCCACGGGTTCGTTCAAAGACAGGGGGATGACGGTCGGTGTTTCGAAGGCCATAGAGCTCGGTATCGACCGCGTCGCCTGTGCGTCTACCGGGAACACGAGCGCCGCTTTGGCGGCGTACGGCGCAGCCGCCGACATACCCGCCGTCGTCCTGCTGCCGCAGGACAAGGTAGCGCTGGGTAAAGTGGCGCAGGCGTTGATGCACGGCGCAACCCTGGTGGAGCTCGACGGTAACTTCGACGAATGCCTCTCTATCGTCCGCGAGCTGGCGGAGGATGGGTTCTTCTACGTCCTCAACAGCGTCAACCCCTACCGGCTCGAGGGTCAGAAGACCATCGCGTTCGAGGTACTGGAGCAGCTGAACTGGGAGGTACCGGACGTCACCGTACTGCCGGTGGGTAACGCTGGCAACATCAGCGCGATATACAAGGGATACAGGGAGCTACGGCGCGCCGGGATAATCGACGAGATACCACGTATGGTCGGCGTGCAGGCAGAGGGTGCGTCGCCGCTTGCGTCGGCTGTGAAGAAAGGCGGTCCGTTGGAGCCGTTCGACGACCCGGAGACGAAGGCGACGGCGATACGTATCGGCGACCCCGTCAACGCACCGAAGGCACGTATAGCGATCGAGGAGACCGACGGTGAAGCGCTGTACGTCTCCGACGACGATCTCCTGGAGACCCAGCTCCAGCTCGCGCGGCTGGAGGGCATCGGGGTCGAACCCGCGAGCGCGACGTCGGTAGCGGGTGTCAAGCGGCTGAAGGAAGAGGGTTGGCTGGACGGCGACGAGAAGGTGGTCTGCGTCGCCACCGGTCACCTGTTGAAGGATCCGGATGCAGCGCTGGCGGCTACCGACGACCCTCTTCAGGCGGACGCGTCGACTGAGGCCGTCAGAGAGGTTCTGAAGTAGCTATCTGAATCCGGAGCCTGGCTCGGAGATGCATTACCTGTAGTAGGAAAGGTGTAAAGCGGCCGAAGGTTCGATCTAGCTAACCCTCGTGATACCGTAGATGAACTTTTCTAAGGCCTTCTCTCTGGCTTACGCCTTGGCTCCGGTGACATGGACTTGACGGCTTTCCCTACTACGAGCAGGATAAGAGCCATCACCATGAAGATGACCGTCCAGACGACGAGTCCTATGATGCCTTCGACCTGACCACCTGCGAGGTTGTCTATGTCGAGCGCTCCGGCTTCGATAATCGCGTCACCCCCTATCGTGACGTTCTCGCCCGCTACTCCTTCGGCGAAGAGGCTTATGTCGCCGGCCAGTATGTCGGGTAGGTATAGCGCGGTTGGGGTGAATATCAGCAGGACGGCGTTTACGTAGGTACCGGTGCCGATGGCTTCGTGTGGGGTGTCCTTCGTGTACAGGTACGCGAACGTAAGCCCACCTGCGCCGACGAAACCTCCTGCCATGCCCGGAACCCCGAAGTTCATCAGGGCGTAGCCAGCTATGGCTCCGGCGACTGCTGCCATAGCCGCTGCGGCCGCCACGACCTTGAGATCGACTCCATCTCCTTCTTCACCCTCTTCTTGTTCTTCTGGCGCCTCCCCCATGTCGACTGACATAAGGTAACACTAACATCATACACCTATAAGAGTTACGAGGAGGTTGGAGGTCTATCTCCGGTACTGCACCTTACTCCGGAGGTGTTTTACATCCGACCTCCGAGTTTCATCTAACGCTGAGGAACAGGGATCAAGAGTGAGAAGAAGGAGCCCGACGATATGTTAGCGAGGGAGGTCCCCCGATGAGCGACGAGGAGCCTCCGACCGGCCCCGGTATGGACAAGTCCCGTCAGATGTACATAGACCTTATCTACGGAGTCCTGTTGATAGGTGGCTTCGTCATGTTGATGGCGACTGAGGGCGACCAACGCGTCGGAACCTTCATCGGTGGACTGGCGGTGGGTTACGTGCTCTACGCCTGGGGTAAGATGGAGTTCAGGGAGAGTGTTCTGCAGAAGTACGTCGCCGAGCAGACGGAGAGACAGGTGGACAAAGTACGTGAGGAGGTGGCGGAGGAGGTGAAGCAGGAGGCCGAGCGCACCGTCGACAACAAGGTCAAGGAAGCGAGCGAGGAAGTGGAGCGGAAGGTAGAGGATAAGGTCGACGAAGTCGAGGAGAAAGAGAAGAAGGTAGAGAAGAAGGTCGAAGAGGTCGAAGAGAAAGAACAGAAGGTCGAGGAGAAGGTCGAAGAGGCCGAGATGAAGGTCGAGAAGCTGGAGCAGGCGGAGCGTAAGGTAGAGCAGAAGGTAGGTGAGGTAGAGGAGAAGGTCGACGAAGTCGAGGAGAAAGAGAAGAAGGTAGAGAAGAAGGTCGAAGAGGTCGAAGAGAAAGAACAGAAGGTCGAGGAGATAGAGGAGAAAGTCGAGAAGAAAGCCGAGGAACTCGAAGAAGCCGGCGACGAAGATAACTGACGGCTGCGTCCCCATCCTGTCTTCTATCCCTGGTCCCTGCGTGTTTTAAATACACCGCGGCCGTCGATATCCCCATGGAAGCCGAACAGAAGCAGTTCCTCAAGGATCTGCTAGAGACACCGAGTCCATCCGGTTTCGAGACGGAGAACCTCCGGCGGTGGCGGGAGCGAGCGGAGGAAGCCGCTGACACCGTGCGGTCGGACAGCTACGGGAACACCGTGGCGACGGTAAACCCCGGCGCAGATGCCAGCGTCGTCGTAGCCGGACACGTCGACGAGGTCGGGATGATGGTGAACCACGTGTCTGAAGACGGGTTCCTGTACGTCAAGAAGGTAGGAGGTCTCGACGAAGGCGTGGCGGAGGCGCGACGGGTCGTAGTCCACGGAGAGGAGGGCGACGTCTCAGGAGTCACCGGACGTAAACCCATCCACCTGCAGGAGGACGAGGACAAGGAGTCGCCGCCGGAGATAGCCGACGTATACGTCGACGTCGGCGTCGACAGCGAGGAGGAAGCCCGGCAGCTAGGCGTCCACGTCGGGGCACCCGTCACCTACGACGTCGGATACACCGAGCTAGCTGAGGACGTCGTAGCCGGCCGCGGCATCGACAACCGCATCGGCTGCTGGGTCGCCGCAGAGACGCTGCACGCAGTCGAACGTGACGAGCTAGACGTCACGTTGCACGCCGTAGCCACAGTGCAGGAGGAGCTCGGTTTACGCGGCGCCGAGATGACGGGGTACAACCTGGAAGCCGACGTCGCCCTCGTCGTCGACGTAACCTTCGCCACGGACACACCCGACGTCACCGAGTCGAAACACGGAACCGTCGAGGTCGGCGAAGGGCCGACGTTGAAGCACGGGAAAGAGAACCACCCCATCGTCCTGAAGAAGCTCCAGGATGCTGCAAAAGAGCGCGGCATCCCAGTACAGCGGGAGGCCATCATGACCCGTGGCGCAACCGACGCTGACGCGTTCTACGTCAGCCGCGGCGGCGTACCCACGGCCTCCGTCGGAGTTCCCAACAGATACATGCACACGACGAGCGAGGTCGTCGACCTAGGTGACGTCGAAGCCACCCGCGACCTCTTCACCGGCTACCTGGAGAACGCGGACGCCAACGACAGCTACAGCCAGCTCTAGTGGACTCCTCCACCCAGTACGTCGTCTAGGAAACTACCTCCTTCCTACCGCGGAAACCGTTAAGGCAGACGCGACATCATAGCTACTCATGGAAGGCCAGAGTCCGGAAGAAGAAAGAGTACCTACTGGTATAACAGGTTTCGACGAGATGGCGCGTGGAGGGTTCCCGGAGAACTCCATCAACATCCTCTCCGGTCGAGCAGGCAGCGGCAAGACCCTGTTCAGCATGCACTACGTCATGGAGGGAGCTCGACGAGGAGAGAACTCCGTCTACGTCAGCGTCGACGACGACGCCGAAAGCGTGCTCCGTGCGTCACGACAGTACGACCTCGGGCTAGAGAAAGCGGTCGACAAGGGACTCGTGAGACTACACGACTACGAGAGCCTGATGGAACGCACGGGTCAGGGTCTCGTGGACTTCGACGACCTAACCCGCAGCGTCGACCAGCTGCTGCAGCCGACGGAGGCGGAACGCATCGTCATCGACTCCATCGCAGGACTCGGCATAGCCGAAGACAGCGTGAACGAGATGCGTAGGAGCATGATACGTTTCATCAGACGCGTCCGAGAGAACGACGTCACCGGTCTGTTCGTAAGCGAAGCCTGGGAGGACAGAGAGACTCGGTACGGCGTAGAGGAGTACATCGGTGACTCGATGGTGGTGCTCGGGCTCGAGCAGATGAAGAACCAGCTGAACCGCTCGATCAACATCCGGAAGATGAGATTCACCGACCACGACTCGAGCTTCCGACCGATAGAGATAACCGACAACGGCCTCGTCGTCCACAACCAGGGACAGGTGTTCTAGAGAAGACTCCACCGAAGGATCTACGGATATATCTAAAACCCTAACTAAGATGCACCGAGTACATCCCCCATGAAGATCACTTTCCTGGGAACAGGGAGCGCTATACCCTCGGAACGCGTCCAGAGCGGAATCTTGCTCGAGGACGCCCCCCTGCTGCTGGACTGCGGCAGCGGAGCCCTCCTCAACCTCAACCGATCCGACGTGAAGGTCGACGACGTCGCAACCGTGCTCCTCACGCACAACCACCTCGACCACGTCAACGACCTGATGGCGCTGGTGAAAGCCGACTGGCTGCTCGGCCGCACCAATCTATCGGTCTACGGTCCACCAGGTACCTACGCCACGCTTTCGGGGTTGTTCGACGCCTACGACTACCTCCGCGGTAAAGTTGACGTAGAGGTCAACGAGGTAACCCCAGGAACCGAGTTCGAGGTCCAGGGATACACAGTAGACACCCTTGCGACGGAGCACAGCGTGGAGTCGATGGCGTACAGGTTCGACGACAGCTTCGTCTACAGCGGCGACACCGAGGCGATACCCGAGATGGCGGGGTTCGCCAGCGGCTGCGAGTTGCTGATACACGAGTGCTCGTTCCCCGACGACATCGACGTCGGAAACCACACCCGTCCGTCGACCTTGAAGCCCGTCCTCGAGAGCTGTGACGTCGATACCGTCTACATCACACACATGTATCCGCACACACGAGGCAGGGAGACGGAGATGCTGGCGAAGCTCGAGTCCGCGGTAGACGGCGAGATACATATGGCGGAGGACATGGGTTCCGTGGAGATCGGAGGGGGGCTCCTGAAGTAGAACAGGTCTGGATTCAGGTTCCTGAGTTAACCCTCAGCTTAGCGACGTAGAAACCTCCGGAGTCGTTCTGATGCGGGTAGAACCGGCGACTGGCTTCGACGTCGGCAGAGTACTCCTCACCGTTCCACTCCACGACACCAGGTGAACAGTCTAATCCGACGTCGAACTCCTCAACCTCGACTTCGTCGGATACGTGATCTACGACGGCTTCGTTCTCCTCCGGCGCGAACGTACACGTCGAGTAGACGACGCATCCACCGGTATGGGTGAGTTCGACGGCGCGGTTCAACAGCCCCTTCTGCACGCTCTGAAGCTCCTCTATCTCCCTCTCCGACGCCGAACCCGACTGGGTCTTCCGTACCGTTCCCTCCGCGGTACAGGGGGCGTCAACCAATGCGGCGTCGAACATCCGGTCGGTGCTGTACCGTCGGCCGTCCTGGTTCTCCACGGCGACGTTCGTGACACCCAGTCGGTCACAGTTGTTCCTAAGCGCGGGGATACGGCCGTGGCTTACGTCGTTCGCCACCACGGATGCGGCGTCAGCCGCAAGCTGAGTCGTCTTACCGCCGGGCGCTGCACATAGATCCAGGACCGCGTCGTCGCCAGAGACGTCGAGCACCTCCGGCGGTATCATGCTCACCATCTCCTGCACGTGTATCAATCCCAGGTAGTGCGGGAGCGTGTTCCCGAGCTTGACGTCGTCCTCTACCTCGAAACCAAGCGGGTACCAGTCCATCGGCTCGAGAGAGACTCCGGCGTCCCGCAGCATCTCCAATGGTTCCTCCCTGTCATCGGCTTTCACGGGGTTGACCCTCGCGGTCAACGGAAGAGGTCGTTCGACGGCGTCGAGGAACCCTTCAAAGTCCGGTATCAGCTCGCTGTACCGACTCCACTCTCTGTCTTCCCCTGGTTTCGTGGTCACAGTATCTTCTCCAGTGGGTTCTCGTCTGCGTCGACGTCTCTCAGCCTGTCGGCGGACTCCGACAGAGTCTCTAGCTTCAACAGGTGATCTAGCTCCTCGAGATGGTCGGCGGCAGATTCGACGTAGACGAGGTCGCGGAGCGTTAGGACGGCGTCGCCGTCGACGTCGACGGAGACGGAGCCGGTGACGTCTGCTGTGTCGAACTCCTTGTGCACGGCGCCGGCGGAGAACTCGGAGACGTCGACCTCCTCGACTTCGACGTCCCAGACGTCCTCGACAGCGGTCTCCAGCGCTTCGACGTCGACCTCCGGCAACCGGAGTATGATGCGGTAGGTCTTCTCCTCGAACAGCTCCAGCGTCTCACGGTCACCCGGCGTCACCCTTCTACACCTCCGCTGCGTTCTACGACGACAGCCACTGCCGCGTTCACCGTAACCTCCTCCTGAGGGCGTCGTCCATATCCTCCACCGGAGCCTCCAGATCCGTCCATATCTCGAAGGCTTCCACGCCCTGATACACCAGCATCCACGCTCCATCGATGGTGTCCGCGCCCGCGGCTTCGGCGTCCCTTAACAGACGTGTCTCCAGTGGGGTGTATACCGCGTCGAACACCGTCAGCTCGGGGTGCAGGAGGTCTGCGTCGACCGGCGACCTGTCCTCTTCCATACCCACCGTGGTAGCGTTCAACAGGAGATCGGCTTCCGGCACCAGGTCATCGAGGGCTCCCAATCCGTGCCCGGATACGTCGAACTCGTCGGCGAGCCGATCTGCCTTCTCCTCCGTTCTGTTCGCGACGTGCACCTCTGCGTCCAGACGGCTTAGCTCGTACGCCATGGCGCGGGCGGCGCCGCCGGCTCCGACGACCACCGCCGTGGCGCCGGCGACGTCTACGTCGTGGCGTTCCAGCGAACGGCTCACTCCTGCGGCGTCGGTGTTGTACGCCTTCATCTCCCCGAGGTCGACGGTGTTCACCGCGGAGATCGCTTCCGCTGTGTCGTCGAGCTCCAGCCGAGGGAGGCTGGCGACCGCTTGCTTGTGCGGCACCGTGACGTTGAAGCCGTCGACTCCGAGCGCCTTCGCCCCCTCAACCGCTTCCTCTACGTCGCCTTCCTCCACGTGGAAACGCACGTAGCTGGCGTCTAACCCCAGCTCTCGGTAAGCGGCTTCGTGCATCGGCGGCGACAGCGAGTGTTCCACGGGGTCTCCGATTATTCCGTATAGCTCCATCTAACTCGGGGTAGACGGCCGGCTGACTAATCTCCTGCGCTGCGGAGTTAATATTTTTATATCCACCCCTCCTATCCAGTCCACCGTGTACACCGTCGTAGGTTGCTCTCAGTGTGAGAGCGTGAAGATAGTTCACGGGGGGAGCCAGACCACCGTCTGCAACCGCTGTCAGAGCCAGATCAACGTCGGGTCGGCGCGAACGATATTCGAGAGCGACGACCTCGAGGCTGCGAAGGAAGCCCGGTCCGTGGCGATGGCGAAACGCGACGGTTTCGACCACCTCGTCGAAGAGATAGTCGAGCAGGACGTGGTGACGGAGGACGTCAGCCAGCAGGTCGCAGGTGACGAGCTTATGCAGAAGGAAGGCGTCGACGCCGAACGCGCGGAACAAGCTGGAGAGGTCGACCGCGCGAAGACCGACGGTGAGAGCAAACCACAGGTGCGTATCGTGAAGGACGCCGTCGAGTTCCTCGATCAGCCGACGGACGAGGACGTGACGGAGTTCGCAGTCGACAGAGGAGTGTCGCCGGAGAAAGTCGAGGAGATAGTCGACCGTCTGTGTATGGAGGGGGAGGCTATGCGGACGAAGGCCGGAGAGATACGGCTTCTCTGAACCAGCGGTCGATGCCTCTGTATCCGGCTTCGATATATCGGTGCGTGAACCCCTGTCAGCCTCCCTGTAAAGGGTAACTGGTTTAAACGGAGTCCGTCTAACACAGGGTAGACACGGCACGGACGCGCGGAGAAACCGCGCTGGGAATGTAGCCGGTGAAGGCTGAACCCACAAGCGCCGTGGTGACAAGAACATGGCAAAGTCGTTCTACACGTACATCAGGGACGAATGGCAGAACCTCGACGAAGGAGAGATACAGGAGCTACAGTGGCGTCGTATGCAGGACTGGCGCGACGAGAGCGCATTGGAACGCGTCGAACGTCCGACGCGTCTCGACCGCGCGCGCTCCATCGGATACAAGGCGAAGCAGGGCGTCGTGGTCGTCAGGGCACGCGTCCGTAAGGGTAGCGCGCGGAAGAGCCGACCGCCGCGTGGCCGCCGCAGCCGGAACACCGGCACCCAGAGGATAACCCGGGACAAGAACCTCCAGCAGATAGCGGAGGAACGCACCAGCCGGAAGTACAGCAACCTCGAACCCATCGGCTCCTACTGGGTCGGCGAGGACGGAGACAACAAGTGGTTCGAGGTCGTCTTGCTCGACCCCGACCACCCCGGCATCGAGAACGACCCCGACCTCAACTGGATATGTGAGGGCAGCCAGACCGGAAGGGCGTTCCGCGGGAAGACCGAGGCCGGACGCAGCAGCGGCAACCAGAGCTAGCGACGTCTCCTCGGACACCGGTCTTCTATATCTCGAAGGAAAAGACGACCAGTCGTCGAGCTACGGCTTCACTCCTCGAGGCTCTTCAGCGCTTCCACGACGACGTCACGGTACTCCCCGGGGTCTCGGTCGTACCGTTCGACTGCGTCGTCCTTCAGCGGCCCGGCTTCGATGCGGTCGACGGTGCGCTCCGCGGTCTCCTGTATCCAGGTGTCGCGGGTGTCGGCGTCGACGACGTTCACGCTCTCTGGTCGGATGCTGGTGATGACGTCTCCGTCGTCGGGTTCGTAGGTGTCGGGTTTCCCGACGACAGCGACGTACTCCGGTGGCTCGACTTCGCGGATGACGTCGGTGGCCTCCGGCTGGTACTGGCCGGCGTACACCAGGAAGGTCCCCGTGGGGTCGACGACGCGGGCGCGCCAGTACTCGCCGTCCTCGCCTATGTCGTCCTTCTCCGTCAAGGTGCCGACGACGAAGACGCGGTTGGCTTTCTCGCCGGTGGGAAGCAGCACGTAGCTTGGGGCGCGTTCGTCGTCGCTCTCCTTGAACTGGTGGCTGGCGTCGCGGAACTCGCCGGCGAACACCCGGTGTGCGACCTCTCTCATTCCGACGCTCATGCGGATCGCGCCTCCATCAGGAGGTCGTCGAGGTCGAACTCCGGCTCGGAGGCGTCCTCCATCTCGTCGACGAGGAGGTACCGTCCGATGCGCGGGCCTTTCACTCGGTAGTACCTGCCGATGAGATGTTCCTCTATCTCGTCGGTGACGACGCTGGTGTCGAGGGCATCCATCGACTGCTGCTTCGCCTCCTCCATCGTGATACCCGTGATCTCCTCCGTGCGTTCGCGGTCGAGGAGGACGTCGTAGACCTTCTCTCCGTCGTCGATGACTCCTTTTACGCGGAGGTCGAACTCGCCTTCTACCTCTCCGTGTTCGCTGCATCGGCCGTTCTGCAGCACCCGTGTGCAGTCCTCTTTCGGGCATCGTTTGATGAGTCCGCTCCCCGACTGGACGTCGACGAACGCGCCCGAGACCTCGATGTCTCCGCTGCCAACCTCGACTTCCTCGTCTATCTCGGTTATCTCGGTGGAGCTGTTGAGGTTGACTCCGATACGTTCCTGGAACTCGTCGGTGACGACGTTCTCGAGCTCGTAGCTCTTGCCTTCCTCCAGCAGAGGGAGGTTGCTCTTCGCCCACGACGTGAACTTGATGCGTCCGCTTTCGTCGCCTATCAACCCGCTCTGTGCGACAGCGTCGCTGTCGCTGTCCCAGAGCTCGACGACCTTCACGCGGAGGTTCGTCCATTCGTCGGGTGCGTCTAGCTCGGCGATGTCGCCGTAGTCGCTGCCGCCGCCTCCACCGCCTCCGCCGCGTTCGACTCCGACCTCGTCGCTTAACTGGTTCTCGACGCTTCGGCGGGCTTCGTCTATCGGTACCTTGTACTCGTCGACGAGGTTCTCGAGCCTGCTCTCGATGTCCTCTAGGTCGACGTCTCCGTGTTCGGAGAAACGTTCGTGTATCTCCTTGGCTGTCTGTCTTGTGTCTGCCATCTTCTATCTCTCCAGCCTCCTGGTTGTTTTTCGACGTAGGGAGGCGTATAGATATAGTTATGGGTGTTACTTAGTTCCACCCGTCGGCTTTCCGTTTCCACAACGCCGCCTTCCTGCGGTTTTACGGAGTATTTAGAGGTTGTGGTTGCCTGAGGTTCAGGCTCTACCCCCCCCCCCCCCCCTTCGTCCTTCAGCTTCTGACGGCGGCGTCGGAGTCCACGGAGTCGTACCCCCGGAGTCCGGCGACGTCGAGCGCTTTCATGACGTCGCTGCGGGAGATGACGCCGACGAGGTCGTCGTCCTCGAGGACGACGACGCGGCCTACGTTGTTCCTGCTGATGGTCATCAGAGCTTCGAACGCTTCCTCGTCGGGGTCGACGGAGAGAACGTCCTCGGTCATGACGTCGCGGACGCGGACCTCGTGTCGACTGTGGGGGTCGAGGTCACGGACGTCGGACAGCGTGACGATGCCGACGACGGCTCCGGTGGAGTCGACTACGGGGTAGCCGGTGTGGCGTTCGAACATCATCCGCTGTGTCAGTTCCTCCACCGTCGCAACCGGTGAAACTGTCTCGACGTCCTCGGTCATGAGGTTGCGGACGTAGACGCCGCGAAGGGCTTCGCTCATCGCCGTCATCTTGGACTCGCTGGTGGCGGCGACGTATACGAACAGTGCGATCAGAATCAGGATGGGGTTGCCGAACAGGCCGAGCACGCCCATCGCGAGCGCGAGGAACTTCGCAGCAGTCGCCGCCGTCTGCGTCGCCTGAGCGTACGGTCGGTTGCGCGCGAGCAACGCACGGAGGATGCGGCCGCCGTCCATGGGGAACGCCGGCACCATGTTGAACACCGCGAGGACGACGTTCATCACCGCGAGCCACCCGACGACGAACACCACCTCTGGTACCGCGGGCACGACCTGCAGGAGGATGTAGAACGCGGCTCCGACGAGGACGCTGGTGATGGGGCCTGCGATAGCTATCCAGAACTCCTTCTTCCACTCTCGGGGCTGCTCCTCCATCTGGGCTACGCCGCCGAAGATCCACAGGGTTATCGAGCTGATGGGGAGGTCGTACCGGAGCGCTACCCAGCTGTGCCCGAGCTCGTGTACGGTGACGCCGAAGAACAGGCCGACTGCGGCGGCGGCGCCGAGCAACCAGGGGGTGTAACCGGTGCGGAGGCTTTCGGGGTCGAGCTCGTGGCCGGACATCGACGCGAGGATGTCCACCCATATCTCCGCGCCCTCGACCCGGCTGACGTCGCTGGCTATCAGCCAGACGATGACGGGGAGGAACAGGAGCAGCGTGATGTTCACCCGGACTGGGATGTCCATCACGCTGAACAGCCGGTAGTTCCAGACGCTCATCAGGTTACTTCTTGAGCGGTGCCTCCTCGACCTTGCTCTCGAAGGCTTCGAGCACGCGTTCCCTCAGGCCCTGCACGAACTTCACGGTGCCTACGACGAGGTGTCCGCCTCCGTCGACGGCGGCCCCTTTTACCTCTACCTGTAGCTCGCTGATTATCTCGGGTATGTCGATCTCTACTCCGTGGCCGCGGACGACGCAGAAGTCGGGGCCGTATCCCACGGTGACGACGGCGCGGTCCTGCTCCTCGACTATCTCGTCGTGAACTGCGCCGGTGGTCTTGCCGGGGCCGGGGAAGGTGAACTTCTGGGTGTGGTTCTCGACGTCGAACCTGCAGAACAGGACGCCGTTGTCTAGCTCCTTCCGTTCGACTGCGGGGACGGCGGCGCTCTTCTGCCGTTCGAACGCTTCGTCCGCCTGGGTGCTCAGGCGGTCGACGAGGTCGACGTGGGCTGTGTTGTCGACGACATCGAGGATGTGGTCGACGAGGTGTCTGCCGTCGTTGTACTTCAGATGGAAGCTCTCGTAGTCGAGCGCCTTCGAGATCGCTTCGACGTCGTCGCTGCTGTATCCCTCCCTCAAGGCGAGCTCAAGGTAGTCCTCCATGGCGTCTGCTTCGCTGCGGTCGGCGTTTCCGCAGACCGCGGGAACGTGCCGTATTTCGTCTTCGACATCGGGGTTGACGAGTCGGGCGAGTTCGGTGCAGATCATGCCGCTGGTGACGGCGTAGTCGCCGCCGACACGGTAGGGGTTTACGTGGGCTTCCACGTGTTCTTCGACGGCTTCGTCTGGGCTGTGGTGGTCGACGACGTAGACGGGGATGTCGTAGGCATCCGCTATCTCGTACGCGGGTATATCCTCCTCGGTGGAACCATTGTCTATCAACAGGAGAAGAGGCAGAGGGTGTCCGTGTCTTTCGTGGTCCCTCAATGCGCCGGTCAGGTCGCGGGTGAGGTCCTCCATCTCGTAGAACGGCGCCTTGCTCGGCATCCTGTTGAACAGGTGGTAGCCTGCGTCGGGGTCGTCGTTGACGTCGTCGACGAGCTCCAGAACCGCCCGTTCAACAGCTACTCCGCCGCCGATGCCGTCGGCGTCGGCGTGATGGCGGACGACGATGGGGCGTTCCTCGTGAACCGCCCGACGTATAGCCTGAGCGACCTCACGTAGCTCGGGATAGAGTTCCTGCAGCACGGTGCTGTCGACCAGCGGCTGAAGCTCCGGCGGCTCTGCCCTCTCGAGCAGTGCTTCGTCGACGCGTTCTTCGAACGCCGCTGCGTCGTCGCCTTCGAGCACGACGAGGGAGCGTGCCTCTATCTGCAGGTCGCCGTCGTGTGGTTCGACCTCACCGGTGACCTCGACGACGTCACCTTCGGTGACCTCGGGGTACGCGCGGACTCCGGCGGCTTCGAACGCAGCGGCCTCCACGGTTCCCGTGGTGTCCTCGAGAGTGAATAGAGTGGGTCCGGAGGTCTGCCGTATCTTCTTCACCCGGCCTTCCACCGCGACACGGCTCCCTTCGTGCTCCCCCAGATCCTCGATCTCAGGTGACGCTACCTCTACTGTGGACTCCACGGTCTCGACATCGTAGTCGTGCATGTAGACGGGAACGAGCTCGACGTCTCCGTCGGCTTTCACGTCGGACACCCGGACCTTGACATCCTCTCCAACCTCCATCGGCTCCGTGATGCTGGACTCGTGGACGAGGCCGCTGACACTGGAGTTCAAGCTGACGAAGGCTCCGTACTCGACGGTGGCGTTGACGGTGCCGCGGTAGACCTCGCCTTCCTCTACGTCGTCTACGGTGCATCCGTCCTGTAGCTCGTACAGCACGGGTGTGGACTCGGTGGATTCCCCGTGCTCGCCTCCCTCGCGGTCTATCTCGGCGTCGGTGGAGGCGGTTCGAGCGCTCGCCGAACGCGTGCCTGAGTCGTCTTCTTCCCCCGCCTCCCCTGTAGATCCGAAGTCCTCGGTGAGGTGGTAGTCGGGTTCCCCTGTAGAGCTTCCTTCGTCGTCAGAGTCTGTCATGAGTGCGTCGTACTACGTAGAGGG
>JAQZDA010000019.1 GCA_028751075.1 Euryarchaeota archaeon Ods02 | reverse complement strand
TTAGCAAATTCCCTGGAGATAAGCCCTTGTCCAGAGGCAACCCCCCCCCCCCCTTTCTGTTCACCCCTAAATATATACCATCTGGTCAGTTATATTGACCGTGGTCATAATGACGGACCGAGATGTCCCTGGTGTCACCCTCCCCGTCCCGCTCGGCGAAGACAGGGTGTTCCGCAACCAGTCGATGGACGACATCGTAGAGCTACTGTACCGGAACCCCCACGTCGAGTTCGGCGTCCGCCAGCTCCGGGAGGTCACGGGACACGGAGCACAGACAGTAGATACGGCGATAAAGCTCCTCGAACAGGTCGACCTCGTCAGAACCAGGAGGGAAGGGAACCGGAAGCTGATCAGCATCAACAGAAGCCGTATACACAAGCCCGACGACCCCATCCTCGAGATACCGCAGGAGGAGTTCAGAACCCCTGTCAAAACCTTCCTAGACAGACTGTCGAAGGACCAGGAAGACAACCTGGTCGGCGTCCTGTTGTTCGGTAGCGTGGCCAGGGGAGAGGGAGACAGAGCCAGCGACATCGACGTACAGGTCTTCGTAGAGGACGACCTGCTGGAGTCACGGAGGAGCATCCAGGACATCAGACAGGAGATCGAGGAACAGAGGTTCGACGGAGACCGCTACGAGCTACAGGTTCTCGTGGAGTCCATAGACACCGCCGAGGACTACGGCGACAGGCTCCAGGAGATCTTCTCGGAAGGGATCACGCTCCACCGGACGGACGAGCTCGACAAGCTACGAAAGGTGGTTCTGGATGGATGACAGCCGGATAGAAGACACCCTCGACGAGGTCGCACATGAGTTCCGCAGGAGAACCAGAGACACCGAGACAGGACTCGACGTAGACGAGCCGGCGCTCCTGCAGCTCAGGAAGTCGTGCCGTCTCCTCGACGCGGTACAGTCGCTCCGGGAACAGAACGGACACTACACCCTGATCATCGAAGCCTCCTTCGCATCCATCGAACGAACGATACAGTTCTACCTGCTCGAGAAAGGATACATCGAGGAAGACGAGTTCGTAGACCACAGGAAAGTATACGAACACGGCGAATACGCCGCGTTGTACGGTTCGGACTTCAGACAGAAGCTCGTCGACCTCTGGAAGAACAACCGCTCCCGAACGTACTACCGCGAAGGAACAGGTTCAGAACGCACAGCCGACCTGATGGTCGAGCTCGCCGAACAGGTACACCGTCACGTCCTACAGCTCGCCGGCGAAAGCCACCGATGCATCTGCAACACAGCCTGACAGACCGGTTCCAATCCTGAACGTAGACCTCGAAACCGGTCCGCGAGCTCGCCGTCATGAGACATGGAACTCGCGCATCTCCTGGGAGTCATGAAGACGATCTTCGATAGAGCCTAACGGTCGAAAGTCGATACTCCGCTTGCCGGACGCACCACACCAGCATCATCCTCAGAAAGATTTATCCGCTTCTGAAAGGTCGTTTCCGGTAATGGGACTGACGACAGCGCTGTCGGAACCCCGGGTGCTCGCCCACACCAAGCAGGCGTTGTTCCCCGACAGCAGAGACAGCTACGTCGTCGCAGACACCCAGTTCGCGAAGGACAGCTGGCTGAAGGGCGTTGAGATCGATGACGGAGTGAGGAGGGAGCTCGCGCCGTTCAACCACGTAAGGGTCGGAAGCGGATACCCTGACCTCGTCGGAGTGTCGACCACGGAGAAGCTCCGGGAGTTCGTGCTCGACGACCCAGGCGACGTCGAGAACGCCCTGCTCGCCGTGGAGGCGAAGGGCTACACCGGGAGCGGCGTCGACCTGGAGACCGGGGTGCTGCAGGCGCACGACCGCCTGTCGGGTGCTAACGCCGCATATCTCGCGGCGCCGCTCGAAGCCGTGACGTCGGGCGTCCGCGGCGCGGCCAGGGAGATGAACGTCGGCGTCGTCGGCGTAGAAGCCGGCGGCGAGGTCGAGGTAGTGGAGCGGCCGCGGCCCATCGGTGTGCAGCAGACGTCTTCGACGAACGCTATCCGGTTCCAGGCGACCGCGCAAGGCGTCGCCGATCAGTCCTTCGATCTCAACCACCCGAAGAACTACCTCGGATACACCCTTGCCGTCCACAGCCCGATGGACACGCGGGAGGCCGTCGACACCCACGTCGTCGGAGCGGTGGACGGCGCGCGGAAGGGTGCGAGGTTCCTTGGTCTCGTCGACACCAGCGGCGGCGAGGACACGCTGACG
The DNA here is from genome assembly GCA_028751075.1 of Euryarchaeota archaeon Ods02. GTDB lineage: Archaea > Halobacteriota > Halobacteria > Halobacteriales > Halorutilaceae > JAQZDA01. The sequence goes on along the minus strand of JAQZDA010000019.1, from coordinate 35,247 downwards.
TCGATGGGACGCGAGGTCGTCCGGTTCGCCGTCTCCGAACACGGCGACGTCGACGCTGCGCTGGAGGAGTTCACCGGCTGGAAACGCTCGCGGAAGCGGTTCACGGAGGTCGCACCTAAATGGGGGCTGGTGGCGCGACGCGTCGTCTACAGCTACCCCGCCACCGAGCTCCTCGTCGAAGAGATACAGGAGCTACACGACACCGGAGTCCGGGAGCCGACGTTGAGAGAGCTCGTCCTGCACGTATTCGAAGACCATCCGTCGTTCGCCGTCGAGCTCTTCATCAGCAACCGAGACACAAAACGCGAACAGGCGTTCCAGGACGACGACAGCCTCGACCCCGAGGCGTTGAAGGACGGCAGGCTGTATCAGCCTTCTACTACCTTCCAGCTGAAGGCTTTGATGTATCACGCGGGGATAGTTACGGAGACCGGGGCGGAGCCGTCGAGGGTGGAGCCGACGGAGGATGTTTGGAAGTTGGTGGAACACATATAATGGAGAAATAGAAGATGTCTGCAATAAGGCTGCGCAGATTTTATGGCGAATGACTCTGTTTGGATACCATGCAGATTTCGAAGCTGCTGGATCAGGTTGAGGCAAATGCAATAGTCTTGCCGGAGTTTCAGAGAGAGTTCGTTTGGAAGAACTCGCAGGCCAAGGAACTCATGGACTCTCTGCTACGTGAGTATCCGATCGGGGGTCTGTTGGTGTGGTCCACGGAGAATCCACCGGAAATAAAGAACGATGCTATAGATGAAGAGAAGCAAGCACTCTTTGACGTGCTTCTTGACGGCCAGCAGAGATTGACTGTGCTGTACATGCTGGTCAAGGATGAAAATCCTCCATACTACAGTCCTGAGGAAATTCACAATGACCCTCGGGACCTATATTTCAACGTTCGTTCGGGAGAGTTCCACTTCGAAAACAAAATGGTTCGAGATGGTGGTGAGTGGGTGAAGGTCACAGATATCTTCAGAGAAGACGTCACCGCCATATCTCTCGCCGAAGAGAACTCAGAGGAGAATGATGAATTAGGCGAGCTCGCGCAGATATACGAGAAACAACTGAATCAATTGAAGAACATAGAGAATCTTGATATCCCCCTTGAGACTCTTCCGAAGTCGGCTGACGTACATCAAGCAATCGAGCTCTTTGACAAAATAAACTCACAGGGAACCCATCTAAGCGACGCGGAGCTCGCATTAGCCCACATGAGTGCTCAGTGGCCGCATATACGTCGTAAGATGAAAGAGAAGCAAAGCCAACTCTCTGACCATGGCTTCGACTTTAACCTAAACTTCTACGTCAAGACGATGATAGGAGCTCTGACCGAGACCATGACGTATGAAAACTCCTACGACATTCCAAGGGACGAGCTCAAGGGACAATGGGAGAGACTTTCCAAGGAGGACGGAGTACTTGACTATGTTATAAACGTCCTGCAAAATGAGGCACATATCCCAGGATCCGATTACATCAATACCCGAGACGTACTCATCCCCTTTATCGTTCATGTAGACAAGAACGACTTGCAGATATCCCACGAAGAAAAGGTAGAATTCTTAAGATGGATTTATGCAGCCATGATGTGGTCCAGATATAGCGGCTCCGCAGACAGTAGAGTGGAACACGACCTTGCACTTCTCGAAGCGGAGAAACCTACAGATCACTTAATGCAGGAAATTCGAGATGACCGAGGCCGAATAGAGGTTCAGGCCACAGACCTTGAAGGACGAGGTAAGCGTACAAGAAGATTCTACAATATGCTGCACATAGTGACGCGAGCTAACAACCCCGTAGACTGGAAGACTGGCGCACCGCTAACTGGGGCATATAACCTAGAGTCCCACCATATCTTCCCTAAGAGCCAGCTGTACAAAGTCTACGATGGCAACAACTCGGAGCATCGCAAACTGGTGAACGAGATCGCTAATCGGGCATTTCTGACTCCAGAAACTAACCGGAACATCATCCGTGACCGCCCCCCAAGTGAGTACCTACCGGAGGTTGTAGAGAACCATCCCGAAGCTCTGCAGTCCCAGTTCATACCTATGGAGGAAGAACTTTGGAAGGTAGAGAACTACGAGGACTTCTTGGCCAAAAGACGTCAAAGCATAGCTGAGGCCATAAACGACTACATGGATGATCTACAGATAGGTACTTCTGAAGAGGACGAGGAGTCAATCGAAGACCTAATTGAAAGAGGTGAAAACGCCCGCATCGAGTTTAAAGAAACCTTCCTCTATGACGTCCATAGAGATCAACCGAACAAGGAGCTTAAGGACAGTGTGGTCAAAGAAGTGGCTTCGTTAGCCAACGCACAGGGCGGAGTGGTAATCATCGGCGTAGAGGACGAGGAAAGGCAAGCTACCGGCCTGGATAGAGACCTAAAGCTCATGAAGAATGGAAAGGACGACTTCGAGCTTCAGCTTACACGGCAGTTAGGCGATAAACTAGGACATATGATGGCATCTGTATATACAGAGATAGAGTTCGAAGATGTAGACGGAGAGGAAATTTGCGCAGTCTGGGTAGATCCAAGTCCCGAGCCTATTTACTTCGAAGACGATTCGCAAGACAGATTCTACGTCCGCACTGGTAGTTCAGCAGAACCACTCACAATGCAAGAAGCTCAGGAATATATAGAACGGCATTTTCCTTAATCACCATTTAGCTCCCGACGCAACACCTATTCACTAAGACGCATTTTAAAAATGAATACCTCCCTATCACCCCTATTCTCTTTGGAGAAACCTAGGACATCTACTTCACCTTTGTATACCCAGTCCTCATCTGAGTCTGGCTTATTGGAAAAAGTAGATTGGAATTGTTGTGTTAACCGCATCAATCAACGCTGAATTGCCTGGAGAATTCTGTGACTGGTCACCCTCTAAACCTTCTCCAAGGTATTCGAAGTCAATCCCACTCACAGAATCTGCATATGGACCATCATCCTTCGAAAATAGGAGTATATAGCGACGGTCATTCTGATCTCTACGGGGGTTGATTCCAGATATTTGATACCCGAAACCGGTATCGAACACTTCCTCTATTTCTTCTTTAGTCAACTCTTCACCAGCAGAAATACCAGGGTTTCTAGCTCCCATTCTACCGAATAGTATTTTAATTAATACTTAAAAGTTCGCAAGCAGTTTATGTTGATTTCAAATACCGCAAATGCTCAAAGATGCTACCGGCACAATAGAAATACCCCATAACTAAGAGTTTCAATCTCGTACAACCAGCACCCCACCAAACTCTCTCCGGCTCTTCCCCGAAAACCTCCCTGTAGCTCTCTTCGAACACCTCGTTGATGATCTCGGGTAGTCTTCCGGTGCAGAGGTCGGAGACTGCGTTGTTTAGCTGCTGGTGGTATGAGTCGACGAGGTTGTCGGGAAAACAAGCTCGAGCTCGCGCACGACTGCTTCACCGACACCAACTGGTGAAAGAGGGGGAGCATCTTCTCGACAGTGTCTCCGCTTCGACGAACCCCCCCCCCACCGACCAGTACGATGCTCGCTCCGTCTACCGGTGTTCCTCGTAGAACTCCGAGATCGAGTCGCAGTCGTGGTCGTCCTTCATCGTTACCCAGCCTCCGAATCTGTATCTACGCCAGCATTTCTCGCCGTCTATATACACGGGGTTCTCACCTCTGTCAGGCGCCATCTGAACTGTATCTTCCTCCGTCTCCGGGTTCTCGTCAGGCGGCCATCCATGCCAGGGTTCTTCTCCATGTTCGTTCACGGCCCGTTGGTCGCAGCTCTCACAGACTAAGTTTGGGTAAGCTTCGGCCGGATGCTTATCTACGGGGTTATCTTGACATATGCTGCAGACTACGTCAGAGTCCCTGGGTTCTGTCAAGCGTAGCACCTCACGCGACACCAGCAATAACGACTCCACGTAGATAAGTCGATGGCCGCGGCAGCTGTTGGTGGAGCAGTACTAGGTGGAAGGGGGCAGTACAAGGTCGAGGGATAGTAATCTAGAGACGACATCCACACCTCATCAGCACCCACGAAAACACGGGATCGATGTCGGAGCATATCCAGTAGTTGATCTCGTATGGCTGGTGTGAACGCTAGCCTGTGTTCTTCAACTCCAGGGCGCTGTCTGGCACTACACGGCCCTGTTTAGCTAACCCTCAACGGACGCGGTTCCCTACATCTAGCTCTGTAGTATCTGTTCTTCTGGAGCAGGTGTGTCGTTTCTGGACGCAGGGTTTATGGTCGCACGTGGGCTATAGGTTGATGTAATGAGCGATACGGACGGTGACGGCGATGACTTGGAGTTCAGGCTGGACGACGAGGTGTTCGACAGCACGGTCAGGGACGTCAGGGAGAATCCGGAGCTGTACGATTCGTTGTCCGGGTAGAGGTCACTCCAGTATCCTCTGGAAGTAGGTCAGCCAGACTCCGAAGACATCTTTCCTCTCGAATGGTTCGTCTCTGACGTCATCTAGATCGACTCTCTGGGTTATCCGTAGCTTCTTCCGCGCGTCCTTGGAGCTCTCGATCGTTCGTTCGTTTAGCTTCCGGAGGGTGTCGTCGAAGGGGTCGACGTTCATCTCTACGTCGTTCTCGTCGAGAAGGATCCGAACCGACCGGAACCCGGTTCTGTGGTTGGCGTCGTCGAACATATGCAGCATCACGATGGCTCTCTGCCAGAGAGCAGCCTGAACCTCGACCGGTTCGCCGCGGGGGAAGCTTTCGACGAGCTTTTCGGTGGCTTCGTAGACCTCGGAGATCGTGTGTCTTTCGTCGACGACGGCTCTCGCCAGGTGCTCGAGGGTGTCTCCTTCGTCGGTGTCCTGTATCACTTCGTGTAGCGCGGTCGATGCGTCTACCTCGGAGTTCGCTCGTTCCACCGCCTCTCTCATGCTGTCTCGGACGTCGGGATCCAGGCCCAGGTCGTCGAACTCGGGGTACGCTGCACCCTCCAACAGGTACAGGGCGAGATTTATGCTTATCAGACTGTATCTGTCGAAAGGCACCTCCTGTATGCCGGGCTCTCCGCCGTCGCAGACAGGGAGATCCGTTCTACCCATCATCTCTGACGCTGGCGCCGTATACGGCTGGCCCACTCTATATACTTTCGCAGAGACCCTCCTATCCGTCGCGTCAAAGCGCCGCCTGCGACACGCTCCCGTCGACCCGACGGTGTTCGACATCCTGCTCTTCAGCTCCCCCAACTACGGCCTAGCTGCGTTCTCGTACTTCTTCGTCCGGCTGTCTCTCTCGATCTTGCTGTACAGCTCCCTGAGGCTGTCCTCTGGCTGCAGGAGGCTGTGGCGCCTCAGGAGCTGCTCTCCGTCGTCTGACAGCCCGTAGAACACGTGCGGGAGGTCGCGCTGTCTATCTTCCTCGGGTAGCACCTGTCTCTCCAGCACTCCGGCTTCCAGCAGCCTAGAAAGGTGGTCGTGTAGCGTGCTCCGGGACCTGTCGGTGATCAGGTGGTCGAGCTCCTCCAGGGTTATCAGGCCCGCCGGATGCCCGATGACGTACTGCAGGATGACGTAGCGGGTCTCCTGGAGCAGGAGCTGGAGGTTTTCGCGCTGTCGCTTGTGGTCGTCTCCAGTAAGTGTCATGAATTGGTTTTCGTACCGATTCCGGAGGACCGTTTTGGTGCTGACCGAACTGGTCTATACCGAACTACTTCCGGGTCAGTGATACTAGACGTGCTCTGCTTCTCGAAACTCCATCACAGCCGGCGTAGATAGACGATTGCTCGTCGCATGCTCGTAGGCGAGACCGGCTACGAGATGCTCGGCCTGGTCCTTCTTGTCCGGTTAGCTCTCTGCCTGCACCTGCTGAGACACCCTGATACTTGCCCTTTCACCTACCTGATGCCTATCTCTTCGATGGCTTCGATGGCTTCTGCGAGGTCGTCGGTGTCCCTGCTGTATCTCACGTGGATCTCGGTTCCCTCGCGTTCTATCTGTAGCGGGTAGGTGATGTTCCTGATGTCCTCTCTGCGCTCTACCCCCAATAGCAGGTGGTTAGTGTCTGCTGTGATCTCGGAGGCTTTGTCGGGGTCGTCCATCTCGACGGTGGACTCGTAGAGAATCCGGCCGTCGTCGGTGGATAGCACGCCGCTGGCGCCGGTGACACCCTCCACGAGAGTGCCTACGTCTCGGCCGTCTGGCTCGACGGCGAAGCCGAGGTGGCCGTGGTTCACCCCTCTAAACTCGTCTTCGAGAGTTCCGGAGAACCTGGGGAGGTCGCCTTCGTGTACGTCGACCACGTCTCTCGTGGTGTTGGCGTCGGTCCTCCCGAACCCGTACTTCCGAATCCCCGACAGCGCGAACTCTCCATCTCCCAGGTCCGCGAGCATGACCTCGGGGTCCTCGGCTACGTAGGTGGTGACGCCGTTGTAGCTCTCTCTGGACAGGTTACCATGCATCTGTGCTTCTATCTCCTGCACCACGTCCTCGGTGCTCCAGTCTGACGAGATCAACACGGAGTAGGACTTCGGATACGGTATCGGTAGTCCATCTGGTACGTCGTCGTGGAGATATCCAGTCACTACTATCTCGTCCACGTCTTCGACGCTGACCGCTTCGGTGGTGTCTTCGAGGTGATCGATGTAGCTGTCCGGTAGACCGTCGTCGCCGCCTCCACTGGTGTCACCCTCCCCGTCAGATGTTCCGCCGGCTTCCGCGTCGGTGTCGACGCCCTCTCTGTCGGAGATGTCTGCGTCGCCGTCCTCGTCGGTTGATTTCTCGGTGGACCTGTCGTAGGCTGCCTGGAAAACCGTTTCGAGGTCGTCGTCCTGTAGTACGTCGCCGTCTACCTTGACGACGAAGTCAGCGTCCTCGGGCACCAGCTCCACCGTGTCGCTCAGTTCGTCATCCGCGAACGTCGAGTCGAGGCCGACGCAGCCTGATAGGGCTACTGCTGTCGAAGCCAGGGCTACCACTAGAGCCATCCGTACGACTGTGGTTCCTCGACTACTCCTCGGCTGGGTTGCACGCTGTATCAGAGCCATCCCAGTCCTTCGTCGATCTCCACCGTGTACCGTATCTCTACCGCGTTTTCCTGATGGGTTACATCGATGTTGGCGGCGAACTGCCGTGCTCGATCCTGCTCCGATAGCGCTGTCACCATCCGGTTCAGTCGGGACTCGGTCTGCCGTGCCTCTTCCATGGAGTCCTGCTGTATAGACGCGTCTACGTGGAGCTCGTCGTCCTCGTAGTAGACCTCGCCGGAGGTCAGGTGTCCCGAGCCCTCGTCGAACTCCTCCGCGAAGGTGAACGAGTGGAGCTCTCCCGCGAACGAGATTGGTCTGGGTTCCTCGGCCAGAGTGTCTATCCTGTCTCGGATGTCCCCCGATAGCGGTTCGACGTCTCCATCACCCATGTAGAGGTCTATCATCCGTTCGACGTCCTTCTCTTTCGCTATGATGAACAGGTTCTCTTCCTCGATGTGTGCTACGGCTTCCCGCGTGTCGGCGTGAATCTCGACACCTCTATACTCCTTTGGCTCGCCTGGATGCCGGATATCCTCCTCGTCTATGTCTGGTATATCTTCTACTAAGTCCTCAGGCGGTGGATTCGGGTTTATCACTGAGCTGGAGGCGTTCTCAAGCGTCCAGTCCGAGACGACGATGGCAGCCTCGATGGACCTCGCGGTGCCAACGTCCTTCCACTCCATAGCCCGTACTAAGGTGGCCTCCTCTACGTCACTGTACCTCGGCAGGTTCGAGCCTCCTTCCTCCAGAAACTCCTCGTAGTCCGCGGGTCCGTCGTACTCGGAGCCAGCTGATTCCTTGGATCGTTCGAGGCTCGAAGTCATCAGTCTCTCGGTGCGGTCGTCGTCGAAGAAGCTTCCGTCTACGTGTACTACCTCGGTGACCTCGGTGTCCGAGAGCTCCTCGGGCACGAGCTCGAGGGTGTCCGTGTCCTTGTCGGCGTAGAGACCCTCTGAACCGATGCATCCAGACGACGCGAAGATCATCACGAGGAACAAGACAGTAAGCAACGCTTCTAAAGGTGGCTTGTACTCCCCAACCATACTACAACCCAGGCAGCCACGGTAAATAATGGTTAGGGGTCGACGAACGACGACCTTAATCGAAGCAGTTCAGCTCGGAGCAGGTCACGAGAGCGGAGACCTCTCCTCTATAGACCTGCTCATACAGATGGAAACCACATCTACTAGCTATCCTGTTCAGGCCGCAGGACGTCGGCTTGGGTTCAGATGAAGCCGTGTCGTTCGAGTATCTCTTCGGTGGTGTAGGTCTGGACTACGTCCTGCTTTCGGAAGTCCTGGTCGTCGCTCCAGACGGCTGCGTCGAGGTGTATGGCGAGCGCGAGGAAGGCGCTGTCACCTGGCTCGTCCTCGGAGAGCGCCTCCCGAGCCCTGGGTATCTCGTCCTTGAACTCCTCCCGGGGTGTCGCGTGTATCCGTTCGAAGAGGATGCTTGTCAGGAGGTTCAGCTCGGACTCGGACAGCCCTGTCTTCTCCTCCACGGTGGATCTGTTGTCGTCGAGCTCCTGGAAGAAGTGCTCGGGTACGTACAGGTCGAAGCTGGGGTAGAGCAACGATTCCCGGGTTTTACCGTCGGCTATGAGGGCGGAGAAGACGACGTTCGTGTCTACGACGAGCTGCATCTAGGCTTCGTAGTGTTCCCCGATGTCTCGCTTCAGCTCGTCGCTGAGCTCCTGGGCTTCTTCCCGGGTGAGCTCGCTCTTGGAGGCGAGCTGGTCGGCTATCTCTAGCTTGTGGAGATACTCCTGCATCGACCTTCGCGCGACCTCGCTCCAGTTTATCTCCGGGTGGTCGTCCATCGCGTCCTTGAGGTCCTCGGGAACCCGTATCGTCATGTTAGGCATGGTTGCGAACCCGTGCATGTAATTACACGCACAGGTAGATAAGTTCTCCGTCCACCCCTGACGCGGAGGTGGAGGCTGCCGCAGTCCTGTCTCCGTCGTTCTCGGGGAGTACTTACTTTATGACGCGGCGTCTAACCCCGGGTATGGCTTCGAAGGCCGTGGACGACGCGGGTGACGACGAGCTGGCGACGGCTGTCGGGGAGTACGTGCTGGGGGAGAGGTCGCTGGCGGGTGCCGCGGAGTCTATAGGTCTGTCTCGCTGGGAGTTCGAGGAGGTGTTGAGGGAGGCGGGTTTCACCCGGCTCTACGGGCCGGAGACCGAGGAGGAGCTGGAGGAAGAGATAGACACCTCGTTAGAGCCTGAATAACCGCTGAGCACTTCGACAGGCATCTAAGACAGAGATCGTTGGGGATGACGTCGAACCTTGTCTTCCTCGAGCTCCCGATCACGTCTAACTCCCCTACACGGCCTGAATAGCTCTTGTCGAAGTCAGAGAGCGTTACAAGAGCGAGGGGGTCTACAGCCTGCTGGCAGCCGCGTCTCTCAGGCTGTCGAGGTCCGAGACCCCCACCTCGACGCTCTCTCCTTCGGCGGTGAAGTACAGCTCGGCCTCCACCTCCCTGTCGGGGTACACCTCCCCCAGGACCCTCCGGTACACCCCGACCTGCACCTCGTACCCCTCGACGGCATCACGCGTCCTGTCGGTCTTGTAGTCCACCACTCTCACGCGGCTGTCGGTGACCTCGACGAGGTCGGCGACGCCTCTGACGAGCACGTCTTCGCCGTCGACCTCCAGCGGCAGGTATACCTCCTCCTCGACGTGTAGCTCGCCCGTCAGGCTGTCGGCGAGCTCCTCGACGTGTACGATGTCGGGGCTGTCGGCTATCTCCCTCGGCGGCTCTATCGTGCGGTCGCTGTCACGTTCGCGGGCGTAGTCCTCGGCGTACTGATGCACCATGTTGCCGAACTCGCGGCCGCCGAACCGTCTGCCGGCGACGTCGACCTCGGTGTCCGTTTCCGTGAAGTCGTGGCTTGCGAGCGCGCTGGCGGCGACGACGCGGGGGCCGTCCGGCGTCACCGGGGGTACGGTGAACTCCGTCTGCGTCGTCGATGAACCGTCGACTTCCTCCGGCTCTCCGACGTACTCCTCGACGTCGACGGGCAGGTTCTCGAGGAACTCGCTCTCCCGCCCCTGCTCCGCCGACAGCAGCAGGTGGTCGCGCGCCCGCGTCAGCGCGACGTAGAGCAGCCGGCGTTCCTCGTCGTGGCTCTTCCGGTTCACGTGCCGGAGGACGTCGTACCGCCAGTTCGTGTAGATGTAGGGGTCGCCGTCGGCGTCGTCATAAATCTTCTTCTGCCGAACCCCGTATGTATCGCTGTATTTCAACGCACCTCCGCCGCCTCCTCCACTCGACGGGAACTGACGCTCGTTGACGTTAGCGAGCAAGACTATCGGGTACTCCAGGCCCTTCGCGGCGTGTATCGTCTGAACCGTCACGGAGTCACCGCCGGCGTCGGTCTCGACCTCGACGGTGGTGCCGTCGTCGACGGCGTCCGCCATGTACTCCGCGAGCTCCCCGAGGGTGTACTCTGTCTGATCGCGGATGCTCTCGACCTCTTCGAGCAAGGCGTCCGCCACCCCGCCGTTGTATCCGTACCGGTCGAGCACGCGGCGGACGACCGCGGGCACGCTCTCTACCTCCCTGAGTCTGTCGCGGAACTCCACGGCGTCCGACGGATACTCCTCCTGCTCCAGCGCCTCCTCGATCTCGCCGAGACTGTATCCGAGCTCCTCGAGAACCACCGGCCATCCGCGCTCGGCTTCGCCATCGACTATCCGAAGCCACGCGAGCACGGTCTTCGCCTGATCCGTGCGGTACAGCTCTATCCCACCCTCGAACGCCACGGGAACACCGTATTCAGCGGCCGTGTTCAACAGCTCCCTTCCCCAGCTTCGGGTGCGAGTGAACACCGCGACGTCGCCGTACGTGGGCTTCCGAAGCTCGTCGTTCTCGTCCCGCACCATGTAGCCCGGGTCTTCGACGATCTCCTGTATCTTCGCTAACACGGCTTCCTCCTCGTCATCGGGAGCGGCGATGGCTTCGATGGAGCTGTGGTCCTGCTGGCTGGTGTCCGCTGTGAGCTCGACGATCTCGTCCCTTATCGCCTGCTCGTCGAGGTCCTCCCTCTTGCTGCCCTCCGCTAGCAAGCCCTCGTCGGCGAACTCGAGGATCGGCTGCGTCGACCTGTAGCTGGTCTCGAGCTCCAGCTTCTCGACGTCGGATACCTCGTAGGTGACGCGCCGGCCACTCCTGTTGAGTTCCTGCTTGTATCTCTGGATGCGGCTCTCGAAGTCGGTGATGTTCTCGACGTCGGCGTGCTGGAAGCTGTAGATGCTCTGCTTCCAGTCGCCGACGGCGCAGATGTTGCTGTCTCCTGCGAGCAGCAAGGCGAGTTTGAACTGTATCTCGCTGGTGTCCTGGAACTCGTCTATCATCACGTAGGGGTACTCGACTCTGCGTCGGAGCGCGTCGTCCTCGCAGAGGAGGACGTACGCGAGCATCTGCAGGAACCCGAAGTTCAGGTAGTTCCGCTGTAACGCGTACTCGAGGTATCCGAAGTAGACGTCGTGCAGGAACGCCTTCAGGTCCTCGCGGTCCTCCTCGAACACCTCCTCAGCCCAGTGCTCAGGAATACTTTTTTCATCCCCACGGACGTCAGCACATCTCGGTGCATCATCCGTATACAGCTTATCCCCGTAGTCGCTTAGATCGCCTTTGAGCTTGCTCTGATTCGGGCTATGGACGCCTTCAGTTGGTTCATTTAGCTCTTTGAACAGCTCCTTGAACTCCTCCCAGTCACCCTGGATGTACTGTTCTCCGTTCTGGTACCAGCCATCCTGGGTGGGAATCACTCCCTTGGACGCCAGATTGTTGATGAGGTCGAGTAGCTCGCTTGGATCGTCGATAAGCTGTATCAACTCTCTGTATCCGTCGTTCCTCTCCCTGAACTCCCTGTAGAAGCTTCTGAACCTCTGTTTCTCTATCGTGTTGTTCTCTAGTACGCTGGTGCTGCTGGTGAGCACGGTGTCTATGCCGAGGTATTCGGGGGTCCGGTGGCCGTGTTCGTTCAGCAGCTGGTTGGCTACGCCGTGGAAGTTGTTTATGGGTGCGTCCTTGAGCTCGCGTACGCTGTAGCTGCTCTCACGAACTATACGCCGCCGCATCTCCTCCGCGGCGTTCCGAGTGAACGTCACCAGCAGGACATCGCCGGGTTCGACGTCCGGTTGCTCGACGATGGAGGCGTACCGGTGCGTGATGGTGTGGGTCTTACCGGTGCCGGCGCCCGCGTCCACTACGTAGATTCCGTCGGTTTCGTCGACCAATCTCTGTTGCTGCGGGTTCAGCTGTATCTCTTCGGTCGTCATCCGTGGTTACCTCCTCTGTCCTCGAGGATGAGATCACGGTGGTCGACGTGCTTCCAGTAGGGTTCGTCACCGGGACCGACGACTGGGAAGCGTTCACCGCTCTTCAGGTACCTGTTGAGCGTGTCGAGCTGCTCCTCGAGGAAAGCCTGTATCTCATCGAGGTCTTCCTCGAAGAACGTATCTTCCCGATACCCAGTTAACTGGATCAAAGCTGACTTCAACTCCCCTTCGACGTCATCTTTGCCGGAAGCCTCCTCCATGAGCTGTTCCAGCGCTGCCTCGAACGCGGTATCTTGAAGATCCTCTCGGTCGAAAGCGCGTGGGACGTCGTGTGACTCTACCACCTTGCGGTAGTCGTCATAGTCTACTTCTTCGAAGATGTCGTTGCAGTCGTTCGCCGCGTCCTCCCGAAGGCCTTGGAGTGCGTCTTCTGTAGCTAGGTACTCGTGGTACGTTTGGGGTTCATAGTAGAGGGTTGTGATGCAGTCTTCAAGGTCGGCTTCCCCTGCGACCTGGTCGTCCATGTTCTCGGTGAAGTGGAAGAACGTGAACTTCAGCCGCTCGCCAGGGTTCCGCTGCCGGAGCTCCAGCAGGTACACCGGTGCCTGGTAGTTGACTTCACCGTCTATGTCCTCGGTCTGTGCTTTCTTTCGCACCGTGGTCGCGCCTTCGCGGCTGCCGCTCTTGAAGTCGACCAGGTGCCTTGGAGTGAGTTCGAGGTCCACCATGCCTTTGATGCCGAGTTCGGGTTCGTCCATCCACTGCTCGGTCACGGGACTGTCGACGGGTTCGTTCCAGTGGTCCTCGAAGTAGTTGTCCGCCCAGCCCGTGTCCTCACCGTCCTCCGGAATCTCGGGCGGGTTCTCCTCGAGGAACTTCAGGAGGTTCTCCAACGCCAGACGGTACTCGGTGCGCTTTACACTGATTTCCTCCGGTGTGTAGAACTCCCGGGTTCGGTCTACGAGTACGTCGACGGCTTCGTCGACGCGTCTCTCGGTCACGAAATCGGGGTGGTTGTAGGCGAACTCAGCGAAATCATGGTACAGGCTCCCGATTACGAAGTAGTCCCTGTCAGGTCCGTCGACTACCTGGCCGAACATCCAGTCCCTGGGACTATTGACGAAGTCCTTCAAACTGCTCTGGCTCAGGCGCTCTAGAAGCTCTGGCTCAGCATCCAGGACTTCGGGTCTGAACCGTCGGGCTTCCGTCCTCGCCTGAGGAGCCTTACGTTCGTGTGGTAGGTCGGTGAAGCCGTCGTACTGCTTTTCGAGGAGGTCCTCGAAGTACAGACACGGAGTCACCTGCTTCCCGCCTCGGCTGTCCTGAACCAGATACTCCTGACGATCGCCGCTCTGCAGCAACGTCTGGAAGGACTCTATACTACGTGTGTACATCGCTTCCTGGTCGACCCACGGCCTCCTGGGCGCGTCATCAGTCCAGTCCTTGTCCATCCCCAGGAAGAACACGAGAGGGCGGTCGACGTAGCTGCTCGACAACGCGTCGACCAGCAACACTCCGTCGTCCTCACGTTCCACGGGAACGTCGAAGGACTCCATGTAGAAAACCAGAGCTTCCACCCGTCCTGAAGTCACGTCCTCTTCGCCGAGGCCGAGGCGTTCTAGCTCTCTTCTTAGCTCTCGATTGGAGCCGCCCCGAAGTTCCTCGAACTCGGTGAGCACCTCCTCGAAGGTCATCTCGGAGATCTCTTGTCTCAGGATGTGCACCCGTTCTAACTCAGGTACGTCGACCTCGGCAAGGCGTTTGTCGTCGTGGTCGTTCGGTAGGTTGACACCGATCTGCCGGAGCAACGGCCTGACTTCCCCCACCGTAGATTCAGGGGTGATAGCGGCGCGGAGTAGCTGTATGTAACCTCGGTTCTCGTCCAGCTCCTCGAACCCGGGGCCGCCGTAGTACGGTATATCCATGCTGTCGAACGCGCTCTCGAGCAACGTCTGAAACCTACCTCCACGGTCTATCACTACAGCGACGTCATCTGGACCCTGCACCTGTATACTCCCGACAACCGAATCGACGATATCAGAGCTCCTGTCGAACACCTGAAAATCAGGGAGGTCGAACCTCTCCTCCGAAAGCAAACTGTAGCTGTCGTACTCCTCGGGCAGTATGCTACGTTCCAGCGGAGTCAGCTGGTCTTCACCTACTAATGCTACTTCCTCGAAGCCGCTGTCTTCGAGATTGTACTCTGAAAGCAGGGTGGAGGTTATGGGCAAGTCCCGCGCTATCCCCACGACCTCCTCGAACCCTTCCGACTGATATCCATGGTGGTCCAGCACCGCAGTGGGTTTGGCGTCGTGGTCCCAGGCGTGTATCGTCTCGTTGACCGCGTACGCCGCCTCCTTCCAGCTTAACTCCGTTTTCTCGATTACTTCGAGGAACGCCGCCCGATCCTCCGCCTCCTCCCTCCGCCGGGACGCCAGCCTCCGGGGCGTGTCGGCGAACCCGCCGAAACGGGGCTCATCTACCCGTCGGTTGAGCGCGTCCGCAATCGAGGGTTCGGGGCAGACGACGACCTCGTGCTCCGAGAGCTGGCGGTAGAGGCTGTCGAGCTCACGCAGACGCTGTATAGACACAGTTCGAACAAGAACGGGTGAAGGATAAAGGTAACTTTGGGTGTCGGGGTCAGAACGTATGCACCCTTTAGAGACCTGGTGCTATCCGGGCCCAGAGAGACGACGGGTTCTCGCAGAGGCGTGTGCTCCTGCGACTCCTTTCTGTTCACTCGGCCTTCTACATCCTTCCTTCTTCAGAGGTGGTTCTTTGCGGTAGAAGCTCCTGTTTAGAGCAGTACGAAGGGAACTACCTCCACGGCGAAGTCTACCTCTCGGGCTCTGCATACCATCTCTGGTTGACCGAGTTTCGATGGTGTGTCCCGCGGTTAAGGGTGGATCATACGCCGGCCGGTAGGCCGTTGTCCGGACGTCCACTGAAGGGCGGTAGACTCCGGCGGACGGAGGTCAGAAGAGTTAATTCCGCACCTATACCTCAAAGAATTAGATAAAGTTAAGTGAAGGGCTGTCGTCTTAGCATCAGAATATGTCAGAAGACGAAGAACCGGGAGACGGGGATACCGCCGGAGACCAGACTGACGACGAGACCGGGGAACAAGCTACGGAACAACAGACGACGGGTAACTCCAGCGACGACACAGGTCTAGACGAGAACGTAGCTGGAGCGCTCGCCTACATCCTGGGGCTTATCTCCGGACTGTTCTTCTACTTCACCGAGGAAGACAACGAGTTCATCAGGTTCCACGCACTTCAAAGCATCATCTTCAGCGTCGCAGCGTTCATCGTCTACTACATCTTGAACACCATCCTGTTCTCGATGTTCTTCAGCCCAAGGATGTGGGCCACCGGTGGAGGCGCTCTCTTCGGCCTGTTCTCGATGCTGATGACGCTGTTCTCGCTAGCGTTGCTGGTTATATGGCTGTTCCTGATGTTCAAAGCGTACAACGGCGAGAAGTACAAGCTCCCGGTGATCGGAGACCTCGCCGAAGACAACGTCTGAAGCGAACACCCGAACGGATTCGGCGAGAGTAACCCACCCCCCCCCCTTTAGTTTTCAGATGGATACGCGTCGTATGGTCCGTAACTTTACGGCTTCGTCTGGCTCGCGGTCGCGGTCGCTAACCTCTTCACTGGAGCCTCCCTGGCGCTACTATCTGTTATGGACATCCTGGGAATGAGCATACACACCTACAAGGTACACCACGGGATGACCAGGATCCACGACAGCAAGAGAAACATAGACACGTTCTACGAACACGACAGAGGTATCGAAGACCCAGTGGTTCTGTCCTAAAGGACCTCTCTCTCTCTCTCTCTCTCTCTCTCTCTCTCTCTCTGAACACTCGGTCGGCAGATCCGCCGTCACATGGACCCGCTTCTATCTACCACACCCCGCCGGTTCTGCTCTATACACAGGCAATGTCTAGGCTAGGTTCGAAATTCCCTGCTCGCAGAAACAAGTTTCTGCTCCGCGGGGGATTTGAACTTGGAGTCACTTCGCTTCGCTCGTTCTTGCGTTCAAATCCCACTCGTGCGCGGTTCGCTCGCTCGCAAAAAGCTCGCTCGCTCCAGTGCTCCGCGGGGGATTTGAACCCCCGTCATTGCCTCGAGAGGGCAATATGATTGGCCGGACTACACCAGCGGAGCGTACGTCTACGTTGTCAGGGTGGCATCTATAACGGTTTTGTTTTGCGGTACTGCAGGGTGTTCGTACGAGTGGTTCGCGCTCTCTCCTCGACGGGATGAGATGGAGGGGGTGAACGGTTGAACTATGGGAAGGGATTTAACTGCATGTCTCGTACGTGGGTCAAGATGAGATGGCTGTTGCGTCTGCTGCTGGCTCTCTGCTTGCTGTCTGCAGCGGCTGTCGGCGTCGCGGCGGGGGACCTGAGCGTGAGCGTGGCGGAGGAGGAACGCGACGTCGTCATCGAGGTGTCCGCCGGGGGTGAGCCGGCGGAGAACGCTAACGTCTCTGTATCCGGCGTCGACGAGCCGACGGAGATAGACGGCGACTACGTGGCGGACTCCAGCGGCCGGGTTACCTTCGACTCCGAGGACCTCGGGAACCTCACCGGCGTAGTGTTCCTCAGGATAACCGTGGAGCACGAGGGTTCTCTACGGTCGACGTTGACGTCGGTGACCCGGGGACCTGGCTTCGACGACGCGGGCTTCGGTCAACGGCTGTCGAAGACGCTGTCGGTGAACGCAGCGGAGACCCAGGGCTCCGTCGAAGGGTACCTGAAGGCGGAGGAAGCCAGGCGGCCTATCGGTGCGACGAACCGCGCCGAACTGCTTTCGACCACGGTGAACGACCGGTTGATGCTGCTGGGGGAAGCCAGGTTCGAACATCAGGTGGTGGGGACGAAGTTCGCGACAGGTGAGCTGGAACCCCCGGAGTACTACGTGACGTCGATACACAGGTCGAACCAGATAGCGTACCTCGAGAGCTACCTGCCGACTGTGACGCGTGAGCTAGCGGAGGTGGACGAGGAAGCGAGGGAACGTGAAGGAGTGGACGAGGAGTCGCTGGCGGAGCTTCTGAACGAGGTTGAGAACCCCGAGGAGATAGATGGAGACCGACGTATCCGGTAGATGCTCAGGGTAGCAGTCAAGCCGATGGGTGACGGGGAGTACCAGGTATTCGCCAGCCGGAGCGGGAGGTCCGTGTTGTCGGGAGAGATGGAGATCGGCGAGCGGCCGCAGGGCCCCCGACCCACGGGTTTCCGCGTGGACGGTGACGGAGACGCAGCGCCGGAGCCCCGCGACCCTCAGGAGTTCGTCGAGCTCGCGCGTATGGCTGACGAGCTCCTGATACCCGAACGTGCGAGCGTCCGCGACGTCGGCAGGTTCGAACGCGCGATGGACGCCTACCAGCTCGACGTCCGCCCTACGCAGCTCTGCCGGCACTGCCTCCTCGACGGAGAGATAAACGAGGTCGACAGCGGCGTCGAGCACTCGGGGGAGGAGATCTGCGTCGGCTGCGGCCGCAGGGAGTTCCGACGGGAGGCGGAGTACGCGGGGCTGTCGCGTGAGGTCAGGGAGAACCTCGACAGCCTCCTCAGGGACGTCGGAAGCGTAGGCAAGCTCGTGGACCTCCTGGAGGGCAGCGTCGACCCCGAGCTCACGCGGTTCGACACCGTGGAAGCCACAGAGGACGTCGACGAAGTCCAGGTAACCGAGCTCGAGCTCGACAGCAGGTTGGAGGACGCCGTGGGTTTCGACAGCCTGCTGCCGGTGCAGAGCCGCGCCGTCGAAGCCGGAGTGCTCGACGGCGAAGACGTCTTGGTCGTGAGCTCGACGGCGACTGGTAAGACCCTGATCGGAGAGCTCGCTGGCGTCCAGAACACGCTCGAAGGAAGAGGTAAGATGCTTTATCTCGCGCCGCTGGTGGCGCTCGCGAACCAGAAGCACCAGCGGTTCAAGGAACGGTATCCTTTCGTCGACGTAACCCTGAAGGTCGGCAGCAACAGACTGTCGGCGGGCGGCAGCGGATACGACGCCGACGCCGACGTCGTCGTCGGAACCTACGAGGGTTTCGACCACGCGTTACGTACGGGACGTGGGCTCGGAGAAGTCGGCACCGTCGTCGTCGACGAGGTCCACGAGATAGAGGACGAGAGCCGCGGACCAGAGCTCGACGGCACCATTACGCGGCTCAGACACCGTTATCCGGACGCACAGTGGGTGTATCTGTCGGCGACCGTGGGTGACGCCAGGGGCCTCGGCCGACAGCTGGACGCCCGCGTCGTCGAACACAGCGAACGACCGGTATCCATCGAACGCCATCTGACGTTCGCGTCCTCGCTGGAGAAGAAGGATATCGTGGACCGACTGGTTAAGCGGGAGTTCAACCGTAAGTCGTCGAAGGGCTACCGCGGACAGAGCATCGTCTTCACCAACAGCCGCCGCCGATGCCACGAGCTCGCAGGCGCGATGGATGCGAGCGCGGTCGCCTACCACGCCGGTCTGTCGGGCGGCGAACGCGGCGAGGTCGAACGCCGGTTCGAGGAAGGCGACGTAGCAGCCGTAGTCACCACGGCGGCGTTAGGCGCAGGCGTGGACTTCCCCGCCAGCCAGGTGGTGTTCGAGCGGCTGGCGATGGGTATAGAGTGGCTGTCGGTGCAGGAGTTCGAGCAGATGCTCGGCCGCGCCGGAAGACCGGACTACCACGACCGCGGCGTCGTCTACGTGCTCGCGGAACCCGACGCCGTCTACCATGGTTCGATGGAGCGGACGGAGGACGAGGTTGCGCTCGACCTGCTACGTGGCGACGTCGAAAGCACCGGTGTCACGTACACGTTCGCGGACGACGCCGAACAGACGCTGGCGAACGTCGCCGCCGCCGGAGACGGCTACCGGAGGCTCAACGAGAAGCTTCTGGGGAACGTCGACACCGAGAGAGCTGTGGAGAAGCTGAACGAGGAGTGGCTGCTCCGCGACGACGAGATAACCGGGGTGGGGGAGGTGGCGGCGGAGAAGTTCCTCGAAGCAGAGGAAGCGGGTGAGATGGCGAGGTTGATCGAAGGCGGCGCAGAGCCGATGGAGGTCGTCGCCGAGCTCGAGGTCGATGAAGACCCTGACTAGGTAAGCCCTCGGTCTCCATCTGCTTCAGGGACTACGAAGAGTTGAAGTGACCGGACGTGTTTCCGCAGACATGGAGTTCTGCCCCGAGTGCGGGTCGATGATGTACCTGGAGGACGGGACGTTCGAGTGCGAGAGCTGCGGCGCCGTCAAGGTCCGCGACGAAGACGTCGACTACACCACTACGGAGGAAGGCGGCCGCGAAGACGTCACAGTGCTGGAGGACGCCGAGGACAAGGGGCTGCCGGTGACGGAGGAGACCTGCCCGGAATGCGGTCACGGGGAAGCGCACTGGTACCTGCAGCAGACGCGGGCGGCGGACGAGAGCGAGACACGGTTCTACATCTGCACGGAGTGCGACCACAAGTGGCGTGACTACGACTAGATCTGACGCGAGCTGAACCGCTGGAACCTGCGACACCCCCTTCACCGTATTATTTATGTTACCTCGCTGCTAACTAACGGCTGGAAGCGATCGAAATGGTAACAGGTACGGTGAAGTTCTTCCACGACAGGAAGGGCTACGGATTCATAGAGCGTGACGACACCGACGAAGACGAAGACGACGACGTCTTCTTCCACATGGAAGACGTCGGCGGACCCGATCTCGAGGAAGGCGAGGAGGTGGAGTTCGAGGTCGAGGAAGCCGACAAAGGCCCAAGAGCCGTCAACGTAGAGAGGCTCTGACGACGCCGGAGCTCGAGCCGGGGGGTCAGTCTGAGCTGACGGAGCAGCGAGTTCGCGCAGCCGTCAGCTTCTGCCGAAGTCCGGATACGGCGGAGTCCTGCGTTTGTGCTCCGACCGCTTCACCAGCGCCAGCAGGTTCTCCGCGACGTCGACGGTGCAGCCGGCGGCGTCCGCAGCCTCCTCGACCGTGTTACCACGGTCCACGGCCTCCTCAAGCACCACGTCGACGACGTCGTAGGGGGCGCCGAGCTCGTCTTCGTCGGTCTGTCCCTCCCACAGCCCCGCCGTCGGCGTCTTCGTCACTAACTTCTCCGGCACGTCTATCTCACGGGCGAGCTCCCGGACCTCGGTCTTGTACAGGCCACCGAGGGGGGAGACGTCGACTCCGCCGTCGCCGTACTTCGTGAAGTACCCAAGAAGAATCTCGCTGCGGTTGCCGGTGCCGAGCACCAGCCGACTTCGTTCGTTGGCGTAGAGGTAGTTCACGCACATCCGGACACGTGCCTTGAGGTTGCCGACGGCCTCGCGGTCCGTTACTCCGGTTAGGTCGACGGCTTCCTCTACGACCCCGCTGATGTCCAGGGTGTCGAACTCGATGTCCAGCTGCTCGGCGTGCTCTCTGGCGTCCCTCATGTTCTCGGTGTCGCTGGATCCCACCGGCAGGACGAGTCCGTAGACGCTGTCGCTGCCTAAGGCGTCGACGGCGACGGCGGCGGCGGTCGCGGAGTCGATGCCGCCGCTCAACCCGAGGACGACGCCGTCGACTCCGACGTCCTCTACGTACCCTGTCAGGAACTCCGTCGTCCGTTCCCGTGCCTCCCCTGCTTCTACCTCCATAGCGCGTCCTCCTTCATGCTCCGTAGTTCCATCTATAGCCGGATAAATCCAGCTACCCCTAAGGTCTTCCCTCCTGTGAAGGCGGGTTCTCCCGCAGCCTCCGTTTTTAATACAGCCCACCACAATCAGCCAGCCATGAACCTGCTGGTGTACGGAAGCTACGGCTTCACGGGCGAGCTGGTCGTCGAAGAAGCAGTAGATCGAGGCCTCGACCCCGTTATCGCCGGACGTGACGCGGGGAAGCTGGAGAGTCAGGCGGAGGAACACAACCTCACCCACCACTGCTTCACCGTCGACGAGATGGAGGACGAACTGGAGGGCTACGACGCCCTGCTGAACTGCGCGGGACCGTTCTCGAAGACCTACCACGAAGCGGTGGAGGCCTGTCTCGAACACGGGGTGGAGTACCTCGACCTGACGGGTGAGGTCGACGTCTTCCGCGGAATCGAGAGCAGGGACGCCGAAGGTAGGGTCGCGGAGGTATCGCTGTTACCTGGCGTGGGCTTCGACGTCGTCCCCAGTGACTGTCTCGCTGCGTACGTGGCGGACAGGGTCCCCGACGTATCGCATCTCGCCGTCGGCTTCGAAACCATCCTCTCGCCGTCGCAGGGCACCGCGAAGACCGCGGTGGAGGGTCTGGGCCGCGGCTGCTTCGTCAGGGAGGACGGTGGCCTCCGGAAGGTACCTACCGCGTCGAGGAAACGCACCATCGACTTCGGAGCGGGGGAGACCAGCGCCGCGTTGTTCCCTCTCGGCGACGTCGTCACAGCGTACCACTCGACGGGCGCCGAGGACATCGAGACCTACGTCGGACTGGGTGGGACGGTGTCGACGCTCGCACGCGTCGCCGAGACCCTCGGGCCGTTGACCCGTAGCCGCGTCATCCAATCCGCTTTGAAGGCCGCTGTGGAGGCGACCTTCACCGGCCCAGACGAGGAGCAACGCAGGACCGGTGAAGCCCGTATCTGGGCAGAGGCAGTGGACGAGGATAGTGGCGAACGGGCAGAGGCACGGCTCCGGACACCGGAGACGTACGCGTTCACAGCGTCCGCCGCCGTCGAAGCCGCTTCACGGATAGAGGACGTCGAACCCGGGTTCCAGACTCCGGCGACCGCTTTCGGCGAGGACTTCGTACTGGAGTTCGACGGAGTCGAACGAACCGACGTCTGACGACCTAACCTCCAGACACAGCTTTCCTGGAAACTCCGTCAGAACTACCACGTCCGCCGGCCAACACCCCGGTTATGAGGGCGACGAAGGTGGTGCGGAGGTTCCTGCAGGCAGTGGTAGCTCTGACACCGTTGTTCCTCGTACACGTCCGCGACCGCCGACGTTTTCTGCTGTTCGGAGGCCCCCGTGAGCTATCGCACGAAGACAGGGTGCATCGTGCTGAAGCCGTCGCCGAAGCCTTCGAAGACCTGGGTACGACGTACATCAAGCTCGCTCAGTTCCTCACAACCCGCCCCGACCTCGTGCCACCCGTCTACGTGCAGGCGATGGAGCGACTGCAGGACGAGGTGCCGCCGGAGGAGTACAGCCTGGTGCATCAGCGGCTGGAGGAGGAGATAGGTGACCCTGACCGGGTCTTCGACAGCTTCGAAGAGGAACCGCTGGCCGGCGCCTCCATCGCACAGGTGCACCGCGCAGTCTACCGCGGCGACGAAGTCGTGTTGAAGATCCGGCGGCCGGGATTGGAGGACGTCGTGAAAGCCGACCTCAGTGTCATCAGGTTCCTCGCCCCCTTCGTCCAGTGGTTCCTCCGTTATCTCGGTCAGGAGTCCCATGCTGAGTCCGCGGAGAGCATCGTCGACGAACTAGAACGCACCATCAGGGAGGAGATGGACTTCGATAGGGAGGCGGAGATCATGACCGAGATACGGAGGAACTTCGAGCGTGACGGCCTCGATAACCGTGTGATCATCCCGGAAGCCTACCCCGAGGTTTCGACGGAGAAGGTGCTGACGATGTCGTACGAGGAAGGTATCGCGGTGAAGCACACGGAGGAGATAGAGCGACAGGGTCACGACGTCGAAGAGGTCGTGGACGCGCTCGCGGACGCCTACCTCCATATGGCGTTCAAACACGACGTCTTCCAGGCGGACCCCCATCAGGGCAACCTCGCGGTAGCGCCGGACGGCCGCGTCGTCATCTACGACTACGGAATCAGCCAGCGACCCGACCCCGAAGTCCAGAGGAAGTGGACGCGTATGTTCATGGGCGTCGGCCTCCGCGACCCCGAGATGGTGGTGGAAGCCGTCGAAGACATGGGGGCGTTAGCGGAGGACGTACCCCGCAGCGTCCTCTACGACGCGACGGAGATGATGATACGGGACGTCTCCGGCGGCGACGTCGACGCCGAGGAGATGCAGGAGATAGAGCGCCGGATCGACGAGACCCTGTACGACTACCCCCTGAGGTTCCCGCAGGAGGTCATCCTGGGTATGCGCGCGAACTTCGGACTCGACGGCTTATGCGCCAGCCTCGCACCCGACTACGACTTCAGCCGGAAGCTGTACGAGTTCTTCGTCGACGAGATGGACGCGGAGACGCTGCCGCGGTTCCAGGAGATGAATGACAGCAGAGGCTACAGGGCTCTCGACCGCGTCGACGAAAGCCTGGACCGACTCGATCTTCCGTTACCTTACCTGAAAGGGAATCGGCCGTTGACCTCCTTCTTGCTCGACCTCCACCGGTGGCTGGGCGTCGACCTCAGTGTCTTCCGACAGCCGCCCGAGGTGGCTCGCGACCGCAGCGGGGACGAGGAACCCTCGCTGGAGGAGGTGAAGAACGAGCTCACGCGGCGTTCCCGGGAGAACGACCGTCGGACGCTTCAGGCGACCCTGGGCGCGTCGTTCCTCGTAGCCGGCACCGTCCTCTACACGGCGGACTCGATCTTCGCCCTGCCGTCGATGGCGGTCGGCGTCCTGTTCTTCCTCCTGACCTGGCTTTCCCTCCGCAGCGGCGACCGCGGGGTCTTGGGGCCGAAGTACGTCGCCACACGTCACAGGATACAGCAGTGGGAGGACGAGGGCGAAGACGCCGATGAAGCCGGGAAGGACGGCGAAAACGTTAGTTCGGAGTGCTGGCCGTAAGCAAGTGAGCCGAGCAGCTAGCTCAGGCGGTCGACGACCTCGTCCACCCGTTCTCCACTGGTGCCCGTGTATCCCTCGGGGTCGAGCAACACGTCGAGCTCGTCGTCGGTGAACTCCCCGCCTATCTCGTCGTCCATCCGTATGCTCTCCTCCATCGAGATACCCTCCTCGTGAGCGCGCATCGCCGCTCGTCGGACGGCTTCGTGGCCGCGCTGCCGGCCGAACCCGCGACGGGCGAGCTCCATCATGACAGCTTCGGCCATGTTGACGCCGTCCAGCATCTCGAGGTTCTCCTTTATCTCCTTCTCGTGGAAACCGAGGTCCTCGACTACGTCCGTAGTGCGGTCTATGCAGTGGTCGGCGAGGACGCTGGCCTCCGTGAACACCACGCGTTCGCTGCCGCTGTTCGTTAGGTCGCGTTCCTCCCAGAGGACGTTGTTCTGGAGCTGGGTTTCGACGAAGCCGCGGACGACTCGGGCGAGGCCGCAGACGTTCTCGCTCTTCACGGGGTTGCGTTTGTGCGGCATCGTGCTCGACCCCACCTGATCGCTGCCGAAACCCTCCTCCACCTCAGCTATCTCCGTCCGCTGCATGTTGCGGACGTTGGTACATATCTTGTCGAGCGTGGTGACGGCGTTCGCCAGCCACTGGACGTACTCGGCGTGCCGGTCCCTCGCCACCAGCTGCGTCGAGATCTCCTCCTCCCTGAGGTCGAGCTTCTCCATCGTCCTCCGGCTGACCTCTCTCGCCTGCCTCACCTCGTCCTCGCGGTCGCTGTCGAGCCGTCGGACGAACGACGCCTGCGTACCCACGGCGCCGCTCACCTGCCCGACCTCTAACCGTGGGCGGAGGTCTTCGAGCCGGTCGAGCTGTCGGTCTATCTCGCTCGCCCAGACTGCGAACTTGTGCCCCCAGGTCGTCGGTACGCCGTGCTGGCCATGTGTGCGGCCGATGCAGACGGTTTCACGGTGCTCGCTCGCTTTCTCCACTAGCGCATCTAGGAGGTTCTCCAGCCGCTGCTGCAGGAGGTTGAGGCTGTCTCGGAGGCGGAGGGCGTCGGCGGTGTCGATGACGTCGTTCGACGTCGCGCCGAGGTGGACGTACTCGCCGGCGTCTCCCTCGCAAGTTTCCTCGACGGCGCGCACCACCGCCATGACGTCGTGGTGTATCTCCTCCTCGATCTCCTTCACACGCTCTAGCTCGACGTCCTCCGCCGCATCCGCTATCTCCGCTGCGACGCCTTCGGGCACTATGCCGGCTTCCTCCTGCGCCTCAGCGAGCGCCGTCTCGACCTCCAGCATCCGCCTGAGCTTGCTCTCCTCGCTCCAGACACCCCGCATCTCGCTGCTTCCGTAGCGGTAGTCGATAGGATGTACTGCCATGGTCTAGCTCGTCGTGGACGTGCAATAGGGGTTGCGGATGCCGGAGCCTACCGCATACATGCGACTGCTGCCGCGGATAGCCCTTCGGAGTGGAGCTACGAGGCGTAGAGACAGAGTATTACGGCGGTGGCGTCGACTGGACAGGCGGTCCTACGTCATAGACGCGGTAGAGGACGATGTAGAGACCCCCGGTCCTCTTCCAGGTGGCGTGGACCCGTGCGACTCTACCGTTCCCGACATCGCTCCGTTCGAATTATGGATGGGGCTCTCCAACGTCCACCATGGAAGACTTCGACTACAACCACTCGCGGACGGAGCTGCATTTCGGACGCGGCCGCAGAGAAGACGTGGGAGACGTCACGGCTGCGTACGGCGACGAAGCACATCTCGTCACCACGAGGTCGGCGATGCAGGAGTCAGGGGTGCTCGACGACGTCGTTGAGTCGTTAGAGGAAGCAGACGTCTCGTCCTCGGTTTTCGACGACGTCGACCCCAACCCTACGCTGAAGACCGTCGTCGGCTGCGTGGAAGCCAGCGACGACCCCGAGGTCGTCGTGGCGCTCGGCGGCGGAAGCGTGTTGGACACGGCGAAGACAGCTGCTCTCTCCATCGCAGCCTTCGGCGGAACACCGACGAAGGAACAGGTGTGGGACTACGCCAGCGGGGATCTATCCGTAGACGTCGCAGCACCCGTGGTAGCTGTTCCGTCGACCAGCGGCACCGGCAGCCACGTCGACCCATGGGCGGTCGTGACTAACGAGGAGGAGACGGCGAAGGTCGGTTTCGGCGGCCGCCCCCTGGTTCCAGTGGAAGCCGTCGTCGACCCCGAGATAGCTATGCATATGCCGCCGGAGCTCGCGGCACGGACGGGTTTCGACGCCTTCTGCCACCTCAACGAGGCCTTCGTCAGCACCCGTAACGACCCTGTTACCGACGCGCTCGCGCTACGAGGCGTGGAAGAGGTCGGCAACCACCTCTCTGACAGCGTGGAAGGCGACAGCCACGCCAGAGACGAGATGACCGTCGTCGACACTCTCGGGGGGTTCTGCGAGACCACAGCGGGAGTCATCGCGACGCACGCGCTCGCTCACGGAGTAGGTGCCTTCCACCCCGAGGTCGCGCACGGCGACGCGCTCGCCGCCGTCGCCGCCGAGGTCGTCGACTACAACGTGGAGAACGGAGACGACGAGACCAAACGCAGGTACGGGATGCTGGCGGAGAGGCTGGGCGCCCCCGTCGCTGACCGGAAGCTCGACGCTCCGCTCGCCGGCGACGCATTCCGAGAGCTGATGGAGGACGTCGGCGTCGCGACCTCGCTGTCGGAGCTAGGGGTGAAGGAGGCGGAGATAGAGTCCATCGCGGCGAACGCCGCCGTCTACATGGGACCTGCTATACGGGCTAACCCTACGGAGATAGAGAAGGACGACCTCGTCAGCGTACTCGAAAAAGCGTACTGAGGTAGGCAGGCGCGATGGAACCCGTCTCCGGTAGATCCTAGAGTTCGACCTCGACTCCTATCTGTTCTACAGCCACGTGAAGTCCCGGAGAGTCGAACACCACGAACAAGACTACTGCTACGACGAACGCGGGGTAGATCGCGTGTGCGGCGCGTAGCATGTACTCGGCGTCGTCGCGGTAGAGCAGCACTGAGGCGAGCACGAGGGTCATGTAGATGCAGACTACGTCGAAGTATAGCCCTAGCTGACTGCGGAACACCAGGTAGTTGACTGCGACAGCGGCGATGGCGCTGGCGACGCAGAAGCCTTTGCCGTACACTGTGGCGACGGTGGTCAGTCCTGCCTGGCTGTCGGGTTCGTAGTCTATGGCGGCGTAGTACGCGTGTCCGGCGGCTATCGCTAGCGTCAGCGCGGACGCCTCCAGGAGATGCCTGAGCGGTATCTCAGTGGGGGCTGCGAACGTGGAGGCTCCGGCGTAGAACGCGAGCAAGACGGCGATGACTCCGTTGGATACGCTGTCCAGTGGGGGGCGTTCCTTCAGTCGTACGGGTGGTGCGGAGTATACGTAGCCGACGGCGAGCATGCCGGCGACGAAGACGGTGTTCCAGACGGTGAACATCAGAGTAGTGGCTAAGGTTACTGCAGCAGCGGCAACGAGAGCTACTTTGTACCGCTGGAGGTCGTCGAATCTGTCGTGGATTGTCTCGCCTTCTTTCCGCAGGCTGTCGAGCTCGTCGGTCTCCACGTCGTATATGTCGTTGACTCCGTTGATGAAGAACGCGAGCGGGAAGGTGAGCGCCACCGCCTGGATCAGGGCGGCGGTGTTCAGGGTGCCTCCGACGACGACGAACGCGGAGATGTAGAAGTACAGGGGGAAGAAGTAGAACTGCGGGCGACTTGTCTCGACGTAGAGGTAGAGGGTCTGGAGGCTGTCACTTAAGAAGGAGGTGCTCGCGGAGGTGATGCCGACGTCACCCCGGACTGGTGCTGTCGTCTATCTTGTCTTCGGGGAACATCGCCAGCAGCTCGTCTCCTTCCTCGGCCTCCGCCGGCCGTATGGTGTAGTCAACCTCTCGGGGTTCTCCTTCGACCTCGGCGGCGACCTTCCTCAGGACCTCTCGTGCGTGTCGGTCGCCTACGGGTTTCGCTATCTGGATCAACCGCTTCGTCGGGAAGTACTGCAGTGGGTTGGCTTTGCTCGCGCCTTTGGGGTCATACCAGAGATGTAGCCGTATCTTCGTGTGTTCGTCGTCGACCTCCTCGAACTCCCATCGGCCGACTACGTCGACATCCTTGGTGACCTGCCATTCGATGTACTCGTTCTCCTCGACCTCCATCAGCTTCGAACGGGCGGTGTACTTCACTATCCACCAGTTGAAGTCTATCTCCCACTCGGGTCCCTCGTCCTCGTCCTCGTCGCCGTCGTCGACGCGTCTGATATCGCTGACGTACTTGCTGTACTGTTCGTAGTTCTCGAAGTCACGGATGAACTCGAACACTCGTTCGACGGGGGCGTAGCTGTCAGCTTCTATGACCGCCCTCTTCATTACGTGAACTAAGGGATACTGGTTAGAAAAGCCTTGGTAAACGAGGCGAACGACGTACGGGGTTGCCGGGTTACCCGTAGCCTTAAACCCAGTGCACACGTCAGATTACTTCGATGGCTCTGGAAGGGAAGACGATAGCGATGGGGGTTACCGGCAGCATCGCAGCCGTCGAATGCGTGAAGCTCGTCCACGAACTACGGCGACGTGGCGCAGAGGTACACGTCGTGATGACGGATGCTGCGGAGAAGATCGTGCATCCCTGGGCCTTGGAGTTCGCGTCCGGCAACGACGTGGTCACGAGGATAACCGGTGACGTCGAACACGTGCGTTTCTGTGGCGGAGTCGAGAGCGAGATGGAGGAGTTCAGAAGTGGCGCCGAAGCCGACCTCCTACTCATCGCGCCGTCGACGGCGAACACCGTCGGGAAGATAGCGTCGGGCGTCGACGACACCACGGTGACGACGTTCGCGACGACGGCGTTAGGTAGCGGCATCCCAGTCGCCGTCGCCCCGGCGATGCACGAACCAATGTACGACCACCCCGGCGTGGAGGAGAACCTCGACAAGATACAGAGCTGGGGTGTCGAGGTCATCCCGCCGAAGATAGAGGAGGACAAAGCCAAGCTAGCAGACAGGGAGGACATCGCGATGGAGTGCGAACGACTGCTGACCGACAGCCCCCTCACGGGTAAACGCGTCGTCGTCACCAGTGGCCGCACCGAGGAAGCCGTCGACCCCGTACGCGTCCTCACCACGCGGTCCAGCGGGAAGATGGGACGTGCCATAGCGGAGGAGTTCTACGTCCGAGGCGCCGACGTTACGCTGGTACACAACTACGACGGCGAGGTCCGTTACGCTGAAAGCGTAGACGTGGAGAGCGCGCACGACATGATAGACGCCGCCATCAGAGAGGTGGAGGAAGGCTGCGACGTATTCGTCAGCGCCGCCGCAATCAGCGACTACACCGTGGAGCCCGAGAGCGAGAAGATAGAGAGCGGACGCGACCTCGTCCTCGAGATGCAGAAGGTTCCGAAGCTAGTCGACAGGGTACGGGAGAAGGTCCCGGAGGCGTACATCGTCGGGTTCAAGGCGGAGACCGACGTCGACCGAGACAGCTTGATCGAAGAAGCAAGGGAGGTCATGAGGCGCGCGGACCTCGACCTCATGGTGGCTAACGACGCCTCCGTCATGGGTGAAGACGACACCACCGTCGAAGTGGTTACCGACGACTGGAGCGAAGCCTTCAGAGGCAGCAAAGCCGACGTCGCCGGCGTCATCGTCGACAGTGTGGAGCGCGGACTCCGGTAACGTAGGGGTGGTAATCCGAACGTTTTTGGCCGGCGTCGAAGCCTTTTGACCTATGAGTATGGAAGGTCTTCGTCAGAGCCTCTTGGACGCGCCCGTAGTGGAGAAGGAGAAGGACGGTGAGGTCTACGAGTACTTCGTCCACCCCATCACTGACGGTGTGCCGCCGCTGGAGCCTGAGCTGCTGCGGGAGATAGTCGTCGGCGTCGTCAGGGTGGCCGATGTCGACGTCGACGTCATAGTCGCGCCGGAGGCTATGGGCATCCACGTCTCCACCGCTGTGTCGCTCGCCACCGACGTACCGGTCTCCGTCGTCCGTAAACGCAGCTACGGCTTCGACACCGAGGTCTCGGTGACACAGGTCACGGGGTACAGCGAGAGTGAGATGTACGTCAACAGCCTGGAGCCAGGTGACGAGGTGCTGGTGCTCGACGACGTACTGTCGACGGGCGGGACGCTGTCGGCGTTGACCAAGGCGCTTGAGGGCATGGGCGTCGAGGTCGTCGACGTCGTCACCGTCATCGAGAAAGGTGACAGCGACGTCGATTTCGAGTTCGAGAGCCTGGTGAAGGCGGACGTCAGGGACGGAGAGGTCGTCTTGTTGGACTGAACCTCTGTCGCAGAAAGAGTATTCCTGAGGACGTGGTACGAATCCGCTGGGTCGCCGCAGGAGAATGCCTCGTTTGACGGAGTCTGGAGTGGTTCGCCCGCGGAGACCGGCTTTCGACCGGAGCTACCTCCCCTCTCTATTCTATGACGTCTTCAGCTTCCGACTGTGTAGCTGGCTATCGATGTGCCGTCGATTCCCTGTATGTAGATGGTGTCGCCCGGCGTGAGGGGTGTGCAGGCTTGACCTGCTCCACCGCCGCCTCCACCTCCGGCTGCGCCGACTTCGACGCAGCTGGCGCGGACTGTGTCGCCGACGTCGAAGCTACCGCTTCCGTCGAAGAGGGGTTCGTAGCCCGGTTGTGGGCCGTCGTCTACATACTTCATCACGGTGTCGCCGTCTCCGTCGACTGCTTCGACATCGTCGTAGTAGAGGGATGGGCCGCGGTGGTAGGTGATCTTGACGGCTACTGCGCCTGAACCTGCTGCAGCGGCGGGTCCATCTGCGGCGTCGACTGTGGAATCCTCCTGGAATTCTAACATAGACTGCGTGGCCGCCGCGGACATGTCGGTGTCGACGTTCTCGGTGAAGCTGAAGGCGATAGCCGTCGCTCCCGCGGACAGTCCCACGGTGATAGCTACTACCACGAGAATTCCTACTGCCGGTGCCATGCCACTCGTGTCGTTGTCAGGTCGCCTCATCGTGCCACTCCCAGGGGCTTCCCTCAGCCCCATTCTAACCCCACAGAATGGTCACAGGTATTTAGGTCTTTCTCCAGTGGAGAGTAATTTTTATACGTAGTTCTATTTAGTCGTGGTTAACGCAACAGAATGGTTTCTTCGGTAGCTACGGCAACCTTAGGCTAGACCTAAAGAGAGCCCAGGAACAGCTCTAGAACCCTCGTAGCAGCCTCCACCTCGGTGAGGTCGACGTACTCCCGCTCCGCGTGCGCCACGGGTTCGCCGTCGTCGATGGCTCCCGGACCGAACACAGCCACCGGCATGTCCTGCGCGAGGTACGACGCCTCAGTCGCCGCACCGAACGCACGAACCTCCGACTCCACCCCCTCAGCCACCGCTGCCTCCAACAGCCCCTGTACGTAGCTGTCGTCCTCCGGCGTCCTGAACGCCTCCAGGAACGGCGTCGGACGGCTAGAGAGCTCCACGTTGACCTCGCAGTCCAGCCCTTCCAGAACATCCACCACTGTACCGCGGAACTCCTCGGCAGTCTCCGGCGGCACGCTCCGGCGGTCGATGAACAACGACGCCTCGGCGGGCACCTGGTTTCCGGCGCCACCTCCCGCCAGACGCGTCACCGTCAACGAGGACTCACCCAGCAGGTCGTCGTACAACGGCGGGAGATCCTCGAGACGGAGGACCGCCTCCGCGGCACAGGACACCGCGTTCACACCCCCGCCGCTGGCCGCGTGCGCAGCCTCCCCTTGGAAACCAACCTCGACCTCGAACCTGCCGCGTGCAGCCGTACAGACGTCAAGCTCCGTCGGCTCACCCACGACGGCGAAATCCCCTGGGTGGCCTTCGTCGAAATCCCCGAGGTACCGGTGAAGGCCCTCGGACGTAGTCTCCTCGTCCGGCGACACCACGAGCTCCAACGTGCAGTCGACCTCTGCGGCCTCGAAAGACGCCGCCATCGCCGCGAGACTAGCCTTCGCGTCACAGGCGCCTCGGCCACGGACGACGTCGCCGTCGCGTTCGAAAGCCACGTGCGGCGTCACCGTGTCCATGTGAGTGTTGAGGACCACGTGGGGGCTTCCGCTTCCTCGTTCGGCTACGACGCATCCGGAGTCGACGAGGTGGGCGCCCTCTACCTCCTCCAGAAGCAGGTTTCGGACCTCAGTGACGTCGTCATGGCTCGGCGTCCGGACGAGGCGTTCGTGGAGGCTGACGGCGCGGCTCTCGGTGTTCACGTCGGAGAAGAGACGTCAGATAACCTGAAACCTTCGGTCACCGGCCGGGTAATGCGTAAGCTACTAACCCTCTCCGAATCAAGGTATCGAGGGTCACATGAGGTGTACGAGATGGGCGTGACGATAGTCGGCGCACAGCTGGGAGACGAAGGCAAAGGCAAGATAACGGATATCTACAGCGAGGAAGCCGACGTGGTCGCGAGGTTTCAGGGCGGCAACAACGCGGGACACACCGTCGTCGTAGATGACGAGGAGTTCAAGCTCCACCACGTCCCAAGCGGAGCCGTAAGGGGGAAACCCGCGGTAATCGGCAACGGATGCGTCGTCGACCCCGAGGTACTGCTCGGGGAGCTCGACGGACTAAGGGAACGCGGCGTCGACGTCGAGTTCTACATCAGCGAACGCGCCCACGTCATCATGCCCTACCACAGGGTCATCGACGGCATCGAGGAGGACGCGAAAGGCGACATGGCGGCGGGTACCACGGGCCGCGGCATCGGCCCCACGTACGAGGACAAGGTAGGCCGCCGAGGCGTACGCGTCCTCGATCTCTTGAAACCCGACGCGCTCAGGGAGAAGCTCGAGTACGTCGTGCCGACGAAGAAGGCGCTCGTGGAGGAGGTGTTCGACGTCGACGTCGAGGAAGCAGGTTACGCGGAGGCCTTCGACGTCGACAGCGTCCACGAGAGCTACCTCGAACACGGAAGGAGACTGGAGGACGGTGTCGTCGATGTCAGCGAGCTATTGAACCGCCATCTCGACGAAGGTGACAGCGTGCTCTTCGAGGGTGCGCAGGGCACGTCGCTCGACATCGACCACGGCATCTACCCCTACCTGACGTCGTCGAACACCACGGTCGGTGGCGCCTGCACGGGAACCGGAGTCGGCGCCACCAGGATGCGGGAGACCGTCGGCATCATGAAAGCCTACCTCAGCCGCGTCGGAACAGGGCCGCTACCGACGGAGCTAGAGAACGACATAGGCGACCACCTCGTCGAGGTCGGCGAGGAGTACGGAACCACGACGGGGAGACGCCGACGAGTCGGCTGGCTCGACCTTCCGATGGTGCGTCACGCCGCCACCCTCAACGACTTCACCGGAGCCGTCATCACGAGCATCGACGTCTTAGACGGACTCGACCCCGTGAAGGTCTGTGAAGCCTACAGCCTCGACGGCGGGCGGCTCGAACGGATGCCGGCGGACATGGACGACTGGAGCCGCTGCGAACCCATCTACCGGGAGTTCCAGGGCTGGAGCGACGTAGACTGGAGCAACGTAGAGAGCTACGAGGACATCCCGGATCCGGCGAGAGAGTACCTTGAGTACATCGAGGACGAGGTGGATGCGGAGTTCTACGCCGTCAGCGTCGGTCCGGAGAGAGAGCAAACTATAATCAGGGAGGACCCCTTCGAACAACCATGAGAGAGAGCCTCAACGACATCCTCTGCTGCCCCGTATGCAAAGGCGACCTCGAGCTAGAGATAACGGAGCAGGAGGGTGACGACGTCCTCGAAGGAACGCTGCACTGCGGGGAATGCGACGAAACCTACGAGATAACCGACGGAATACCCGACCTCCTGCCGCCGGAGATGCAGGACTGACTGAATCCGAATCACCTCCCGTCGACCGCCGGTTTTACCCGTCTTCCCGCGCTTCCTCGAAAGCC
Source organism: Euryarchaeota archaeon Ods02 (assembly GCA_028751075.1). Taxonomy (GTDB): domain Archaea; phylum Halobacteriota; class Halobacteria; order Halobacteriales; family Halorutilaceae; genus JAQZDA01. Next base: position 1,374 of record JAQZDA010000019.1, on the reverse strand, counting down.
TCCAGCGCCCGCTCACGCCCCACGGGGTGTTCTACCACGGGGTCGAAGTAGTCGGTTGCTACCTCCGCCCTCTCTGCATCCGTCATCTCCGGCAACTTATGGACGTCTTCGGCGGCGACCTCTCTTAGCTCGGGGACGTACCGGTGGACATACTCCGCGTCGGGGTCGTGATCCCTGCACTGGCTGATTGGGTTGAAGACCCTGAAGTACGGCTGGGCGTCGACGCCGGTGGACGCCGCCCACTGCCAGCCTGCTACGTCGTTCGCGGTGTCGTGGTCGACGAGACGCTGACGGAACCAGTCGAGTCCGACGCGCCAGTCCACGAGCAGGTGCTTGGTGAGGAACGACGCAGCCACCATCCGAGCACGGTTGTGCATCCACGCTTCCTCCTCTAGCTGACGCATGCCGGCGTCGACGAACGGGTAACCCGTCTCCCCCTTCCGCCATCGCTCCACCTCCTCCGGAGCCTCCCTCCACCGGGGTTCCGCGCGGTAGCTCTCCCACAGGGTCTCCGGATGGTGGTAGAGCAGCTGCCTGTAGAACTCGCGGAAACACAGCTGTCGCTGGAGCTCCTCCACACCTTCTACCTCGACGTCATCTTCAGCGTTTGACTTCGCTTCCTCTGTCTGCTGCCACAGCTCTCTCACACCGAGGCTGCCGAGCGATAGATAAGGGGATAGCTTCGAGGTGCTGTCGCGGTCAGGTCGATCGCGGTCCTCCGCGTAGCGGTAGATGCCTTCGTTGCAGTATTCGTCCAGCCTGTCGAGCGCCGCCTGCTCCCCTGCAGGCGGTAGCTCCGATTCCGGCGTCTGGAACCCCAGCTCCTCGGGCGACGGCATCGCATCTCCGTCGCCATCTTCCACGAAGACTTCCTCGCCCGGTTCTCTCTGAGCCCCTGGTTTCTCCTTCTCTAGCCAGCTGTCGTGGTAGTAGCTGAAGACGCTGTATGGGTCGCCTGCCTGGCTCTCGATGCCCTCCGGATGGTGGAGGACGCTGTCGGTGTATTCGCGTGCCTCAACCTCTGAGTCGGTGAACGTCTTCTCGACCTCGTCTTGGCGTCGACGGGCGATTGGTGTGTAGCCTTCGTTCCAGACGACGGTGTCCTCTGCCTCCGTCATCTCGTATAGCACGTCGGCGGGGTCTCCTCTCTTGAGCCGCAGGGTCGCACCTAGCTCTCGGTATCTCTCCTGGAGCTTCCGCAGGGTCTCCAGGAGATATGCGACGCGTACGTCGCTGGCGTGCTTCAGTACGTGGGGGTCGAAGACGAATACCGGTCGAACACACTGGCTATCCTCTCCCGATGTCTCTCTCTGGTGCTCCGCAGCGTGTGACAGTGCGGTGTTGTCGTGGAGCCTGAGGTCATCGCGGTGCCAG
>JAQZDA010000052.1 GCA_028751075.1 Euryarchaeota archaeon Ods02 | reverse complement strand
CAACCCTGCATCTCCAGCGCCATCTCCCGCATCTCGGGGAACGCGCGGACGACGTTGTCCACTATGGGGACGTCGGCGTTCCGCGGCGACCGCGACAGGGGGTTGAGGTCGACGACGACCTCGGTCTTACCCATCTCCTGAAGAGCTTCACACCGGTCGCCGTCCTCCAGCGGAACCACGACGACGTCGGCGCTGTAGATGCCGTCGCCGTCGACCTTCGCACGTTCGCTCTCCAGTTCGGGGATGCGGGCGTCGGCTTCGAGCCCGTGGACCTCGACGTCGAGCTCTCGTGCCCCATGTTCGAGGAGGTGGCTGTGGATGGCTTCCAGGCGTTCGCGCGTCCGGTTGAAGATGTTGACCTCGACGTCGGCGTCCGCGGCCGCGGCGAATTCGACTGCTTCGCGGGGGCAGAGCGCGGCGACGTTGCCGTTCACGCTGACGACGGCGTGGTCCGCCAGCAGCATGTGGGCGACGGCGGCGCGCTCCGCTTCGCGGGCGAAACCGTGGGTCTCCTCACCCAGGAGGTAGTCATAGGCTTCGCCGCGTCCCTGCGCCACCAGCCCCTGACGGCTGGTGATGCCTCTCTCCAGGCCTTCCTCGATACGGTGCCGCGTCAGCAACGACTGACGACGGGGGTGGTCTTCGGGGACGACGTCCCCGTCGTGGTTCTCAAGGAAGCCGGAGCTGCCTCCCTCTATATCCGACATCGGCTACGCCTCGGAGACCCGCCAGGTCGTCGACGTCGAACGCGCCCACTTCTCGATCTCGAGGTCGTCGCAGGCGTCGCGGAGGTTCGCGAGGTGGACGCCGACCTGCTTCGACGACAGATCGGTCTCGTCCGCGATGGACCGGCTCTTGAAGTAGTTCTTGCCTCTGGAGACTCCGTCTCGAAGGTGCTTCAGCACCCGTCCGCGGTCGTCCGTCTCCTCGGTCATGTCGCCGTAGATACGGAGCGTAGGACTTTAAATCGCTCGGTGGACGAGGGGGACGACCGCTCAATTCAGAACGTGCTTCAGGCTGCGGTAGCTTGGAAGCCTCTATACAGAGGGGTCAGGTCATATCCCTTCATGGTTCGATCCATCAATCTTCCACCTCGAACGCAAACGCTGTAGGTAGTTCGGTGTAGCTGAAGACATAGATCCCTGGTTCCAGTATCTCCTGATTGTTAGTTAACTGTTCGCCGCCACCGGCTGGGTCACCTCCAACCCGGAGTTCAGGTTCCAGAGTTATTTCGACGGTGTGGTGTTGTCCTGGAAGTACATGGAAAGTCGGTTCGCCTTCTGGTGCAGATGCGGCGGGTTCCCCGCTCCAGCCGTCGTCAGTTAGCTTCTCTATAGTCCAGTCCCAGCTCTCGTGGGTCTGAGCCCATCGTCGTGTGTAATTGTATAGAGTGAACTCCAGCGTGTCTTCGGGGAGTTCCAGCATCTCCTTACTGGGTTCGATGAAAGCAAGTGTATCTTCGTCTGTTCCGTGGTATAGGGTTCGCTCAGTTTCGCCTGTTTTCCACTCCCAGATATGTGTCTCAGGGACATCGGTATCGTAGAACCGGGACTCTGTTGGATCTGGTCGTTTACGTTTCTCGCCTACTGTTACGAAGACCGGATTCTCGCCTCCAGTTTGTCCTGAGAAGCCGTAGATACCAGTAGGTAGGCATTCCTCCGTGGACAGGAGGTGGTAGTCCTGCCAGATGACCTCGGTTTCATCAATATCTACCTCCACGGTTTCTTCGGGTTCCGGGGTTTGTTTTAACCTCCAGCAATCATCGCTGTACTCCCCGTGTCCTCGGTCTGCTGGGGTGAGATAGAGATAGGGTTCTTCGTCCGTTGTTGGTAGATAGTTGCTTGGTCTGCCGGTTGCTTCACCAGTTTCAGAGATCTTACGCCCACCATAGTAGTATACAGGCCCGTCTTTCCTCACCTCGATGTACCTGCCTTCAACGAGTTCCGGGTCACGGAGTTCCCCAGAATCAAGTGCGACTCGGACGACAGCAGGCGAAGTCTCCGAAGGGGTTTCGAGGAACTTCACCTCGTACGCCGGCGATATCGGGGAATCGAAGCAAGTGAGGAAACGGTTCTCCAGATCTAACCAAGTAACTCCATCGTCCGGCAGATCACCCACCTCGAATGAGCGTTCGACATCATGTATTACGTCTTCATCATCTACTTCTTCCTCTCCTGAGGTAGGGTCGTCGTCAACGTGTTCGTCTGTGTCGCCTCGGTCTACACTTGTTTCGTTCAAACACCCAGATATCGAGAACGCCCCACCGGTGAGGACTACGAACTTACGACGGTTCAACGGCTGCATCACCTGGAATCTATGCTCTATTCATGTAAACCTTGTTTCGATCGGTTCACTCCTCGACTTCGAAGGCGAACCCTCCTTCTACGTTGCGTCTGAAGACGAGGGCGTAAGTCCCCGGCGTAAGATGTTCCGGCAGTCGTCCTCCACCTTCTCCAGGCTCGGGGATGTACTCTGGTTCGCCGTCAACCTGGGGATAGCCTTCGGTCGCGGTGAGAGTTAGCTCAATGTACTGGTTCGGAAGTAGGTTCGGGGATCCTGCTGGGAACTCGCCCGTGGCTTTGTACCAGTGCAGCTCCTCCCAGCCGTAGTCCGTGTACTCGAACAAAGTCCACCATTTTCCCGCGGAGAAACCGAGAAACTGATGCCAGTACGAATAACACCGGAAGGTTATCTCGCCATTCCCCCAGCTCAGTGTCTCGGACTCCGGCTCTACGAACACGAGCTCGTCGGAGTCGACTCCGTGATACAGGGTGTACTCGGCGTCACCGTCGGCTATCGTGCCCGGAACCGAACCGTGGAACCGAGAGTCCGATGGTTGCGGCCTTCGTCTGGGTCCCCCTATAGATAGAAGAAACGACCTCTCAAACGGTGTGGGGGTTCGACCAAGTAAAGAGAACTCGTAGATTCCTTTCGGCAGGCATTCATCGGTCGAGACGAGTGCGTAGTCCTGATACACGGAGAACTCACCCGCCTGGTCGACCTCGGGGAGATCGAACTCGACGGCCCCGGGCGTCTCGATGCCTCTCTCAGCGAACCAACATCCATCCCTCTCTTCGAAGTCGTGGTCTAGAGGTATCAGAGCTACACCTCCTTCCACGCCGGTCACGGGCTCCTCGAAATCTCCGACACCGCCCGAGAAGATATCTATCTCGTCTGCATCGAACGGTTCGGCATAGTAATCGAGGAGCGGTCCATCCTCAGAAACCAATGTCTTCGTCGTTCCCGCGGACTCTCCATCAGAAGGATAAAACGCGCTCGTATTCGAAAGACCGACTCTTACGATGAGTGGTCCACCCGAGGACTCCCTACCTAGAAAACGAACCTGTACAGGATTGTAATCGTCCAATCCTTCTGCACCGCCAGCCAACCCCGTGTAACTGATGAACCTGTCGTCACCGTCGAAGAAGTGACTGCCCTCATCAGGGAACTCCCCCGACCGGAAGGTAGGTTCAGGTTGATCCCCCGTGCTTTCTTCGTCGTCGGTGGCGACGTCAGAGTCATCGGTTTCTCCTTCGTCGGTTTCATCTAGACACCCCGAGATAGACAGCGCTCCCCCGGTTAAGACGACGAACTTGCGGCGGTTCAACGGCTGCATCACCTTTATTTGCTACCTTACGCATGTAAACTTTGTTCCAGTAGTTCACTCTGTGATCTCGAACGCGAACCCTAGTCCTGGGTCTCGGGAGT
>JAQZDA010000047.1 GCA_028751075.1 Euryarchaeota archaeon Ods02 | reverse complement strand
GTCGTCGTCCAGATCCTGTTTCCCGAGGTTGACGTCGATTATCTCCTCGTAGTTCACAGGACGTTCACCTACCTGGAGCACGTGGTCGACGAACCCCTCGCGGTCGAGGGCGACGACGTCCAGCCGCGTCCTCAGCTCCTCCGTCGTCGCCGACACCGAGCCGTTCCCCCGCCGCGGCGAACTCCAGCGGCAGTGGCCCGGCGCTAAGAGGATGTCGTCATCTAGATTAAGCAGCCGGTGTACGGTGTCGTAGAGCGAAGACGCCATCTTCTCGACGTCGACGCCCTCCTCGAGGTCGGGTCGGGCGACTCCGTCGACGAACACCGAGTCACCCGCCAGCAACACCCGGCCGCCTCCATCGTCCGCGCTTCCGAGGCCGACGCCGTCGTCGCTCCCGCCATCTCCTGCGTCGTCCTCGACGTCGACGCCGTCTCCCTCCACGAGGTAGGAGGTCATGCAGCTGGTGTGACCCGGGGTCTCCATCGCCGTCAGCTCGACGTCGCCGAGTTCGAGGATGTCACCCTCCCCCACCGCCCTGTCGTGGTAGCCGACTCCGCGGTCGACGGCGCCACGGGAGACCACGACCTCCGCCCCATACTCCTCGCGTACCTCCCGTACTCCGCTGACGTGGTCGGCGTGGACGTGTGTGTCGACGGCGAAGTCGACGCCTTCGACACCCTCCAAGTAATTCTCCGCGAACTCCCTAAGCGGGTCGACCACCGCAGCCCCATCGCTGCCTTCCACGAGGTAGGAGAGACAGCCTGTCGCCGGCCGATAGAACTGATTCACGCGTCCGACTCCGTCGACGGGATACCGGAGAAGCAGCCGTCCCCACGCCTCCATACCACCGGAGACGTTGACGGCGTCGACACCTCTACCGCGTAGCTCCTCCGCAACCATCCCGCTAGCCCCTCCTTTACCACAGACGACGGGCAACATGGAACCGGTGTCGAACTCCTCGACCACCCCGTCGTAGCCATCCTCCATAAGCTCGAAGTAAGGACGGTTGACGTCCTCGACCCCCTCCAGTCGCCAGCGACTGTGGTCGACGCGGCTGCGGACGTCGAGAACCCGCGGCACCTCGGTAGAACGTATCCAGCGGTAGAGATCCGCCGCAGACAGCTCCCTCCGACCCTCTTCAGCTGTCTCCATACTACGTCATATGCGGCCTAAGGCTGTAAATCCACGGTACCGTTCTACGGGGATCAGCCATAGGACACTCCGCAGTCTGCGACAGGTGGCTACATCCTGCTAGGTGGCTACACCCGAAACTGATATTGCGCTGCCTTCACAAAATCAATCTATGTCAGAGTACCAGGTCTCGCGGACCGTCGACAGCAAGGGAGACAGCTGCCCGATGCCCATCGTCGAAGCACGTCAGGCAGTGGAGGAAGCCGAGGTCGGCGACGTCCTCGAAGTCCTTTCGACGGACAAAGGCAGTCAGAGCGACTTCCAGGGATGGAGCGACGGAAGCGACGACGTAGAGCTCCTCGACAGCGACACCATCGAGGAAGGCGGAGAGACGGTGTACAGGTTCTACATCGAGAAAGTATGAGCGGAGAAGCCGAGGACGCAGCCGACGGCGGAGAAACGGGGGAGACGGAGGCAGTCGCCGGCGAAACCGACGTCGACGCCGAAGCCGACGCCGCCTCCACGGAAGACCCCGCTTCCGACGAAGCCCTAGGGGACACCGCAGGCGCATCCGACAGCCTGGAAGCCGAGGTTGAGGAGCTTCGGAGCCGCGTCCAGGAGCTCGAAACCGACCTCGCGGCGCTCGACGACGACGTGAACTCTAAGAAGATGGCGATGATAGCGACGAAAGGCAGCCTCGACATGGCGTACCCGCCGCTGATACTCGCGTCTACGGCGGCGGCGTTCGGCTGGGAGGTCAAGGTCTTCCACACGTTCTGGGGGCTCGACATCCTGCACGAGAAGAAGTCGAAGAACCTCCAGCTCTCCAGCGTCGGCAACCCCAACATGCCCGTACCCAACCTCCTCGCCGTGCTGCCGGGCATGGACCGGATGACGACGGCGATGATGCGGAAGAAGATAAAGGAGAACGACACAGCGAGCGTGGAGGAACTCGTAGACACCTGCCTGGACACCGGCGTCGAGCTTCAGGCGTGTCAGATGACGCAGGACCTCATGGAGTACGAGGAAGACGACTTCTACGACGGAGTCGTCACAGGTGTCGGCGCCGCCACCGCGTTCAACTACATGGCCGACGCCGAGATACAGCTGATGATATGAGGTAAACAGTATGCCCACCGAAGAAACAGTCAGAGACCTTCCCTGCGACGCGAAGCTCGTCTACGTAGTCCTCGAGAAACGAGGACCCTTCACCTTCAGCGAGCTGATGAACGAGACCTACCTCAGCGAGGACGAGACGATGTACGCGCTCGCCGTACTGGAGGAGGACGAGCTCGTCGAGAGCACCGAACGACCGGAGGGCGAGCTCTACGGCGTCGAAGGCCAGCAGATCTGACTCCAGGACCCAGGGTCACCGCCTGAGGCAGAGTCCGCGGTTCGAGACGACGTTGTTTTAATCTCCGCCCCACGTCTACGGCGTATGAGCGACAAGATAGACTGGGCTAGAGAGTACATGCCGATCCTCGAAGCCGTGAGGGAGCAGTGGCAGGAGGAGCAGCCGCTCGACGACGTCACCGTCGGCATGGCGATGCACGTGGAGGCGAAGACCGCGGTGCTGGCGGAGACCATCGCCGCAGGCGGCGCCGAAGTACATATCACCGGATGCAACCCACTGTCGACGCACGACGACGTAGCTGAGGCGCTCGACAGCCAGGAAGGCATCAGCTGCTACGCCGAACGAGGCGTCGACACCGAGGAGTACTACGAAGCCATGGACAAGGTCCTGGACGCGGAACCCGACGTCACAGTCGACGACGGAGCCGACCTCATCTTCCGCTTACACGAGGAAAGCCCGGAACAGCTAGACGGCGTCCTCGGCGGATGCGAGGAGACCACCACCGGCGTCCACCGCCTCCGCGCCATGGAGGACGACGACGCATTGACCTACGGAGTGTACGCCGTCAACGACACCCCGATGAAACGTCAGTTCGACAACGTCCACGGCACCGGCGAATCCTCGCTCGCCTCTATAGCGATGACGACGAACCTCCTGTGGGCGGGTAAGACCGTCGTCGTCGCAGGATACGGCTACTGCGGCCGTGGAGTCGCGCGGAAAGCCAGCGGTCAGGACGCCGACGTCGTCGTCACGGAGGTCGACCCCCGGCGGGCGTTAGAGGCGCACATGGACGGACACACCGTGAAGACGATGGACGAAGCCGCGGAGGGGGGCGACGTCTTCATCACGACGACGGGGAACCGCGACGTGATACGACGAGAACACTTCCAGCGGATGCGGGACGGCGCTGTGCTCGCGAACGCCGGTCACTTCAACGTCGAGATAGACCTTGACGCACTCGACGACCTTGCAGTCAGCCGCCGCGACGTAAGGGACGGCGTCGAAGCCTTCGAACTCGACGACGGCCGCCGAATCAACGTTCTCGCGGAAGGCCGACTGGTGAACCTCGCGACTCCTGTGTCGCTCGGCCACCCCATCGAGGTCATGGACCAGTCGTTCGGCGTGCAGGCGTTATGCGTCGAACGAGTCGTCGAAGAGGAACCCGCGGCCGGAGTGCACGATGTACCCGACGACGTAGACCGACGGTGCGCGGAGATAAAGCTCGACAGCCTCGGTGTCGAACACGACGAGATGTCAGCGGAGCAGAGGGAGTACACGCAGGAGTGGCAGCACGGAACTTGAACGCGAAGATATAGTGAGGCAGCCGCCTTCGTCACGACGGAGGATGTCAGGGGTCGGTAGAGCTTTAGGTTGACCTCTGGGACCGACCGATCCTGTATCTTATCACCGGTATAGAGCCTTCTAAGGAAGGTAACTGTTATGTATCTCTGTACGCGTTAGTTGGAAGAGAAAGATGAAGAAGACACTGCTAGTGTTGCTAGTGGCTGCAGCGGTAACCACAGGATGCATTCACGGAGACGACGGTGCCGCAGGCCAGACGGTGGACTTCGTGCCCGACGGCGTTGACGCGGTAGTACAGTTCGACATGGGTGTGTTCGAGGACCCGACCACCGAGGATCTCGGTAACGCGTTGATAGATATGGAGAGGGAGCAGCAGGGTGAGATGTACGACGGACCCGAGAGCTACGAGGAGATCTGGCAGGAGATAGAGGACGAGACAGAGCTCGATCCCAGAGGTCTACAGGAAGCCACCGCGTTCGGCGGCATCCCAGATGACCCGATGGTGGAAGCAGACGACGAATGGGGGGTCGTGGTGTCGACCACGTGGAGCGAGGAACAGGTGATCGAGGAGATTGAGGATGAAGCTTCGGTCGAAGAAGGAACCTACAACGGTCATCCGTTCCTCACCGTCACCCCTGACGCCGAGTTCGAGGACGTCTACTACGTAGCGGTTCTAGGGGACGGGCTCTACGTCCTCGGAGACGAAGCCTCCGTCCAGGACTCCGTCGACGTAGCGGCGGGAGACGCCGAACCCCTGAGCGGAGAGCTCAGGGAGGAGATAGACCGCATCGCCGAGGGCTACGTGAACTTCGCGTTCCAGGTGCCGGACGACGCAGTCCCCGAGGGCGAGGAACCTGCGATGGAGTTCGACATGGGTGCGTTCGACGAGGTCGGAGTCGTCTCCGGCTCCTACTACACCGAAGGAGACAGCCTCGGCACCAGCTTCAACCTCCGTACAGGCGACGACGCCTCCGCGGAAGAACTGGAGGAAGGAATCGACGGACTGCTAGCGTTCGCGGGCACGATGGCTCAGGAGGAGGAGTTCGACGAAGCGCTCGACGCTATACAGGTGACCCGTGACGGCAGCACCGTCGAGATAAGGTACGAGACGACGGTCGACGACCTCGTGGAGACGCTGGAGGCGCTCGACGACATGGGTCCCGCAGCGCCAGGACCACAGCCCGGCGTCGACGAGGACTTCGGTGAGGAGGAGTTCGATGACGACTTCGGCGAGGATTTCGACGACTTCGAGGAGGAGTTCGAGGACCTCGAGTAAGAGCAGGAGTACAGGCAAGGCGAACCCGCCCGTCCACAGGTAAAGCGATGAGGACCAATTGAAACCTACTACTCTGCTGGAGAAAGAAGTAGTTACCGCGAGACACAGGCTGCCGGCGCTTCTCGCGCTTCTCGTGCTGCTGCCCGCTGCCTTCGCCGGAGCCAGCCTCGCATTCGACGACGTGCTCCCTCGAGACTCACCGATAGCCGTCGTACCAGGAGAGGAAGGCGTGACCGAGGAGGAGCTGGAGGACGCCGCAGCTGTGCTCTCGATATTCGCCGACGCCACCGCGCTGGAGGAGGACTACGTTAGAGCGCTCGAACGCGAGGAGTACTACCTCGCCGTCACCGTTCCCTCCAACTTCACCGACCCAGGGGGTACCGTCGTCGTCCACCACCACGGAGCAGTCGTTCCCTTCGACGAACCCAGCCTGCTGCTGGTGTCCGCGCTCGACGGCGGCTTTCGCGCCTTCGGCACCGGACTGTCGGCGGAACGCAACACCATCGGTGAACGGATAGAGCTGTCGGAGTACCTCCTGCCGGTGATGCTCGTGGT
>JAQZDA010000030.1 GCA_028751075.1 Euryarchaeota archaeon Ods02 | reverse complement strand
GACCCGCAAGAGGATCCGGCAGAACATCGCGTGGGCGTTCACCTACAACGCAGTCGCATTACCGCTTGCAGTCGCGGGATTGATCAACCCCCTGTATGCTGCGCTGGCTATGGCGGCGAGCAGCAGCTTCGTCGTCCTCAACAGCGCACGGAATATGTAGAACCATGGAGGAACGAGGAGTATGGAAGAACCTGGAGCTGTCGTAGATAGCTACGTCGCCGCGCTGCAGCACGGCCACGTAGACGTCAGCAGCAACCGAGTCGTCGGCGTAGTCAGGAAACCGACGCCGTGGTTCCACGACGTCGTCGACGTGAACCACCGCGCCCTCGGACCGCCGGAGAACCTCCTCGACGAGGTGAAAGCCCGCGCCAGCAGCCTAGAGAGCAAGGGCGTGGAGGATGACGAGGCCACGTGGACCGCGTGGCGTGACGTCGACTTCGAACGAAGGTACCTCGACTATCTGGAGGGTTCCGAGGACGCCGATAGAGCGCTGGAGAAGGTCGGTCGTCGGGTGCGGGATGGCGTCGACGTCTGTCTCGTCTGTTACGAGAACACGGAGCGGAAGCCCTGTCACCGGGTTGCGTTGAAGGAGGTGCTTCTGAGGCGGGTCAGGAACTGATAGCGAAGGGTCGTAGTCGTTAGCGGAACCTTTGCACCAGCCGTCGTAGCCGGTTGCCGTCTTCGCCGTATACGTCGACCTGAAGTCGGCGTACACCCTGGCTCTCGTATAGCTCGTCCTCCTCTACCGTCCACTCGTACGGTGGTTCCGTGAACCTGTAGAGTTCTTCGCCGCCGGTGGAGACCACGACTTCGTGGATCCCTGGTTCGTCGGAGAGCGTGCATTCGACGACGCCGTCGACGCGTTCGCAGTTGAGGGTGGGGTCGACGTCGGGTGCATCGCCGCCGTAGGCGCCGAAGTCCAGGAACATGAAGCCCGGCGCGGTCGCTCCTAGTGCGATGACGAGGACGATGAAGAAGGTGATGTTGATCTTGCTGATGCGTTTCCCGAGTGTGTTGAGGAAACCCTGGGGTCGGCGTCGCCACCGTATCGCCAGCGGTACGACGACTATGTGGGTGAAAGGGCCGTAGAACACCAGGAGCACGCCGTACGCTATCAGGTAGTTCAACCAGGTCCAGTCGGGCTGCACGCTCAGGAGGAGGTTTCCGGAGGCCCAGCAGCCGAAGCCGAGGAACGCGAGCGCCGCGCTCTTGAGCAGCCTCCACGTCGGCGTGTTGGCGTAGTAGATGCTGATGAAATCCCTCCACGCGGACCGGAGGATCCTGTACACCGTGGAAGCGGGTCCAGGTAACCTATCCATCAGGGCCCTATCTGCCAGAGCTGGGTGAGCACGTACCAGTTGAGCACGTAGACGGCTACGAACGTCGCGAGGAATATCAGGGTTATCGCGAAGGTTCCCCGGACGTCGTACTTGTGCACGGGGTCGCCGTCCTCCATGTCGGCGCCGACTCCGTAGCCGCCGTCGGGGACGAGGTCGGCGTTACCGCCTTCCTCGATGTCCTTCCCGAGGAACACTGAGACGACGGCGACGACTGCGAAGATTACGCCGGCGAGTATGGCGAGCACGGCGAACACTCCGAATATCGTTATCAGGGGTGCCGCGGCTAACATGCTCCAGTCGCTGCCGGGGATGTTCCAGACGACCTCGTCTACCCGGCGGGGGATGCCGAACAGGATGCCGGCGTACATCAGGAGGATGGTGGCGACGCCCATCGCGCCGGCGTAGAAGTACGGCTGGAAGCTGGCGAGCCGGGGGAAAGCTAGCTGTTTGAGGAACATCACCCGGATGACGAAGTATACGAGCGCCATGAACGTCAGCGTGGTTCCGACTGCGACGGTTCCGTGGAAGTGGCCTACGGTGGCGAGGGTGCGCACCCAGCTCATGTTGGTCTGTAGCTGACCCATGACGACTCCTGTGATGCCTCCGAGGAAGCCGAACAGTATGATGCTGAATATCGTGGCGCTGAACACAGGGTTCTTCCACGGGCCGTTGGTGAGCCAGCCGAACAGGCCGCCGCCGAGTCCGCGTTTCCTCCTGCCTGCTTCGAGTCCGGCTGGGATGGCGAACGCGTGGATCATGCTGGCGAACGCGGCGCCGTAGAACGCGTACGACGCGTTGAAGATACGCCATTCCGCGGACACCACGGGGTCGCTTAGGAGGTGGTGTGCTGCGCCGAGGTTGATGAAGAAGACGTAGAGGACGAAGGCGGTGCGGCTGACCTTCTCGCTGAACACCTCCGCGCCGCCGACGACGTGGGTGAGGAAGTACCACACCGTGACCATGGCGGCGAGGTTGATCTGCTGGCTGCCGTGGCCGATGATCCAGAACAGCTGTCGGTACAGGGCGGCGTCGATGCTGCCTATTACGTCTATCCTCCAGAGGAAGGCGTAGCTGAACACCACGAGCCCGCCTACTATGGCCTGTACGGCGATTATAGCGGTGGCGAAGGCGCCGAAGGTCACGAGCGGTAGGCTGCCGGTGGTGTCCTTGTAGTGGAGGTAGACTGCGGCGAAGAACGGCAGCGCGGCGACTGTGGCGCCGAGGAGGAAGACGATGCCGCCTCCGTAGAACGTCGCGCTGATCTCGAGGGGGGCGTAAGCCGTCAGCAGCGGTGCCTCCTGCGGCTGGCTGGTGGTCCATATGGCGTAGTTGATGATGACCGCGCCCGCCGCCATCAGCGCGAAACCCGCTCCCGCGAGCTTCTTCAGCGGTAGCTTCCGGCCGAGCACCATGGGGCCGCCGACGTAGAGGATAGCTATCTCCATGAACACCATCCAGAAGATCAGTAGGTTCCAGGCGTGCATACTGAGGTGTCGGTAGAACGCTTCCTCTCCGAGCAAACCGATTATCTCCCACCGCGTGAGCGCCACTGTGAAGGCGAAGACTCCGCCGACGACGAGCGCGACGACCGCGGTGACTCCGAAGAGCTTGACGTAGTTCTCGACGCTACGGTGGACGTCCAAGCCGGTGACGTTGCACTTGCGCCAGCCGTCTTCGTCGTAGTCGTTGACGAGTGCGGAGATCATCCCTCTACCACCTCTATGGTTCCGTGCATGCTGCTGTGGCCGACGCCGCAGAACTCGTTGCAGATGACGTGGTAGGTGTCTGCTTCGTCGAACTCCATCTCTATCACCCATTCGTACCCGGGTAACGCGAGGAGGTTGACCTGTCGGGTGAGGTTTCCTTCGGGTCGGATGCTGAAGCCGTGCTGGACGTCGAGGCTCGACAGATGGATCTTGTAGGTCTTACCTGTCTCTAGCTGCACCGGTGTACCCTGCCAGGCGAACTGGGCGGCTGCTATGTAGACGTCTTCGCCGTCAGGGATGAGAACTCCGTCCTCTGTCTCGCCTGCGTTCTCCCGATACTCGCTCAGGTTCTCGCTGAACTCCTCGGGGCTGACGCGGTAGGTGTCGCCGATAGGGTTCTGGTCTCCGATACGTGTGAAGATGCTCATCCATCCGAATATCAGTAGGCTCCAGATGCCAGCGAGCCCTAGATATATCGACTCGCGTCTGTCGACCGGTACGTCCCACCAGTTGCCTTCAGGTGGTTTGAGCGGGGAGCTCATGGTCCTCCCTCCGGCGTCATCATAAGGTCGAGAACACCCCATCCGACGTACACGACGAAGAAGAACACCGTCGCGGCTATCCCAATCAACCAGATGCGGTCGTACAGCGTCTGGATCCAGGGTACGTCCTCCTGTCCTGCGTTCTCAGTTTTCTCTGAAGACATATCTTCTACCTCATCCTGCTCTTTCATATGTTTTTGGGAGCCCCTTACCTGATTGCGTCCTGTGCCTTTGTCTGACTCCTGGGTTGTTCGTCATGCTCTAGCTGAAGGTTTGTGAGACGTAGCCGTCGTTCCTTCCCCGAACAGGTTCGCCCTGCCGCGGATGCTTATGTCGAGTTCCGGAATCCGGGTTAGGTCTTCGATTCCGGTAGCTTGTCTACGGCTTCCACGGAACGAACTTCCTTGGATCAGTGACGTGTGTCTTGGTTCCCGGCGTACACAGTTTCCCGCGCTCCGTCAAAATACTTAATAGCTGACGCACCGCCGTGGTTCCTATGGAGCAATCAGAATCCACGGAAGTACATCAGACTTTGGAGGCCTTGTCTTTGGTCAGGCGACGGTGCTTCGGCGTAGGACCTCGAACGAATCTACGAGCCGGAGGGGACTGATGGCTGCTGGGATATTGCTGGAGGCTTTGGTGACGGTGGAGGTGTTCGCACTGGATCTGCTTTCTTCGAACAGCGAGTTCGGCGACGAGGACTGGCACCTGTTCCTGATGCTGTCGGCTTTTTTCCTACCTTTCGGGCTGGTGTCGGTCAAGAAAGGCGCGGACATGTACAACAGATCCAGGCTGGTGAAGAACCAGGCGACTGAGAAGGTCCGTTCCGTCGCCGTAGGCCGCACGGAGCTCAAGGGCGCCGCCAGGGCTTGTGAGGAGGTATACCCTCAGCCGTTCAAGGAAGGGGACTGCGTGTTCGCACGATGGGAGATAGAGGAGAGGGTGACGAAGGAGGTGCCGGGTGAGGAGGACGAGACTAAGACCGAGTGGGAGACGCAGAAGTCCGGGTACCTGGGGGACGACATAGTTCTGGAGGACGACACCGGAGCGATAATTCTCAAAGACCCTCCGATGAAGTTCTCCGACGAGGCAACGGCACAGATCACGGAAGGTAGGCTTTCGAACCTGTTCGAGGACACCTTCCTAACCAGGTGGTTCGACCTCAAGCCAAACGAGCCTACCCAGCGGTTCCTCGAGAAGCAGGGGATGCCGATCACCTCGGACGACCGACGGAGGTACACCCAGAAAGTTATACCACCTGGGACGGAGCTTTACGCGCTCGGTCAGGTGGTGCCGCAGGAGGAGGACGACGTCGCAGAGGATCTGCTGCTGGAGCTCGAAGAACGGCACGAGAACTTCCAGGAGAACCTCATGATGGAGAAGGACACAGGTAGCGGAGAGTACATAGTCAGCGACATGAGCGAGGACGAGCTCGCCAGAGGTAAGTTCTACCGAACCCTCATACTGCTCGCTGGAGGTGTTTTATTGTTCGCAGTTGGCGCCGGTCTGCTGGGCTTAGCTGCCCAGGACTACGGCCTGATTTAGAACCCGCGTCATCGGCTTGATACGTCTGAGTATAATTCGAGATTCAGCGTAAGGAGCAATAGCAGAGAGAGAGAGAGTGGAGGGACGAAACTCCTGTGATCTTGCTTATGCGGCAGCAGGGCGCGGCCGTCGACGTCACCATCCTCGAGTCTGTCGGAGGTGTCCTTTAGTTCGTCGAATCCGACGAGCTGTTACTCCATCTGTATGCCGCCGGCTTACGCTATCTCTACCACCTACCGGAGGTCAGGTACGCTGCCCGAGTACACGGACTCCATGGTTATCTCCGGCGACCGCAGGAGGTTACATCCTAAGCTCATGCTTCCGCCTTCGATGTCCGCGAAGTATACGTTGCCGCCGACGTCGAGCGCGGACGCCGCCTGCTGGAGGTCCCCGTCTGAGGCTATGAGTCCAGGACGGCGTCGAATCCCGTGTCTACAGCAGTGGAAAGCCTCTCCTCGAAAGGTGTCGAGGGTGTCGGTGGCTCCGAGCTCGCTCTCTCGAGTTTGTCGTCTGTGGCGGTGAAGGTGAAGCGTTCCTCCGGTGTCAAGCCGGTGTTGCAGGCGGCGCCTGCCTCGCGGTGTCTCTATGTGTGCTTCATGAGTTCGTCTACGGTTACGTCGTGGTGGATGGAGTTCACCGTAGCGACCGTGCCGTGTTCTTCGAGCATCTTCACGAGGTCCTCGATCAAGGGGGGTCTTACCGTTTCGAAGCCACCGACCAGGGCCTCAGTCTTCATGCTGCGACTTAGGTGGTTGTCTAGCTTGAATTCTTTTGAATATTTGTCCACTGTAGAAGAGGGGTTAAATGGCGATGGTGGTGAAAGCGGGGACTCGGAGCCTCTTAGTGAATGCATCTTCTTCTAAATCTGGTTACTGTAGGTAGTTTGAAATCCACGGCTTACATCGATGACAGCATGAGCGACGTCGACTCCGTGGAGAAGGCTTCGAAGTGGTTCGTCGTCACCAGCGCGTTGTTCTTCGTGGTCTGGCAGGCGGCCGCAGTCGTCGGCGTCCCCCGTGAGACGGAGGTGGTGCTCTCTGTCATGGGTTTCGTCCTCCACGTCGCGTTCGGGAAGGCCTACACACTGGTGCCGTCGTACTTCGACAGCACGCTCCGGTGGCCGGGTGCACCATTCCTCCAGTACCCGCTAACGGTGTTCGGCTGCCTCCTGCTCGCGTACGCCTCCCTCTCACCTGAAGCCGCTTTGTACGCCGCCACCGGTGGCGCGATGTGGTTGAGCGGCGTCGTCGTCTTCGTCGCCGCCATCCTCTCCACCATCGCCTTCGGGTACCTACGGGGGACGACGGCTACGAGTCAGGCGAAAGAGGATAGGCGACGGGTAGATCTCGCGGCGAACGCCTTCATGCCGCTGGCGTTCATCTACCTCCTGCTAGCGTCCTACGAGGTCTTTGCCGTCGAGGTCGGATTTTACTCTTTGTTCGGAGGCCTTCCCGTAGGCGGCTACCACCTCCTGGCGACGGGTTTCGCCGCCTTGCTCGTGTTCACCGTGGGTTTCCGCCTGCTTCCGAGGTTCCTCGTCAGCCATCCGCCGCTGTCGGGGGTTGGCGTAGTCCTGGTAGCAGGTGGAGTCGCACCCCTGCTGCTGTCTCTCGGGTTCACCCGACCGGTTTTACAGCGTGTCGGCGGCGTACTGATGGCGGTGGCGGTCACGGTGTTCGCGGCGGTCTACCTCTACCTGTACCTCCGGCGGGAGCGACAGCGCGTGGGGGCGGACTCCATCGTCGTCGCCTCTGTCTTCGGTTTGATGGCGGTGGCTCTCGGACTCCATATGGCGTTCGTGGGCGGGAATGCGGGGTTCGTCGCGGCGCACGTGTACGCGGCGGTGACGGGGTTCCTGGGCCTGACGATAGTGGGGGTGGCGTTCCACTTCTACCCGCCGGAGGTCTGCCCGCTGCCTTACGCCGGCGACAGGTTGGCTCAGGTCGCTATAGCGTCCGTCGGAGCGGGTGTGTTGGTCCGTATGGCGGGCGTGTCGATGGAGGTCCCCTATGTCGAGTCCGCAGGTGGCTTCCTTGGGTTAATGGGTGCGGGGTTGTACTGTTACCTGGTGGTGGGTCTTCTGTCGACGAAACGGTGAGATAGGCAGGCTATGGCGCTGCCGGCGGAGAGGACTGGTCAATGCGAGGTTATCTTCGGACGTAGTCCTTCACTATCTTGCCTTCTGCGCGGTGAAGGGTCTCGCTGGCGGTGGACTTCGCGAGGTCCGCTTCTTCGGCGACCTCCGACAGCGATGACTCCCGGGGGGTGTCGTAGTATCCTTCGCTGATGGCGAGATCCAGCAGCTCCCGCTGACGGTCGGTGAGGAGGCTGTCTTCGTCGACCATGCGGACGTGCTGTATCTCGTACTCCACGCCGAGGTCGTCGAGCCTCCTGCTGAGGTCGCTCAAGCTGGAGCGGGCGCTGGTGACGTCCCAGACTCCTTCGCCGTCCTGTATCTCGAACGGTGTCTCGAACGGGGCTCCGCTCTCGCTCGCCGCTGTCATCAACAAGGGTGCCTGGGTGTGGAACTGCAGCAGGGTGGTGTCGTCGGTGTCTTCGACGACGTCGACCCCTGTGGTGGTAGGGTGGTCTCGGGCGTCCTCGACGGCTTCTTCGACCTCGTCGGGGTCGCCTCTTAGCTCTACGACGCCGACTCCGTCTCCGTCGGCGACCTGTACAGTGATGACGCGGAACCGGACGTCGGGGTGGCTGCGGCTTACGTCGCTTACCCAGACGCCTTCCGGCACCTGTATACGGAGTCGGGCGGTCGGCATCAGCTCCCACCTCCCTTGAGTTCGCCGGCGTCTTTCCACGGTAGTTCGCCGGTGTAGCCCTCTGGTACGTAGCTGCAGAGAGGGTCGCTTTCGAGGGGGTCGCCGGTGGCTGCGTACGCTCGGCTTCGGCTTCCGCCGCAGACGTACCGGTACTCGCAGGCACCGCACTTGCCTTTCAGGTCGTCTGGTCTACGTAGCTTCTTGAAGAGTTCGCTGTCGCGGTAGACGTCTACTACGCTGCGGTGGCGGACGTTGCCCGCGGACTTCGGCAGGAAGCCCGATGGGTATATCTCGCCGGTGTGGCTGACGAAGGCGAAGCCCGAGCCTGCTCGTATCCCAGAACCCGTCGGCGCCTCCGGGGGTCTCTCGCTGTCTTCCTGGTTCTGGAGGAGGACCCGTCGGTAGTGCGGGGCTTCCGTGGTCTTGACGGGGAAGCTGCTGTCCTCCTCGACCTCTGCCAGCCACTCTATGGTCTCCTCTGCTTCCTCAGGAGTTATCTGTTCGAGGGCTGCACCCCGTCCCACGGGTACGAGGAAGAACACGCTCCAGAGGACGGCGTCCAGGTCGTCGACGAGTGAGGATACTCCGTATAGCTCCGGCAGGGTCTCCCTGCAGACGGTGGTGTTGATCTGCAGGGGTACTCCGGCGTCGCGGGCGTGTTCCGCTGCCTCAATGGTCTCCCGATAGCTTCCGGGTTCGCCGCGGAAGCCGTCGTGTGCTTCTTCGGTGGCGCCGTCGAGGCTCAACGCCATCCGCTGGAGTCCTGCGTCGGCGAGCCCCTCCACCTCGTCCTCTCCGAGGTTGTGGGTTCCGCTCGGCGTCATCGTCATCCTGAGGCCGAGATCGGTTCCGTACCTGACGAGGTGTTCGACGTCGGGGCGTTTGAGGGGGTCTCCCCCTGACAGGACTACGAGCTGGTTTTCGCCGAACCTCCTTGCTTCCTCCAGCAGCTCCTCGGCTTCCTCCGTGGTGAGCTCCCGGGGGTCGCGTTCGGGGATGGCGTCGGCTCGACAGTGCTCGCATTCGAGGTCGCAGGCCTGTGTGACCTCCCATATCAGCACCCTGGGTGATCTGTATACGTCTCCTGTTCCGTATACGTCTCCTGTACCTGACATGTTCGAAGATAGGTCGGGGCTGTGTTTAAATGAGAGAGGAGATTTTCGGATCTCTGGAACGACCCTGAAACCAGTAGAAGACGGACTCTACTCCTCGGCGTAGAGGGAGTAGAGCAGGAAGGCGAACCCCGCTGCTGTGAGGACGCTGTCGGCTACGAGTGACGTGAGTATGTCGACCCCGGCTACTGTGTGGAGCACTCCACCCAGAACCGACCCCGCAACCACCAGGGCGAACCCTGCTGCCAGTGCTTTCAGGCTGCTGGAGCCTGTGCGCCGATACGCCGTGTAGGCGTAGTAGGTGATGAGTCCGCCGATCACGAGGATCGCGGCTCTGGAGCCCATGAGAGCGTACACAGTCGTGGTTTCAGCAGCTAGATGAGGACTCATGCTCCCTCCCTCACCTCGTCCCAGATGCGTTCGAGGCGTTCACCCTTGGATTCGGGTTTCTGCACCTCCACCGACAGCCGGTGTTCCTCTGTCAGGGCGGCTTTCACGTACTCGAAGTCGACGACGTAGGTGTTGGTGTGTTTACCGTCCTCACGTAGCTGCACGGACTCCTCCAGGAGGGTGGCGTCGTCGAGCTTGTCGATCTTCTTGTACGTGGTCGACAGCGGGAGGTCGCAGACCTCGCTTATCTGGTTCGTCGTCATGGGTTCCTCGAGGTTCTCGACGATGGCGCGGCAGTCTTCGTCCGAGAGCGCGTCGAACACCACGTCGACTGCTGGTTCCTCGTCGGTCACATGTAGATGGAGGGGACGTGTTCTTATGATTCGTGTGGTTCCCCATAAGCCCGAACAAATTCGGGTCCGATGACACGGCCTGGCTACTTCACCGAATCAACAGCTACGTCAGCGTGCTCAACGTCACTCAGCTTCCATGCGACGATGCAGGTAAGCAAGGGTTAAAGATACCGTCTTTAAATATGAAGCTTCAAATACGGTTAGTTCCATGGTTTTAGTGGTGTACAAGATGCAACGACGCGAATTCGTGCTATCCACCGGAGCAGCGGCGGCAGTCGGACTAACTGGATGTATCCACGGAGACGACGACCCGAACGGTGACGACGATGACGACGACGTCGACGAGAACGGACTAGACTTCCCGCTCGTAGACGACGAACCCGACTACCAGGGTTACTTCGACGACACCCCCTCCTACCAAGACATAGGCGGCACCGTCGACTGGACCGGAGAGGAAGAGGTAGAGGTCAGCGTCGGACACGACGACTACCAGAACCAGTACGTTCCACCTGCGATCCACGTCGACGCCGGAACCACCGTCGAGTGGAACTGGGAGACGGTGGGACACGATATCCAGCGCTCGATAGAGACCGGTGGACCCGCCGCAGACCGCGCGGAAGGAGTCGACACCGGCGGCGAATGGGACGGCGAAGGTCAGATCGAGAACCCACCCCACAGCTACAGCCACACGTTCGAGGAAGGCGGAATCTACCTCTACGTCTGCACGCCGCACGACGCCAGCGACAGGATGTACGGCGCAGTCGTAGTCGAGGAAGCCGAGGACGCGAACGGTGAGGAGAACGGAGAGGAAGAGAACGGCGCCGACGACGGCGAAGCCGAACCCACAGGTGAGAACGGAGAGAACGGAGACGACTACGAAGGCAACGAGACGGAAGCAGACGACTACGAAGACGAGAACGGCGAGGAAGACGACGGCGACGACGAACCCGAAGAGTAGACCCATAACCCTTCTTAGCTAGCTGCGGAGACCGGCCTCCGCATACTTCCCACATACTTCACCCCATAGAAACTCACCTGTAGTTTGAAGTCGAGGCAGGTCGTAGAGATACGGAGACATGAGGAGACGAGAGCTACTGATGGCGGTGGGGACAGGTACGGCGGCAGGGGTTTCGGGCTGTCTGAACGGCGACAACGGGGACGACGGCGACGGAAGAGAACGGGACTTCGACCTCGTCGACGACGAACCCGACTACCAGGGATACTTCGACGGAACCACACCATACGACGACGTCGGCGGCACCGTCGACTGGACCGGTGAAGAAGAGGTCACGGTGATGGCAGGTACAGACGACTACGTCAACAAGTTCTACCCCGCCGCAGTCGCCGTCGACAGCGACACCACGGTCGAATGGGAGTGGGGTACACGGGGCCACAACGTCGTCCGCGCGACCGCAGCCAGACGGACCACCGCGAACACAAGGGCGGAAAGCGTCGACACCGGAGGAGAGGACTGGGAAGGCGACGACAGGATACTGAACCCACCGCATACATACGAACACACGTTCACGGAACCTGGTATCTACCTCTACGTATGCGTACCCCACGACGCCCAGAGGATGTACGGCGCAGTCGTCGTCGACGAGATCTGAGGAAGCATCTACCGGTCGTACGCCCTCAGGGAGTTACCGACGACTAACAAGCTGCTGCTAGCCATCGCCGCAGCCGCGAACAACGGGTTTATCGCGCCGGCTGCAGCGAGCGGCAGAGCGACGGCGTTGTAGGTGAACGCCCACCCGAGGTTCTGACGCATCCTCACCGCCGTCGTCTCCGCGACCTCGACCGCCTCCACCACCTCCACGGGGCCTCCCTCGACGGATACGTCGGCGGCGTCGACGGACAGACCGCTGTCTCCGACTGCGACGCCTACGTCGGCCGCGGCAAGCGCGGGCGCGTCGTTGACGCCGTCACCCACCATCAACGTCCTGCCGTCGAAGGATAGACCACGGACGTACTCCGCCTTCGCCTCCGGCGGCACACCCTCGATGACGTCGTCGAAGACACCTGATTCGCGGAAGACGTCGACCGACGCGCCGTCGTCCCCCGTCAGAAGGTAGACGTCTGCATCCCTGTCGCTGAACCAGGAGACCGCGTCCCTCCATCCCTCTCGTGGGGCGTCGCCGACGACGAACCTTCCGCGTGCTTCCTCTTTCCATCCGACGTACACCTCCACCACGCCTGAGCGTTCATCGGCGTCGAAGCCCTCGACATCGTCGAAGTCGACGTTCCATCCGCGGCGTTCGAACAACCTCCGGTCGCCGACGACGACCTCCACACCGTCGACTTCCGCGGATACGCCGTGCCGGTGGCTCTCGAAGTCCGCCGCCTCTAACGCACCGCCGTCAGCCACGACGTGTTCCGCAGACGCCGTGTCGGCGTACCTTACGAGGGCGCGGGCGACGGGGTGGCTGGACATCGACTCCACCGCGGCAGCCTTCTCCACCGCCTCCCTGGACGCGTCGACGCGGCGGACCTCCAGCTCGGGCTTCGTCAACGTACCCGTCTTGTCCCAGACGACGCTGTCGAACCCCCTGGACTCGAACACCGCTTCGCCGGAGACGGCGGCACCGTTCTCCAGCGCCCGCTTCGTACCCACGGCTTTAGCGAGAGGGGACGCGATGCCGAGGGCGCAGGGGCATGCGACCACGGTGACGACCAACCCCGTCAGCAGGGCGTCGGAGACGCCGCCGCCGAGGTAGAGATGGAGTAATGCGGCGGAGAAGGCGACGGCTGCGACGAGGGGGACGAAGACCACTGCTAGACGGTCGGCGGCTTTCTGAAATCCTCCTCCGGTGGAGCCCTCGTGCCAGAGGAGGTCGACGACCCGGTTGACGGCATTGGGTGCGCCGTCCTCCACCTCCATGGTGAGCTGACCGGCTACGACGAGGGAGCCGGCGTAGACGCGGTCGCCGCGGTGTTTCTCCACGGGTAGCTGTTCGCCGGAGACCAGGGACTCGTCCACCTCCCCACCTCCTCTGGAGACGCAGCCGTCGACGGGGACGCGTTCACCGGCCTCCACCTCGACAGCTTCCCCGCCTTCGAGGCTGTCGACGGCGACGCTGGAGCCGTCCTCCAGCCGTGCTTCCTCCACCTGGAGAGCCGTGGTCTCCTCCAGCATCTCGCTGGCCTTCCGCTGAGCCCTGGATTTGTAGTGTTCGCCGAGGGTTACGGCGAGGATCACGGCGACGGTGACGTCGAAGTAGAGGTCGCTGCGGCCGAGGGCGACGGCGACGACGCTGTAGACGAAGGCTGCTACGGCGGCAGTTGCGACGAGGAGATCGGTGTTCGGCTGACGGGTGGTGAGGGAGACCAAGGCTCCGCGGAGGACGGGCCAGCCGGTGTACAGGAGAACGGCGGCGGACATCACCATGAGGTTGAGGCCGAGGTAGAGGCCGTCGTGAACTCCGAGCTCCGCGACCGGTGGATAGCCGAAGTAACGAGGATACAGGAACAGGGCATAGTACACCATCACCATCATCCCGAGGACGACGCCGACTATCAGGCGGCCGACGCTGTCGGGGACCACGTCACGGGGTTCGTCGGTGGAGTTGACGGTGTAGCCGCGTCCCGAGAGCTTGCCCGTGAGGATGTCTGCGGGGACGTCGGAGTCGTGGTCCACCTTCATCGCGCCGCCGGCGTAGCTCGCGGAAGCGCTGTGGACTCCTTCGACGTCTTCGGCGGCGTCTTCGAGGTAGATCTCGCAGGTGGTGCAGTGCATGCCTTCGACCCATAGGTACGTGGTATCCGCGTCCTCCGGCACGTCGGCTTCCCCCGCCTCGGAACTGCTCCCGGACGAGTCAAGCGAACCCACTCGTTCGCTGACTAACATGCAGCCCTGGCAGCAGAACACCTCTCCCTCGGATTCGACGCGGTCGACGGGGTACACCGGCAGTTCACATAGACTGCAGCATTCGTCGGTAGCTCCTTCGTCGGTCAATGGTCGTGCCCTCCCAGCGGCTGATGGAACGGCACGTCGAAAGTCGGCACGTCGAAGCCGAGGAGCATCAGTCCATGACTCAGGGGTATGTAGCCGAGGGCGATGAGGGTGACGCCGAGGACGCGGTGGAGACGCGCGCGTAACCGGGGGCTGACGCCCTGTATCAGGGTTCCGAAGACGAAGACCGCGGGGATGGTTCCGAGGCCGAGGGCGGCGAGGGACGCGGCGCCGCGGGCGGGGGCGGCCTGCACGAGGACGTAGAGGTAGGCAGGGTAGAGGATGGGGCAGGGCAGCAAGCCGTGAAGCGCGCCCAAGCCGAACACTCCGGGGCCGTCGACCCATCGGTCGACATGGCTGACCGCGACGCTGTGCACCTTCTTGAAGACCACGCCGACGCCAGAGACGTGGGTGACTACGTCGACGAACCGGCCGCTGACGTAGTACACGCCGAACGCGATCACTACGGCGCCGACGGCGACTCCGAGGACGGCGCGGACGACATCGAACGCCGGTACCTCGTGTGCGGCGGAGAACACCGTGAAGCCGAGGACTCCGAACAACCCGCCGATGGCGGCGTAGGATGTCGTGCGTCCGAGGTTGAAGACCAGATGCTGACGTACCTCGTGGAGGGAGAGGACGTCGCGGCCGTCGTCACGTTGCCCACGCAGGCGGTCGCTGTACAAGGTGACGAGGGGTCCGCACATGCCGATGCAGTGAGCGCCTCCGAGCAGGCCGACTACGAAGAAGAACAGTAGGTCCACGTTAGCGGAGGCGTCGACCGATGCAGCCGGAGCAACGGAGGTTAGGTACAACCCGTTTCATCCTCCAGCTTCTGCGGTCACGCGGTCTGGGCTTCGGGTTCGTCGGCCCCGAGCACGAAGTAGAGGACGCCCGCTATCACGAGCATGCTGGCGGCGGACGTGTAGCCCGTGTGTGACCCTGTCGACACGCCGTAGACGAACGGGGGAACCGCCGCTAACGCCGCCACGGCTGCTGCGAGACGTGCGTCTATATCGTACACCATGTACGTCGATAGCAGCACGAGGTATAAACGTCTGGTGGTGGTTCTCTCACCCCAGAAATCAGATTGAATGTTAAGTGAAGGGGAGTGCAAGTCGCCGTCATGGACGGCGAAGAAGAGAGCGAACCAGACGAAGGGGACGACGCGGAGGCCGACGCCGAAGTAGCGGACGCGACAGAGGCCGACGCCGAAGCCGCTGACGCCGGTGGAGACGACGGCCTCCGCGAGATACCTCACGACGAGTTCGAACCCACGGGGACGTTCGCTATCGCGTTCCTCTACCTGGGTCTGCTCGCCGCACTGTGGCTTTTCGTGTACTTCGTCGAGTTCCTCGGCCGAGGCCCGACGGTGGTGGGATAAAGTGGATATACAGAAGCACGAGAAGCTCTGGCTCGTCGCCGGTGTAGCGTTCATCGTCCTATTGATAGCCACCGTCGTCTACGGAACCGTCGGCGCAGGCGTCTCCATGGTCGACGACAGCGGAGGCACCATCGCACCCGACGAGATACCAGACGACGACAGGTTCGGCGAACCAAGGGTCGAACACGTCGAAGGCGACGAGTACGAGGTCTACGTCGTCAGCCGGATGTTCATCTTCCAACCCGGAACCGTCGAAGTACCCGAAGGAAGCACGGTGACGTTCTACATAACCAGCGCAGACGTCATCCACGGATACCAGCTAGTCGGAACCAACGTCAACACCATGGTGATACCAGGACAGATAGCGGAGATAACCGTAGAGTTCGACGAACCAGCTGAGTACGGAGTCGTATGCAACGAGTACTGCGGCAGCGGCCACCACGACATGGAGGGCATGGTCGAAGTGGTGCCGGAGGACGAGTGGGAGGGAGCCTGAGATGGCGTTCGTAGACGACTACCCGTTCGAAGCGAAAGTCGTCCGCCGACTTCTGTTGTTCGCGCTGTCGGCGCTCGCAGTCGGGGGAGCCTTCGGATTGATTCAGACTCTGCATCGGACAGGCTTCCTCAGGATAATGGAGAGCAGCACCTACTACACCGTGCTAACGGTGCACGGCGTCCTCCTGGTCCTGGTTTTCACGACGTTCTTCATCCTCGGTCTGTTCACCTGGGCTATCGCGAAGGACCTCGACGGCCTACCCAGCCGACGACTCACCTGGGGATGGGTCGCACTGGTGCACGTCGGCACCCTGCTCGCGGCTATCCCGATGTTCGCGGGCTTCGTGGAGTTCACCGACCTCAGCGCCGACGTCCTGTTCACGTTCTACGCACCCATGCAAGCGCACAGCCTTTTCTACATCGGAGCCGCGCTCCTGATAGTCGGAACCTGGGTCGCGGGCTTCGACTGGATACGCACCTGGCTGAGATGGAAGAACGCCAACCCCGGCGACAGGGTGCCGCTCCGGACCTACATGGTCCTGATAACTATGGCGTTGTGGTACATAGCCACGCTCGGAGTCGCCGTCGAGGTCGTGTTCTTCCTCATCCCCTGGTCGCTCGGCCTCATCGAGACCGTCGACCCCCTGTTGACGCGTACCCTGTTCTGGTTCTTCGGCCACCCCGTCGTCTACTTCTGGCTGATGCCTGCGTACCTCGTCTGGTACACGGTGTTCCCCAAGCTCGCCGACGGACGCCTGCTCAGCGACCCGCTCGCACGCCTGGTGTTCGTGCTGTTCCTCCTGAGCTCGATACCTGTCGGCATCCACCATCAGTACCTCGACCCCGGAATCGCCGAAGGCTACAAGGTCGTGGCGATGTCGAACACGATGTTCGTGCTGCTGCCGAGCTTGATCACGTTCTTCACCGTGATAGCGAGCATCGAGTACGGCGCCCGCCGACGCGGCGGCACCGGAGTCTTCGGCTGGCTCCGCAACCTGCCGTGGGACAGACCCGCGTTCACAGGCGTCGCGTTCGCAGGATTGCTGTTCGCCGCCGGAGGCTTCAGCGGCATGGTGAACGCCGGCATGAACATCAACTACCTCGTCCACAACACCGCCTGGGTTCCAGGGCATTTCCACCTCACCGTCGGCACCGCCGTCGCATTGACGTTCATGGCGACGACTTACTACCTCCTGCCGCAGCTGACGGGTAAGGAGCTACGGTGGAGGAAGCTCGGCGTCTGGCAGACCGCTCTCTGGTTCGTCGGCATGGTGCTGTTCTCGAACGCCCTCCACCGTCAGGGACTCGAAGGCGTCCCCCGACGGACGGCGGAACCCCAGTACCAGGGCTTCGACTACGACGTAGCCACGGGGTCGATGGCGGAGCTCGACCTCCAGGTAGCGTTCGGCGGCGTCATCCTCACTCTGTCGCTGCTGCTGTTCTACGCCGTCGTGATACGCAGCCTATTGGGCGCCCGAACCCAGATAGACAGCGAGGTCATGCCGGAGCCTCTGTCCGGCGCGGAGAACGCACCCAAGGTGCTCGACGACTTCCGCGTCTGGATAGGTATCTCGATACTGCTGATACTGGTGGCTTACACCATCCCCTTCGTCTCCATCGCAGCCGACGGCCTGCTGGAGCCAGGAGGACCAGCCTACCCCATGATAGCGTGGTATGGCTGACGCCAGCGGACGCGGCGCACTGCTGCTCGTGGTCGCCGTAGTAGCGTTCGCAGTGCTGCTGGAGCTAAGGACGCTCGCCGGCATGGTCGGAGTCGCACCCGTAGTGGTGGGCTCCGTAGCAGTGGTCGCCGTCGCCGTAGCGTTCTACCTCCACCGGCGGTGAACTGATAAGCGGGAGACGGAACAAGCGTTATTCATCAAAGTAGCTCGAACCGTAGCGAGAGGAAGCGGAAACGATAGGAGGCTTCCGGAGACCGTGCTTCTAGGCTGCAGTGACAGGGTATCGGTTCACGGCGGTGGAAACAGGGGAAATAAGACGAAGGAGGTAGATTCAGAGGTCAATGGAGATGGATCGTCGCGGTAAGACAGAGGTTCTGGAGGACCCTGGTCTGGAGGATGCGGCGGAGTTCCTCCGCACCGGGCTGTCGGGACACGGACTCGTCGTCGTGGTCGGTGCCTGTGAGGTCGAGTACAGCGGTCGGGCGTCGTCGTACCTCGGCGGCGGCGAACGCGTGCTGATGGTGAAGCCCGACGGCAGCTTGCTCGTGCATCAGAACCGCAGCAGCGACCCCGTGAACTGGCAGCCTCCGGGGTCGTCGACGGAGGTCAAGCTGGAGGACGACGTCCTCGTAGTCGAGAGCCGGAGCAACGCACCTCCGGAGGTGTTAACGGCGTGGTTCACCGACGTGCACGCGGCGACAGCGTGTCGGCTCGTCGACGGCGTCGATCTCGAGATACGTCAGAAGGAACGCGACATGCAGGAGCGCATCGAACGCGACCCCTCCGTGGTGGAGGAGGGCTTCCGCGTCGTCGAGACCGAACGCGAAAGCAGCTACGGACGCATCGACGTCTTCGGCCGCGACAGCGAAGGCCGACCCGTCATCGTCGAGCTCAAGAGGAAGCAGGTGGGGGCGGAGACAGTGGACCAGCTCGGAAGGTACGTCGAGGACTACCGCGGCCGCGGCTACGACGACGTCCGCGGTATCCTCGCGGCGCCGGGGCTGTCAGACGGTGGGCAAGCCCGGATAGAAGACCGCGACCTCGAGTATCTGGAGCTCGAACCAGTGGACAGGTCGCCGGAGCGGGAGACGACGCTGGACGAGTTCTAACTGGGTGAACGAGGGCGGATGGAAGCTTGCTCCGGCAGTCGAAAGACATGCCCTCTGAAGATATCGGCTTTCCCAGCGACATGTAGCGCTACAGCCGGTGAAAGAGCGTTTCGGATACTTAGGACGTAAAGCTTAAACTCGCAGTCGGTCGAGTAAAGCTAACGAGGGGTCGACGATGTCGAGATCAGATAGAACGAACGCCGTATGGGGGAGTTCGAAGGTAGATAGATGGAACGGGGAGCAGGAGGCAGCCGCCCGGGGCGAGGTGATCTAGAGTGGGTTGGTACGCCGTCGACACGTTAGAGGAAACCTACGGGGAGACGAAGGAGTTCCTTCTGCCGTTCGACCTCTGGCTGTGGACGAAGATAGCGGTGATACTGTTGTTCGTCGGAGGCAGCTACTCCGGCGTCCCGACGACGGGTTACGGCGACAGCCTGGAGGCATTGGAGCTATGGCTCGAGCAGGAC
The DNA here is from genome assembly GCA_028751075.1 of Euryarchaeota archaeon Ods02. GTDB lineage: Archaea > Halobacteriota > Halobacteria > Halobacteriales > Halorutilaceae > JAQZDA01. The sequence goes on along the minus strand of JAQZDA010000030.1, from coordinate 5,492 downwards.
GCCGCCACCGAAGAACTCCTCGACGACGTAGGAGGTGAAGAGGTCGCGCAGGCTCTGGAGGACGTCGCTTTACAGGGATGGGCGCTGGCTTTCGCGGCGGCGTTCATGATAGTTTTCGTCGTCTGGACGTATCTCGCCGCGGTGTTCGAGATAGTGTTCTACAGGTCGATGCACGACGACGAAGTCAGACTGAAGTGGGGGTTCAAGCGCTACGTGAAGGAGGGGTTCGCTTACTTCGTGTTCAACTGGCTGATGCTGGCGGCATCGCTAGGAGGTTTCGCCCTCCTGATATACGCTTTCTTCCGGCCGGGACTCGGGCTCGGCACCGCGGCTTCGCTGGCGGCGTTGACCTGGGTCGTTGTCTGGCTGCTTTCGTTCGTCGTCCGCAACCTCGCGTTGCCGGAGGTTGCGGTGGCGGACACCGGCTTCCTCCAGGGCTTCCGCGTCAGCCTCGGGTACGTCCGCCGGGAGTGGAAGCAAGCGCTGGTGTTCCTCCTGGTGAAGGTGGTCGTCGGCGTCGTAGCCTCCGTCCTCGTCACCGTCGCCGTCACCTTGGCGTCGGTCGTGCTGTTGATACCGCTCATCCTCGCCGGCCTCGTGCTGTACTTCGTATCCCCTTGGCTCGTCGCAGTACCCGTGCTGGTGTTCGTCCTCGGCATCCTCGTGATCTGGTTCCTCGTCGCCGTCCCAGTGCAGACCTACATCTACCGGTGGGTGTTGAACGTCTACGGTGGGTTCAGCGCGACGGAGGAAACCCAATAGAACGAGGGGAAGAGCTAAATATCGACGGCTCCGTAGGGACGCGGGATGAAGGAGGGCGCTGGGGACGCCGTCCACGTGCTACACGTGGACGACGACGAAGGCCTTCTCGAGCTAGCGGCGGAGCTACTGGAACGCGAAGCCGAAGAGCTGTCCGTCTCCACGGCCTCTAACGGCGAAGAAGCGCTGGCTATGCTGCGAGGGAACGAGTTCGACTGCGTCGTCAGCGACTACGACATGCGGGAGATGGACGGTCTCGAGCTCCTCGAGCGGGTGAGGGAGATAGACGCCGAAGTACCCTTCATCCTGTTCACAGGGAAAGGCAGCGAGGAGATAGCGAGCCAGGCGATATCCAGCGGCGTCACCGACTACCTCCAGAAACACGGTGGACGCGAACAGTACGAGATACTCGCTAACCGCGTCAGGAACGCCGTAGAAGCCTACAGAGGGAAGCGGAAGCTCTCGGAGAGGACGCGGAAGCTCGAGACCCTCATCGACAACCTCCCGGGGATGGTCTACCGCTGCAGGAACGAACCCGACTGGCCGATGGAGCACGTGGAAGGCGAATGCCGCCAGCTGACGGGGTACTCGGCGGAAGAATTGGAGTCCGGGGAGGTATCATGGGGTGACGACGTCCTGCACCCCGAGGAACGAGACAGGGCGTGGCAGATGGTGCAGGAGGGTCTGGAGGAGGACGGCACGTTCGAGATAACCTACCGCATCGTCAGGGAGGACGACCGAGTACGGTGGATGTGGGAGAGCGGAACCGGCGTCTACATCGACGGAGAGCTCGAAGCTATAGAGGGCTTCATCACCGACGTCACCGAACGAAAGCGGCGGGAGAGGGAGCTGAAGCGGAAGAACAGACGGATGTACGACCTCGCGAACATCGTCTCCAGCGACCTCGAGGGAGAGATAGAGGTTGCGCAGAGCCGTCTAGAGCGGGTGCAGGAGAAGCACGGTAACGGCGACGTCGATTCCACTGTGGAGTCCCTCGGACGGCTTGAGGACCTCGCCGACGACCTCGTCCAGATACTCGAACAAGGGGAGGCCGTCGAAGAGTTCACGGATGTCGGGCTAGAGGAGGCTTCGGAGGAAGCCTGGAGGAACGTCGACAGCTCCACCGCGTACCTAGACGTCTCCACGGATAAAGTGGTTCAGGCGGAAGGTAGCAGACTGCAGCAGCTGCTGGAGAACGTCTTCCGGAACACCGTCGAACACGCAGGCGAGGACGCCGTCGTCATGGTCGGCGAGATCGAAGACGGCTTCTACGTCGAGGACGACGGCCTCGGCGTCCCCGAAGCAGAGATGGACGCGGTCTTCGACGCGGGATACACGACGAAGGACGACGAACACCGTGGCTACGGACTGCTCGTCGTGGAGGAGATAACGGACGCACACGGATGGCAGCTAGAGGTAGCGGAGGCCCCGACAGGCGGTTTCCGGCTCGAGTTCAGGGACGTAGAAAAAGCTTGAACCGATGAACAAGGGGAAGTCGAACCCTGTCCCTCCACCGCGGCCGACCTACCTTCTACCTCGGACGACCGCGTAGAGCGACAATGCCAACAGGGCGGCGACGGCGCCGAAGCCAGGTAGCTCCGCGGGCTCGTCGTCGGCGTCGTCAGCGTCGTCCGCGTCTTCATCAGCGTCGTCGTCCGCGGTGTCGGCGTCATCTGTATCGTCTGCGTCGTCATCGGCGTCGTCGGCATCATCTGAGTCGTCAGCGTCATCGTCTGCATCGTCTCCGTCGTCATCGGCGTCGTCGGCATCATCTGAGTCGTCAGCGTCATCGTCTGCATCGTCTCCGTCGTCATCGGCGTCGTCGGCATCTTCCTCCTCGGCTTCCTCGCCGAAGACCCCGTACGTCGAGAAGTCGGTGATGTAGGCGTCGACCTCCTGAAGGTCGGTGTCGACGGAGTCGCCGCTGACCTCGCTCCAGCTGCCGCCGTCGTGCTTCCAGATACCCAGGCTGTCCTCGTCGACGTCGTCGACGTCGTCGCTGGTGTAGTGGAACGCGAGATCGAGCACCGCGTCGTCGTCGTAGCTCTCGACCTCGACGTAGTGGTCGATGGACTCCGCTTCCTCGTTCTCCGGCGGGTCGTCGGCGGCGAAGACGTCGACGTGCTCGGCTTCGTACGACACCACGGTTCCGTACAGTCCGGAGTCCGCGAGCTCAACCTCCTCCGCCGTGTAGAACTCGCCGTCGCTGTCGACGTCGACCTCGTTACCCGTGAACCTGCTGTCACGGACCTCCGGCGTAGCGAAGCCGTCGGTGAAGTCCAACGCTACGTCGTTGTCGCTGAACTCGACGTCCTCGACGACGCCTCCCGAGTTCTCGTAGGAGACGCCGACGCTGGTCCAGCCGGTGACGGTGACGTTGCGGACGGTGACGTTGTGGGATTCGAAGACCAGTATGCCGCGGTCGAGAGCGCTGGGGTTGTCGCCTTCGATCTCGTGGCCGCCGCCCTCGATGACGACGTCGTTAGCCTCCCACACCTCTATACAGGTCTCCTCGGCCGACAGGTCATCCTGTATCTCGAAGGTGCCGGACGTACGCACCTCGAAGCCGCAGCTCTGTATCTCACCCTCCTGCTGGATCACGAAGTCTACCTCGTCCAATCCAGGTCCGTCGGTAGCCTCCACCGTGTACACACCTCCTTCGATGTAGTTCGGCAGCTCCTTCTCCACCATCCACTCACCGTCTCGACTCCAGTCAGAAGTCGACTCCGTGTCGATCAAGTCGTGTTCCTCGCCCTCTACAGCCAGCACCTCTATCTCCGCTTCGTTGGGGTTCCTGTTCGTCGTACCCCTCACCACCACGGTGTCACCCGGGGAGACGTCCTCGATACCACTGGGGTCGTCGACGCCGAGGTCCCTGATCTCCGTGGAGGACTCGCTAGAGAGGTCGAAGGTGTCACTGTCGCGGACGTCGTCACCCGAGCTCGTGGTCTGACTGATGACCTCGCTTCGGATGTCGCTCTGGCTCCAGCCAGCGTCCTCCATATCCTCCAGCAGCCAACCCAGGCTCTCGCGGTTGGCTTCGTCGCCGACAGGACTGCCTTCGAACTCGAACTGCCCGTCACCGAACTCACCTTCTGCGTCGTTGGGATGGATGTACAACGCCTCGACCTCACCCGTCGACAGCTCGCTCAAGAGGCTGGAGCCCGAGTAGTCGCCGTCGTCCTCGGTCATCCCGTCTTCGTCGTATACCACTCCGCCGTCAGCTCCGATGAAGACCGCGACCGGTGGTTCGTCGTCACCGGAGGCATCGACATCGACGGTGTACTCGAGAGAGTCGTCGAAATATAGCTCTCCGTCGTAGCTGTACGTCGTCGCCTCGATGGAGTCCGCGGCAGCCGGCGCAGCCGACAACGCCAGCAGAACGAGCACCGCCGCCGCGAAAGATAGAACACCCCGTCTCATGTAGCAGAACCAAGGAAGAGGAAGGATTTAACGTTTAGGATGAAACGGAGGAACGACGACCGAGACGTAAGCCGGGCAAGCATCCCGCACCCGTCCACCACGAGTTCAGGACACCCCATCCTTCTCCTTTCAGCCGAGTCGGGAACACCGCCGACTCCGCCGACTCCACCGACAGCACCCTCCGCTACCCTCCTGGGACGCCGACCCCCCTCCCCCCGACAGGAACCGTGTAGCGCGTCCTACAACGATCCAGTCGAGAGCCTCCACCACGGTCAACCTCACGCGTGGCTCGATCCACCTCCTTTCAAAGCTGGAGTGAGATCCTGACGAACCCGCTCGGCAGCTGGATACCCGGGTATACAGAACGATCGATCTCGGGAGCGTTGACGTCAGCGGGACCTGGAGACACCGGATGGCTCCCGAGATGTAGAGAGAAGCCCGTACGGTTCCCGAGACCGGTCTCCAGCGTCTCGAACCGGAGATCCGGTAAGTGGTACTGAGGCTCCGAGTAAACCCTAAGCCGTCGCTTCCGCTGGAGATCTACATGACCCGTATACCCTACCACCACAGGTCGGACAAGCAGTTCTCGTTATCCTTCGTGAGCCTGAACGCCTCCGAGACGCGTGAATGGGTCGACGAACACATCAGGGAGTCCAAGGCCATCGCGACGGTTCGACGGAAGAACGTCCTGCTGAAACTTCTCCGGAACTACGGGGTTACGGAGGTAGAACGCCGGAAAGGCGTCGTCATCGAGCTCGACAGCTACGACCTCGACATGCCGCCAGGGGACGCGCAACAGCGGTACGCAGAACTACATCAGAACTGCTGGATCAACTTCGTAGAGAACGCGGTCGAACGCGCCGGCAGATCCGAACTGAAGGAAACTGAAGGCCTCTCGAAAAGAGAGCTTGCGCAAGAACTCAGGCGTTCAGAATAATCAAGCGTTCAGAACGAACTACCTAGTCCCGGAGAGTGGCCATCATCCTGGCTGTCTCCTCGACCTCCTCGCTCCTGGACATATCACACTCATCCAGGAGCTCATCCACGTAACTTTCTAGCTCACTCATATCAACGGAATATGTCGTCTGCAGGTAGATAAACCCTTACATCAACATATCAAAGATCTACCTACAGATTCCAGGTCTACCTACAGCTTCCGCGGGTGTACCTATAGCTCCAACTGATGGTGGAGGCAACCCCCCCCCCCCGGGGGGTGGGGCCCGACATTTGTAGGAAGGGGTGGGGGGTTGGTAGGGGGGGGGGATTTGTGGGAGGGGGGGGGGGGGGGGGGGCCGAGCCCGGGGCGGGGG
>JAQZDA010000013.1 GCA_028751075.1 Euryarchaeota archaeon Ods02 | reverse complement strand
GTGGTCCTGAATCGCACCGATGATGTTCTCTCCGAATCGCGGACTGAGCATCTGTTCTTGAACGCGCATGAGTACGCGGGCTTCCGCACGCGCCTCTTCGTTTTGCAGGCCGTGCTTCATCTCGCCGGCGGGGAAGCCCTCCGCGTGTTCGTAGCTTATCTCCTTCAGCTTCAACGCCGCCTCCAGCGCCACAGGGTAGCCGAGCCGGCGTCCGACGAAGAAGTACGCGTCACCGTCGACGACCTCCTCCGCCACCTCTTTCACCTCGCTGTTCCGGTCGAGCACCTGTTGAACTGCGCCGGGGACCCCTGGAGGTCCTCGATGAGCTCGGAGGCCGCCACCGTCGACAGCTCGTCCCTCTCCCTGCCCCAGGCCACCGCGAGAGCCGCCAGCGTCACCACCTGGCTGCCGAAGGTCTTCGTCGCCGCCACACCTATCTCGGGGCCGGCGCGGATGTAGACGGTGTCGTCGGCTTCACGAGTCACCGTGCTGCCGACGGTGTTCGTCACCGCCACCACGTACGCGCCATCCGCCTTCGCACGCCTCACCGCCGACAGCGTGTCCGCGGTCTCCCCGCTCTGAGTGACCGCGACGACGACATCGGCGGACGAGGTGTACTCGCTTGCGTAGTCGACGGAGACGCGGAGGCCGGCGTACTCCTCCAGCAGAGTCTCCGCGTAGAGTCCCGCGTGGTAGCTGGTTCCACAGGCCACGACGTCGATGTCCTCGACATCGTTCGGTAGATCAACCTCGACGTCGACCTCGCCTTCGACGGCGTCGAACCTACCGGAGATAGCGCGACGTAACGCCCGGGGTTGCTCGTGGATCTCCTTCAGCATGTAATGAGGGTAGCCGCCTTTCTCCGCTTCCTCGGCGTCCCAGTCGATGACGTCGACATCCGGCGTGAACTCGCTGCCGTCGCGGTAGAAGGACACACTGTCGGCCTCAAGAACCGCTACGTCGCCGTCCTCCAGGTACGTCACCTCCTTCGTCCTGTTGACCACGGCGGGGGCGTCGCTCGCGAGGTAGTTACAGCCGCCTCCGTACGCCACCAACAGAGGGCTGTCCTGACGAGCCGCGACCACGCGTCCGGAATCCGCCGCCGACACCGCGACGGCGTAGCTGCCTTCGAGCCGTGACGTCGCGTGTTCGAGGGCCTCCCGGAGTCCGTCGCCGACCCTCTCCTCGACTAGATGTGCGACGACCTCCGTGTCTGTGTCGCTGGTGAAGCTGTGACCTCTGCCCTCGAGCTCGCTGCGGAGCTCCTCGTGGTTCTCGACTATGCCGTTGTGGACTACGGCGACGTCTCCGGTGCAGTCGACCTGTGGATGGGCGTTCTTCTCCACGGGGGCTCCGTGCGTCGACCAGCGGGTGTGTCCGACTCCCACGGGTGCGGAGTCCACGTCGTCGACCTTTCGCTCTATCTCCGAGACCTCGCCGCTGGAGCGGTAGACGCGGAGGCTTCCGTCCTCTAACCCGACGCCGGCTGAGTCGTATCCACGGTACTCCAGCCGTCTGAGGCCGTCCAACAGTACGGGGAGGGCGTCGTCGCCTGCGTAGCCGATTATCCCGCACATCTCTATCCCTTCTCCACCCTCGCTCCATCGGGAACACGACCCGTCACCATGCATCCCGACGCCACCCTGCAGTCTTCACCGATTACGGTACCGGGTGCTACGGTGACGCCGCCGGAGAGCTCGGTGTAGTCGCCGACGCAGCCGCCGAAGGTGACGCCGCGGTGCAGTCTGTCCTCCACTTCGACGGTTGCTTCACCGCCCTCCAGGGTGGAGTTTACGCCGACGGATACGCCTTCCCCGACGATGGAGTCACGTACGACGGCTCCCTCCTCTATCACCGCGTCCTTCATCACGACGCTGTTCGCCACCACTGCGCCTGCGCCTACGGAGACGTTGTCGTCGAGCGAGGTGCCGGACAGTACCGTGGAGTTCGGGGCTAGGGAGACGCCGTCACCCAGTGCGGTCGACTCACCGACGTAGACGCAGGGTTCTGTTTCTACGTCTTTCTCCGCCGTCTCCAGAGCCTCTGCGTTGACCTCGACGACGTCCCAGAGGTGGCTGACGTCGGTCCAGGACTCCGCGGAGACAGCTCTCACCTCTCCTTCATCCAGAAGCTCGGAAACCGCGGCCGTCAGGTTCATCTCACCGTGTTCGTCGGGTGTCTCCGGCAGCAGGTCGAGTATCCCTCGTCCGAACCCATACACTCCGGCGTTCACGGTCTCCGACCGCGTCTCCAGGGGTTTCTCCTTGATGGACTTCAGGTATCCGTCTTCGACCTCGACGACGCCGTAGTCCGTGGGTCTATCCGACCTGGAGACCGCGACGACGTCTTCCTTGTCCGCAACCTCCGACATCCTCTCCACGAGGTCGGGGGAGACTATGGAGTCCCCGTTCAGCACGAGGAACCTCTCGTCTTCCAGCTCCGGGGAAGCCTGCTTGAGCGCGTGCCCGGTCCCCAGCTGTTTCTCCTGCACCACGTATTCGACGTCGACGCCCCAGTCGTCTCCGTCTCCGAAGTAGGTCTGTATCCTGTCCCGCCGGTACCCCACCACGAAGACGAGGTCGTCGACCCCTGCGTCCCTGCAGGCTTCGACGACGTGCTCCAACAGTGGTCTGTTGGCGACGGGAACCATCGGCTTCGGCCTCGTGTTCGTCAACGGGTTCAGCCTCCGGCCGCGACCCGCCGCAAGCACCACCGCCTTATCTACCATGTGGTTGTTCAGGTTGTCGTCGTCTATAACGTCTTCCCCTGTCGGCAGGAAGGTGTCGGTCGCTCGTTACGATGGGATGGAGTCATCGGACGTCCTCGTACACGGTGTCTCCGGGGTTCGTCGTCGATTCAGGTGCGAGCTTGACGCCGGGGTTCAGGCTCGTGTTCACACCCGTTCTTACCTCGTCGCCGAAGACGACGCCGAACTTCCGGCGGCCGGTGTCCACGTCCTCTCCCTTCATCTCTGACTCGACGGTCTCTCCATCGTGACGGAGGTTAGCCACCACCGTTCCAGCGCCGAGGTTGACGTCTTCACCTAGGACGCTGTCGCCGACGTAGCTCTGATGGGGGACCTTCGCATCCGGCATAAGGAGCGACGCCTTGACCTCGGAGCCGTGGCCGACCGAGCCGCCTGCACCTACAGTGACTGGTCCGCGGACGTAGGCGTTGGGGCCGATAGAGGCGTTCTCCTCGACCAGGACGGGTCCCTCTACCACGGAACCGGGACGAATCTCCGCGCCTTCTTCTACGACTACCTCTCCCTCAAGGACGGCGTCCTCCGCCACCTCTCCTTCGACCTCGCGTTCACGTCTCTCCAGCAGCTTCTTCTCCGCCTTCAGCAGGTCCCAGGGGTATCCGACGTCCATCCACTCGCCCTCGTACTCCACGGCCTCGGGCTCTAGTTCGACGAGCGCATCGGTTAGCTCGACCTCGCCTCGCTCGCTTCTCCCGAGGTCGTCTATGACCTCGAAGACCTCGCGTCTGAACTGGTAGACGCCGGCGTTCACGAGGTCGCTGGAGGGGTCCGCCGGCTTCTCCGTTATCCCGGTGAGCCTGCCGCCCTCTACCTCTGCGACGCCGTAATCTGACGGGTTCTCCACCTTCCTGAGGGAGACGGCGTCACCCTCGGAGTCGACGACGTCCTTCACAGCTTTCGGCGACACCAGGAGGTCACCGTTCAACACCAGGAAACGCGCGCCGACCTTGTCCCACGCCTGCCGGACGGCGTCCCCCGTACCCCTCTGTTCGTCCTGACCCACGTACTCGACGTCCAAACCCCTGTATCTCTCACCGAGTCGATCGTGTATCATCCCGGCTCTGTAACCGACTACGACGACGAAGCCGTCGACGTGCGGCGCAGCCGCATCTAACACGGTCTCGACCACCGTCTGACCCGCCACCGGCAGCAGGGGTTTCGGACGCGTCTCCGTCAACGGCCACATCCTCGTGCCCTTCCCAGCCGCCAGAACCACTGCTTTCATGCAGCCAGCTTGAACCCCAGGCCCTATCTTTCTTCTGCACCCTCACACCCAAAAACTCCACTCCTGCGTTCCGATAGTTTCTTTAAATCCCACGACGAAGCCACGTCTACGGGTTCGTGGTCTAGTTGGTTATGACACCTCCTTGACATGGAGGAGATCGGCGGTTCGACTCCGCCCGAACCCACCTACTCACGGATTTTCTACGACAACGGTGACCACGCCTGTTATTAGCGCTGTCAAGAAGCTGGCTCTCGACGAAGTATTCGATGTATCCTGCTTAGGAAGGTTCTGAACAAATATCTCTGGAACCCTCTACGACACGAGGCTTGCCATAGCCCAGTCGGAGTCCTCGCCGAAACCTGTGTTCGGTCGGGAAAGCGCTGACGAGATCACGACAAGTGCTGCAAGCACCATCAGCACGAGACCTGCTTCCACCTGGTACTGCATGGCTCCGATGGAACCGACTCCGCTCATCCCGACGAAGACGACGGTCATCGATGCGAGGAGCATTATGTAGCCTCCGAAGTGATGGAATATCGAGACGAAAGCGCCGATCACTACGACGGACACCAGAAGGACGAACAGGTAGCTGATCTCGACGGACATGCCGGCGTAAGCCGCAGCCAGCATCTCCATGAAAGACATGCTGAGTCCCTGCATATCTCCGGACACGGGTTGGTTGTAGTAGGGCATGATGAGAGACAGGAGTGCGATGGAGACCCCTGTCATTCGGATCAAAGCCGGGGTGTCGCGTTCTTTATTCTTCTCTCCGGTGGGTTCGTCCTTGAGCGCCTCTTTTGCGTGCAGGACCGTGCCCGCGGCCACAAGCACGAAGCCAACCGCGAAACCTACGATTCCCGCCATGCCGTCGCCGATGCCGGTGACGCCCCAGGCCATGACCACGAGTCCGGCTACGAACATGAAGTACGAGGACTTCATCGTGAGTAAGGGTAGATTACGATAACAGATAAATGTTCGCACCCTGGGGGGCGTCATACGTCGAGCCTTAGGCGACATAAAGCAAACCTTAAACACAGTTTAGGGGGTTCCACCAGACATAGTCCACAAACAAACAGGCGATCGACGCTACCAGACCTCCCGCCATCCAGAACCCTTAACACCTTTTTCGAGGCAAGTAACATCTGATGAACGACAGCGAAGACAGGTTCAAGCTAAAGGACACCTACTCGGGTGAGAAGAACCCCTTCGAACCCCTCTCCGAACCCGTCACCATGTACGTCTGTGGCCTCACCGTCAGCGACGACCCACACCTCGGCCACGCGAGGACCTGGATCTCTTTCGACGTCCTCCACAGGTACCTCGAACACATCGGATACACCGTCAGACACGTGGAGAACGTCACCGACGTCGACGACAAGATAATCGCGAAAGCCGAGGAAGAAGGCAAAACGGCCGAGGAAGTAGCCCGCAGGTACGCCGGTCAGGTCTTCGAGGACATGGTTGACCTCAACCTCCGCCGCGTCGACGTCCGCCCCCACGTCACCGAACACGTAGACGACATCATCGAACTCACCGAACGTCTCGTCGAACGCGGCTACGCCTACGAAGCCGAAGACGGAGTCTACTTCGACGTCAGCGAGTTCGACGGCTACGGCGAGCTCTCGGGACAGGACGTGGAAGAGCTTGAGCAGGGAGAGGAAGATACAGCGAAGGACGCACCAGAGGACTTCGCCCTCTGGAAGCTCTCCACAGGAGGCAGCGAAGAACCCACGTGGAGCTCTCCCTGGGGCGAAGGCCGCCCAGGCTGGCACATCGAATGCAGCGCGATGTCCACCTGCCACCTAGGCGACACCATCGACGTCCACGGAGGCGGACGCGACCTCGTCTTCCCGCACCACGAGAACGAGATAGCTCAGAGCGAAGCCGCCACCGGCGAACAGTTCACCCGTTACTGGATGCACGTCGGAGCCCTACGCGTCGAAGGAGACAAGATGTCGACCTCGCTCGACAACTTCTGGACCGTACACGACGCCCTCGACGAGTACAGCGCCAACGACGTCCGAGCTTTCCTGATATCCACGCAGTACAGCAAACCCCAGGGCTTCACCGAAGACAGCTTGGACGAAGGAAGGCGTCGATGGCGACGCATCCGCGACGCCGTCGAGGTATGCAGGCGGAAGATGGACTCCCACGACGCCCGCGCCAAACACGTCGACGAAGAACTCAGGGATGCCGTCGAGACCGCGAGGTTGGATTTCAAGACGGCGATGTCCGACGACCTCAACACTCCGGAGGCGCTCGCAGCGCTCTACGGATTAGTCGACGCCGTCCACGACCACGCGGAAGACCCACCCTACGACTACGGAGGCCTGTTCCAGGCGTGGAGGGCGTTCCACGAGCTCGCCGGCGACGTCCTAGGGTTCGACCTTCAGGAGGAAGCCGGCGACGCCGTCGAAGACATCGTGGAGTCCCTGCTCTCGACACGTGAACGTATGCGTGAAGACGGCGAGTACGACGCCGCCGACGCAGTCAGGGACGCCCTCGAAGCCGCGGACGTCGAGGTCAGGGACACCGACGAAGGCCCGACCTACAGGCTTTAAGCCAACTTCACCCCCACAGCCTTCAAGTCGGAGTCGCCCGTTCTTAGCTACTCACGGCAGGGTCGTCGGGACCCCGCTCGTGCACCCCTCGTGCGACTTCGACGAAGTTCCTGAAGATATCCAGCCCGTGCTCCGTCTGCGACACCTCGGGGTGGAACTGCACGCCATAGATCGGTCGTTCGCTGTGCTGCATAGCCTCGACCTCGCAGACCTCGCTCCTCGCAGTCCGCGTGAACCCGTCCGGTAGCTCGACGACCTCGTCGGCGTGCGACGCCCACGCGTTGAACGACTCAGGCAAGCCCTCGAACAACCCACCGTCTTCCTCGACGTGTATCTTGACGTCGGCGTACCCGCCGTGGTCTCCGCCTTCGACAGCTCCACCAAGCTGGCGGGCGATTATCTGATGGCCGAGACAGATGCCGAGGATAGGTAGTCCGCTTTCGAGGTACTCCGGCGTGCGGCCGACGTCCTCTATCGAGGGGCCGCCGCTCAAGACGAGGGCGTCGGCGCGCTCCACGACTTCTGCGGGGTCGGCGGTGTTGTCGACTATCTCGTGGCTGACGCCGACGTCCCTTAGCGCCCTGCCTTCGAGATGCGTGAACTGGCCGCCGTTGTCGACGATTACGACGTTCATCGGTTAGACAGGGGTACGGTGCACCAGGTGAAAAACACGTGGGTTCTCCTCCAGCAGTGGCCATCTTTCGGCCGCCGTAGCATCCGAGCTAGGAGGCGTCGTCGACGACCTTCCCGCCCTCGGTCTTCGCCCCGCTCTTCTCCATGTTGTACTCCATCTTCGCCTCGAACTCCTTCCGTAGGTCGATGTCCATGACACGCGCGAGCCCGAACGCGACGATTACGACGTCCGCGAGCTCCTCCGCGACGACCTCGTCACGGTCCTTGTTCACGGCGTCCGCGAGCTCACCGAGCTCCTCCGTCAACATCGATATCCAGAGCAGCTGATCCTCCTTCGTGCCCTCGTGGTCGATGTCGGCGGCGTCGTGGAACTCCTCAGTCAGCTCCTGATATCTGTCCATACAGGTGAGTCCTCGGCGACTGCTAAGTAACTTCCCGTTAGCTTCTGGTCGACCTCTCTAGCTACGGCTTCAGGATGCTCAGTCGACTCCCACTAACCTGAAAGCCATCACGGTCGCTTCGAAGAGCAGTATCATCGTCAACGCCACCATGAACCCCGCGACACCGGTGGGGTCCAGGGTGCCGGTGAAGACCGCGGCGACGGTGATGCAGCCACCCCAGACGTAGATCCGGTAACGTTCGAACCACCGTCTGCTGGCTACCTTCATCTTCACCGCGAACGTCATCAACAACGGCACCTGGAAGACGATGCCGAAGGCGAGGGAGACCATCACGATTAGGTTGAAGGTCTCGACGAGTCCGAGGCCCTGGACGGCGACGTCCTCGCTGTAGAATATCAGGTACCTGAACAGCAGCGGGAGAGCGAAGAAGAACGAGAACGCGAGACCGAGCATCATCAAGACGAGGGATACGGGTACGACGGCGAGGAAGTACCGCTGTTCGTTGGGGTAGAGGCCGGGTTTCATGAACTCGAAAGCCTCGTAAACCAGCAAGGGGATAGCGAAGGCGACACCTATCATCGCGCTCAACCGCAGACGCGTCAGTATCTCGGCGAAAGGCTGGTACACCCGAGGTGGATGAGTGAAGAACTGATACCAGATGACGTCGAGGAGCCAGTCGCTGAAGATGAACGCCACCACCATCACCGCCGTCGTAGCTACGATGACGACTATCAGCCTCATAGCCAGCTCCTCGATGTGAGCCGTCAGCGGCATCTCCTCGTCCGTCTCCAGAGACATCTACCTCAGATGGGCGTCACCCGTGGTTATTTCTTGTCCTCCACGCCTGCGGTCGGAAAGCTTGATACATCGTCCCCGACTAAATCCGGCAGATGACCGAGTCGACGAGGGACGACGTCTACAGCAGCGGCCTCGTGGTGCTGGAGGCCGCGCGGCAGCAGCTCGCGCGCATCCTCGTCGTCTTCCTACTGGGTCTATTCTCCACAATCATATTCCTCCGATGGTACGGCTTCGAAGCCATAGAGACCCGCACCCTGAGCCGTGCCGCCGAGATGGGGTACGAGGTCGAACCTGCGTTCATCAACCCCTTCGAGGTCATAATACTTCAGGCGAAGATAGGTATCGTCGTCGGCGTAGCCCTCACGCTCCCGTTCGCGCTCTACGCCGCCCGAGAACCGCTGAAGCGCCGCGGCGTCTGGCCGGACAGCGAGTGGGCGACGTCACGCACCGCCATCGGCCTGCTCGCCGCCGCCGCTGCGTTGTTCGTCTTAGGGGTCGCCTACAGCTACTACGTCATGGTGCCGTACATCATGCAGTTCGTCGTACATATCGCCGTCGCCGCCGAGGTCACTCCGTTCTTCCGCATCAGCAGCTTCATCGGCTTCGTCCTCATCTACAGCCTCCTTTTCGGACTGATGGCGCAGTTCCCGCTCGTGATGGCGTTCACGGTGAAGAGCGGGATGGTGAGCTACAGGTTCTACCGCACCCGATGGAAGTACTTCGTCGTAGGAGGCGCAGTAGTCAGCGCCGTCGTCACAAGCCCCGACCCCTTCACACAGCTCGTCGTACTCGGACCCTTCGTCGGCATCTACTTCCTCGGCCTCGGCATCGTACGCGTCGTCGCCCGAAGCGAGGTCCAGGAGCAGGAACGCCTGCATCAGGCTATAGAGGAGGAGAGCCGCGAGAAGTCTCCACGTGTCTCCGACGACTCCGCGCCGCCGGAGTCCCCCGAGGAGTTCGACTCCGCCGAAGCCACCGGCGAAGAAGGAGCCGCCGCAACTGACGAAGAAACAGGTTCGACCCCGGAGGACCCCACGGACCAGCTGATAGATCAGGGCTTGCTCGACAGCGTCGCCAGCGTGGTCGACACCGTGCAGCTGCATTCGAAGAAGCTCGGATTGGTCTTCGTCGCCGTATCCAGCCTCGTGTTCTACTGGCTGATAGTCGACGGCGTCGCGTTGATAGCTAACCAGACTCTCGCGCACATGGATCCCGAGCTGACGGAGGAGGTGGAGATGGTTCAGCTGGAGATATTCGAGTTCGTGTTCCTCGTCGTCAAGTACAGCGTCATCGCCGGCGTGCTCGCGACGTTGCCGTTCGCACTGTATCTGTCGCGCGACGCCCTCGTCCGCGACGGCGTCGTCTCCGGCACCGGCAGCCGGTGGTACTACCTCAGCCGCGGCGGCATCGTCGTCGGCCTGTTCCTCGCCGGCGCAGCGTACGCGTACTTCGGCATGATACCCGTCTTGATCAGCATCCTGACGGCGTCCATCGTCGGCAGCGAGATGATAGCGTCGTACACTATCGGCGACTTCATCGACTTCGTCGTCCTCATAACCGTGCTCATCGGGTTCGCCGCTCAGCTACCCGCGGTGATGTACATCCTCGTTCAGGGCAGGATAGCGCGTTACGAGACGCTGAAGGAGAAGTGGCGGCATTTCACCATGGGTGTGTTCGCGTTCGGCGCAGTCGTCACAAGCCCCGATCCCTTCACTATGGTCGTCGTCGCCGTCCCCCTGTCGGGTTTCTACCTCGTCAGCCTCGGCGTCGTCCGCCTTCTATGCCATCGCACGATCACCGAGGTTCGGGAGGAACGCAGGATGATCGGACTCGACAGCTAGAGAACTGAGGTGGGCGCGAGCGACGGCTGGGTGTTGAGTGAGTTAAGACTCCTGCTCTGCCGGGGTGGCTCTATTCCGTCTCCTCCATCGACACCGTGTAGACGTCGTCCTCGTAGGTGAACCGTCGTTCAGCTCCACCGGTGACTCCGCCGCCGAGCAGCATCCCGAGGTTGCCGCGGTGAGTTGTCGGCACCTTCAGCCGGACCTCGTCGACGCCGTCGTCGAAGTAAGACAGGGTGTTCCGCAGGGGTTCCTCGTACATCACCTGCTCCCGTATCAGCTCCACCGACGCCGACACGCCTTCACGTCGGACGACTATCTCCGCCGGAGTCTGGTGGTCCTCTATGTCCTCGTAGTACCGCGTGGTGACGACCACGACGCTGCCTTCTTCGGAGTGTTCGACGTCCACGACCGCGTCCGACGGCGACAGCTCGAACTCCGGGCCTTCGGCTTCGAAAGCCGCGGCGTACGTCCCACTTCCCTCCTCGTGGCTGTAGGTTCCGAGCTCGACGGCGAAGACCCCGGGGTTCGCGTAGAAGTCGCCTTCGCCGTCGTTGTCTACCGTCACCGTCCGGCTGAAGCTGTCGCCCGGCGGCACCATCTCCCAGGGCTCCGGCGTCGCACGCGGGTTCAGGTGCTTCCACTCGCCGTCACTCCATTCGTCGCCGTGTAGCTTGTAGGCGTTCCACCTGTAGGGGTTGAGGCCGAACTCCTCGTCGCCGTCGTTGTAGATAGTGAACTC
This sequence comes from Euryarchaeota archaeon Ods02, assembly GCA_028751075.1. Lineage (GTDB taxonomy): Archaea > Halobacteriota > Halobacteria > Halobacteriales > Halorutilaceae > JAQZDA01. The sequence continues at coordinate 47,243 of JAQZDA010000013.1, read as the reverse complement.
TACCTCGTCCTGCGGCAGCTCCACCACCTCCTTCGACGGCTCGAGGTAGACGTCGTAGTCGGCGCTCTCGTGGAACCACCGGGTGGCGTCGGCGATCGCTGGGAAGTTCTCGCCGCTGAACCGGGACTCCTCACGAGGTGTACCCCGCTGTCCGTCGTCGTGTAGGCATCCCGTGGCTAACGCTGCGGACGCAGCCGCAGCCGAGACGGTGAACTCGCGTCGCGATAGCTTCATAGATACAAGTAGGAAGACGGTGGGTTTAACTCCGACGTAAGCTGAAACCCTGGTTTCAGCTATCACTCATGCGATCCAGATTTCGAAGGACAGTCCTAACGGTTATGTCCCGAGACCACCACTGTACCTGTATGGTGGATCACGTGCTCGTCCCGGTGGACGCTTCGGAGAAGTCCGACGCAGCATTCCAGTGGGTGCTGGATGAGTTCGAAGACCTCCGGGTAACGGTTCTACACGTCGTACACCCCAAGGACACTAGTCACGAGGAAGGCGCCGTTGTGGATCATACTAAGGTTTTGATGGGGAAACCCAGCGATGTCCTCGCGAGATACGACGTCGACCGGGGGGACGTGGATCTGGAGAGGAAGCTCGCCGTCAGCAACACTGAGGCTTCCGCGATAGTGGACTGCGTCGAAGCCCTCGACTGCGACCTGGTCGCGCTCGGCAGCCACGGCAGAGAAGGTGTCTCACGTATCCTGCTCGGCAGCGTCGCGGAGAAGGTGGCGCGTCGTTCTCCGTCACCGGTGCTCGTCGTCAGATAGCGGTCACCGTCAGGTAGCTGTCGAGCCGAGGTTTCGGAACCGGTGGATCTCTACTACAGTCGTTTCGACAGCAGTGGATACGGCGAAATAAGCCTGGATTACGATACAGGTGGATCTTACTACAGTCGTTTCGACAGGTTCTCTATGGTTCCTCGAGCTCTGTCTACGACGCCTTCACCCAGCCATCTTACGTCGTCTTTCACGTCCCGCGCAAGCGAACCACGGACGCTTCTTCCCGGTTCCACGTCGAGGAACTCCGCGACACCGTGCCAGGTGCTGTCGTTGTAGAACATAGTCACGTGTCCCGTCAGGAGATCCTCACGTCGGAACGGGAAACCGTTCTCAAGTTTGCTGTCGGGGTCGAGGCCACCACCCTCTAGCTCTCGTGCGTGGTCTCCGTCGAACAGGATATCCTTACCTATCTCTATCACGCTTCGGCCGACCTGTACGTTGACGTCTCCTTCGTTGAGCTCCGGCAGTCTGGCGTTGCGTTTCGGCACTATCAGGGGGTCGTTGAGGGTGTAGACGCTGGCGTAGTTCACCTGTTCCGACAGTCCATCGCGGTTCAGAGTCTCGAGGAACTGGCTGCCGGGGGAGAGGTCACGTGCGCCCTTGGAGCCGATGTAGGGGATGGCCAGCGGCGTCGCCATCTTCGTCCCCTGATGAGGGGAGCCGAAGGTGATCAACCTGTCAACCTGTTCCTCGTAGCCGAGCTTCTCGATGAAGTATCGGGCGACCATCCCACCCATCGAGTGTCCGACGACGACTATCTCCGCGCCCTCGTACTCCTCCTCCAGCGAGGGATACATCTCCTCGACACGTATCTCGATCAGCTCCGCGTACCTCCTCGGGGAGTCCACGGTTCTCGCGAGTCCGTCGAAGTTTATCTCGACTATGTCGTAACCCCACTCGGTGAACTTCTCACGCACCGGCCTCCACCACGGCGTGAAGTAGTCGTCGGCGAAACCGTGTGCGATGAACGCCACCTTCGTAGCCATCTAACTATCTTACGGGGACTGCGTAGTAAAGTCTTCCTCAGTCGAGTGGTTTAATCTGTATCTTCGAAGCAACAGTCAGGTGCCGGTAGATTCAACCGATACGCGTCCAACGTGGAGGTATGGACGCCGAACACCTGCTGGAGTACTCCGTCGACGAGCTCCATGAGATATTCGAGGAACACAGGCAGGACGTACCCGGAGAAGACGAGCTGGAAGGCGAGCTCAAAGGAACCGTGCTAGAGGGTAGAGGTGTCGCACGCACGGGTCTGTGGAAGTCGGCGGCGAACCTCGCGCCGTGGTCCGGCGTCGACATCGACCGGTACGGCGGCTCTAACGTCGTGGGATACGGCCCCCTGTCTTTCCAACGGTTCCCATTCGAATGCTACGTCGAACGGGACAGGGAAGGCGGCGCGCTCGTCTTCGACTACGACCTGCCGGAGAACCCCTACGCCCTCCGCCGGCTCGAGGAACGGGTCCGCCGGATCGACACCGACCTCTACCTCGTGAAGGTCGTGGCGAACGCCGCAGGCAGGAAGCCCTTCCTATACTACTACGCGGTCGAACCACGGGAGACAGAGATAGAGGTCCACTGAACGGGTGAAACAGGACGAAGTCCTATCGTCGCTGCAACGTCCTGCTAAGACAGCTGTTCGCCGACGAGTTCGTCCGCGAGGTCGAGGAACTCGTCGACGTTTTCCTCGGGTATCTGCGCGCCGGCGGCGATGTCGTGGCCGCCGCCTTCACCGCCGACAGCCGACGAACACTCGCTCATCACGACGGAGAGGTCGAGCCCTTTCCCAAGGAGCCGGCCGGTGCCCCGGCTCGACACCTTGACCTCGCCGGGCTCGTCGGTCTCCGCGAAAGCGAGGATGGGCTTGCTTCTGCTGACGGCGCTACGGTTGTAGCTCATGCCGGCGATGATGCCTACGATGGTGTCCCGTATCTCGTCGCCGGCGTCGAAGTACTGGAGGTTCTCTAGCTCGGTGACGCCGTTGTCGGCGACGTACTGCACGCCCTCCCGTAGGTTCCTCCTGTGGGTGCGCAGAAGCTCCTTCGCCTCCATGAAGGTCTCGCCGCGTTCGCCCTTGCAGACGCGGAAGCCGACGTCGGCTTCGTCGTACCGCGCCGTCGCGTTCAACAGCGTCGAGAACTCGCTCGCGTCCCTCAACAGGGTTCCGGGCTCTTCGTCGAGCAGGGTGTAGGTCTCTCCGACCAGTCGGTCGATCTTGTCGGCGGGGACGCCGTTCTGCATACATCGTTCGAACGCCGCGTTGATCACCGTCTGCTTCTCGCCGTCACCTAGGTCGCTCCACCTTCGCCAGTCCCCGTTATCCTCCGCCTTCAGCTCCACTCCCGCGTCCTCCAGCAGCTCGCGGGCGCCGCCCTGGTTGTTGGATACGCCTGGGATGCGGACGTCTGTGCTGTACTGGAACAGCTTCGGCAACGGACGGGTCTGCCGGCCGAACAGCTGGAGATCCTGCTTCGCCTCCAATACTCCTGCGTCGACGCCGTCCTTGACGACGGAGCGGTTGACGCCGGAGAGGCCGCCGTCAGAGTCCTGCATGTCGCCGACTGCGCCGACGACAGCGATTGAGGCGAGGTCTCGGTTATCGACACCGTCTATCTCGCCGAGCGCCTTCGCTAGATAGTACGCGGTGCCGGCGCCCGACAGCTCGCTGGAGCCGTCGATGTCGAACAACAATGGGTTGAGGTGAAGCCGGCAGTCGCCGTCGGGCTGATGGTGGTCGGCGACCACCGGTGTGAAGTCACGGTCGACGACGTCAGTCAGGAGTCCACTGCCGAAGTCCGTGAACAGGACGGTGTCGAAGCCCTCGGTCTCTATCTCCTGGAGGTCGTCTTCGTCGAGCTGCTTCGAGAACCACGTCGTGTGTTCGACGCCCGCGCGGTCCAACGCCTGCGAGGCGACGCCTGCGGCGGTGAGGCCGTCGGCGTCGATATGGGAGATCAACAGCAGTTCGTCGCAGCCGTAGATATGTTCCGCGCATTCACGGGCTTTATCCCAGAAACCGGAGTCGACTTCCATCTACCTCCACCATTCTACGACGGTGGACAAAAAGCTTCAGTTAAACTTCCACCTCCACCGCCACCGTACGCCGAAAGAAGCAAATATCAGTGTAAGGTCCGAACTCTGGTTCGATGAAGTACGACGTCGCAGTCGTCGGAGCCGGCGCAGTAGGCAGCAGCGTAGCCCGCAGGCTCGCGGAGGACGCCGACGTCGCGGTGCTGGAGAAGGAGCTTCATCTCGCACGGCATCAGAGCGGCAGGAACAGCGGCGTCCTCCACCCGGGGTTCAACTACGAACCAGGGTCGACGAAGGCGTGCTTCGCCGTCGAAGGCACCCGGCGGATGAAGGAGTTCTGCCGCAGCAACGACGTAGCCGTGGAGGAATGCGGTGTCTACGTCGCCGCACACGACCAAGACGATGAGGAACGCCTGAGGGAGCTGAAGCAGCAGGCGGACGAGAACGGGGTCGAGGCGGAGATAGTCTCGGGGGAGGAGATGCGGGAGCACGAACCCCACGCAGCCGGAGAAGCCGCGCTACACGCACCCGAGGCGGCGTCCGTAGACAGCGTGAAGTACGTCCACGCTGTCGCCGGCGAAGCCGAGGACCAGGGCGCAGACTACTACATGGACCACCGCGTCAACGCTGTCAGCGAAGGCGGGAGCCGCCGCCACCGACTCGAATCCTCGAAGGGCGCGGTCGAGGCAGACCACGTCGTGAACTGCGCGGGCCTGCACGCCGACCGCGTAGCAGGGGAGTTCGACGTCGGCGAAGGCTACCGAGTGGTGCCGTTCCGCGGAGAGTACTACGAGCTGACGCCCGGGCGCACCGACCTATGCCGGAGCATGATCTATCCGACGCCGGACCCCGAGCTTCCGTTCCTCGGCGTACATTTCACCAGACGCACCGACGGCAAGGTCATAGTGGGGCCGAACGCCGTGCTCGCGTTCGGCCGAGAAGCCTACCGGAACAACAGCTTCAACATCCGCGACCTCGCCTCCACCTTCGGCTACCCCGGGTTCTGGCGCCTGATGGCGGACAGGAAGATGCTCGCGGTCGCCTGGAGCGAGCTAAACAGGAGCTACCGCAAGAAGAAGTTCATCTCCGCCGCCCAAGAGCTGGTGCCCGACGCCGACGCCGGGGACCTCCAGCGGAGCTACAGCGGGGTACGTGCGCAGCTCGTCAGCCGCGACGGCGACCTCGTGAAGCAGCCGTTGGTGGAAACCACCGAGCACTCCACCCACGTGTTGAACGCCGTCTCCCCCGGCCTCACGTGTTCGCTGCCTTACGGAGAACACGTCGCCGAACAGGCCCTCGACCAGCTGTAGCCGTCACCGGTTGATTTACAGGCGGCGCGCGCTATCACCCCGCTATGTCAGATGGAGACCACGAGTTCGGAAGCTACGGCGGAAGATACGTACCCGAGGACCTGCAGGAGGCGCTCGACCAGCTTGCAGCGGGGTTCGACCAAGCTGTGGAGGACCCCGAGTACCGGCAGAGGCTCGACAGCCTCCTCAGGGACTACGCCGGCCGGCCGACGCCGCTGTATCACGCCGAGACCTTGAGCGAACGCTGGGGTGCCGACGTCTACCTCAAACGCGAGGACCTCCTGCACGGCGGCGCTCACAAGATAAACAACACCCTCGGCCAGGGGTTGCTGGCAGCGCACGCCGGCAAAACCCGTTTGATCGCGGAGACGGGCGCCGGTCAACATGGTACGGCGACGGCGATGGTCGGCGCGATGCTCGGCCTCGACACCGAGATATACATGGGTAAGAAGGACGTCGAACGCCAGAAGATGAACGTCTTCCGCATGCGTCTCATGGGCGCGCAGGTCAACGAGGTCACCCGCGGCGGCGAAGGACTCGCGGACGCCGTCGACGCCGCGCTCGAGGACCTCGTCGAGAACGTCGACTCGACGCACTACCTCGTCGGAAGCGTCGTCGGCCCCGACCCCTTCCCACGGATGGTCAGGGAGTTCCAGTCGGTCATCGGCGAGGAAGCAAGGGAGCAGATACAGGAGAAGACAGATGGGCTGCCGGACGCCTGCGTAGCCTGCGTCGGCGGCGGCTCGAACGCCATCGGCCTGTTCCACGCGTTCAGGGACGACGACGTCGCGTTCTACGGAGCGGAAGGCGGCGGAGAAGGCGCGGACAGCACTCGACACGCCGCACCCCTAGCCGCGGGTGAAGACGAGGTCATCCACGGCATGCACACCCGCGTCATCGACGACGACGTCGACGTCCACTCGGTATCCGCCGGCCTCGACTACCCCGGCGTCGGCCCCGAACACGCGATGTTCCGCGAGATAGGTCGCGCCGAGTACACCGCGGTCACCGACGACGAAGCATTGGCGGCGTTCAGGGAGCTCAGCGAAGCAGAAGGCATCATCCCTGCGCTCGAGACCAGCCACGCGCTCGCCCACGCGAAGCAACTGGCTGAAGGCGAACATAGCCGCGACACCATCGTCGTCAACCTCAGCGGCAGAGGGGACAAAGATATGGACACCGCTGCCGAGAAGTTCGACCTGTCTTAGACCAACCCTTTTCACTCTGAAGCACGTACGTGTACTTGTACACGAATGGCTACGAAGAACATCACCATAACAGAGGACGCCTACGACCGACTGAAGGCGTTGAAGCGCGAGGACGAGAGCTTCAGCGACACCATCCGTCGATTGACCGAGAGCGCGGACATAATGGAGTACGCTGGCTCGTGTCCAGGTCTCGGCGAAGCGTTGGAGGAGACGAAGAGGGAGCTAGAGCAGGACTTGGAGGAGAAGCAGGATGAACTGTTTGGACAGTAGCTTCATCATAGACTTCCTGAACCCCGAGCGACAGCATCACGAAAGCTCTCGCAGGTGGATGGAGGAACACGCAGAGGAACCACACCTGGTGCCGTACATCTGCGTCTTCGAGGTGCTTCGAGGCTCCCCACAGCAGGACGAGGAGACGTACCGACGCGCACGCTCTTTCTTCGACGGCAGAGCTGTTCAGGTGATCGAGTCGGGATTCACCGAGGCCGCAGCGGCGGCGGAGCTCGATGCACGTCTACACGGGGAAGGAAACCCTCTGTCGGCCAGAGATACGCTCGTAGCCGCAGCCGCACACAGGACAGGCTCTCGACTGGTTACAAGGGACCGCGACTTCGAAGACACACCCGTCGACGTCGACTTCTACGTCTGAACGAGGGAAAGCGAGAGAAGCGAAAAGAAAGGCTGCTTAGGCTGAAGCCCGCTACGCGTCTACTTTATTCGCCGACCTGCATCGCGCGTTCGACGACGTCCTCGCTGTATATCTCCGCGAGCTCGTCGTGCTGGTCGGGTCGGTTGTCGTAGACGTCTTTGAACAGCTTCACCGGCGTCATCAACGCCTGATACGTGGCTTCGTCCCACATGCGGTCGCTCTGGATGTCGACGTCGACGCCGTCGATGCGGACCGTGCACTCCCTGGTCATCGCGATAGCACCCTTGCCGGCTTCCTTCGCCGCCTCGAACTCCTCCATCGAGTCGACGATGTCGTCCATGGATGGGACGTAGCTCGTGAGGTCGACGAGCTCCTGCCTTAGCTCGTCCTCCGAGAGCACCTGTTCGTCGTTACCGACCATGAGCACGTACTCGTCGCCGTCCTGCTGCAGCCCCACGCGGTCACCCTCGTAGACCTGCACTCCGTCTTCCTCCGAGAGCTCGACCTCTCGGCCGTCGGCGTCTATCAGCCAGCTACCCTCCTGGGGAGGCAGCGGCTCCTTGTTCGCGACCTCTACCTGACCGGGCGTCAGACTCCAGATTCCGTTCATACCCATCGCGCTGTTCGCGGTGATGCGTTCGCGGTATCCGTCGACGTCTCGGATGTCGTCGAACGGTCCGTCGACCGCGATCAACCCCGCCGCGCTCGCACCCCTGCTGGTGTTGTGCCGGAGCTCCTTCCACTCGGGGAGCTCACCCGTCGGCGTGATGGCGCGCATGTCCTTCGTGTAGTCGACCTCGCCGTCGACGAGGAGGAACAGCCGTTCTAGGTTGTTCGTCGGCTTACCCATCTCGTCCCTCAGTTCACCCATCGCGAGCTCCGCCTGCCCGCTCTCGATGATGACCGACATGTTGAGGCTGCCTTCCTCTAAACCGTGCTCGTGTTCGACGATGGTGATGAACTCGTCGGCTTTCTTCCAGTCGTCGATGTCGCCGACCTCGGGGATGACGAAGCCGTCGATGTGCTCGACGGCGCCGTTCGTGGGGTCCGCTATCTCGAGCATGTGCTGGAGACCCCTGTAACGCGTCGACGGGCTGTCGCGGTGCCATACGACGCGGGGATGTATCTCTCCGGGGAACTCCGCGCCGTCTTCCGCGACGACGTCGGCGATGTTCTCCGCGCCCTCGTCCCGCATGTTCGGCGCGGTTGCGTCCTCGTTGTCCGGCACCCAGACGTCGGGCGCCTGCATACCCCTGAGTCCGATGGCTTTCCTGAGCTTCTTCGAGGAGTCGTCCTCTCCCTGCTCCGCGGTCGGCGTCGTGAAGAACGTGCGGACGAACTCCCGTCCGTGTATACGTGGTTCCGGCATTGCTGGTGAAACTGTTGACGAAGACGGGGCTTATTCCTTACCTTTTACGCGGCAACCTCACGGGTTCTCGTGCATGAGGCAGTCGCTACAGAGCGATGGCAGCAAGAGAAAACCGGTCTGTTCAGCTGACGGTGTTCAGTGTTCGCCGGCGAAGCCTTCGCTCTCTTCGATGCGTTCCTTCGCGGCGGGGTCGAACTCCGTCTCTATCTCCTGGTAGCGGTCGGTGTACGAGAGCTCGTGGTGGCTCTCCGTCGGATGACCGATGTAGTCCTGTTCGAGGTCCCACTGCGCTTCCTCGTCGTTCTCCGCGAGGTTCTTGAAGTCCTCGTAGACCTTGTGCGCGCCTGCGTGCAGGCCGAACAGGGTGATGAAGATGTACTTGTATCCGAGGTCGCCGAGCTCCTGGAACGTGAGCGCGTCCTCCTCCTCGCTCCACTTGAACGACGACGAGTAGTTGAAAGCGAGCTTGAGGTCGGGGTGTGTCTCGTGGATGGTCTCCGCGTAGTTGACGGCGTCCTCACGGCTGGGGTCCGGCATCTCAGGCCAGACGATGTCGACGCCTGCGTCGGCGTACATCCGTCCGCGTTCGAGGTGCTCCTCCCAGTCACCGTTCGCGCTGCCGTAGGCGTCGGTGCGCGCTATGATGATGGTGTCCTCGTCCTGCTTCGCGTCGACGGCGGCGCTGAACCGGCCTTCCGCGGTGTCGCGGTCGACGATCTGTTTGCCCGCGATGTGTCCGCAGCGTTTCGGAGTCACCTGGTCCTCGATGTGGACCGCGGCGACGCCGGCTTTCTCGTACTCCCTGACGGCGCGGCGGACGTTGTGGATGCCGCCGTAACCGGTGTCGCAGTCCGCGATGACGGGGAGGTCGGTGGCTTCGACGATGCGTTTCGCGTTCTCCACCATCTCACGCATGTCGACTATCTCGAGGTCGCTGAAGCCGAACTGACCGAGAACCGTCGAGTAACCGCTCATGTAAGCGGCGTCGTGACCCGTCATCTCCGCGAGACGGGCGTCGAGCGCGTGGTAGAGACCAGGCGCGAAGACGAAGTCCTGGCTGTTCAGCTTGTCGCGGAGCTCACGAGCCTTGTAGTTGTCTATGTCCCTGTACGTGTAGTCGTGTTCGTCGCGGCGCTCTCCTGGTGGCATGCTGTCGGTTCCTCCTTGGGGGAAACTCTGTTTAAGCTAATCGGTTCTGTCTGACGCGCACCCCTCGATTCCATAGCGGATTCCTGGAACCCGGAACCACGGGTCGATGGGAAACCTCAGAGTTAAAGCCGAGGGGCTCCGGATACTGGCTATGGAAGAAGCTTCGGAAGACTCCGGGGAGCTCGACGTCGACGACGTCCGTCACGTCGCGTCGCTCGCCCGCGTCGAGCTCACGGAGGACGAGGTCATGGAGTACGTCGACGAGTTCAACGAGGTCCTCGGTTACTTCGACCGACTGGACGACGTCACCGGCGACGTAGACGACGGAGGGGACGAAGACCTCGCCAACGTCGTCCGCGACGACGAGATAGAGGACGGGCTGACGCAGGAGGAAGCGCTCGCGAACGCGGAAGAGACGGAGGAAGGCTACGTCCGAGGCCCCAGGGTAAGCTGATGTCCGCGACAGACGACGGAGACGACCCCTTCAACGCCTTCGTCACCCGCTGCCGGGTCGGCGGAGGCGACGGAATGCTATCCGACCTCTCCATCGGCGTCAAGGACAACATCTCCACCGAGGACGTCGAGACCACCTGTGCATCACAGGTGCTCGAAGGCTACGTGCCACCGTACGACGCTACAGCGGTGAAGCGGCTGAAGGACGCCGGCGCGTCGATAGTGGGGAAGACGAACCTCGACGAGTTCGGGATGGGGTCGACGACGGAGACCAGCGCGTACGGAGCCACCAGGAACCCCGTCGACCCCGAACGCGTTCCCGGCGGGTCGAGCGGAGGCAGCGCCGCAGCCGTCGCCGCCGGCGAGGTTGACGCTGCGCTGGGCACGGACACGGGCGGCAGCGTCCGGTGTCCCGCCGCTTTCTGCGGCGTCGTGGGCTATAAACCCACTTACGGCCTCGTCAGCAGGTACGGCTTGATAGCTTACGCCAACAGCCTCGAATGCATCGGACCCATCGCAGACGACGTCGAGACCGTTGGACGCGTCCTCGACGTGATAGCGGGTGAAGACCACAGGGACGGCACATGTAACCTGGAAGCCGGCGATCTCGCGTCCGCAGCCAGGGAACCCGTCGAACTCGGGGGGCTCTCGGTCGCGGTGCCGGAGGAGCTCGTCGGCGACGGCGTCGACCCCGACGTAGAAGCGGAGTTCGAACGAGCCGTCGACGTCCTGAAGTCCGAGGGCGCATCCGTAGACCGGGTCTCGATGCCGTCGCTGGAACGCGCTCTCGCCGCCTACTACGTCATCGCTATGGGTGAAGCCAGCAGCAACCTCGCACGGTTCGACGGCGTCCGGTACGGACCCGGAGGCGGTGACGGCGACTGGAACGAGTCGTTCTCCAGCGCCCGCGCAGGCTTCGGCGACGAGGTGAAACGCAGAGTCATGCTGGGTACCTTCGCCCTCAGCGAAGGCTACCACGACGAGTACTACGACAAAGCCCAGCAGGCACGGGAGCTAGTTCGACGGGATTTCCACAGGGTGTTCGAGGACGCCGACGTCGTCGCGTCTCCGACGATGCCGGTGACGGCGTTCGAGCTCGGTGAAGCCCTGGATGACCCCCTGGAGATGTATCAGATGGACGTCAACACCGTCCCCGTCAACCTCGCCGGCGTACCCAGCGTCAGCGTACCAGCGGGAGACGTCGACGGCTTACCCGTCGGCCTCCAGCTGACGGCGGCGAAAAACAGGGACGCGGAGCTGCTGTCGACGGCGGCGGCGTTCGAGGAAGCCTGGAGCTAGAGAGCTTGGACCTCGATCTCGACAAAACCGGCTACTGCGTTCTCGGATGCAGCGAGAGCCACCGCGGCGGCGAAGGCGACACCGGCGTGTTCGCCGGAGTCGTGATGCGAGCGGACGGCCGCGTGGAAGCCGTCGGGTACGCGGGCGTCACCGTCGGCGGGTTCGACGCCACCGACGCCGTGCTCGACCTCTGGAACGCCACCGGAGAAGACGTCCAGGTCATCGTGGTCTCCGGCCTCGCAGTCGCATGGTACAACATCCTGGATCTCGACCGCCTTCACGGGGAGGTAGAGCGACCCGTGGTCTCCGTGTCCTACGAGGACAGCGAAGGCCTGGAGCCGTCTCTCGAACGGGAGTTCAGCGGCGAAGACCTCGACCGACGGCTCGAACTTTACCGCAGGCAGGACCATCGTTTCCCGGTCGAGCTGTCGACTGACGAGACCGTCTTCGCACGTTCACTCGGGCTCGATGAAGACGGGGCCACGAGGTTGCTCGACGACCTCACGACCCACGGCAAAAGACCGGAGCCCGTACGCGTAGCATCACTCGCGTCCGCCGCCGCTCTCAGATTCGATCGACATAGATAGATATCGCTGGCCTGGAGCTAGCTCCATCGGAACCCAGATACATCGCCTGGGGGATTCAGGGGGCTCGCAGGAAGCCCCTCTCTGGTCTCTGGCTGGTTGTACTCCATGGGAGCTACATCGTTAGGCGTATCCGGGTAGAACAAAGAAGCCAGCGCCTGTATCTGTCCTCGTCCTACGGATAGCTCGAACTGGCCGCCGCCGTACATCTCTATACCGTTGTTCCAGCAGTGCTCTACCGTGTCGAACAACGACTCTATCGAGCCGAAACGCGACGGCTTGATGTTCAACCAGCTCGGCTGCCAGGGAAGGCTCTCCACAGACTCCACCCCGGTTATCGGATAGTCCCAGGATACACGGTGTCTCTCTCCTTCGAAGACCTCTCTGGTGTACTCCGTGAGCTCCGGATCTTCGATCACTGCGTCGGGGAATCCATCGACCACGAGTTCGTACAGCTCGGGGTCTGCTGACTGATCCACCTCCGTCCCCTCGTACTGTCCCTTGAGGTCGAGAACCCTGACCGACTCCGTCATGGATAGCGTTTCGACGGTGTCAGCTGTCCAGCTGGAGGTGGGGTCGAGCTTGAACTCCAGCTCCGGGTTCCTCCGCAGCCACTCGAGCACGCGTTCACCGGTCGGCGGCTCCTCCAGCCTCGTGCTGACGACGAACCGCACGGGGTCGTAGCTTCGACCTAGCTGCGAGGCGAGGTCGGTGTCAGTTTGTCTTAGCGCGAGATCCAGGGCAGCGCTCTCGAAAGCCCAGCGTCTGTAGCTCCTGAACACCTTCTGCCCGGGTTCCTCACCTCTGAAGAACTCGGTCTCCTCCAAAAGACGGGAGAGCTCGTCGAAGGTGTAGCTTCCCTCCATCGGGAACCTGTCGTCGTTGTCGTGTAGGCTGTAGTGGAGTTCGCTGTCGTAGGTTACGTCTTCACCGCGCCCTGTCTCGCCGTCGCCGTGTAGAGCTACCTCGGTAGTAGTTCTCGTGAAACCGCTGGAGGTCTCGCTTTCGTGGAGCGAAAGATCGTACCCGTCGACTGTAGCTTCCATGCCGGCCACGGAGTCGTAGAGCATGGTGTTCAGTGTCCTTTGACACGGAAAGCATTTCGGACGCCCCGTCGAACCCAGGCCATGACCTACACCGTGGACGACTGCATGAGATGCAGCCAGCTCGTCGACAGCCGACGCCGCATCGTCGACGGAGTCGGCAGCATGGACGCCGACCTCGTCTTCGTCGGCGAAGCGCCGGGGCAGCGGGAGGACGACGTCGGAGAACCCTTCGTCGGCAGAAGCGGGGAGCTACTGACGGAGAAGCTCGAAAGCCACGGTGTCTCCCGTGACGACGTCCGGATCACGAACAGCGTCCGATGCAGGCCGCCGGAGAACAGAGACCCCCGTAAGAAGGAGCTCGCGAACTGCCGCAGCTACCTCTACAGCGAGCTACAGGAGGTCGACCCCGAAGTCGTATCCACCCTCGGCCGCGTACCCACCGGGAACCTCCTCGGCGATGGCTTCAGGATGGCGGACGTAGTCGGCGAGGTCACCGAGCTCCAGATCGAATCCAGCGTCTATCCCCTGGTGCCGTGCTACCATCCGGCGGCGATGCTGTACGACCGGAGCAAGGAAGCCGAGTTCGACAGCGTCCTCGAGAAAACCCTGATACTAGCGGGCTACATCTGAAGCCCTCGCCGTCCACGGATGAACCCGTCAGCTCCGGGTTCTGCAACCCCTTCACCCGTCTACTACGTCTTCGACTCGTTCGCTGACGTCCCGCCAGTGGGAACCCCGCCAGTACACCTGACTGCAGCCTATGCATCGCCAGCTTTCGTCGACGTCATCCGGCCCAGAGCCGTCGTCTCGCTTAAGGGCGCCGTTGCAGCGAGAACACCTGCTCGGCTCCGTCAGCCTCGGGTCCACCCCGTTCTCCCAAACCTCCCTGACCTGGTCTTCGACGTCCCTGGACTCCAGCAGAACGGAGTCATCAACCTTCTCCGCGAGGTCGGTGTCCCGCGTCACCAACGTCCTCCCGGAGCCCTCCACCAGCTGCCTTACTTCGGCGTCGTCTTCGACTTCGAGGTCGTGGACGTACTCGACGTCGTGGCCGGCCATCCTGAGGTACGTCGTCAGCTTCCCCAGCATCCCGTCCGTCAGCAGCCGAGCCACTCCTCTAGCTCCTCCACGCTCCAGCTGTTCAGTATATCACTGGCCTCCGCCCAGCCGCGGCGCGCCGTCGACACCCCGTACCCCACGTACTCCATCTCCATCTCCGCGTGAGCGTCGGTGTTCACCGCCACCGGTACACCGGCTTCAACACACCGACGTACCTCCCTGTCGTCGACGTCTAACCTGTGGGGGTTCGCGTTCAGCTCGAGCGCGACCCCGTAGTCGATGCAGGCTTCCAGCACCCTGTCGAGGTCGTATGGATAGCCTTCGCGGCTGTTCAACAGGCGGCCGGAGGGATGCCCGATGACGTCGACCTCAGGGTGCTCCACTGCACTGACGAGCCTCTCTGTTGCCTCGTCCTCCTCCATACCCAGGTTCGAGTGGATCGACGCCACCACGACCTCCAGCTCCTCCAGCACGCTCTCTCCGACGTCTATGGAGCCGTCCTTAAGGATGTTAGCCTCGACACCGGTGAACAGCCGCAGCTCCGAGCTCTCGTCTGCTTCCTCGACGTCGGCCGCGAGCTCCCTTAGCTCCGAGTCGGAGAGCCCGCCGACGACTCCGAGGGCTTCGCTGTGCTCCGTCACCGCTAGGTAGCTGTAGCCGAGCTCCATGGCTTTCTCCACGAGTCCGTCGATGGTGGCGCTGCCGTCGGTGCGGTCGACGTGGAGATGGAGGTCGCCTCTGACGTCCCCATGTTCCACGAGCTCCGGTAGCTCGCCGTCTGCGGCGGCTTCGACCTCGCCGCGGTCCTCCCGCAACTCAGGGGGAACGTACTCCATATCTAGCTCTCTGTACACCTCTTCCTCGGTCTCACTTGCCAGCCGGGTGTCGTCGCGCCAGACCCCGTACTCGTTGAGCTTCTTATCCTGGTCGATGGCGCGCTGACGCAGTGCGACGTTGTGCGCCATAGAACCCGTGAAGTACACGAGCGCGCTCCCCCACTCGTCCTCATCCACCATGTTGAGGTCGAGCTGACAGTCCTCGAGGTGGTAGCTCGCCTTCGACTCACCCTTCTGCATCACGTCCTCCGCGTACTCCGCAACTTCGGCCGTAGTGGCGTCACGATCGCTGGAGACGAGGACTACGTCTATGTCGCCGATGGTCTCCTTCCGGCGGCGGAGGCTGCCGGCGACCTCCGCGCGTTCCACTCCCTCCGCGTCGCGGACGCGCTGCAGAACCTCTTCAGAGAGCGGCGCCGCGTCCCCCAAGAGCATGCGGTCGTGGCTCCGCCTTGCGAACTCGAGGCCGTCGAGGATGTTCTCCTCGGTCTTCGCTCCGAAACCCTTCACCTTCCGGATGCGTCCGGCTTCCGCCGCCTCCTCCAGGTCGTCGAGGTCCCTGACGTCGAGCTCGCGGTAGAGCTTGCCCGCGGTCTTCGGACCCACGCCTTCCACCCGCGTCAACGCTTCTATGTCGACGGGTATCTCCTCACGGAGCTCCTCCAGCTCCTCGATGGAACCCGTCTCCAGGTACTCCTCGATCTTGCCGCCGATGGCCTCCCCGACGTCGTCGAGCGCTTCGGGGTCTTCGAGCGCTCCCCGAGGGGCTTCGCGTACGCTGTCTGCGGCGTCACGGTACGCCCGGGGTTTGTACTCCACCCCTTGTGCCTCCAGAAGGTCGGCGAACTCGTACAGGAGCGCGGCGACCTCGGCGTTCTCCGTCAAATCCAGGCCTCCAGGGCCGAGCGGTAGATAGTCATCTAGAACCTCTGTCTCCGTCCTCGCCCTTCACTTCTTCGAGGAAGCTCCGCCACCGTTTCCTGTCCGCTATCTCCGCCGCCTCCGCTTCACGCTGGACGTCCCCGCCACCATCTTCCAGCGACTCCAGAGCCCGCGACAGCCCACGGTACCGTTCCAAGAGAGCGAGGCCTTCTTCGTAGCTGATGTCTCCCTCCTCTATCTCGTCCTCTATCGCGAGACGTCTCCGACGGAGGTTCTTCTTCAGCTCGCTCTCCGACACAGGTATCTCCTGGCTGCTGTCGACGAGGTAGCTCTGGAGAGGAACCACGCCGTCTTCCACCTCGACTTCCGCTGGCACCGTGGCTCCCACGGTTCCGACGTCTCTGTCGAGCTTGTCGAGAAGCGTCCTGCGTTCGTGGGGTTTCAACTTCGTTCTCCCGCGAACCTAGCCTGTCTAAAGACAAAGAATTTACGTCGTCCGTATCTCTGTGAGGTCGATGAGCCGGTGCGAGCGATGTGACGTAGACCTGAGCATGCCCTACAGCTGCAACTACTGCGGCGGCAGCTACTGCAGCCAGCACAGGCTGCCGGAGAACCACGACTGCACGGGGTTGTCGTCCTACGAGTCCGAGATGAAGGACGACGGCAAGATATACGGAGGACCGTCTTCAGGCACCGCCACCACCTCTAGCTCTCCGTCCTCCTCCGGTCTCTCGTTCTCGCTCGGCAGGTTCGACGGCAACGTCACGTACACGTTGCTCGCGATAATGGTCGTCGTCCACCTCCTACAGTTCGTCGTGCTGTTCACCTTCGGACGAGACGTCCACAACGCTATCTTCACCCTTAGACCGGACTACATCCTGTTCGTCTGGACGTGGTTGACCAGCGTCTTCAGCCATTCGACGGCG
Organism: Euryarchaeota archaeon Ods02; assembly: GCA_028751075.1. Lineage (GTDB taxonomy): Archaea > Halobacteriota > Halobacteria > Halobacteriales > Halorutilaceae > JAQZDA01. The sequence continues at coordinate 30,658 of JAQZDA010000013.1, read as the reverse complement.
ATGCTCGTCCACATCCTGTTCAACGGCATCATACTGTTCTTCTTCGGCACCGTGCTGGAGAGGAAGATCGGCAGCAAGCGGTTCCTCGCTCTGTTCCTCTTTGGAGGAGTGATAGCTGCAGTGGCGCAGGCGTCCTCCACGCTCGCTCTCGGCGGTGCAGGCCACATACCTATCCTCGGTGCATCGGGTGCTGTGCTCGCGGTCATGGGCGCGCTCACGATACTGCGTCCGAACCTCACGGTCTACCTCTGGTTCTTCCTGCCGATGCCTCTGTGGTTCCTCACCATCGCGTTCGCCGCCTACGACCTACTGTTCCTCGGGCTCGGCGGCCCGGGGGGTGGAGGCGTAGCACGCGTTGCACACCTCTCCGGTCTCGCGATAGGAGTTATCTACGGCTACAAGCTCCGGAGAGAAGGCGTCTCCATGCAGGGAGAGATACAGCTGGGGGGACGTGGGCCCGGCGGACCAGGGGGTCCAGGCGGCCGCGGCCCACCTCGTATCTAAATAGAGCCTCCACACGGTCGAATTGACGGCAACCGGAAACGACGGACCGTGGAAACCTTAACGTCCTCCGGCGTCAACCTCGGATCATGCAATCGACGGAGTCCGAGGCACCGCTGTCCGTCGGCGAGGTGACGCGCAGGGTCAAACGGCTGTTGAACGACGAGTCCCTGGTGAACGTCCGCGTCGAAGGCGAGGTCTCGAACTTCCACCACCACGACGGAAGCGGACACATGTACTTCAGCCTCGTCGAAGACGACGTAACCCTGAAATGCGTGATGTTCCGGTGGCAGAACCAGCATCTTGAGTTCACGCCCGAGGACGGCGACGACGTCGTCACCGAAGGCGACGTCACGGTGTACGAGAACCGCAGCCAGTACCAGCTGCAGGTGGACTCCATGGAACGCGTCGGCGACGGAGAGCTCTACCAGCGGTATCTGGAGCTGAGACGCCGGCTGAAGGAGGAAGGCCTGTTTGAAGACAGACACAAGAAGGAGCTTCCGGGATACCCTGACCGCGTCGGAGTCGTCACCAGCGAGAGCGGAGCCGCGCTCCACGATGTCAGAGATGTCCTTCGCCGGAGGTTCCCCGTCGACGTCCTCCTCGCTCCAGCCACAGTGCAGGGTGACGGAGCCGCCGACGAGATAGCGTACGCGCTCCGGGAGATAGACGGCTGCGTCGACGTCGTGATAGTGGGGCGTGGCGGCGGCTCCATGGAGGATCTCTGGGCGTTCAACGAGGAAGCCGTCGCCCGAGCGATCTACGAGATGGAGACGCCGGTGGTGAGCGCAGTCGGCCACGAGGTAGACGTCACCATCGCGGACTTCGTAGCCGACGAACGCGCCGCTACGCCGAGCGAGGCCGCGGAGCTCGTGGTTCCGTCGAAGGACTCCCTGATACGTCGTCTGGACTCCCTGGAGACCTCCCTCGACCGAGCTGTCGTTGAGGCCGTGGAACGCCGACATCGGCGGCTCGAGAACGTCGAACGTTACCTCGAACGCGCACCCGCTGTGAAGGAGTACGCGAGCCGGCTCGTCGAGCTGGAACGCAGGCTGGAGGACGGCGTGGAGGACGCGGTCGCCGGGAGAGCCGACGGGGTGAAGGCGGAGGCCGAGGTACTGGAGTCCATGAACCCGCTGAAGGTGCTGTCGCGTGGGTACGCCGTCGTCGAGTCCGACGGTGAAGCCGTGCGCTCCGTCGAAGCTGTCAGCGCGGGAGATACGGTTACAGCCACTGTCGCCGACGGCGAGTTCGACGGAACCGTGGACGACGTCCGAAGGAAGGGAGGTGAGGTCTGATGACGGAGGCAGGCGACTCTGGGGGAGCTGACGAAGCCGGTGAAGGAGAAGGGGACGGGGAACCGGAGTTCGAGGAGAGCTTCGAACGCCTGGAGGAGATAGTGGAGAAGCTGGACGAGAGCGACGACCTCACTCTCGACGAGTCGCTGGAGCTCTACGAGGAAGGCGTGGAGCTCGTGGAGAGATGCCGTGGACGGCTGGAGACCGCGGAGGACCGATTGGACATGGAGATACTCGACTGAAACAGTCTTCAGCTGTCGGTGGAGCTGCCTCCGGCCGCGGACTCCATCCGTATCTCGCGGACGTAGTCGTAGACGGGTTCGTCGAACTCCTCGCTCCACTCCCCGTCCTGCTTCTCTACTGGCTCAGGTGTCTCCCTTCTGTTCTCGAGAGCTAGCTTCTCCGCGAACTCCACGAGGAACGCAGGTGGTTCGCCGGGGTGGCCGACGTCGACGGCGGCGGCGTAGGTGTCTACGATGGACTCTCGTTCGGCTTGGTTCTCACCGAGATGTCTGGCGTGTGAGCTGCCGAAGGTGTTGACTACCTCGGTCACACGTCGGTAGTCGTCGATGAGCCTGTCGAACCCCATGGTCACGAGGATGTCGGCGGCGAGGAGGTCGAGATCCTCGCGTTCGGGTTCCGCGGCGGCGTCAATCCAGGATGAGTCGTCCTCCAGAAGTCCCCGTGTCACCTGGAGGCCGGCGTGCACGAACTGTATCCCCGCGGCCTCTTCGACGGAGGGTTCCGGTGTGGCGAGACGGCTGGACAGGAGACAGAGCAACGCGGGAGTTCTGTCGGCTGAATCCATCGACCGTTCGACGAGCGCTCGTAGTTCGTCGGGGTCGACGTCCTCGACGCTGCGTTCGAACTCCTCCTCCAGCATCGAGACGTCTTCGTCGAAACCCCTCATTACCGCTCGGTAGGCATTGGATTACGAAGTACTTTTTCGTAACACGCTACCGATCGCCCTTCAATCGGAAGCCCTTAACGCACGCCCTTCGAGCTACAGACACCTACAGCTCTATCTCGACGCCGTACACGTCCTCGGGCGTGTCGACGTTCGCCTGCAACAACGCGTCCCTGTGGTCGTCGACGAGGGCTTTCACCCGTCTGGGAACCGTCCGCGGTCCGAGAACCGCGCCGGGGCGGTCGGGGTCGTCGAGGAAGTCGGTCTCCAGCATGAACCGGCTGCGGTTCTCAGCGGCCTCCTCCACCCATTCGCTCCGCGCCATCACGCTGGCTTCAACGCCTTCGACGCCCGGCGACGAGTAATGCTTGACCACTCGGTCACGCGACATCCCGAGTTCCTCCGCGCGGTCGCCTACGTCTGTGAAGTCCTCCTCTGCTTCCGCGTGAAGCTGCACCGCGCAGCCGACGTCGGCGCCGAGCTCGAAAGCCTTCTCGATCACCTCGTTCGACGCCCGCCAGACGTCGTCGTCGACGTCGTAGTGCGGGCGACCGGACTTCAGAGCGACTGCGTCCCCTCGTTCCACGTACTCCGCCGCCATCTCCAGCCCCTGCTTCATCAGGTCGGCGGCTTCCGTCGGCGTCATCCCTCGCTCCAGCAGTTTCGATATCAAAGCGGGATGAACCCCCAGTACGGGATAGGCTCTACCTGATACTGCTTCGGTGGCTTCCTCCACGACTTCGAGGGTTACGTCGAACGCCTGATGGAAGTCGCTGGCTTTCGAGACCTCTACGCCGTAGTGCCAGCTGGGTTTGTTGACGACGAAGAGATGCGTGCCTCCGCTTCGGGCGAACTCCTCCGCGGCTTCCACGCCGCGGCCGTTCACGGGGTCGAGGTGTACGTGGTCGTCTACGACGGGGAAGTCGACTTCGGACACGGTTCAGAGGTTCTGCTTCAAGGTGGCGACGGCGTTCACGAGATCCGTCGCGTTCTCAGAGGCCTCCTCCAACGCTGCGACGGCCTCGTTCAACCTCTCTATCTCTTCCTCAGTCTCCGAGACGAACTCTTCGTCGAACGCGTCCGCGCGCTTCCCGGTCTCGAACCACTTCCTCGCCTCCCTCAACGCCTCCTGCACCCCGTCTGCGTCGAGCTCGGCTTTCAGGCTGTTCAAGACTCCGATTACGTTGTCTCTCTGAACCTCGAGAAGCTCATCCGCTTCCGGCAGATTCTCTCTGGCTTCCTCGAGGTTGTCTTCGACGTCCTCCCGAAGCTCGTCGGAGGCCTCCGTGAACAGGTCCTCGTCGTCGAACGTAGACTGCGCCATACGTGGAACTCGGGTTCTCCGCTCATAAAACATGTAGGCGAACCCGTCCTCCCCGCTCATCTCAGGGGATCTGTAGAGCATCGGAGAAGTGGGTCGTTTCGAGGTTCGGGGCACGCAGGGTTTATCACCTAACGGTCTGTAACCATCGGTATGTCGGACGACGTCGGAGATGACGGGAACCCTTCGGAGCTTCTGGAGGAGGTCAACCGCGCCGTAGAGGACGTAGACGAAGCGGTGAACAAGGTCAACGCCAGGTTAGCGAAGAACCTCGACGACGTCGAACCTGTGGACCCCGGGAAGCTTGCTGAGCAGGCGGACGAAGCGGTTCCGAAGGAGGTGTTGCGTGCGCTGGATCAGGCGGCGCGGAACGCAGACGAAGCCGGTGACAGGTTTCGGGAGAGGCTAGAGGAGTCCGTCGAGGAACCCGTTAACCGGTTGAACGAGGCGGCCGTCAGGCTCGACCGGCTGCTGCAGGACAGGTAAGCAGGGATGACGCCTCCGGTGGAGAACGAGGGTCAGCTGTCTTCCACCGAATCGACCTTCATCTGCGGGTACCCTTCCTCCTCCACCAGGTGGGCTTGCACCGTGACTCCGTCAACCTCTACCTCCAGATGGACGTCGAGCATCCCGCCTTCGAGCTCGGCGTACCCGTACCTGTTGGATTCGACGTCCTCTATCCCGACCTCGACCTCCGAGACGTACCTCTGGCTCGCCACCGCGTCCTCTACGGCGGCTTCGAGGCTTTCGACGGCGTCCTCGGTCAACGGGGTGCCGGTGAACTGGTGGTAGAGCGCCCCGAGCTTTATACCGGCTTCGAAGCACGCTATCTCGGCCGTGGAGGGCCCCCCATCTTCTGCGTCCATACTGGTTCGAGAAACCGGAGGAAGCACCTTAACTGTTGGAGTTATACGAACCCGCAGGCGGTGGCCGCGACGTCCTGAACAGTCTCCGGTGAGTTAGTTCCCGTATCAGTTCCTTCGAGGACTAGTCGTGGATCGACACCGACTCCAGCAGCACGTCCTCTTCAGGTCGGTCACGACCGTCGGTCTCCGCACCTCCGATCTCTCTCACGACGTCCATGCCGTCGACGACTTCGCCGAAGACGGCGTGGTTGTCGTCGAGATGCGGCTGCGCGTCTAACGTGATGAAGAACTGGCTGCCGTTGGTGTCGGGTCCAGAGTTAGCCATAGAGAGCACACCGGCGCTGTCGTGCCTTAGGTCGGGGTGGAACTCGTCGTCGAACGTGTATCCCGGGCCGCCGGTGCCGTCACCCAGGGGGTCGCCGGTCTGTATCATGAAGCCCTCGATGACTCTGTGGAACAGGACGTCGTCGTACAGGGGTTCACCGTCCATCTCCTCCCCGGTCTCGGGATGCGTCCACGTTCTCTCGCCGGTCGCCAGCCCGACGAAGTTGTCGACGGTCTCCGGTACCTTCTCGGGGTAGACCTCTACGTCGACGTCTCCTTTCGAAGTGTGCAAGGTTGCTTCCATGGTTTCTGATGTCGTGTGTTGTTCGTCTTCTTCATCCGTTATCTCGTCTTCCATTCCGTCTGGTTCTTCTCCGTCGCCTCCTTCGTCGTCTCCATCCTGTCCGTACCGTTCCTCGTAGTCTCCGCCTAAGCAGCCCGCTAACAAACCGCTGGAACCCACCCCCATGACGGTCAGCAGCTTCCTTCTTTCCATCGTTCATCCTGATGGAAGCCGCGGTATTATACGCTTCCGTCGAAGCTCTGCGAGGGAAGCGAACCTGAAACTCGACAGTAGCTCGTTCGGGATGCAAGTGCCGTGTTTTTGACTAAGGTGTCATGACGAATCATCCGAGGTACACCACCGAGGGCGCGGTCACTTAAGCATTTGGGGGAATTATCTAGATTAGATAAAAACTCACCGTTCGGAAATGTATAAATACGCCTGATAGTTCTCTCCATGTAACGGATGGCCGATTCCAAATCCGGCGACATCGAAGCCGATAAACTTGGTGTGGAAGAGGAAGAACGCGAACTCGCTAAACTCGTAGACGGGAAGGAACTGATTGAGGGTATAGGAGTCGATAGCGACGAGATACAGTGGCGGAAGGACTTCGTAGGTTTCACGGAGGAAGACGTCGAGAACCTCGAAGACCTCGAAGATCTGTTCGAAGGCATCAAAGAGATGGCAGCGGAGGAGTTCTACGAGCACCTACTCGAGTACGACGAGACCAAAGAGGTCCTCGAGAGATCTACACGAGACGTACCGTCTCTCAAGAAGACACAGACCGCTTACCTGATGAGGCTTGCGGGAGGCGAGTACGACGAATCGTACTTCGCCGACAGAGCAAGGATCGGGAAGATCCACGAGATGTTGGATATGCCGCCTAAACACTACATCGGCACCTACATGCACTACAACAACATAGTTCTCCCACGAATCATCAACAACGTCATTATCAAACGCCGAGACGAGATGGATGAGAGCGGCGGCGTCGTCAGCGGACTTCTGGGAGGGGGAAGCAGTGCGGAGGAGAAGGAAGCGGAGATACGTGCTATATCCGAGGAGATAGCCGACAAGATGATGTCTTTTCTAAGGATAACTAATCTCGACATGCAGGTGGCTATGGACACGTACCTCCACTCCTACAGCCAGGATCTCAAGGACTACAACGACCAACTAACCTCCGTCGCCTACAACGTCCAGAACGCCGTCGACAACCTGAGCACGTCCTCCCAGCAGGTCGTCCAGACCTCGAGGGGGGTCCACGATCTCGCGGAGACGGCGAAGGAGAACAGTGACGAGGTCGTGCGTGACGTATCCGAAATGAGCAGCAGCGTCGAAGAGATAGCCAGCAGCGCGGAGGAGGTCGACGACATGAGCGATGAGATGGAGGAGAGCGCCGTGAATACCCTCGAAAGCGTGGACAGGATAAACGAAGCAGTGGACGAGGTAGACGAAACTCGCTCGGAGAAACAGCAGGAGCTCGAGTCCCTCGTAGAACATCTTGAGGACCTGGAGAACCTCACCGACAACCTCGAGGACTTCGCCGATCAGATCGGGATACTTGCCACGAAGGCCGGAACCCATTCCGCCGAACTCACAGGGGAGACAGGCGAGAAGCTCCGGAACATCTCCGATCAGATGACGAACGTAGCCGAACAGGCCGAAAGCCGCGCCGAAACCGCGGACCAGATCGTCGACGACATCTCCGGCAGCATAGAGGATGCCGCTGAGGCCCTCGACGAGATCCAGGATGACATCGAAGACGTGGACGAAGCCTCGTCGGAGGCATACGAAGAGATAGAGAGCGTTGTCGAATCCAGCAGAGTGACCTCGAACAGCATGTCCGAGATAAGTCAGGTGACAGATGAACAAGCCAGGTTAGCAGAAGAGATAGTTGTCAGGGTAGAAGATACGGCCGAGACCTCAGAGGACGTCAGCGACGAGATGACGGAGATGGTTCAGATAGTCGAAGATCAGGACAGTAGGCTCGAAAACCTCAACGACAAAGTACAGACGAGAGTGGAAGAGATAACCGAGGAGAAACAACGTGAAGCCGACCTCTTCTAGCGGGGAGAGTGGGTCCGTGAGATAGACTCGAGACAACCCGCTGAGGTGGCCGCTGACTCCTGTTGTTTCTTTGGATTTAAGTGAGCTGAAGGAGAAGTTCGGGCTGACGCATGAGCGACGACAGAATGCGCGAGATAGCCGACGAGCTCCAGGACGTCATAGACGACGGCGACGTACCGCAGAACGTCCGCGCGTCGCTCAAGGAAGCCCGCGAACACCTCCTCGACGAATCCAAGCCCGAGAGCGAACGAGCCGCGAACACCATCAACGTCCTCAACGACGTCAGCGACGACCCCAACCTCCCGATGCACGTCCGCACCTTCATCTGGAACGTCAGCGGGAAGCTGGAGACCGTGACGATGGAGTAACTACGTCGCTGGTTGACCTTTCTACCCGTCTGCGGTTACCGGAAACCGGAGGCGAACCCCCATAGGTTACAAGGATGGCGGATGAACCAAGGTGCAACCCGAATGACCCCGCCACTGAAGGTCCTGCACACGGGAGACACCCACGTCGGCTACCGTCAGTACGGAAGCGACGTACGCCGCGAGGACTTCCTCGGGGCCTTCGAAGCCGTCGTAGACGACGCAGTCGAGGAGGACTTCGACGTCTTCGTCCACGCCGGCGACCTCTTCCACAGCCGCAACCCCGCACTCGTCGACGTCATCCCCACCGTCGAGCTGTTCGAACGACTGAGCGACGCAGGCGTCCGCGCGTTCGCAGTCGTCGGGAACCACGAGAGCAAACGCGACGCACAGTGGATAGACCTCCTCGAGAGCCTCGGGCTCGTCGAACGCTTGGGACTGGAGCCACGCTTCGTCGGTGATGTCGCGTTCTACGGAGTCGACTACGTGCCGAAGTCCAGGATTGAGTCCTTCGAACACGACTTCCAGCCGTCTGACGCCAGCTACAGCGTCATGGTCGCTCACGGCCGGTTCGAACCTTTCCCATACGGCGAATGGCCTCTGCAGGAGTTCGTCGAAGAAGGCCCCGTGGACTGGGACGCCTTCCTCCTCGGCGACTACCACCACCACGAACGCCGCGAGGTCGGGGGAGTGCCCGCGGAGTACTCTGGCTCCACCGAACGAGCGAGCGCCGAAGAGAGGGAGAGCCGCGGCTACAACGTCGTAGAGTTCAGCGAAGACGGCGTCTCGTTCACCCGCCGGTCCCTCGACCACGTCACACGAGAGTTCGTCTTCGTCGAGGTCGACGTCTCCGGGGTCGAAGGCGACGCCACCGGCTACGTCGTCGACCGCGTGCTCGACCACGACGTCGAAGACAAGGCCGTCGTCGTCTACGTCGAAGGAGACGGCGACGCCGACGTCGTCCGAAGCGAGATAGAGACCGCCGTCGAAACCGAGGGCGCGCTCGTCGTCCGCACCAACGACCGACGTGAGATGGAGGAGACCGAGGACACGGAGATCGAGGTGTCGTTCGCCGACCCCGACGACGCCGTCCGCGAACGCCTCCAGGAGATGACGCTTTCGGAGCCCGCGGTCGAGATCGACGACGTAGTCCGCGGCGACACAGTCGCCGACACGAACCTAGCCGACGATGTCGAAAGCCGAGTAGAGGACGTGGTAGAGGAGGGATGGACGCCTGACACGGCCGAGTTAGAGCCGGAGGACGAGCCAGAGGAGAACGCAGACGTGGAGCGGGTTACGGAGGACGAGCCAGAGGAGAAACCCGATGCGGAGCCGGGGGAGGAAGACGTAGAACACCCTCCTGTCGATGGAACCGTGGAGGCTGAGGTCACGGACGTATCCGGAAGAGAGGGGGAATCCGGAGAGGTCGAGGCTGAGGGCGGTGAAGGAAGAGAGGGGGAATCCGGAGAGGTCGAAGCCGGGGGGAGTGAAGAAGGAACTGAGGAGACGGATGAGGTCCAAGCCGAGGGCAGTGAAGGAAGAGAGGGGGAATCCAGGGAGGTCGAAGCTGAGGAGGAAGAAAGAACGGAGGAGGTCGCAGAGGTCGAGGTCGATGGTAGCGAAGAAGAAGAAGGAGACGAGGGGTCTGAAGCCGGAGGCTCGTCCGAAACCCATATCGAGGAAGACGACCTGTCCGAGGAGGACGAACGGGTGGAAGAGGAGTTCGGAACCACGCTGGAGGAGTGGACGTGAGGTTCCGCCGACTCGAACTCCGGAACTTCAGGTGCTTCGAGGAGGCGACGGTGGAGTTCGACGACGGCGTCACGGTGATACACGGCGCCAACGGCAGCGGCAAGACCTCGCTTCTCGAAGCATGCTTCCTCGCGCTGTACGGCAGCAAAGCGCTCGCGAGCGACCAGGTTCTGGCAGACGTCGTCACCACGGGGGCTGAGGAGACGGAGATAGCGCTGGAGTTCCAGCACGCCGGAGACAGCTACACAGTGGAGCAACGGATAGTCCGTACCGACGACGGCGCGTCGACCCGCAGCAGCGTGCTCACACGGGACGGCGAACAGATAGGGGACGACGGCGTGAAGTCCACCCGTGAGGAGGTGACTCGGATGCTGCGTATGGACGCCGAATCCTTCGTCAACTGCGCGTACGTCCGGCAGGGCGAGGTCAACAAGCTCATCAACGCCGCACCGTCGGAGCGGCAGCGCGTCATCGACGAGCTGCTGCAGCTCGGGAAGCTTGAGACCTACAGGGAACGCGCGAAGCTCGCGCGCCGCGGCGTAGGCCGCGTCGAGAACAGGTTCGAAGACCTCCTCGAAGACAGAGAGGAGTCCATCGAGGAGATCGAGGAGGACGACCCGTTCGAGACGCTCGCGGAGCTCGAAGCCGAGGTCGACGAGGTCGACGACGAGATCGAGCGGCAGGAGGACAACCTCAAGAAGGCGAGGTCGAAGCTAGAGGAGCTGACGGATCAGCTGGAGGAGCACGAAGAGAGAGCGAGCGCGCTAGAGGAGCTGGAGACCGAGATACAGGAGCTAGAGGAGGAGGTCGAGGGACGCGTCGAACGCCTCGAACGGATGGAGGAGAAAGCAGTGGAGCTCCGCGAGGAAGCCCAGGAGCTCGAGATGGAGGCTGAGGACACCGATGCACCAGACGTCGATGAAGCCAGAGAGGATTATGAGAACGTCTCGGACGAGGTCGACGAGCTATCTTCGGAGCTCGACCGCACCCGAGACCGGCTGGAGCTACGGCGCGAGAACCTCGAAGACAGCCGGAAGGAGGTAGGTGAAGCGAACACACGGGTTACCGAGCTCGAGGAGGAGGTCGAGGAAGCCGAAGCCGAGCTGGAGGAGCTAGAGACGGAGGTGGAGGAGCTGGAGGAGGAGATAGAGGAAGCGTTACCTGAACCCTCCGACGTCAGGGAGAAGCTAGACACTCTGCGGGAGAGACGGGCGGAGCTGAAGGCGCGTCGCGACGAGCTCGAACGACATCTGGAGGAACGGGAGGAGCTGATGGAGGAAGGCAGGTGTCCGACGTGTGAGCAGGACGTCGAGGACCTCGACGTCGAGGACGACGAACGGGAGCTCGAGGAGGTAGAGAGTGAACTCCAGGACGTCGTTGAAGAGGTGGAGGCTCTGGAGAACACGTTAGATGCCGCGGAGGAGAACCAGAAGCTGAAGCACGAGGTGGAACGGCTGGAGGAACGCCTGGAAAGCCGGAACCAGCGGGTCGAAGAGCTCGGGGAGCGTCTGGATGAAGCACGGGAGAGCCGTGAGGAAGCCGCGGAACAGGTGAAGGAGCTCAAGCAGGACGTCGAGGAACTGGAGACGTCGAAGCAGGAGCTGGAGAGCGAACTGAAGGACGCCGAAGCGGAGCTAGAGGACGCGGAGGAAGCTCTGGAGAAGGCGGAGAGCCTGCGGGAGAAGCTCGAACAGGCGGAGGAGCTACGGGGTGAAGCCGACAACCTCGACGAACGCCGCGGAGACCTCACCGAACTGGTGGAGGAAGGCAGGAGTCGCCTGCGTGAGAAACGCAGCCGACGGAAGGAGCTCGAGGAAGACGTCGGCGACGTCGACGTGGAGGACCTCCGCAGCCAGATAGCGGAGGTGGAGGAGTACGTCGAAGGCTACAGGGAGGAGCTGGAGGGGCTGAGGGAGCTGAAGGACGACCTCAAGACCGAGATAGGCGGAGTGGAGGGCAGGTTAGAGCAGCTGGAGGAGCTCCGGCATGAGGTAGAGGAGTTCGAGGAGAAGCTAGACGCCGTAGAACGCGTTCTCGCGGACGTCGAGGAGCTGGAGACCACGTACCGCAGCCTCCGCAGCGAGCTACGCACCCGTAACGTCCGCCGATTGGGGGAGCTGCTAGACGAGATGTTCGGGATGGTGTACGCGAGCGACAGCTACAGCCGCGTCGAGCTCGACGAGGAGTACGAGCTACGTGTGTATGAGAAGGACGACACAGAGCTCGATCCCTCGCTGCTGTCGGGCGGCGAACGGGCGGTGTTCAACCTCTCGCTCAGGTGCGCTATCTACCGGTTGCTCGTCGAGGGTATCGAAGCGGAGACGGCGCCGCTGCCTCCGTTGATGCTCGACGAACCCACTGTGTTCCTCGACACTCGACACGTCGGCCGTCTAATCAGGCTGACGGAGGCGATGCACACGCAGTTCGGCGTCGAACAGGTCATCGTCGTCAGCCACGACGAGGAGATGCTAGACGCCGCCGACCACCGGATAAGGGTGGAGAAGGACGACGCCACCAATCGGTCGCATGTCAAAAGGGAGACAGCGACCCTCTCTTAGTTGGATACAGAAGATAGACGGGCCTCGGTCGCTTTCCGGTAGTTATGATGGCTCAACTTTGCTTGGTTCCGGTGTCGTCAAGCAGACATCATCTGTGTTCTCATGGTACTTGAGCTGTGTTCTTATGGCGCTTGAGCTCTCTACCCAGACGACGTAATGTTGTTCCGAATACCTGACTCTAGGCAACTATATATGACTCGGGGAGTCGCATTAGGATGAACAAACACTCCTACAACCTGGCGTGGCTTACCGCACTCGCCGTCGCAATCATCGGCCTCGTTGGAATCGGAGCACGGCTCACGCCCCACGGATGGTGGGTTCTCGCTGCCGGCGGCGGGATGCTAGCAGCTCTCGCCATCTATTCGGCGTGGCAGACCACTAGGGCAGAGGTAGGCCATCCAGTTGGAGGGGTTTTCATGATCCTTGTGGGTTCAGTTATGTTCTATTTCGCACTGTTCAGCGGCACCACCAACCTGTTCGGCGTTCTAACGCTCGACTCTTTATCCGAGATACGGCAACTCATGGTCAGGACGGTGTTTCTCGTGACCGGATTGCAGGCTTTGTTCCTTGCTATCAACGTGCGCATCTCAGGACTCACCTTCTCAGAACGAGTGATATACCCGATATTCGGACATGCTCTACTACTGACGGCAACCGCTGTCGTTCTCAGCACATTGTATTTCCAGCTTTCTTTGACTCCGGCGAACGGAGCTATTCTAGCCTGGGCCACCGGGTTCTCGGTGCTCGTGCTTCATATGTTCTGGTTAGGTCAACGTGCCGATACCGTGACTCCCCACGACCACACACGGTTCACCGGTTCTGGGAACAGATTCTGATAATCGTCCTCGGCGGCGGTATCGTAAGCGTCGCTTTCGTCAGCCTCAGCATGCAGACCAACACCTCGATCAATGTGTTCACGTCCATATCTCAGGCCAGAGCCGCGTCGATCGTGGCTGTCAGCGCTGCAGTAACGGCTGTAGCGATGATCGCCGCACCGGAGTCCTCACCCAAGTTATTCCGGAAGCTCACAGGGCCCGTATCCACGATCTTCCAGCATTCGTTTATTCTGCTGCTTCTGGGGAACGGCTTCGTGATAGCGCTGATGCTTCTGGTTCCCGCGGCTTATATCTGGGTGCTGGGCGCCTACCTCGTCCTGCTTCTGATCGGTGCGTTCGTGGAGTACGGGATGGTAGTCCACGCTCACCGTCGGTTGAAGACGCAGAGAGCTTCCTCACCCCTCCATCGCTCACCGATGCACCCCCGGTGACCGCAGTGGTTCCTGCTTTCGACGAAGCAGAGATCCTACCGGAGTCCCTCGACCAAAATCTAGACGCGCTCGAAGAAGTCCTCTTCGTAGTAGTACCCGCTGAAAGATCCACAGATGGAACGGTCGACGTAGCCTACAAGTATCAGGAGGACTACCCCGAAAGAGTTCGTGTATTCGAGGGGACGACCGGTTCGAAGGCCGGCGACCTGAACGAGGTATGGGGGACGATAGATACCCCGCAGGTCCTTATCCTGGATGCGGACGAGACAGTTGACGCCGAGTTCCTGGAGCGAGGACAGGCGATGCTTGATGTCTCTCCATCCGTGGGTATTGTCCAGGGACGCAAGACCGAGCTATATCCGAACGAGAGCGAATTCACTCGTTTCGTAACCTCGGACCGGCGTCACAGCACGTGGTTAGACCACCCTCTGATGCACGATGTAGCCGGAGCGAGCTACTTCGCCGGGTCAGCTGCACTCCTCCGTCACGAGGTTCCGACATCAGTTGATGGATGGTCCGAAGACACGCTCACAGAGGACATCGACCTCACCCTACGACTGAACCTCGAGACAGACTGGCGTATAGAGTACGTACCCGAGATGGTGGCCCGCGTTCTCAACCCGAAGACCTTCCTGTCGCTGGTTCAACAACGTCGCAGGTGGGCGCGGGGTTGGGTGAAGGCGATATCACATCACGGCACGGAAGTTCTTCGTGCAGGCTCTACCCTGGGTTGGCGGCGTAGCCTGGGCCTGTCCTGGGTCCTGTTCACTACCGTGAACGCACCCCTCTACACTGTGTTCCCCGCCATCATACTTCTGGGTCTTCTCGGACTCGGAACAAGCCCTCCACTGTGGATCGCAGCTGTTGTCGCTCTGGTGATACTGCCGGCGAAAGCCATCTCCTTCGGCTACGCTGCGGTATGCGACCCTATGATTCCGATATGTAAGCGTCCGCCTCCAATCCTAGAGGTGGTGCTCCACGCCTATCTCTGGATCCTAGCGACCTGGCTCATCCAGCTACACGCCCTCTACCTACATCTGGCGGGCGCACCACAGATCTGGACACCCACCACGAAGTCCTCTGGTAAACCCATGCATCGACGAAAGAGCGAAATCACTGGAAGTAGAGAGCAGGACGGAGCTTCCGCGGATCGAACATCGTAATCGGGTGACGGCCGGCACGCCTGGTTCGCTTTACATACTTCGCGATATATACCTACCACTCGCCGTCGAAGTCCGTATGCTTGAACTCCCGCTTATTTTCACATCTGTGATTAACCAACGTTCTAACCGGTCCTTTCAACGTAGTAACAGGTACCGTCAGTCCTTCAACCCTAGCACGATGTCGAGGAGGGCGACACCACGAACAGGTCGCGCGTCGTGTTTCCGGTCCAATCCGTGATCTTCCGCTGGTTATGGCTCAGATATATAGGGTGGCTGGCAAAGAAACATGTATGGCTGACATGACAGTTGACGAAGCACGTGAGAAGTACGGGCCGAGCGAGATAACCACCGAAAACCTCCTGACTATCGATGACTCCGGATACAACGGTGACAACGTCGCTCTCGTGACGGGGGCAGCGAACGGCATCGGTCGAGCGACAGCGCTAGCGCTCGCCCACAACGGACTCACGGTCGTCGGAACCGACCAGGACGAGAACGGCCTAGAGGAGGTAACCGAGAAAGCCGACGATCTCAACCTAGACGGCGACCTCGTCTCGGTGACAGGTGACCTGACGGAGTACGACGACATTAAGTCGATCGTAGACGAGGCGGCGGAGTACGGCAGCATCACCTTCCTTGCAAACATAGCGGGTCTCCAGCACGTAGCACCCATCGAGGAGTTCCCGACCGAGAAGTACGATCTGATGCAGGCGGTGATGCAGCGTGCGCCGATACTACTGAGCAAGCGCTGTTTCCCACATTTCCGTGACGGAGAACGCGGCGCAGTCGGCAACATGTGCTCGGTGCACGGACACATCGTGACACAGGATAAGGTCGCGTACAACACCCTGAAGTTCGGTCTCCGCGGGTTCACGCAGTCGCTCGCGGCCGAGGGTGAGGGAACCGTTCGGGCGTTCACGGTGAGCACCGCGTACGTGAAGACAAATTTGGTCGCGGAACAGCTACCCGCTACAGCCGACAGACGCGGTCTAACCGTCGACGAGGTAGTGGAGAAGGTGATGCTCGAACGAACACGCGTCAAACAGATGATGGAGCCCTACGAGGTAGCCAACCTCTTCGTCATGGGTTTCTCCGAGTACAGCAGCCAGCTCAACGGAGGCGACATGCGGTACGATGGCGGGATGTCGCTCACTTACTGAGAACACAGGGAACAGCTCTAGACGACTGAAGGGCAGCGAAAGTCAGATTGCTTCATACTGTCAACATCGCCTGCTCATTTCACCCTGAGGCCGGGCCAGGTCACGTGAAGCTCTCGTCAATCCGTCTCCGGAAGCGAATCGCGGAACTCCTTACCCTCTTTCTCTCCACATTCGACGAGACCCTGTATGAAGGACGGCGACCTGTCGAGCTTTGTGCGCCAGTCCAGATCCCGGCAGTCCCTGAACCTTATCTCGCGGATCTCCGTATGCGTGTACCTGTCTGGTAGATAACCCTTCTCTATCCACCTGTTCACCTTCTCTAGGTGACGGAGCTCGGAGTTCAGTGAGAGGTTCCCCGAGAGCTCGTTACGTCTGTCGTTTATCCCTTCTGGCGTCTGAGGCACCTCGTCCCTGCGTTGCGGGTTTATCCTGATTAACCATATCTCGTCTGGGTCGGGGACGTCACCGTGGTCCATGAACGCGGATACCGGTGGGTTCCTGGCGAACAGGCCGTCCCAGTAGTGCCTCCCCTCTATCTCCACCGCCTCGAATATATGTGGTTCCGCGGAGGAAGCGAGTATGGCGTCCGAGCTTATGTCGTCCTCGCGGAACAATTCGGTCTCACCGGACAATACGTCTATAGCGCTGAGGAACAACCCGGGTTCTTCTCCGTCCAGCAGGGACGGAACCTCCGAGAAATCGACGTGGGACTCGATTATCCTCCTTAGCTCTCCCTTCGCCCACTGTGAACTCGGGGACTTAGAGGGACTGATAGTCGGGATGGGGAACCCCGCGCGCTCCATCTGAACCCCGAGCTTTATGACATTGTTCGTCAGCATGTGCATCGGAGTCGTGGCCGATATATCCCGCCAGAAGCTCGAAAGCAATTCCTCCGGATCCTCGTCCGGATGCAAGGTGCCGTACCACGCCAGCGTGGCGCAGGCTGCACCCCCCGAGGAACCGCTTAACGACGTTAGCTCGTACCCCTCGGGCAGGTCCCCTATCAGCTCGGTGAGAACCCCTGACGTGAACGCCGTATGGCTTCCGCCTCCCTGACAGGCTACGGCTACGTTCTTGTCCGACATCCTACTAGCTCCAGACGCTAGGACGGGATTAATCTGTAGGTTCGGCACTATCTGATGGCATCCCTGGATCGAAGGAATACGGGTTACAGAGTTCGTTCCATGCGAGTTAGCAGATGGATGATCGGTGGTTTCAGTTCAGCTGAGCTGCGGCAGAGCTAGCTCGAAACTTCAGATGTTCTACCAGTCTCCATCGAACTCACGGTGGGTGAACTCCCTGGCGCCTTCACCGCGGTAGCTTCCGGCGACGTGTCCATCGCCTTCTATATACCACTTGTACGTCGTCAACCCTTCCACTCCGACTGGTCCTCGGGCGTGGGTCTTACCCGTGCTGATACCGACCTCCGCCCCCAACCCGTACCGGTATCCGTCGCTGAACCTCGTGGAGGCGTTGTGGAAAACTGAAGCGGAGTCCACAGCTTCCAAAAACCTTCGGGCTTTGGCGTCGTCCTCCGTCACGATGGAGTCCGTGTGCTTCGAACCGTAGGTGTTCACGTGGTCCACCGCTTCTTCGACATCCTCTACTACTCGGACGGAGACGACGAGGTCCCCGTACTCGGTGCTCCAGTCCTCCTCCGACACCTCTACTACGTCGTCGACGATGGCCTGCGTGGCTTCGTCGCCGCGAACTTCGACCCCCGCCTCCCCGTACCTCTCGACGATCTTCGGAAGGAAGTCATCCGCCACCTTTTCGGCGACCAGCAGTGTCTCCACAGCGTTGCATGCAGCGGGGTAGTCTACCTTCGCGTCGAAAGCCACCTCCTCAGCCATCTCGAGGTCTGCGTCGCCGTCGACGTAGACGTGGCAGACGCCTTCTGTGTGACCGAGCACTGGTATCTTGGTGTTGTCCTGTACGTGCTGGACGAACGCCGTGCTGCCTCGCGGCATCAACAGATCTACGTGTTCGTCTAGATCGAGGAGGGCTTCGACGTCCTCGCGGCTCTCCACCATCTGCACCCAGCCATCTGGGACTTCGAGGTCAGATGTAGCCTCGTTCAGCGCTTCGTACAGCACACGGTTGGAGTTCTCCGCCTCGCTACCGCCCTTGAGTATGGCTGCGTTACCGGACTTCAGGCAGAGTGACGCTATCTGCGGGAGTGCGTCGGGTCGACTCTCGAAAACTGAGCCCACGACCCCGATGGGTACGGATACCTTGTATAGGTCCAGCCCTTCGTCTAGCTCCCTCGCCTGAAGCGTCTCCCCTACGGGGTCCTCCTGTCCCGCGACGCTCTCCACCATCGACGCGATACCCTCGACCTTCTCGCTGTCTAGCTTCAGGCGGTCGACGAGCGCCTGCGTGTATTCGCCTTCCTCCAGAAGTTTCTCCGCTTCTTCGACGTCCTCGGCGTTCGCTTCAAGTATCTCGCTTTCACGCGAACGTATCTCGTCGGCTGCGGCCTCCAGGGCGTCGCTGCGCACCGAGTCGTCTACGTTCGCTAGCTCGAGCGCTGCTTCCTCGGCGGCTTCGGCTTTCCGTCGTGCGTCGGCTTCGGTCATCCCTCTGTCACCTCGTCTTCGTCTGTTTCTAGCTCTTCCTCACCTTTCCGGCTTTCGTAGTCCCTTCGCTGTGCGGCGAAGTACGACCCCACGCTTTCGCCTTCTGCGACGCGTAGGAGGACGTCTTCCTCCTTGCTCCCCGCTATGACGGCGGGGATGCCGGCTTCGGTGACGCGTTCCGCGCCCTCGACCTTCGTCTTGATTCCGCCGAACTCCGCGGCTTCGCCGCCGACGTAGCTCCATATCTCGTCGAAGCTGTCGTATGCTTCCTCGATGAGCTCGGCGTCGGGTTCGTACTTCGGGTTAGCAGTGTAGACGCCGCCGACGTCTGTGAGGGTGACCAATAGTTCGGCGTCGACACCTTCCGCGATGGACGCGGATATTATGTCGTTGTCCCCGACCTTTATCTCCTCGATTGCGACGGCGTCGTTCTCGTTGACGATGGGGACGACGTCCCACTCCAGCAGGGTCTCGACGGTGTTCCGGAAGTTCGTGAACCTGCGTTCGTCTTCGAGGTCGTCGTGAGTCACCAGTATCTGCGCGACGTCTCTGTCGTATCTTTCGAAGCTCTCGCTGTACGACCGCATCAGTCGGCCTTGGCCGACGGTGGACGCCGCCTGGAGGTTCTCGACCTTACTGTTGTCGACGGGTATGCGTCCGGTGCCGGCTCCGATGGCGCCGGAGGTAACGAGGATGACCTCCTTGCCGTGGCTGTGGAGGTCGTTTATGTCGTCTACGAGCTTGTCGAGCTTACCGCGGTCGAGGTTGCTGTGTTCGTCTGTGAGGCTGTTGGTGCCTGCTTTCACGACGACTCTGTCTGCTTCCGCGGCCTCCTCCCGCGTTATGTAGTCGGAGTCGTCGTTCTCCGCGGCTATCCGTATCATCCGTCCTCCATGAAGTCCCTGCTTATCTCCTCGCTCCGTTCCTCCGCCGCCGTGACTGCGTCGGCGATCGCTTCCTCGGCTTCGCTGTCCCGAAGCACCTTCATACCCTCTATCGTCGTGCCTCCGGGGCTGCAGACGGCGTCGATGAGTTCGTCGAGAGACCGGTCGGCTTCCGCGGCTATCTCCGCGGCTCCCTTGAACGTCTGCGCCACCAGAGTTTCGGCGTCCTCCTCCGACAGTCCGCCTTCGACTCCGCTGTCTCGCATCGCTTTCATGGCGTAGAAGACGAACGCTGGCCCGCTGCCGTTGACGGCGGTGGCGACGTCCATCTCGTCTTCGTCTATCTCGGCGAAACGGCCGAGGTCCGAGAGCATGTCGCGGACGACCTCGGGGCTGTCGCCTGCGGGTGCGGCGGCGGCCGCCATCTCCTGGTGTTCGACGGCGAGGTTCGGCATCACCCGGACGACGCGTGCCTCCGTGCGGTTGCGGAGGAACTCCAGGGGTACGGCTGCGGCGAACGACACCAGTATCTGATCGGGCTCTAGATCTATCTCCTGCAGTACGGCTTCGACGTGTCGGGGTTTGACGGCTAGGATTACGACGCCGCTGTCTCTTACGGCGTTGGCCGCGTGCTCCACGGTGTCGTCGACGTACTTTTCGACGGATGCTCTGGCTTCGGGGTCGGGGTCCGACGCTACGACGGTGTAGCCGCCGGCTCTGTCGAGTCCCTTCACCACTGCGCCGCCGAGGTTGCCGCATCCGATGACAGTTACCTTCGTCATTGTATTTTCACGCGGGAGTCCATCCCGTCTTCTGTTGGGTTACCTTGAGGGGTTTGCAGCTATAAAAACGTCGAACCTTGGGTGTCTATAGCTGCCGTCGGCTGCCGGCCACCTACCGTAGCTCTGCGACGACATCCTCCATGACGTCGAGCGCGGTGCGGATGTCGTCGCGGCTGGTCGCGTAGCTCAGTCTGACGTGGCCGTCTCCGCAGTCGCCGAACGCGTCACCTGGTACGACGACGACGTCGCGTTC
Organism: Euryarchaeota archaeon Ods02; assembly: GCA_028751075.1. Taxonomy (GTDB): domain Archaea; phylum Halobacteriota; class Halobacteria; order Halobacteriales; family Halorutilaceae; genus JAQZDA01. The sequence goes on along the minus strand of JAQZDA010000013.1, from coordinate 10,325 downwards.
GAGGCAGGCGTCGACGAAGCCTTCGGGGGCTTCGGGGAAAGCGTAGAACGCTCCCGACGGAGTCGGACAGCTGAGTCCGACGTCGTCGAGTCCGTCGACGACGATGTCGCGTCGCCGTTGGAACTCCTCCTTCATCTCTTCGACGGCGCGGTCGGTCTCCTCCGCGTTGAGGGTGTCCGCGACGGCGTGCTGGGCGGCGGCGTTCGCGCAAGCCTGCGAGTACTGGTGGATCTTCACCATCTCGTCGACGCGTCTCTCGTCGGCGACGACGTAGCCGAGCCGCCATCCGGTGGCGGCGAGGGTCTTGCTGGCGGCGTTCACGGTGACTACGTTGTCTCCGTACTCCGCGGGCGAGTGATGTTCTCCGTCGTAGACGTACCGGTCGTATACCTCGTCGCTGACGAGGGTGACATCGTGGTCGTCCGCTATCTCGGCGAACGCCCGCACGTCGTCCTCGCTCTGCACCGCGCCAGTGGGGTTCGCCGGCGAGTTCACGACGAAGGCCGAGGTGTCGTCCGACAGCGCTTCCTTCACCCGTTCGGGGTCGAGGGTGAGGTCGTCTCGGAGCGGCACTGGAACGGGTTCTGCGTCAGCTATCTTCGTCAATGCGTCGTAGCTGACGAAGCCGGGGTCTGGTATGACGACCTCGTCTCCTACGTCGACGTGCGCCTGCAGCGCGACGTGGAGACCTTCGCTCGCGCCGCTGGTAACGAGCACCTCTTCGGCGTCCGCGGGGAACTCGACGTACCTCGCTATCTCCCGCCGTAGCTCGTGGATTCCGGCGTTGCTGGTGTATCCTCCTGCGTCTCCGCGTCTGAGGGCATCCACTGCTGCTTCTTTAACGTGGTCGGGGGTGTCGAAGTCCGGCTGCCCGAGGCCGAGGTTGACTGCGTCTTCGTCGGCGGCTTCGAACACTCGTCGGATGCCGCTGATCCGTATCTCCTGCGTCCGTTTTGCGAACTCCATCGGTTCAATCGAAGGCGGCGGGAGGTTAAATGCTTCGTGGAACGTCGAAGCTTCGGCTGGCTTCCAATTCGTCAGTCGACCTTGGCCTGGCTCCGCAGCTGCCGGCCTTCCTCTGTCTCGACGTCTAGCTCCGGCACCTCGGTCGGCCTGCTGTCCTCGTCGACGGCGACGTAGGTGAAGTCGCTTTCGGTGGTGAGTTCACGCGCCCGCTGGGTTAGGTCCTCGCTGAACACACGTACGTGGACGTTGATGCTGGTGTCTCCGACGCTGTAGACGTAGGCCTGTACTACGGCGGCGTCTCCGATGTTCAGTGGTCGTCGGAAGTCTATCTGGTTCATCGACGCGGTCACGCACTGTTCTCCGGAGAAACGCATCGCGCTGATGACGCCTGTGTCGTCCATCCACTTCACGACTTGACCGCCGTGAGCGGTTCCGAAGTGGTTGACGTGGGCGCTTCTCACTATCTCGGTGTTGTCGACCTGGGTGTCTATTAGTCGCGGCATTTGACTGGTTCGGTCGATCATTTAGCGGTGCTACCCTGTATCCCCTTCGTTCTCTATCTCGAACTTCAGGAACGACGACGTAACTATCAGCATACCTCCGAACAACGCTATCCAGACGCCGGGCTGGAACTCCTCGAAGAAAAGCTCCATCATCCCTACGCCCAGGAGCTGCACCAGCATGAAAGAGAAACCTATCGCTCCAAAGATTATCACGTATCCCCCGATGTGGTGGAATATCCCGACGAACGCTCCCACCACAACTACTCCTGCGAAGAAAAGGATCGCGATCTCGGCCTCCGGGAGCCCTGCTGCTCCGTGGCGGTAGGCAACGTCGACGAAGGACTCCGCAGTTCTCGTGGCCTCAACCGTCGCTCCTGGTTCCTCGGGAAGAGGGGTTCGAGCGTAAGGCAGTCCCATCGAGGTCAGCGCGACGAAGACGCCGACAATCCGTATCCAGAAAGGCGTCTCGTTCTCGATGGAGTCGCGGCGCTGCCTCAGCTGCGCAGCCCAGATCAAAGCACCCATGCCTCCGATGACGATTCCTAGACCCGTGGCGAGCGCCAGAAGCTGGGCCGTGGAACCCGTGGCCGCGGATCCCGCAGCCGTCATCGACACTATTCCACCCATCAACAGAACCACTCCGACCTCCTTCAGGTACTGCTTCATCGGGTTGTCCACCTCCAATAGCTGGTGTAACAGGGTTCGTGCTCTCTTTCCCCGGGGTAGCAGTCTCTCATCAGTGTTCAGGGGTCGTAGCTTATGAACGAGGAAGCTATTATCACGATGGATCCGAGGACCGCGACCCAGATACCAGGCTGTAGCTCCTGGAACAACAGCGTCCTCGGGGTCGCCTGAAGCATGTCCATCAGCATGAACCCGACTCCCATGCTTCCGAACAGTATGAGGTATCCTCCCAGGTGATGGAATACCGCTATGAACCCGCCGGCCAGCACAATCATGGCGAAGAACAGCATCGCAACCTCTACCTCCACGGGAGACCCGACCGAGAGGTTGTAGACTATCTCCGCGAAAGAGATGCTCTCTCTCTGTATCTGGCTGTCTGGTGACTCCGGAATAGGAACTCGGAGGTAAGGAAGCGCGAGCGAAGCCAGGCTTATCGCTACACCCACGATTCGTACCCTGCTTCGGCGGTCAGTCGCGAGATCTCCTTCCTTGTGAGTGCGCTGCTGGGCGTCCTTCATGAAGAGGATTATTCCTGCAAGTGTCGCCACGAAACCCCCTGCGACCGCCATAGCCTGCATCTCCCCTAGCTCTTCGACGGCGCCACCCGCAGTCATCAGCGCGATACCCGCTACCATCAGTATTATGCTCGTCTTCTTCAAGGTACACTCCCCTTTTTAGCTCTAATAGAGGACCGGTTATAAAAAGCTTCGTCCGCTGTAAAGCCAGGCTTACCGTCCGATACCAGAAGCACGAGCGTATCCGGCTCTAAAACCGGAGAACGAGGAAGACACACACCTATGGGTTAGAGGTTGGCTAACGCTAGTTTAAGCCGAAGTTAATCGCGTTAAAGTGTGGAAACTTAATCCTTCTCTACCTCGTGCCCTCCGAACTCGTGCCGCAAAGCCGAGATGACCTTGTCTGCGAAGGTTCCTTCGTCTCCGACGCGGCTGCGGTACCTCGCGAACAACGAGTGAGCGATACCCGTCGCGGGGACGTCCTCGTCGATAGCTGCCTCCACCGTCCATCGGCCTTCCCCGCTGTCGGGTACGTATCCCTTGACTCCCTCCATCTCCGGGTGTCGGCGGAAGGCGTCCTCGGAGAGCTCCACGAGTTGGCTCTCGACGACGCTTCCATTAGACCAGACTCGCGCTACCTCCGCGAGATCCACGTCGTCGTAGCTTCCTTCCGCGAGGAGTTCGAACCCCTCTCCTAGAGCCTGCATCATAGCGTACTCGACGCCGTTGTGCACCATCTTCACGTAGTGGCCGGCGCCCGACGGACCGAAGTAACCGTATCCATCCTCCTCGCTCATGTCCAGCAGGATAGGTTCGACGACTTCCACGGCTTCGGGGTCTCCTCCCGCCATAATCGACAGCCCCTCCAGCGCGCCCTGAGGGCCGCCGCTGCAGCCGGCGTCGACTAGGTATATGCCTTCTTCGGCGAGCTCTTCGTGTCTTCTCTGGGTCTTCCTGAAGTCCGAGTTTCCTGCGTCGATGACGACGTCGTCCTCCTCCAGAAGGTCCTCAAGATCGTCGAGGGTTTCGTCGACGGCGTCACCCGCTGGAACGGACATCCAGACGACGCGTCTGGGTTGAACGGAGTCGACTACTTCATCAAGCGAATGCGCGGACTCCCCAGGTGCTTCTTCCACCGCGTCCTCGTCGACGTCGAAGCCCACGATACTGTAGTCCTTCTTCTGGAGCCGTCTGCAGACGTTGGCCCCCATCTTACCGAGGCCTACCACCGCTACCTCATCCACCATCAGCTTACCACCTCGTCCCTCGCTGCATCCAGCGTCTCCGACACCCAGTCGTCGACATGCTTCCGGTCTTCTACCGGTGACTCGACACCTACTTCCTCGTTGAAGCTCCAGACGGGTTCGTACACCTTCCTCAGATACTCCTCGTCCATCGGTGTACTACCGAGTTCGACCGCGTGCCTTAGCTCCTCCGCCATAAGCTCGTACGGAACATCCCCACGTGGTTCACCTGAGTCGACTACCTCTCCGCGCGACCTCCAGGTCCAGCTGCCGCGGTAGTCGGTCTCGAACTCCGTCTCGCTGTCCGCGAACCTGAACTCCACCGAACCTTCGTCGAACACGAACCTCAGGAGCTTCTCCGTCTCGGGGAAGCCTTTGCCGACACGTACGTAGGCTTCCGCGTCGTCGGCGTAGACGCCGCCGTCGACCTCTAGCTCCGCGTGAGCGGCGGTCGCGTGCTCGGAGTACTCTGGTTCCACGCGGTAGCTCTTCCCGTCGACCAAATTGAACTCCGCGTCGGTGGCGTCCACGAGAACCTCTATAGGGTGTATCCAGTCGAGGAAGACTCCGCCGTTAGATGGCTCGAAAAGCCAGCCTCGTTCGGCGTCCTCCCGGCTGTACTCCTCCACGAACGTGGCTTCGACGCGCCGAACCTTCCCTTCCCTCTCGACCGCCTGCTCCAGTACCTCCGGCATCTTGATCGTCAGAAGCTTCTTCAGGTAATGCAGATGCAGGTAGCTGCTGTTCCAGCAGCCCTCGCGTTCGAGGTAGTCCAGCGCTTCCTCGAACTCGCTGCGGCTGCTGCCGTAGCTCTTCTCAGTCACCGTGAACTTACCCTGCTCCAGACACTGCTTGGTCTGGCTGAGGTGGTACTCGACGGGGCTAGCCACCTGAACCACGTCGACCCCTTCGAAGAAATCATCAGGCAAAGGGTCACCTCTATCGATCTGGTAGTGTCTGTCTCTGGAGACGCCGAGGTCGAACAGGAGGTCGCGTTTCTCCTCGAAGGAGACGACGTCCAAGGTCTTATGTACCTCGAAGACGTCGGGGTTCAATCCAGTCTGAAGCCTCCGGCTCCAGTGTCCCGCTCCCACTATACCGATCCGGTGCATCAGGCCTCCTTCCCCCTGTCTTCAGCCTCAGGCATCCCTACTCCTCTAGGGAGTCCGCTATACGCTCGACGGCGTTCCGGAGGCCCTGGACCTCGTCCCGAAGCTGCTTAAGCTCCTTCGCGACCTGAGCGTCACCGCCGCCTCCACCACCTCGCCCGCCGGGGCCCCCAGGTCCCATGCCACCCATCATACCCATCATACCGCCCATGGGGCCCATACCTCCGCCTCCAGGACCGCCCTCCATCATCCGCTCCATGGGATGACCTTCGTCTTCTCCTTCTTCGCCTTCGCCGCCCTTCATCATCTTCTCCATGCGTTCCCTGGGGCTCAGCTCCTCGTTCTCTCCGTCTTCGTTCTCCTCTGTCATAGCTACGGGTTGCCGGTCGCCTTGGTTAAATCTTCTTGAGATAGCGCGCCGTCGAACCCACCTACTCTTCCGCGGAAACCGCTTCCGCTAACGCCTCCGCTGTCGAACTAGCCTCCCTGAGACGACCCGGCACACCCGCCCTCGACAGGTAGTTACCCGTGAGGTAGATGCCCTCTGGCGGATCCACCTTAGAGAGATCCGTCCAGCTACCGTCGTACGACGGCATCCGAACCCGGTTGACGTGGAACGCCTCCGCCGAACCACCGACGACCTCCTCAATATCGCTCTCGCCTGTCGCCATCAGCTCCTCGTCGTCCCGAAGGACGGCGTCCGGGTTCCTTCCACCCCCTAGGTACGAGGTCACCTGACCGCCGCGGTCGAACATAGACCCCACGAACGTCGCACCAAGTGTGTCGAGCTCCTCGTCGAAGGACGTCTGGAACCCCAATGATTCAGGTACCTCAGAGCAGTTCAGGTGGACGGAGACGAGGTCGTTGTACCGGAGGTTATCGAGCGCGTTCGCCGTCTTCTCGTCTATCTCCTCGAGAAGCCGTCCTGCAGCGTCAGCAGGTGTAGACAGGACTACGAAGTCGAACTCCTCACTGCGTTCCTGTGTCTCTACTGTGAAGCCCCGACCTTCTCCGGTGAGGTTCTCCACGGCTTCCCCGAGGTAGACGTTCTCACCGTGTTCTTCGGCGACCGCCTCTGGCAACGCCCCCATCCCACCGTCGAAGCTACACGGGGGAGGTGTCTCATGTGAGTGAAGCTTCCTCGTGATGGATTTCTTCGCCGCCCACGTGAGTACGCTGCCGTCTATCCCCCGGGTCTCAACCATCTGCTTCACCGAGTGTTCGTAGGACATGTCTCCGGGGTCGCTGGCGTAGATGCCTCCGTAGAGCGGTCCTAAGAAGCGCTGGTAGGCTTCGTCACCGAACCTGTGTCTGATGAACTCCTCGGCTGTCTCCGGCTCCTCACCGGTTAAGGACTTCCAAGGCTCCACTGTCATCCGTATCTTGGTCCTCCAGGACAGCAGATTCGTACGGAGTCCATCCTTCAAGCTCGTGGGTGCGAGCCGGAGCTCTCCATCGTGGTAGATGTGGAGAGGGAGGTCATCTGAAGCCGTCGAAACGGAGCTCTCGAGCCCTACGTCACCGACGAGGTTCTCCACCATCGGACTCAACCGCGTACGCTGTGGCCCCAGGTCGACTACTTTGCCGTCCACCTCTCTCGACTGCATCACTCCGCCAGGCCGTTCGTCGCTCTCGAACAGGGTGTACTCGACGTCGTAGCCATCCAGGTAGTGAGCTAGGGCGAGACCGGTTATGCCTCCGCCTACGACCGCCACCCTGCGTTCCGACATGACTGTGTGGTTGGTGTCTGGCGTGTTAAACTCCTTCGACACCTGGAGAACGGATCGCTCTACCTCGTACTTCTCCTTGTGTTGAATTCCCCGAACTCTAAATCTTTCCTGAACGATGGCGACGGAAATATTTATGCGTACATCTGGCTATTACCTGTCTGTAATGTCATTGGAAATTGGTTCCGCGATAAAGTACGGGATCAAAAGACCGCTCGAGAAGGACGGACTGATGGTGCTTGCTGCACTTTGGCTGGTGATGGTGGTTGATGAGGTGATGTCGCAGACTGCGGCGGCTGGGATGATGGAGACGGTGATGCAGGATCAAGTGCCCGGCGAGTTCGACTTCTTCACCCAGATGGCGGCGCCTCTCGCGCTGCCTATACCTAGCAGCCTGGCCTGGATACTCGGCCTGGTGGCGTCGATCGTGACCATCGGTGTCTTCGTCGTGGGATACAGGACATTCGTCCAGGAAGGAGGTGAGTCCATCCCCGAGGAGAACTACCAGAGGAACATACTGAAGACCACGCTCCACGGCTTCGTAGGAAGCATAGTCTTCAGCATACTGGTCGTCATAGGCCTGATCCTCCTGATAGTACCTGGTATCTTCCTAGCGGTGTCGCTGGCGTTCTACCTCACGATAATCGCGCTGAAGGACGTCAGCTTCGTCGAAGGACTCCAGCAGAGCTGGGGACTAACCTCGGGCCACAGGTTCGACATCTTCCTGTTCGGCGTCGGACTCGTCGTGGTCTTCATAGTGCTCGGCATAGTCGGGGCAATCGCGTCGGCCGCGCTCGGCTTCGGAAGCCCCGCCGTCGGCGAGCTGATCGGGGTGGCGTTCTCCGCGTACGGCTCCCTGATCGTCATAGGCGGTCTAGTTCACGCGTACCTCCAGCTAGACGAAGACATGGGCGACGCGCCGGCGGTCTAGGAACTAGAACGAAGACCTGACTTCCCTGGAATCCGATCAGATTCCGTAGAGCTCACTGTACTTCTCCTCCACGTACTCCACGAACGCGTCCGCCGAGAACTCCTCACCCGTAGCCTCCCTGACGAGCTCGTCCGTCGTGAAACGCTGTCCATGGCTGTGGACGTTCTCCCGCAGCCAGTCAGTTAGCGGCTCGAACTCCCCTTCCTCAACCTGGTTCTCCAGCGGTAGCTCCTCCGCTGCGGCGTCGTAGAGCTGCGCCGCCAGCACGCTACCCAGGGAGTACGTGGGGAAGTAACCGAAGGACCCATGGCTCCAGTGGATGTCCTGCAGACAACCTCTGGCGTCCTCCTCCGGCCGCAGCCCGAGGTACTCCTCGTAGAGGTCGTTCCACCGCTGCGGGACCTCACGGACGTCGAGGTCGCCGGATACGAGTTCCTGCTCTACCTCGAATCTGACGACGATGTGCATGTGGTAGGTGAGCTCGTCGGCTTCGACTCGGATGGGGTTGTCGTCGTAGACTCGGTTGAGGTGGCGGTAGACCACATCTGGCTCCAGGTCAACGTCGAGGACGTCGCTGGCTTTCGGGGTGAAGTACCGCCAGAACTCCCGCGAACGGGCGACGTGGTTCTCCCAGAGTCGGCTCTGGCTCTCGTGCACGCTGAGGTCGCGGCTGCTGCCTAACGGAGTACCGTAGTCCTCCTGCGGCAAGCCGAGAGTGTAGAGCGCGTGTCCGAACTCGTGCACCGTGCTGGTGAACGCGTCCAGCGGGTCGTCGCCGTAACGCGTCGTCACGCGGGCGTCGAACTGGTTGCCCGTCGAGAACGGATGCGGCGCGGGGTCGAGCCTGCCGCGGCTCCACGGGTAGCCGAGGTCGTCGAGAGCCCCACGGACGAGCTCCTCCTGCACCTCCTCCGTGAAACACCTGCCTTCGAAGGGGTCCCGGGGTTCGAAGCTGCTTTCGGCGACGTCCTCGATCAACGGCACCAGCTCGTCCTTCAGCGTCTCCAGAGTCTCCTCCGCTTTATCGAGGCCGAGGTAGGGTTCGTAGTCCTCGAAAAGGACCTCGTACGCCGGCCTGTCGGGGTCGACGTACTTTGCGTACTCACGTTTCAGCTCGACGAGGTCCTCGAGAACCGGAGCGAACTCCTCGAAGTCAGCGGCTTCCTTCGCCTTCCGCCAGACAGGGTGTGCTTCCGACGTCCGCTGGCTTATCTCCTCCACGAGCTCGTTGGGTACGCGGTCCGCGCGCCTGTACCTGCGTCCTATCTCTCGAACCACCGCCTCCTGCTCTCCATCTAGCTCTTGCTTCTCGGCTTCGTCGAGCAGTCTACCGGTCTCGTCCGCCGTCAGGAGGTCGTGGCTGACGCTCGACAGCGCCGAAAGCTGACGAGCCCGCGCCGGAGTACCCTCCTCCGGCATCATCACCTCCTGATCCCACTGCAGGACACCTGACGCGTCGTCGACCGCGGAAATCTTTCTAATTCTTTCGACGAGTTCCCCGTACATCAGCTCGTATCGAGGTTCGACGGACAGTTAACTCCTTCCGCTGTCGACTGGACCCCGGGCATGCGACCTGATGTGTAGCTCCATCTCTACGTAGCCTGCTTGACCCTCGGCGGCAGTTGAGATGCCGGCTGCCGATGCTCTCTACCGTCTTAGCTGTTTCGCGTCTGTGTATACGTCTTTCGGCGGCGTCGTACGGTTAAACAAAGAATTTACTTGCAGGTAGCCCGAACTATCAGGCTAAGGTGACTCAGGCTACATGACAGACGACGAGCTCGTATGGCGCGTCGCCGGCGGATCAGGTGACGGCATCGACTCGACGGGCACGAACTTCACGAAGGCGTTGATGAGGTCAGGGCTCAACGTCACCACCCACCGACATTATCCCTCACGTATCCGCGGTGGACACACGTACTTCGAAGTCCGGGCTTCTGACGACGACATCAAAGCCCGTGCCGACGAGTACAACGTCCTTCTGTCGCTCGGCGACAGCTTCGGCCGCGCCCCCGACGAAGACGCTATCTACGACAACGAGGAGATAAAACCCCTGACGGAGAACCTCGACGAGCTCGCGGAAGGCGGCGTCATAGTCTACGACAGCGGCGTCATCGACGCAGAAGACATACCTAACTTCGAGGAACGCGTCGAAGAGAACAACTGGCACGTCTACCCCGTGAACCTACGGGAGATAGCGAAGGAACAAGGCCGCGAGGTCATGCGGAACACCGCCGGCGTCGGAGCAGTCTGCGCGCTCGCCGACATCCCCCTCGAGGCCATCGAAGACGTGATGTCGGACAGCATGGACGGCGACATCCTGCAGAACAACATAGACATACTCCACTACACCCACGACCACATTCACGAGGAGTTCGACGTAGACCACGACATCAGGATCCCCGAAGCCACGGGCTCAGGCGACGGCCAGGTGCTCGTGAGCGGCAGCCACGCCATAAGCTACGCAGCGCTCGACAGCGGCTGCAGCACCAGCGTCGGCACCTCGATTTCCACGTCCTCCACCGCCCCAGTATCCCACTCCACCTGCAGCCGCTCCCCAAACCGCGTTTGCTCGATCGCGAGATAGGCACGCGCGAGTTCCAGCTCGGCCGCCAGCGGGTGCATCGGGCCGGTGGTGAACGCGGCCCG
>JAQZDA010000024.1 GCA_028751075.1 Euryarchaeota archaeon Ods02 | reverse complement strand
CACCCGTTGAGCGGGCGGATTTCCCGACGGACTTGTTCGGCGAGCTACGGACGCTTTAGGCCCAATAATATTGGCCATCACTAGAGCTGCCGGTGTTACCGCGGCGGCTGGCACCGGTCTTGCCCAGCCCTTATTCCTGAACCATTTTACGGTTCAGAAAAGCCCACGCTAGGCGCGGGCACTTGGGATCCCCTTATCACACTCTCGTGCAGTGTAAAGGTTTCGCGCCTGCTGCGCCCCGTAGGGCCTGGACTCGTGTCTCAGAGTCCATCTCTGGGCTCTTGCTCTCACAACCCATACCGATTACGGGCACGGTGGGCCGTTACCCCACCGTCTACCTAATCGGCCGCAGCCACGTCCTGTGGCGTCGGAACGTTTCGGTGCCAAGACATCCCAGTCATAGGCACCTATGGAATATTATCCTCAGTTTCCCGAGGTTATCTTCCTCCACAGGGTAGTTTGGCCACGTGTCACTGAGCAGTTCGCCGGGTTTACACCCTCGACTCGCATGGCTTAATCGGATCCCAATAGCAATGGCCTCCGGCAGGATCAACCGGAATATAGCCTGCCGAAACGGCAGGCTGTTGCTAATTGGCGGGATTCGATGAACTCCGTCCGTCGGATTTCACCGAACCGTCACAACTTCCATCAGATCCGAACTCACGGCGGACCGTGAGCCCTCGAATCCTCATCTTCCGGACCTGAACCTTACGTCCGCGTAGAGATAAAGGCAACGGATTCCTCGTCCATGCCCGCCGTCGACACCGCGTCGACGGCCACTCCACGCGGACCACGTCCGGCCCGTGTGTCGCAACACGTCGTAGGGTGAAGATGGCCTTAAACCTAGCGAAAACCACGGGGCGTGACAGGGGTTCACACCGTTTGCAGCTTCATCGGAAACCCCCGCTGGAAACGACTGAATCCTGTCCCCCGCCGCAGGTCGTGAACGTCATCCATCGAACCACCGCCGCCCTCTGGACAGTCGTCCAGAACCCCGACCGCGGCGGCGAACCCACGAGCGACCGCAGGATAGCCGCGGTCGACCGGGGAACCCCCCGTCGTCCGGCCGGTTCACCGCCTACGAACGCACCGTGAGTACGGGTGCGCGCGACGTCCGCACGACCTCGTCGGTGACGCTCCCCAGCAGCATCCGTTCGACGCCGCCGAGCCCGCGCGTACCCATGACGACGACGTCGAAGCCGCCGCTGTCTGCGTAATCCACGATGGTCTCGGCGGGGTCTCCCGCCTTCAACACGGGGTCGGCGTCGACGTCCGCGGCGGCCGCATGCTCGGCCATCTCCACCGCCGCGTCCTCGGCGCGGGCGCGCGCCGAACCCTCCTCCGCCGGCACCCCGCCGTACGCCTCCGCCTCCACCGCCGCTTCCTCCATCACAGACAGCACCGTGACCTCGGCGTCGACCTCCCGCGCGAGCTCGACTGCGCGGTCGACCGCGGCGCGGGAGCGCTCGCTGCCGTCCGTCGGAACCAGTACCCTGTCTAACATGACATCCTAACCTACGGGTGCGCGCGTGTAATACACGGATGGTGGTTCCCGGAACCCGAAAAACACCGGTTCCTGCCGCCGCCACCCGACTTGTACCGAGAGTTCTCTCTATAGACCGTTTCATGGAGCCTCCGGGCGTCCTTCACCGCCGTTCACACAGTTCAAGACCGTCCGAAACCCTCCGCTGAACTCCTTCACCGTGAATCCACCGCAACGCTCAGAAGACATATACCCACGTCCACCCAACCTAGAGGCATGAGCGAACCCGAGGCAGTATCGGAGACTCTACGGTGTCCCTCCTGCGGCGACGACGCCTCGCTGGAGCCGGCGAGCTGCGGCTGCGGCGGCAGCCTCGACACGCTGCAGAGGGTATCTGACTACGCGCTCGAACACCTCGAACACGGAGACAAGATCACTCTGCCTCCGGAGGCCGTCGACGAACCCACGGAGTCGGGTTTCCACAGGTCGCGGCTCGGCAGACGGAAGGGACAGAGCGCGGACTACCGGATGCCCGCCTCCACGCTGAAGGAAGGCGACGGCCGCGAGCTACATCTCCGGGTGTATACCGACAGATACACCCTCCACGTCGACAAGCATCCGGCGCGAAACCCGAGGCACGCTGTCGACGACGCCCCCGAGGTCGCCGCGGCAGGCGTCGCCGCGTTCGCCGCCGTCGGACTCACGGCTGCAGCAAGCTTTCTGAGGAAGAGGAACGCCGACCGCCGGACGTAGTAGCTCGTTCTACCTGGCTCGGTGTCTCTATATCGGAAGCAGGCTACGTGCGAGCCCCGTCAGCTCCCGCCAGCTGTTGTAGAGGCCCTCGCGCAGCAGCTCCGTCATGTTGACGTCGGCGCCGACTATCGGGAGCACTACGAAGATGAACAGGCCGGTGGCGACGACGCTGCCGAGGTTGGTGAACGCGACGACGAGCAGGAGCTTGAACGTCGGTATCTTGTTCATCCTGCCGAGGAGCTCCCTGGTGGAGGCTTCTACGTCGCCGAGTATCTCGTTGATCTCGTCGATGTCCTTGACGGAGACGTCTCGGTACCGTAGCTCGACGTATCCGGCGAACCAGCCTGGTGCGAGCGCGGGGTTGATGGATGTCATCCAGGCGACTAAGCCGCCGGTGGTGGCGCTGTAGATGTGGCCTCCTGCGAGGAGGGCCCCGGTGAAGGCGAACGCGCCGTTGATGATGAACCAGTAGAGGAACAGCTCCGCGAGGAACCGGTTGTCGGCGCCCGCCATGATGAGGAGGACGAACATCCCGATGATGAACGCGCTGACGGCGTACCCCACGAGCTTGAATAGGCTGAACCGGCGGCCGCCGCCCGACGACTCAAGGGGTTCGATGTCGGGTATAGTGTCGGGTGCGTCGAGGTACCTCTGGATGCCTGCGCGGTGGCCGGCGCCGACGACGGCGACGACGCTGTATCCCTGCTCGCGTAATGCGACGAGGTTGGCGGCGATGTAAGCGTCGCGTTCGTCGATGAGGGCTTCGGCGCCGCGGGGGCTGAACTCCCGGAACTCCTCGATGAGTATCTCCACCATGTCACCCTCCATCATCTCGTCGACATCGATGGCGTCCTCGCCTTCCTTCTGCATCCCCAGTCCCGCGATACCCGCTATCAGGCCGCCGACGAACTTCAGCTTCTCCAGGAACGACATCTTGCTCCAGAGGCGGGCGACGGTGACGTTGATGTCGCGGTCGACGAGCGCGATGGGTTTCCCGCGCTCCTCCGCCGCGCTAATCGCCGCTAACATGTCGGCGCCGGGTTCGATGCCGAACCTGTCGCCGAGCTTCGTCTGCAGGTAGCTGAGCAGCCAGTAGATCAGCAGCTCGAACGGTTTGTTGCCTTCGAGGAGGTCCTGGGGGCTGAGGTCGTCGGGGGTGTCGCCTTTGATGGACTTGAACCGTTTCTCGTCGAGCTCGACGGCGACTACGTCGGGGTCGTGTTCGTCGATGGCGCGTTCGACGTCCTCCACGCTTTTCTCGCTGACGTGAGCGGTGCCGACGACGTGGACGACGCCCTCCTCATCTCCTTCGCGGCGGCCGCCTTCGGAGTCAACGACCTCTACGTCGCCGACCGCCGGCTCGCCGTCTCCCTCTTCTCCCCCTCCGTCTTCGCCGTCGACGCCCTCGTCGGAGCCTTCGTCTTCGGCCGCGGAGCCGGCTTCTTCGTCGCCGTGGTCTGAAGAAACCTCTATCTCGTCGAACCCAGCGGCTCCCGCGTCGGGGCCGACCTCCTCGTCGTCGCCGTCGCTGGCGTCCGTCATCTGGTTACGGTATATGCCACCCCCCGAGGGCATACGTTTTCCGGAAAGAGGAAGGGCGGCGCCGACCAACGACCTCCAGATATGCCGGAGGAAGACGACGACCTGCCCAGGGTCTGCGTCGCCCTCGAGTTCGAGGGCGTGCTGTCGAAGCTAGAGGACCCCGTCGAGAGCTTCGGCGACGTTGAAGCCTGGGCGGAGTGGGTGGGCGTCGTCAGCGAGAAACCCCAGCACGTCGTCAACGGCTTCTGCACGAAACGCGAGATACACGTGGACTTCTTCCCCGGGCCGAAGAACGGGAAGCTGGAGACCCTCAGGCGTGCGCGTGAGGAGATGGGTATCGACGCCGACCGGTACATCTACGTCGGCAGCAGCCGGCGTGACGAGGTGATGGCGGAGAAACAGGGCTGGGAGTACATGAGCCGCGAGGAAGCCGCGGAGAACGTCGGCTGGCAGTACACAGACGACTGAAGGTGGCTGGTCGGGCGTATATCAGGCGTCGGCGCTCCAGGTCGCGCTCCACCGCCACATCGTGTGCTCGTAATGGACGGGGGTTGAGGGCGCCCGAATACCACCTTCTAGCTCGAAGACCACGTTCCCCCGACGTGACTCCCCTGGCTGTATAGACGTGGTGCGGTAGCTGTCCTCCATCGACATCGTACCTCTCGAGAAAGGAGGGGAACGGTCCTCCTCTGCGGTGTAGTCGTCGAGTCCAGGTGGAGTGATAGGGTCCTCGGTGTCGTTGACCACGGTTACGGGGGCGACCACGAAGACGTTGCCTTCTTCGGGTGTGAAGGTCTCCATTCCGAAGTCGATGGAGTCGATGGCGTATGGTTCGTTCACCATGAGTTCTACGCCGTCGGGTCTGCGGTAACGCTCACCGTAACCGAGCTGCTCGCTGTGGCTCTCGAGCACCGTGAGACATCCGGTGGATGCCGTGGCACCGGCGCATCCGAGGAAAGCTCTCCGTTCCACAAAGAAGCGTCTGTCTACTATAATTTAAAACTTCCCGTGAGGGTTCCGTACCGCTACCGCTCGGGGGGGGGGGGTCTTTCCCGCCTCTCTCCAGTTCCCTCTCCGCTACCGTCAGCGTATATAGACCACGTGAACCGTCCATCCGCCCGTTAGAGCTAAACAGAGGGGCTCCGTAGCTCAGGGGAGATGAAAGGGAGAAAGCTTCTGCTGGCCGCCGTCGCCGTCACCTTGACCCTCGCGGCTGCCTCGTCGTCCGCCGCAGCACAGGACATAGATCACTCCATCGAGTTCGAGGAACCCGTAGTCGCAGGCGAAGAGACCACGCTCACCTTCACCGGAACCGTCCACGATCCCACCGTCGAGACGGAAGTGAACGCGGACGTCGAGTTCACCGTCGACGGAGAGGTCGTCGACGAACGAAGCTACTCGATGGAGATGTACGACGGTGTCGAACTCCACGAGGAGTTCACTCATGCCTTCGACTCCGCCGGCGAGCACGAGGTCGGCTTCACCTTCACCTTCAGCGTCTTCGGACAGAGTCGGACCGCGTCCTTCACCGAGACGGTCACCGTCCAGAGCCCCGAAGCATCTGCAGGCATCGTGGAGGTGACGCCTGACGAACCCGGCGTCGTCGAGGTCGGGACCACCGTAGGCGGCGTCACCGTCGAAGACGTTACCGTCCACTCCACCCTAGACACCACGGTGCAGGTCGACTTCGAAGACCGCGACACAGCTGTCGGACCCGACCGCAGCCTCAGGGTCGCCGAAGTCAATCTCGAAGGAGAGAACGTCTCCCGCCTGACGGTTTCCTTCAGCTCCGAGAGCGAGGCAGAGGTACACCTCCAGCGTGACGGCGAGTGGAGTACCGAAGACGTAGACCTCGAAGGCGACGGATTCACCGGCTCCGCCTCCATCGACGAACCGGTTGAGTCCACGACCCTCGCGTTCGTCGACGTCTCACCCGAGGAAGAGGACGACGATAACGATGAACTCGAGGACGAAGGCCTGCCCGGGTTCACAGCCGTAGCCGCACTGTTAGCGCTGACGGCTTTCGCGTTAGCGGCGAGAGCTGAAGGGAAGTAGCCGCCGAAGAGCTCAGGCCGTCCTGACGCTGAACCCATCGCCCTCCCCGTCCTCTATCAACAGGGCGTACCCGCAGCCGCTGCAGACGCGGTACTCTCCGTCTTCGACGCTGTAGACCCGGAGGGTGCCGCCGCAGTGATGGCTCTCCCGCTGCTTCGGCGGCCCACGGTGCGGGCTGTCGGCCTCGACCTCTCTGTAGCTGCTCTGGAACCCCTCCGACAGCTCCTCCGCGTGCTCCCCGCAGACCTCGAGATAGATTTCTTCGTCCTCGTCACGAAGCGGCTGCACAGCCAGCTCATTGCAGCCGCCGACGTCGCAGAATCCGTCGACGTGATCGGGTTTCACCTCAGCCTCCATCCACGTTCGGCGGCGACATCGTCGAACTCCCGGAAGCTCCAGCCGGTCTTCTCCGCCGCGACCTCGTCACGACGACCGCTTCCGACGAAGACGTAACGCGTGTCCTCCGGATGACCGTCCTTGTTAGCGCGCTCCAACCCCGACACCACGCCCGGTGGAACGCTGTAGAAGTCGACGTGGACGTCATACCGGCGGCCGACGTCGTTCACCCGGTGGGGTTCCACCTCGCCGACGAGACCTAGCTCTCCCGCCTCCGACTTCAGCTGATGTAGCACTTCACCTGGGTTCTGCAGCCGCTGGAAGCACGTCCACTCTAAAGCGAGATGTACGTCTTCCGAGAGCTCTAGCGGCATCCAGCGGCTCTATACGTTGATACCCATCGCCGACAACGTAGCCTGACCTTCCTCGCTGACCTTCTCCGGACTCCACGGCGGCTGCCAGACGAGCTCGACGTCGACGTCCCTTACGTCGTCGACCTGCCCCGCAGTCAGCTCGACCTCTCGGACGATGGCGTCCGCCGTCGGACAACCCATCGACGTCAAAGTCATCTCGATGTCTACGTTGCCTTCGTCGTCTATATCCACCTCGTAGATCAACCCGAGGTCTACGATGTTCACGGGTATCTCGGGGTCGTGCACGCTCTCCAGCTCCTCGAGGATCTCGTCCTCGATGGAGCTGTCTCCGTCCTCTCCAGTGTCCTCGGCGGTGGATTCCTCTGTCATGCAAGAGACTTCGCCTCCGGCGACCAAAAGGGTTGTCCAACCATCCTGTCCCACCTGCTGCCAGCGAGGCGGAGACACGGTGAGCGACCGTGTATATCGACCGAAGGGGATTTAATCGGGGCTTCCGAACGAGTGATATGACGGAGTACTCGGGTGAGGACTTCCTAAGGCTCGACACCGTGTCTCTCGACGAGCTACAGGGGCTACTGGACGCTACTGCGGAGATGAAGCAGACGCCGTTCCGAGACACCCTGTCGCAGCGGTCGCTGGGGATGATATTCCAGAAACGTTCGACGCGCACCCGGGTGTCGTTCGAGGTCGGGATGACGCAGCTCGATGGACACGCCGTCTTCCTCAGCCAGGACGACATACAGCTCGGGCGAGGTGAGACCGTCGGCGACACCGCCCGGTCGCTTTCGGGGTACGTAGACGGCCTGATGGCGCGTGTCTACAGCTACGACGACGTCGAAGCGCTCGCGGAACACGCCGGCGTACCCGTCGTCAACGGGCTGTCGGACTTCAACCATCCCTGTCAGGCGCTCGCCGACACCTACACCCTTCTGGAATCCTTCGACGTCCTTGAGGGCCTGAACTTCACATGGCTCGGCGACGGCAACAACGTCTGCCACAGCCTCCTGCACGCCCTCCCGCGGTTCGGCGTCGACGTCACCGTCGCCACGCCTCCAGAGCATATGCCCGACAGCGACGTCGTGGAACGCAGCCGCAAGCTCGCGGACGAAGACGGTGGTGGAGGGATAGAGCTGACTGAGGACGCCGAAGCCGCGGTGTACGACGCCGACGCCGTCTACACCGACACATGGGTGAGCATGGGGGAGGACGGCAAAAGCGAGGAGGATTTCCATCCCTATCAGGCGAACACCGACCTCCTGAGTCACGCCGCCGACAGCCACGTCTTCATGCACTGTCTCCCCGCACACAGGGGGAAAGAGGTCACCGACGACGTCGTCGACGGCGGCCACAGCGTCGTCTGGCGGCAGGCGGAGAACCGCCTGCACGCGCAGAAAGCGTTGCTGGAGCAGCTACTGGCCTGAATCCGGTGGAGACGTCACCTGGCCAGCAGGGCGCTTCCGGAGGACAAGAGTTAATTCGTAGGACGCGTTACCCCTGTATATGGGTAACTCGACCATCAACCACGCGAAAGAGGACAAGGACGAGGGCTTCTTCGCCGACCTAACGGCGTGGAAGCTCTTCGTCCTGTTCGGCGTACTGATGATGGTGCTGTGGCCTATCGCCATGGTCGCCAACATCATATAAAGAGCGAAAGACAACCACGGCTTCCGACAGAGCCACCACGGACACCATAGCTTCTACGTCTACCGGAATCACTAAACCCATCACAGCACGTAGGGAGAGACGAGCGAGGGTTGCAGAGCCTGGCCAAATGCGGCGGACTTAAGATCCGCTCCCGCAGGGGTCCAGGGGTTCAAATCCCCTCCCTCGCAAACATAAAAAGGGCCCACTAACGTCTTGGACTTGGGGTATATAAACCGACGTTCTGTGAGTAGAGTTACGCCGGTGTCAGTTATCAGTCTTTCGTCGGAGGTACCCGCTTCCACGGCGCACCGGACGAGACAGTCTTACCAAACAGACGGACGGCTCTCCTCGACCGAGTGTTAGGTAAGAAAGAGCGTCGAACCGGCGCGGTGTGCTACCTGTTGCGGTCTATCCACCGACAGAACGCGTCGAAGTCACGCGCTCCGGCTTGTTCGGCTATATTCCGAAGCGTACCTGTGTTGACGCGGTCGTGCTGTGGCACCGAGACAGTACGCTTCTCACCTGTCTCAGGGTGCTGGTATTTCAGGATAACGTGGCTTCCTCGTTGTCGTGCTCTCTCGAAGTCACCGACGTTGACTAAGACCTTTACTACGTCCTCACCGGAGAAGTCGCGTGTAACCACTCTTGCAACCTTTTTACTCGTCGTTGTCGAACCACGGCACCGACGGCTCCGGCGCGTCTTCCATCTCCTCTTCGACCTCTTGCGTGAGTTCCACGGCTTCGTCAAGGTTTTCGAGGGCTTCGTGGCGTGTCTCCCCCTGTGACGCTACGCCGGTCTCTTCGTCTACGGCGGTCCACCAGTCGGTCTCGTCGTCCTGCGTGAGCGTAATCTTGCGTCGGACTTCGGCTTCGGTGCTCATGCTTTCACCATCCAGACGAGTGACGTACCGGCTTCCTTGCTCTTTAACATGGCTTCGTCTTCGAGGTTACGCAGACGGTAGAGTGCCCCCTTCCGTGAACATCCGACTGCGTCCATGACTTCCTTCGTCGTTGCCGGTTCGTTCTCACTGACGGCTTCGAGAAAGTCATCGTCGTCATATGAACGTTCTATCAGTCCGGTGTCTGAGTCCTGTTTGAAGTTGGTGTCTCTCATTACCGTCGGATACGCACCAGACCGACTTAACCTTTGCCAACGCATGGAAAGGCTTATTACCTCCACCCACGTAAGCGAAGGTAGGGGTACGGAGGTTACTAACGTCGTTCGTTCGGTAAGAAGTTTCCGGCGGGTTGGAGGCGCGCCGAACGTGCCTCGGAGGCGACCGGGACATGACAACTACGATCTTCCAATAACCTTATTAATTTGAAATATGTGTATAAAAGATACCAAATATGGAGCGGAGAAAAATTCTTGGAGCTGAGTTTGGCATCAAGCTTCGGAGCCATTGCTGGTGCGGGTATCACAGGACTGTTAGCCGGTCAACAAGAGGAACCACGACAGACACCGATCGTAGAGCGCCGAGAAGAGAATTATACCAGAGAACGTTTTGAAGTAGGGGAGAGTACGGAAGTAAATATACCCTCGGATAAAAATAATGAAGTCCCCCCGCCAGGGGAGTACAAGATCTTAGATATTCAACGGGATTTTGGGGTAGAGGGGTCAGGGGAAGAAGATGTGACAGAGGCCTTTCAGGAGGCCATGAAAGAAGCAGAAGCAGAAGGAGGAGGAGGAGGAGGAGGAGGAGGAGGAGGAGGAGGAGGTGCAGTCTACATACCACCCGGCGAATATTTAATAAAAAAGGTAGAAGTATTTGACAATACAACCATCTACGGAGAGGGAAAACAATCTAGGCTACTACATGCACCTGAAAACCTGGAGGAAAACCCAGCCACATCTATATTTTTGTCAGATAATTCAAACAATATTGAATTCAGGAATCTCTTATTTAGTGGGAATCTCAGTGCTCATCAGTATGAGGGACCCCTGGAGATGCAAATTCAGAGTTACTTGATCCGGTCGGAGGAAAATATATGCGTATCAAGGACTGTTATTTCGAAGAGGTGTTGGGTGGTGAAGCAATAGATTTAGATGATACAGGTAGTTATAGTTATGTAATACGAAATAATCACATAGACATGACTGCACACAGTAATACGGGAGAGGGGGATTCTCTCCAGAGGTCACGGACATCTGATTCGTGGCAGTTATATTATTGGAGCAAATTCAGAACACAGATCCGCTTTAGCTATTGACGAAGGTGGCACAGCGAATGTGATTATCGGAAACCTCGTTGGAGATAGTTATAGAGCATTCGATATAAGAGAGAGTGACCACGGACCAAGCCACATATTTTTAAATAACAACGCTATGGGAGATATTGAAGTGTCATCCAACCTTGACGGAGTTTTGACCAATCCGAAAGAAAACAGAGCCGGTATCTAATTTGCTACGGCTACAGTAACAAGATACGGTTTGACGGGAGGCTCCTGTTATTCAACTCCTCGCGCATCCACTTTTTACTTCGTCGGGTTCGCCTTCGGCGAACGACTCACACCAGATTGCTCTGCAATCTTGTTTGCTAACGGGAGCTTCGCTCTCGTGAACCTCGTAAAAACTTGGGGAAAAACTACCTCGGCACTCTAACGCTCGTGCCGAGCACAGCATAGCAGGAGAGAATAGTAGCCAGCATTGCTTTGACGATGAGCGCCCCCGAGCTAAGGAACTCAGCTGACGCGGTTCGCTTCACTCACCGCGAGTCCAGCGTATGCTCGAAACTCAGCCGATTACTCCGCTTCTGCGGCCTGTCCGTCGGAGTCGCCGAGGGTGTCCATTATCCATTCGCGTTTCCAGACGACCCAGATGGAGACGACGGTGATGACCGCGGTGAGAGCAGCGAGCAGTACCCAGTCTCCGGCGGCGACTCCGCCTCCGAACCAGGTGAGGGAGAGCATTCCAGGGAAACGCGCGATGGACAGCCAGATGACGAGGCGTCGGGTTCGTATGGTGGTCAAGCCGGCGAGGTAGGCGATGGCGTCGTCGGGGATGACGGGGAGGACGATGAGGATGACGAACGGCCAGACGTCGGCGCTCTCCGTTATCTCCTCGTACTTCCGGAACCGCTGTTCGCCGATGATGGAGACCACTATGGGCCGGCCGTAGATCTTCGCGACGACGACGGCGATGGCGGTGCCGACGGTGGTTCCTATCATCCCGAAGAACGTCCCCCAGTAGACGCCGTAGAGGATGCCGTAGGCGACGCCTATCGCCTGCCCTGGGATGGGGGCGAAGACGATGTTCAGTAGCTGCGCCCCCAGGAGCACGAACACCCCTAGCTCCTGGTAGCCTTCAGCCGTCGCCACCAGATACTGAGGGTCGCCGAACAACCGCAGGAGATGGTCGAGCTGACCGGTGTAGTGGAGGGCTACGGCCGCGACTGCGACGGCTCCCACGCCTCCCGAGATCTTGTAGACCGCGGCTCTATCCACTGCGACCACCGCATCGGAGGTATGGCAGCGGAAAACGTGGTTTCACCGATGGCTCGACAGATATCACAGGGCTGCGGCGGATGAGCCCCCGTTCACCATCGTCGAACCAGGTGGAGCAACCGTTCATCTTCTGCTGTTTCGACCCTCGGGCTCTGCCATACGGATGTATCCATCTGGATTTTATTGGTCGAGGAGTAAAAGCGTTCGCTATCGGGTTAAGACGGGTTTTCTATAGAGACCGAAGTAAGTAGAACGTGGAGCTGTCAGCTGATGACCTCGTACCTGCCGGCGAACCAGAACAGTACGAAGAAAGCCGCGGCGCCGGTGGAGCAAGCGATGACGATGCCGACGTGGTAAGGCAGTCCTTCGACGTAGGGGTAGAGCGACACAGCGACGACGACGGCGACCGCCAGCAACACCAGGACCACCAGTCTGTTCCGCATCAGGTGGATAGAGCCATGGGGGATACTTGTCTCCGTCGGAAACCCATGCTATCCGACATTGGAATCCGCGTCCAGTGGAAGCGGTTATCCGAAGCAGATACAGGAACCGATCACGTCTCCGGAGGTATGGAGATCTTCGAACACGGCGGCTACGTCGTCTTCGACGGAACCCGCGGCAGCCTCGAACACCTTGCCGAAGCCCTCGAAGCCATGGAGGAAGCCGACGGAGAACCCGAGGCGGGAGAGGTCGCCGGCAAGATCAGACGAGGCATCGAGAAAGGCGCGACGCGCATCGCCGTCGAACACGGCAGAGCACATTACGCAGCGGAAGCGCTGGAGGCCGACGACGGTGAACTCGCCGAACGGTTGCTGGAGGACGTGGAACCCGGTCTACGGGAACTCGGTGCGTTGAACTCCGGCTGACCGAACTACAGTATCTAACCAGGTGCTCTCTGCTTGAACAGGCTTCAGTTCCCGAGCCAGGGGGAAGAACTACGTTTTCTGCGTCCGTGTGGACGCGTAGATGCCGACGAGACGTCAGCGAATAAAGGACTACCTCAGGGGTGTGCAGGGAACTCCGTCGGAGATAGCGAAGGAGGTCGACGCATCCGTGAAGGCGGTGCACGACGACCTCGAACACGTCGCCGAGTCTCTGGAGGAGACCGAAGAGACCCTCTTGGTCGCGCCGCCGGAGTGCATGGAATGCGGGTTCGACGACTTCGACGACAAGGTCGCGCCGTCGAAGTGCCCCGACTGCAAGAGCGAGCAGCTGAGCGAAGCCGTCTTCGTCGTCGAAGAGACCTGAACGACGACAGCGCTCGCTATACTCGAAATTAAAGGGCGGGGGGGGGTGGAAATATCTCGTGAGGACGCCGAGCGTAGACAGCCGTTATAGGCTTCCGGCACCAAACGACCTGTATGACCGACGACCTACCTGACACGGAGGAGGGGTGGCGGGAGAACCTCGACGACCAAGCGTACGAGATCCTGAGGGAGGCTGGGACGGAGCCGAAGTTCAGCGGAGAGTACGTCGACCACAAGGACGACGGCAGCTACGTCTGCCGCGGCTGTGGACAGGAGCTGTTCAGCAGCGACCACAAGTTCGAAAGCGGCACCGGATGGCCGAGCTACTGGGACGTCGCCGACGAAGACAGCGTCGAGACACGCGTCGACACCAGCCACGGGATGCGGCGCACCGAGGTCGTCTGCAGCCGATGTGAAGGCCATCTCGGCCACGTCTTCGACGACGGTCCCGAACCCACTGGGAAACGGTACTGCATCAACTCACTGGCTCTGGAGTTCGAACCCGAGAGCTGAATCCCACCCATCTCCTTCGGTGAAACAGCTGTTTCAGCCTACGTAACAGCTGTTTCAGCCTACGTGACAGCTTAGTAGCGCCGGAGCATATCCAACCGGTAAGGACAGAACCACCATGGAACGCAGAACCCTGATCCAGACCGCCGCCGTAGGCGTCGCCGCCGCTTCCACCGGATGCATAGACAGGTTCACCGACGACGAAGACGACGTCGAATCGGTGGAGTACCAGGTTGAAGGCAGGGAGGTAGACGACGATCGAACTCTCCACCACGACGTCTCGCTCACGCAGAGCCGGCTCCGCTACGTCGACTCCGCACTGGAGCTAGAGGTCACCCTGTCGAACAACGGCGACGAGGCCTACACGTACGGTGAGCGCCGTCAGGCGTTGTTCTGGACGAAGGCGAGCCAGGCGTTCTACCTGCTTCCCCGGGACGTCGCGGACGTCGAGTGGAACCCCGGCCTCGGCTACTGGACGTCGCCGGACGGCTTCCTGATGACGGAGGACTACCAGACCGCAGCGCTCGACCCTGGCGAGAGCCACACCGAGAGCCTCGTCCTCGCCGTCCGGCATCCACCCGAGGAGAACGCACCGGAGCATCCGCCCGACGCACTGGAGTTCGAGACAGATTTCAGGGAGTACCATGGCGCTGAACCCGACTTCGAGGAAGGCGGCGTCGAACGAAGCTGGGGGTTCACGCTGGAAAGCCGAGGCTGACGTCCGAGAAACAGCGGCTGAGAGTAATCACTCCCGGAACCCTCCTTCCTCGTCCTCCTCCCACCTGTCGTCCTCCCACCTACTTTCCTTGCCGTCAGCAGGCTGGAGATCCACGTCTCCCTCTACATCTGCCGCCGTCTCCTTCGGCAGCGGTGTACCGGCGTCGGAAGGAAGAACCCAGATCAGGGTGCTCTCCAGCAGGGCCGCCGCCAGCAGCAGCGGAAGCACGACGTAGAGGTAGACCTCCGCTAGAGCGGGGAACTCCGCAGCCGCGGCTCCGACACCTCGCTCCAGCAGGGTTTCCGCGAGCTGGAACCCTATGGCGAGCGACGTCCACGCCGCCGGCAACTCGATCCACGCTACGGGGTTCAGGGCGGTCATCGCGAACAACCCCCAGCCGCCGGCCTCCTCCATCGCGATGACGCCGATGTTCAACCCGAGCAAGACGGCGAACACCAATGGTAAGACTACGAGGAACCCCGACAGGAAGTTGGCGAGCAGGGAGACGGAGTTGAAGGTGAACAGGAAGACGAAGAGCTTCAGCCAGGGGTCGTCGGGGTCGATGGCTTCCTTCACCTTCCTCCACACCCACAGCGGATACCACGTCAGGACTTCGACGTCGAATCTCGCCACCGGGTACGCGGCGACGTACCCAGATACGAAGCAGGCGGCGGAGACGAGGAACCAGGTGACGTCGACGCGGTCGACGACCGAGAGCCAGGCGTCCAGCATCACGGAAGTCTATCGACCGCCTCCGCCAAAAATCCCTTCGACCGACTTCGACGTATAGACGGAGGGGCCATATACTCGAATGTGTCTGAAGCGAATGTGTCTGAAGTCGAATCCGGAGCCCGCCGAGCGAGAGCAGGGAACAGACGTCATACACCGGTCAGACAACGGGGGAAAGCTTCTTGCAGCCGACGCCGGAAACTCCGGACATGCAGAGCCTCGACGAGGCGTACGACCGCCGGGTCGGCAGCCGCGAGAGCAGGGAACGCCTGCTCGCAGGCTACGCCCTCGTCGCCGCAGGAGGCTTCCTCGTCTTCGCAGGCGGAGTCGTCGGCGTCTCCAGCACCGTCGGCGAGCTGTTCGGCATCACCGTCGCCTGGGAACGCTGGGGCGTCGGCGCATTGCTCGCCGGAGTCGGCCTACCAGCAGCGTTCACGGGAATCTTCGCCGTCGCGCCGATGTCCCGACGTGAGCGAGCCATCGCCGCCGCCGGCGTCGCAGTCACATTAGCCGGCGTCTTGCTGTTCGACTACGCCTACCCGTCGATGTGGCAGGGCAACAACCCCGACCTCAGCGGACTGGTCTTCCTCGTCTACACCGCGGGCTCCGCGGTGATGTTCTACAGCCTGTTCCGCAGCGTCCTTGAGGTCGAAGTCGGACTGCCGCATAGCAAGCTCTCTCTGAAGTTCGTGGAGGAGAACGTCGAACGCAGCTACAGCCCCGTGGAAGCCCCCGAGAAGGAGGACTTCAACGGCGGCACCGGTGGAATCGGTGTCGCGTTCGACGTCGAAGGCGGAACCGACGCCGAGCTACTGAACCCCGACGACGATTACAGCAGACCGGACCCCGTCGACGGCTTCGCCGGCGACAGATACTGCGGGAACTGCAGGTTCTACGACTTCGTCGACACCGACGAAGGCTCCTCCGTACCTTACTGCAGCCACCACGACGAAGCCCTCGTCGACCTCGAAGCCTGCGACAGCCACGAACGACGGGTCGCCGGAGGCGTCGAAGCCGAACACTGAACCCCGTCGTTTTCTCTACAGACGACCTGGCGTCCGACCGATACCCCATCTCAGCTGTTCCTTCGAACCCGTGATACGAGAGCTGTGAAAGCGACGGCCGCCGCCATCGCTGCAGCTCCAGGCGCCGGCTGAGGCAACGGCGAACCGCCGTCGTCGTGCCAGACGACCCGGCCTCTCTCTACCTTTCCGGCACGCGCAGCGTCGACGTAGGTCGCCTCGACGTCCCCTGCTACAGCGTCCACCTCCGCTGGCGACGGCGCACGGACGACGACCACTCTGGAGCCGGTGCGCTCCACCCTGAAGCCCGCGTCGAACGCCCCCGAGAGCCGCCAGCCACCGGTGGCTTTCTCGCCGTGGAACCGGAGCACGCGTTCCAGCGCAACGTGGAACTCCCGCGCCTCATCGTCGTCACGCCAGTCGAGCAGCCAGAGGAAGCCGTAACTATCCGGGTGCAGTCCCTCAGATGCTGCGGCTTCTTCCTCCACGTCGTCGAGGAGGTAGAGGTACAGTCTGTCACCCCGCCAGCCCTCCGTCGCGTCGCTTCGGTAGCTGTAGACCGACCGGCCTTCCCCGTCGAGGAAGCCGTCGAGCGATACCACGGGTTCCGATAGATAGGTCAGGGACTGATGTAGGAACATCGAGTACAATGCCGCCTCTCCCGCGGACTCGAACGTCGGCTGACCCGCGGCGTCCTCCAGCACCCGCCAGCTGTCGTCCGAGGAGTCCGCGAACTCCGGCTCAGCTGGCTCGCGTCGTTCGTGGTGTACGACCTCGGAGGTCGTCCGCGGCGGATCCTCGTACCGGCTGTCGACCTCGCTCCATCCACCGTCCTCCATCCGAACGCGGTCGACGTACTCGAGGCCGTCGGAATACGGGTGGAACCGCGCCGCGTAGACGCCGTAGTTCAACGAGCTTCCTTCGGTATCTTCGGAGTCTCCGGCCTCTTCCGCTTCCCCTCCTACCCCGTTGGAGTCGTCGGGTTCGTCGCCGGTGAAGCAGCTCCAGCTCTCCCTGCATCTCTCGGCGTAGATGTCGCGCACCAGCTCCGCCTCACCCTCGTACAGCCCGGCGTACCCCTGAGCTTCGTCCCAGGTGCCGTGTTCTTCCTCGACGGTGTGGCGTTCGTGCTGGAGGGCGTGCGTTAACTCGTGTGCGAGCGCGCGTTCGTCGACCCCGCCGTCCGACACGAGGTAGATCTCGTTCGACCGCGGTAGATGGAACGCCAGAGTACCCTCCGCCGCCTCCGTCCGGAGAACATCCTCCACGGACTCCCTGTCCTCCACCATCAGCAGCGCCCGCCACATCACCCTGTGCTCTACGTCGACGCCGAAGTCCAGGTCGCCGGTTAGGTTCCGCCATTCATCGTGAGAGATCCGACGGAACTCCGGAGGATCCTCTAATTCGACGCCGCGGATCTCCTCCACCCTCGCGATCGACCGCTGGTACACCTCGGTGGCTTCTTCGTCGGAGACTGCGGCGGGGTCGCCGACCTCTATCGCGTCTTCGACGGAGACGTCCGCTGCCGCCGTCGACGAGATACAGGTCAGAAGGAGGAAGGAGATACTGACCGCTACAGCGAGGAGTGAGGCTTGACGCGTCAAACGCGTTCAAAGACCGCGGCGACGCCGCTCTCCGTCTCCCGTCCCTCGGATAGTTCGACGTCGTCCCCTATCTCGACTCCGGGGTCGTCGACCCTTCCGGTGACGCGGGCGTCTCCGACGTCGACGACGACGACCTGGTAGCCGCGTTCGAAACCCGAGGGCGGCACCTGGATAGTTGTTTCCGAGTGCACCTCGCCCTCCAGCGGTAGCTCTACGGCGTCGATACCTCGGCTGCCGCAGCGGGGGCAGGCGGCCTTCGGCGCGCCCGTAGTGTAGCCGCAGTCCTGGCACTCCTGGCCCAGCAGCAAGCCGTCAAGGAGGGCCTCCTGCCAGTCGTCGTACGTCAGACGGTCGCCGACCACGTACTCCTCCGCGGTCATGCTCGTGCCTCCATCACCGAGACTATGGTGGTGGCGCTGTCTCCGCCGAGGTTGTGCGCTAATCCGACTTCGGCGTCGTCTAGCTGCCTTTCTCCGGCTTCCCCGCGTATCTGTTCGACGAGCTCGGTGATCTGCGCCGTCCCCGTCGCGCCGATGGGGTGGCCTTTCGCCTTCAATCCCCCGCTGGGGTTGACGGGTACTTCGCCGTCGACGCGGGTGCGGCCTTCCGCAGCCGCCTCACCGCCTTCTCCGTCTTCGAACAGTCCGAGGGCTTCCGTCGCCAGCACTTCGGCGCCGGTGAAGCAGTCGTGAACCTCGACGAAGTCAACTTCGTCCGCCGAGACCCCTGCCTGGCTGTAGGCTTCGTCTGCGGCGTCGCGCGCCGCCTGCGTCGCGCTCAGCTGTTCCTTGTCGCTGATGGGCACGCAGTCGGTGCCGTGGCCGACGCCGGTGACGTCTACGGGGTCGCTGTAGCTGTCGGCGAGGTCGTCGCTGACTACTATCGCGGCGGAGGCTCCGTCGCTGAAGGGACAGCAGTCCATCAGTCGGAAGGGGTCGGCGACGACTGGGCCGTCGAGCACCTCTTCCACCGTTGTCTCCTTCCCGAAATGCGCGCGGGGGTTGAGGCTGCCGTGGTAGTGGTTCTTCACCGCGACCTCCGCTAGCTGCTCCTCAGTGGTGCCGTGCTCGTGCATGTGGCGTTTCGTCAGCAGTGCGAAGACACCGGGGAACGTCAAACCCGTCGGCTGCTCGTACTCCCGATGCGAAGCAGACGCGAACACCCGCGTCATCTCCGGGGTGTCGAGCCCTGTCTCCGGCGTACAGCGTTCGACTCCGCCGACGAGCACTACGTCGTGGACGCCGGCTTCCACGGCTTCGACGGCGTTCTTGAACGCGTTCGACGACGTCGCGCAGGCGTCCTCGTACCGCTGGCAGGGCACCCCGGGGATGCCGATGTGAGTGGCTATCTTCGGCGCGAGATGCGTGTCGTTCTCCGACAGCCCGCTCATCGCGTTCCCGAAGTAGAACGCGTCTACGTCGTCACCTGTGATGCCTGCGTCGTCGAACGCGGGGAATGCGGCGTCGGCGAACAGCTCCGCCAGCCGTTTCTCGTGGACGCCGAACTCCGTCATGCCGACGCCCACGACGCTTGCTCTGGTCATACCACGGGGTAGGCCCAGCGTGCATAAATATCCATCTGAACTAGACAGCAGGAAGGTTCTCCCTTGACTGCTAAACCGCTTTAGGCGTCCTTACGATGGCTGCGTCAGAGTCCGCGTCAGCTAGCTCTACTTCCGCGCCAGCTCTCTCTACCGACCTCGCGCCTGACCTGCGTCGGCTGCGCCGCCGGAGCTGCTTCTGGATACTCTCTCGACCTCTACGTCGTCGCCTGCGACCCCGCTCCTGCTGACGACCGGCAGCAGGTTGTAGGCTCCGTCTCCTCGTCTGACGACGCGTATGTCGAAGACGAAGGATGTGGTCTCGTTGGCTTCGACGGTGAAGTTCTTAGTGACCATCAGCTTGTTGCTCGGCACCATCACAGAGGCGCTCTCACCGTCCACCGTCGCCTCCGTGGAGTCGACGTGTAGCTCTACCTTGGTGTACTCGCCTTCCTCGAGAGAGATGTTGGCTATCGACGTCGCTCTGTCGCCTACGACGGTGGTGAGGTCGACTGTCTCTCCCTCGATGTCTATGGTCTCGAAGCCACCGTTGGAGTCGTTGACGTGAGCACCCACAGCATCGACTCGTCGTTTGCTTGAGCGAGTCTCGAAGCCACCGTTGGAGTCGTTGACGTCGTCTCCTCTGGCGAACACACGGGCCTCGGAGAACGTGACGTTGAGGTGGTCGAAGTCGTGGATAGCGTTCGGCTGGTCGCTGACCATCAGCTCGAACGTGCCGCTGTCTCCGGAGTCGGAACCGTGGATGCAACCCGTTAGCGTGACTGCCAATGAAATGAACAGAAGCAGCTTCACAGTGGAACCTTTCATACAATGCAGAGATGAGCTTTATACGTTTATATCGGCTGCATGGTGCCTGTCAAGTGATAGACGTCCAGAGTTCCTCCCGCCCGAGGCAGCGGGGCAGCAGCCGTCGAACTGAAAACCCCTCACCTCCAACCGGTGTCCGTGGAACACGTAAGCGACCGCGTCCGCAACCCCTTCGGAATCCGATACCCCTGCACCGCGGTACCGGGATACGGCTCCCCATCCGCGGACTTCCACGTCGTCGGCGACAACCCCACGGTGCACGGAGGCCGCGAGACAGGGGTGCCGTTCACTGGGTCGGAGGCCGGCGACCTCGTGCAGGACGTGCTGTACACTGTCGGGTTGCTCATGGAGACCGGCGCTGAACCCTTGCCCGGCGACGTCTTTCTGAGCTACGTCTACCCCTGTGTAGACGAACCGACGACCGCGGACTACCGTCGGCTGGAGCGGTACTTCGACGCGGAACTACGCGCCGTCAACGCCCACATTTTGGTCACCGTAGGTGAGACGGCGACGAGACAGGTGCTAGACAGCTACACCGGTCAGGCGAGGAAGCTCTCGGACACCCCGATGAAGAAGCTTCACGCCACCGAGGTCCACGGCTACGGCTTCCTAGTCGTACCGCTGATGGAGCCGGTGGAGTGGACGGAGGTGGAGAGAGCCCGGGCGGTCGACCGCTTGCGGGACATCCTCGGCCGTGACTACCGGCAGACGAAGGGCGTGGCGACGAGGGTGGGGTAGCAGGGCGGCCTCCCCGGCTGCAGCGTCAGTCTCCGGTGTCTATCCGAGATGCTACCTCCCCGAGGAAGGCGTCGTAGTCACGGGTCTGGAGGTAGATGCTGCCGGGGCCTGTGAAGGTGACGACGAAGCCCTCCCCGCTCCACACCATCTTCTTCAACCCACCGACGCGGTGGGTGTCGAACTCTACGTCGCCGTCCCACGCGACGGCGTGTCCGCTGTCCACCGTGACCTCCTCGCCGGGCGCGAGCTCCTGTTCGACGACGCCGCCGTAACCCCCTAAGAACAGGTCGCCGGTGCCTTCGGCCTTCAGGAAGAAAAGGCCTTTGCCGCCGAGGATGGAGTTCAGTCCGCCGGAGACGCTGTCGGTCTCCACCTCTCCACCGCTGGCGACGTACGACCCCGACTGCATGTACACCGTCTCGTTCTGTAGCTTCAGGTGCTTCATGTCGCCGGGTTGCTTGTGCGCGAACCGCACCATCTCGCCGTTCGACTCCGCCTTGAAGGTGTTGCGGAACGTCTCCTCACCGCTCAACACCGACTTCTTCACCGAGGAGATCAAGCCGTCGCTGCTGGTGTGGGTCTCCATCTCCACGCCGTCGGTGTACGACACCATGGAACCCGCTTCCACGGTGACGTCTTCGCCGCTGTCTAGCTCGGTCTCTACGATGGTGAACGCGGGGTCGTGCGCTAGCTCGTACTCCATATCGTATTTTAGCTCAGGTTACATCGACAAAATACTTACCTACAGAGGATCCCGAGCAACAGTTCCTTCCTTTCACTCCTTCAGTATACTTCCCTCAATACCTTCTCCGGTTCACTCCTTCAGTACGCTTCCTTGAGTACCCTCCTTCGGTCCGATTATGGAAGGCGGTCAGTCGAGGGCGTCCTCCAGCATATTCTTCAGCGGATGTTTCGCGTCCTCCTCCTGGAGGTTGAGGGCTGGGCAGCTAGATAGCTCTTCGACGAGGTCGACGCCCGCGGAGGTGTTGGTGGCTATGCCGGAGACGAGGTCGGGTCGAGTGTCGAAAGCCTCCCTCAGTCCGACGACTGCGTAGGGGTCGCTGGCGCAGAGCAGGGTGAACTCGACCTGGTGTTCGAGCATCTCCACCACTGCTTCGCCGTTGTAGGGTTCTAGCGGGCTGGCGCCGAGCTCGGTGACGACGACGTCGGCGGTGTCGAGGTATCCGAACACCGGCTGGATGGCTTCACGGAACTCGTCCCTGGGGACGACGGTGGTGGGGAGGCCGCAGTCGACGAAGTCGTAG
Source organism: Euryarchaeota archaeon Ods02 (assembly GCA_028751075.1). Taxonomy (GTDB): domain Archaea; phylum Halobacteriota; class Halobacteria; order Halobacteriales; family Halorutilaceae; genus JAQZDA01. The sequence continues at coordinate 10,741 of JAQZDA010000024.1, read as the reverse complement.
ACCTCCTCTGCGCCGGAGTCCTTCATCGAGAGAACGTCCTTGTAGGCGCCGGCGCCCGCGAGCTTGCAGGCTGCGACGTCGAAGCCGAGGTCGTTGAGGACACGGGTGACGACGCGACCGCTCATAGTCTTACCCGCCGACATGCTCGTACCCAACACCAGTACGACGGGTGTGTCGAAACCCGTGTCGCGGGGTTCCAGGCCGTGGTCACGCATCCTTAAGGGGTCAGGGTCGACGACGTGGCCGACGTACTCCACCTCCATCGGCGACGGACTGTAGGGTGACGTCGACGTGACCTTGCCGAGCACTCCTCCACGCGTCATCACCTGCATCGCTCCGTCTGCTTCGACGTCCTGCCAGCCGCCGACGTAACCCCTTGTCGCCGCCCGCGTGCCAAGTGCGCCGACGAGAACCTCACCCTCCATCAGCTCGACGTTCCTTCCGCGGGGGTTCTCCACTCGCACCCCCGACTGAGGTCGTTCGGTGACCTCTGCGAGGACGTAGTCTCCGGTGCTCCAGCGGTCCCGCGGCAGGGTTTCGACGTCGTAGTCTCTGTCGTCGAGGTCGGCGATACGGGTGAGGGAGGAGTGAACTGTGACGTTCAAGCTTCACCCTCCATGCCTGGGGAGTCCATCTCCTCTATGTCGTCGAGCTCTCGACCTGGCTCCTGGGGAAGAGGTTCGTCGAGGAGGCAGAGGGCGAGCAAGGCGACGCGGTCCAGCAGCCGCCTCAGATTCACGTACTCGAACTCCTGATGCGCTCCGTCGCCGACGGCGCCGAAGCCGTCGATGGTGGCTGCGTACTGGCTGGCGTCGTTGCCGTCGCTGGCGCCGCCGGACCGTGTGTCCTCGAGCTCGAGACCGAGCTCCTTCCCCGCTGCCACCACTCTCTGCCAGAGAACCCTGTTTCCCGGTGTGCGCTCCATCGGCGGTCGACCGAAGCCTCCTGACACTGACAGCTCCGTCCCCGGTGTCTCCGCCTCCATCGCCCTGATGTTCTTCTCTATCTCCTCCGCCGCCTCCTCGGTTGGTGCGCGGACGTCTACGTCCGCCCGAGCCGTAGGTGCGACGACGTTGGAGCGGAAGCCTGCTTCGACCTCGCCGACGTTCACCGTGACACCGCTGTCGACGTCTGTGAGGGCGTGAAGTCGGCCGATGACGCTGCCGAGCTCCTGGGTAGCGCTCGCTCCTTCTTCGGGTTCGATGCCTGCGTGCGCGGCCTTCCCCTGTATCTCCACCGTGAACCGGCCGACGGCTTTCCTCGCGGTCTTGAACCTGCCTTCCGGTCCGCTCGCCGGCTCCAGCACGAAGACGCGGTTCGCGCGCTGAGCGAGCTCCCGTATACGGGGTTTCGACTCCGGACTCCCGACTTCTTCGTCGCTGGACACCATGATGTAGATCGGTAGCTCGGGCTTCAACCCCACCTCCTCTAGAGCGTGGAGGCTGTAGATCGTCTGCGTCAACCCAGCTTTCATGTCCAGGGACCCGGGGCCGACGAAGACGTCTTCCTCCTGTCTCTCCGGCGGTCGGTCGACGACGGTTCCCAGTGGCCAGACGGTGTCGGCGTGACCCAGCAGCAGCTGTATCTCCTCCGCGGACCTGCCGTCGACACCCCAGCTCTCCTCCGTCGTCCAGGCCTCCAGCCAACCCCCTGTTTCGGTGCCTTCCACGCGCTCGGTCTCCAGCCCGAGCCTCCGGAGGTCGTCTCCATACACCTGGAAGAACTCGTCGAAGGTTCGGGGTTCCTCCGTCGGTGTCTCTATCTCCACGAGCTTCGTCAGGTGTTCTTCGACGTCGACCCGACGGCTCTGCACCCATTCCCTGATCTCTTCTGCCGGTGAACCATCGTCGTTCTCTTCAGCGTGCCTCGAAGCCGTCATCTGTTGAAGTCCTCCGGGAAGGGGAACGCCTCGGATTCGTCGACGGTGGCTATGCGGTCGGGGTAGAGGTAAGCCAGCGCCGGCGACCTCGACAGCAGTTCCTCGGCTTCCGTGTCGTCGGAGCGGTAGACGTCCTCGTGTACGTGTTTCCCGACGACCTCACCCGCTATCAGCGAGGCTTTCCCGAAGCCTTCGACGGTTCTGTCGACCCTGCATTCGAGGATGCAGTAGCTGTCGGCGACGGCGGGGGCGTCGACCACGTCACCTTCTACGGTGTCTATCTCCTCAAGCGCGGGTTTGCAGCCGTCGGGGTCTCGTGGTGCTGCTGCGAAGCTCGCGTCCAGTACCCCGTCAGGGCCGGGGTAGCTTACGGTGAACTCGCCGGTGCGTGCGGCGTTGAGGTAGGTGCTGTGTTCCGCGGTGCAGACGAAGCCGAAGTAGTCGCTCCAGCCGAGGGGGAACGCCATGTGTTTGGGGGCGAGGTCGCTGGAGCCGTCGCTCTCCCGTGTGCCGACGATGACCAGAGGCGACACCGTGTAAAGGGACTCGAAGTACGGCTGCGTCTGCGGTAGCTCCACCATCTCTGGGTCCTCGGATACGTTCATCATGGTGAATATCGACCCCGCATATGAAGTCCGTTAGGGGGATTCCCATGACCAAGGAACAGGTGAGGGTGGAACTCGTTCCCGTCCTCCGATAACTGTCGCCGACTTGTTACCCCTGGAACCTGGGTTTCTACACGGAGATGCTGGACTACTACGACTGGCTCGTCGCGTCCATCCCCGTCCTGCTGGTTCTCGGGGCTACCGTGAGCCTACATCCCTCCGTCGCCCTCCACGAGGGGTTGGCGGCCGGAAGCGTCTTCGCCGGCGTAGTGGTGTACGAGATGCTGTTCAGGAACCCGCCTGTAGAGGTGGGTGCCGTTGAGGCGGCCGCCGTCTCGATATGGGGGTTGGGTTTCGCGGCCTCGGTCTCGCTGCTGGTCCTATGAAGCTGTCGCGGACACCGCTGGCGGAACACAGGTAAGCCGGCTTCTCTGATAGGAGGATATATTAATCCATGAGAACTGCTGAGTATTAGTGTCGTCTCAGACGGAGTTCGACCGCCGGCATCTCGTCATGAGCGCCGCAGTCGTGACGACCTCCGGGCTACCGGAGCTACCTCATTCCGAACCCGTCGAACCATCAGATGACCTTCTCGTCGACGCCGAAGCTCTGCTTCCCGAGGCTGATCTTACGCTTTCGAACGTCCAGGGCTTCGGAGAACCCTCCTCCCGTGAAGACGGCTTCGACGTGGACGTCGAAGGGGTCGAGGAAGCGAGCAGCCTCTACAAGTTCCTGAACCCCTCTATGCTGGTGTTCCAGCTGGTCTGGGTCGCGGAGACCGAGGAACGCGCTGCCGAGGTCGTCGAGACCGAGCTCGATGGTACCGAGCGGGGGACGCAGGTAGCGGAACTTCCGGGAGCCGGCGGGATGCTGCAGAGGCTCGAGAGGACGAGGAACCTCGTCCGATACATCGAAGTCGAACACCATGGATGAACTACCGGGTGTATATCTTCTGAAGGGCTGCTGGATTCCGGAATCTAGAGCCGGTTAACGCAGTCGGTGGAGGTTTCAACGTACAGCTTCAACGACGGTGTATCTCATGGTGGAGATGAACCCCTTGGAGCGGCTCTGGGTGAACAGCGTCAACGAGCGGTACGTTCCGTCGCTCTGGAGGGGGTTGTTCACCGAGGCCGAACTCCAGGAGGAGCTACGGTGGCTGGAGGTCGGCGCCGGCAAGGGATACGTGACGGCGGAGGCGGTCGACGCCTTCGACGTAGAGGAAGCCGTGGTCTCGGACTACGACCCAGGTCAGGTGGCCGCCGCCCGACGGTACCTCGGAGGGAACCTGGGGAACCATGAGGTCTCGCCGGAGTTCGCATCCGTCGACGTCCTCGAACTACCTTTCGAAGACAGCTCCTTCGACGTGGTCGCGGCCTCCCTCGTCCTGCATTTCGTGGAACCCAGAAGGCTACGGGGATTCGAACACGTCCCCTACGCCATCGAGGAGGTCGACCGCGTCCTCGACGACGACGGCTGCTTCCTCTCATTGAACTTCACGCGGAACACCCGGGTGCGGAGGACGCTGCGTAACCAGGGATTCCGGGTGGAGTACCAGCAGCGGCATCTGCCTTTCCTCGAGAGCTACTGCTACAGGAAGACCGGCTGAACGCAGACGTCATCGGCATGCAGAGCTACGGAACCTCGACGTACTCTGTCAGTCCGACGACGCAGGCTGCGGCGGCGGTGACGTGCATGAACGCGAGAGCGACGGCGACGGCTAAAGTCGCCTCCGGCACGTAGACGTAGAGAGCGACGTCAGGCAGGAACGACAGCAGCAGAACCACCGCCGCCACCTTGACGAACGTCTCGTCCGGAGTGTCCGAGTAACCGGGTCAGCGCGCCGTACACGACTGCTGCACCTACCACTCCGAGCACGGTGAACAACGTCACCGACCCGAACTCCAGCGCCTCGAACGGCGGCGCAAGCCCGAACTCCAGGACTACGTATAGCACTATCCAGTTCATCACGAGCGCGAGGGCGAGCGCGACACCACCGCGTTTCAGGAGCTCTACAGCCTCTAATCCGCCGTCTGAATCGGTTTCGTCATCTGTCATACTTTATATAAGGCACTGGAGGGTGAAATACCATTTGGGGTATTCGGACTTTCCATCAGTTTACTTCGAAAGCCACGGACATCCCTCGTCCGTAGCTTTAGATGTTACGCCTTACCAGGTCTTTCGGCTAGAAGTCGTCTCCCCCACGACTTCCTCGATCCAGGTCGCCCTCACCGTCTTCGTCGATAGACCCTCTACGGAGAAGTCGGTATCCGTTCTCCAGCACCACGATGCCTTCGTCGGCGGCGACGGAGACCTCAGGCAGCATCGCCCCTTCACAGGGTCCGTGGGTGCAGAGTCCGTCAGATACGCGGAACATCGCCGCGTGCTTCTCACAGATAATCTCGCCGTTACGCATCTCCGCGCCATCTCCTCTGTCGAGACGGACGTCGGTCCAGTGCTGACACCTGTTTAAGTAGGCTTTCACCTCGCCGTCGACCCGCGTGAGAAGCACCTCGTCAACCTCGTCTTCAGGGGTCTCCGCCTGCACCACCATCGTGGTGTCTTCGGGGACGTCGTCCACCGTGATCATGACCTGGTAGCTTTCAGTAGACCGGTCTCGGTTTTACAGCCGTCGAAAGTATGTCGTCAGGTCTTTCACCTGAACGGACGCAACCCTCGACCATGCAGTCACATCACCGGGAGAGGCTCGCTCTCTCGGCAGTGGTGTTCTCTGCCCTGTTCGCGCAGGCGGTTCTGTACGCCGGCCTCCCCGACCTCGTGCAAGCATTGGGGGCGTCCGCCGACGTCGATGCAGGCATGTACTTCCTCGCGGCGGAGCTCGCCGCCTACGTCGCGTTCGCCGCGGTCTGGGGAGCCGTCAGCGACGCCACCGGCCGACGCGTACCCTACGTCGCAGCGGCTTGCGCATCCGCCGCAGTGCTCTACGTAGCCATCGCGTCCGTTCCTCTCCTGGGACTTCCGTTCGAAGCCGCTCTCGCCTTCCGTCTACTGCAGGGAGCCGCCGTCGTCGGCGCGCTCTCCCTCGGCATGACGATGCTGATGGATCTCGAAGGCGGACACGGCAGGAACATGGGGGCGGCAGGGTTCGCCATCGGCGCCGGCGTCGCCGCAGGCGTCCCTCTCGGCGGCTTCATCTACGGCGTCGGAACCCTGACGCCGCTGTACGTCTCCGCCTCCCTGATGCTCGTCGCCGGCGGTCTCGTGCTGTCCGTCCGCGACCGCGCACCCACTGCGACGGGAAGCCTCCGAAGGGTATTCGAGAGTCTTGCCCGCACACCGTACATGATGTTACCCTACGCCTTCGGATTCGTCGACAGGTTCACCGCGGGTTTCTTCGCGCTCGTCGGAACCTTCTACTTCCAAGAAGCCTTCGATCTGTCACCGGCGGAGACCGGTGTCACGCTCGCGTTCTTCTTCGTTCCGTTCGCCCTGCTGCAGTACCCGTTCGGCAGGTTGAGCGACCGAGTCGGCCGACCCACCCCTATAGTCGTCGGCTCCCTAGCTTACGGATTTGGGATAGTCGCAGTAGGCATAGCACCCTCCATCGAGCTAGTGCAAATTGGGTTGTTCGCCGTCGGCGTCCTCGGAGCCCTGGTGGCGCCTGCGACGATGGCATTAGTGACAGACCTCGCCGCCTCAGACGACAGAGGCGCCGCCATGGGGGGTTTCAACATAGCGGGTTCACTGGGTTTCCTCGTCGGAGTCGTCGGCGGCGGAGCGGTCGCGTCACGGTTCGACTACCTGTCGGCGTTCCTCGTCGCGGGCGCCAGCGAGATCACGATAGCGGTCGTCTCCCTTCCGTTCTTCCTGATGCTGATCGGTAGCGGCCGGCTAAAGTAGCTCAAACGAAGAAAACCCACAGTTTACTCGGCGTCTCCGCCTTCCCCATCGTCCATCTGTTCCTCCATGCTGTCAGACTCTATCGCCTCCTCTAGCTCGTCCTCTAGATCGAGTCGCTCGAGCTCCTCCTCCAGCGAGAGACCGTCCTCAGAACGTTCGGAGGGCTTACTTCCGCGTGTCTCGGGTTGCCCCTGATCCTGGCCCGGTTCCACGACCTCCTCTTGATGCTCTGCAGCGCCATCCGGTTCCCGTGAGGCTTCCACAGCCTCATCCACCTCGCTTCCGCGGTCCACGGGGTCTTCGAACCCCACCTCCTCTGACCCCTCCGTACCTGTCTCCTCCGGTTTCTCGTCTGATGGATCCGGGGCGTCGCCGTCGACATCCTCCTCCACGGACCCTCCCTCTTCCGAACCGAATTCGTCTGAGCCACCGCCAGAGGAATCTCTGTCTCCGGATCCGCCCTGGCTCTCCTCTGCAGCGAGCCCCATCAGGTACCAGACGATCACTATGCCGGTCAACAGCAACGCTAACGCGAGGACGTCGCTGGCTGCGACCAGGGGGACCGCCATCAACCAGGGATACGCAGGCAATGGTTTAATACTGACGGGTGCTGTCAGGATTCAATCCCGTCGACGTACGACGGTTCGTCTTCTCCACAGGTAGTATCCCGCAACCGGGAAGTTCATCAGCCATGCGACGGAGGCGACTGCGTACAGCCACGGGTACCGGGGCCAGTCGTCTTCGTCGAGGTTCCGCGTGGCGTCGAGGTAGATGGCCGCCGGCAGCAGGATCCAGCTTCCGAAGAACAGGGTTCCCCAGACCCCGTCGCCGAAGCTCTCGACACCGTACCAGACCAGCACCCAGCCAGCGACCGCGAGCCAGATACAGTAGTACCAGATAGCTCCGGACTCCGCTGCCGCGTCCGCCGTCGATACCGGCTCCGCGCCCCCGTCCTCGTTCCCTGTCTCCAGGGCTTCCTGGTAGGCGGCCCCGTCCCTTTCCTGCTCAGTAGCGTCTTGCGTCGTCTGATTCTCGCTTGCTCCTACCGGTTCCTGACTCTCGGTCTCTCCAGAGCCTGCGACGGCTTCATCTTCTGCTGCTTCCTCCGGGACGTCATCCCCATCCTTCGCTCCATCAGACGCACCCGAGGCGTAGGAGGCGCTCTCACGTCCGCCGGCTTCTTCCTCGATTAGCTCTACGTCGAGGTACCTCTCGAACAGGTCGTAGGCCTCGAGAGCGTGGACCATCTGCGCTAACCTGAAGCCATCCACGAGCTTGACGTTGAGCTGCCGCGCGAGCTCCCGCGCCTGACCGGTGAAGGCGCCAGATGTCACGACTATGGCTTTGTCTACGCCACTGCGCTGCTGCCTCAGGCTAGCGTACTGCTGTATCTCCGGAGAACCAACCCGGTTGTCGCCGGTGTACCTCTTCACCTGTATCAACGCTTTCTGCCGGTACGGGTACTCCTTCGTCGCGACCACGTCGACACCGCGGTCGCTGCCGCCGGACGAAACCTCCGCGCTCCAGCCTTTCCGCCGCCACAGGTCCGCGACGAACTCCTCGAAGTCGAAAGGATCCATCGCCTGCATCAACGCCACGATCTGCTTCAGACGCGCATCCTCGATCTCCCCCACCTCGAGGTAGATCCGACCGTCACCGCCACCGTAGGTCTCCGGCTCCCTGCGTTCCTCGGGTTTGTCGCCGGCGGAGTCCATACCCTTCCGGATCCACCGGTACAGCTCCCTGTAGACGAAGTACCGGAGAAACCTCTTCATCACCGAAGGTTTAGCCCTCGCTCGACATCAATCTGATGTCCACACCTGTCTATACACAGGATTCAAACCCCCGCGAAGCGAAGTCCGGTCCATGCCCTCCATCCGAGAGATGCTGGAACTAGATCGAGAAGCGCTCGACGAACTGTTCGCGGAAGCCGAATCACCTGATGTAGACGACCTCCAGGGCCACCTCAGCGGCCTCCATTACTCCGGAGCCGGTTTCCTCGACAACAGGCTGTTCAAGAGAGCTTTCAACAGCTCTCCATGGCGTGGTATGTCGGTGGAAGGCAGCCGCGGAGTCAACCACCTCGGGTATCCACCGGTGACGTTTGACGCCGTCGAGTTCACGGTGTCGAGGACCGCGCTCGAAGAAGGCGAAGCGGTGCTGTTCGACTACGGCGACCTAAACCTGCCTCCGCTATCGGGTATCCGCGAACACGTCCGCAGGGTAGACGACGACACCTACCTCTGCGCGGCGAAATACTGCGTCGCAGGAGACCTCCGTTTCATGTACTACTTCGGCGTCGAACCCACGCGCGAGATAGAGGTGAAGTGACCTATGGAGGTAGAAAGACCCGAGCTAGTGGTTCCGGGCGTAGTGTTCGTCTTGGTCGGCGTGTTCGCCGCGTTCACCGCGCTGACGGAGTTCGAGCCGGGTTTCGGCTTCGAAAACCCTCGGAACCAGTACCTCGTTGGAGCGGCTGCGATATTCGTCGGCGTGTTCATGCTAGACCGCGTGTACGGCTGGGCGGGCAGAGACTGACCTGTAGAGACATCTGACACCTCCGTCTTTCCCGATCGAGACTCTGCAGCTCTCTGGGAACTCTGGGTTAAACTTATCCACTCCGTCGCCGTTTACCTAGGTCGATGTCTGGAACGCGTCGGTGGCAGACGGACTACGACGGCTCCCTGATCTCTGTCCCGGGAACCAAGGGTTCAAACTCCTCTAGCCGACGGAGTGGAGGGGTCTGATGTCGCCCTACTGCAGCGACTGCGGCGCCCAGGTACGACAGGTCGACAGCTACTGCTGGCAGTGCGGGAACGAGCTGGAGTTCGTGGGAAAGGAGCTCGGCGGCATCGAAGGCACGGGAGACGAAGGAGAGGAGTTTCGAAGAAGCGACGACGAAAGCGACGACGAGTTCACCGCTTTCCCATCCGGCGACGATGAAGACTTGACGCACTCCAGAGGCGATCAGTCCCGACGGGAAACCACTCCCATGTACTCGGAGGACGAAGGTCGGGACGATTCCGGGTCAGCGTACTCCGAAGACAGAGATAGGGGGGACGACCTGGCAGACGGGTCGGATCCACTCTACGAAGACGATAGAGACGGATCCGTGGACTCGGGAGGCCTGGGTAGCGACGACGACCTCGGCTCGGGGGACCTGGAGGGTTCAGACGGTTGGGATTCTGGAGATAGGGCCTCATCACTTGAGGCGGAGGAGGGCCGACGGACCGATACCGGTGGTTCAGATGGGTTCCGGAGCGAACAAGAGGCTGAACCGGCTTCGGGCGGCCTCGACCGAACTGGTGGCAGCTTCGGGGAACCAGCTGACGACCTAGAACGCGACATCGAACGGCTAGACGAGACACCCTCATCTACGGAAGGGGTCGATGATCGACAGCAACCGTGGAGGAAACAGCGGACTCCGGAGCCCTCGAACGAGGCCGAGGGGCCGACGTACGTGAAAGACACCTCCAGCAGCCGCGAAGTAAGAGAGGCGGGAAGCCAGGGGACAAACCTCTATGTCGCTGGGGCGGTGTTGATGGTGGCCGGAGTAGCTGTCGCGGCTCTGATGCACGATCAGATCCACGGCGTCTCCGGTTACTCCGAGACGATAGCTGCGTATCTACCTGCCGTGCTGGCGGAAGATACAGTGGTTACGCGGCTGTCCAGGATGGGGGGGATTCTGCTGGCGGCAGCGGGTGTGGCAGCACTGACCTACTCCTGGTACCGCGGCAGCTAGGCTACCTCCTCTGAACTCCGGACCTGTTTTCACCTGACCTAGATCTGTTCGTCGGGTGCTGTCACTCCGTAGAACTCATCGCCGCCACAGCTACAGCTGCCTTCGCGGAAGTCCACCACGTAGACGACACCACAGTCCAAGCAAGCCTCTAGCTTCCTCGTTACGGTCATACCGGCGACAGACGGTCGCCAGCTTATTAAATCGAAGGGGGAGAGCAGATGATGGAGCCGGCAGAATCTGAAGACCTTCGGGGAGGTCAGGCATCGAGCTTCAGAAACCTGAGAGAGGCATGCGGAACGTAGTGGAGCATGGTCCTCCGTCCCAGGTTCGGAGGAAGTGGGTGGGCCAGACCGGATTTGAACCGACCTTCAGAAAGGTCGATCATCAGGAACCATGCTCCCACTGGTCGCATGGCTCTACAGACGGTTCAAGGAGCATCGAGTCCAAGGATTTAGAAAGAGAGCATGGGCCAGACCGGATTTGAACCACGGTCACTTCGCTGCGCTTCGTTCTCTGCGCTCGGCTTCCGCCTCGCACTCGGTCACTTCGCTGCGCTTCGTTCTCTGCGCTCGGCTTCCGCCTCGCACTCGGTCACTTCGCTGCGCTTCGTTCTCTGCGCTCGGCTTCCGCCTCGCACTCGGTCACTTCGCTGCGCTT
>JAQZDA010000055.1 GCA_028751075.1 Euryarchaeota archaeon Ods02 | reverse complement strand
GGGGATTAAACCTAATATTCAGAGCCTCGGCCGGGATTTGAACCCGGGACCTCGTCATTACCAATGACGCGCTCTACCAGGCTGTAGCTACCGAGGCGCGTTGTTCCGTAGATGGCGGCCGGTTAAATGTATTTCCTTACGTAGTCTATGGTCTCAGTTTCCTCCTCTCCACAGGCACACGATGTCACATGTTCTTCTGCATACTGCTGAACAACCAGAACAGGTACGCGAACGACAGGGCCGCAAGCAGTACACCTACTACGCCTCGCAACAGCTCCATCGTAGTTCCACCGGCGAGCGCGTTCATCACCTGGACCAGCCCCCAGACGATGGCGACGGTGGCGCCGACGCCGACTATCCACTTCAGCATATCTATAGATAAGCACTCCTGCATATAAATATGCGTCAGACTAAGTCTACTGATTGTCATAGTGAGGTTAGATTGGTACAGGGGGTTGTCAGCGTCAATCCACAAGGGTTAAACTCGAATACGACCGACCTAAAGGTAAGCGTGCAGGGAGAGAACGAGGAACTCGTCGACTACCTGAGGGGTGAACTTGATGACGACCTCCGCGCAGTCGGACGGTACGACCGCGAGGGATACGATCCACTGTTCATACGAGATGACGTCATCGAGGAGTACGCCACCGAAGACATCGAGGAGATACATCACGAGATGGTTCTGAAGGGCCTTGGGAACCAGCATCTCGAGACCTTGTTCAAGGGAGACGACCTCGACTGCTCTATCTACCAGTTCGAGGACAAGGTCCGCCTCCACTTCGTACGGGGGGACTACCGTGGACTGTACGTCTCCTTCGACTGGCACGGTGACGTGAACCCGTCACGTATCGTGGACAGATGTAAGTCCATAATGGCCTGAACCGCTTTCTTTAGTATCTGTTGGACGAGGTAGACGAATGACGACCTGAATCCGGAAAAAGCGCCCCAACACTTATCTATCTACGGAAATCAGGTGAGAGTGGGTAAAAGGGGGGAAACATGAGCAACTCTAGTCCACATCCGAACAGCAGGACGGTAGAGAACGGAGTGATACAGCACCTGAGGCACGAGGGCCCGGCGACGTCGGACGAGCTACCGAGGAACCCGAACCTCAGAGACAAAAGATGGGTCGGAATCGTAGACATCACAAGGTCGGGGACGGGGTCTTCGAAGTCCCGCGGCCGGACACGGGCGATATACTACCTGTACGGCGACGAACGTCGCGCCGTACGTAAGTACATACAGGTGAACCAGGAGTTCGTGGAGAGCTGCATGGACGACAAGACCAACCCCATCAACATGGGTCTCGAGGACTACTGGTGGCGTATGTTCTGCGAGGAATGGACATGGCGCAACGGCCGGAAGGAGAATCAGACACATCTAGAAGAAGTAAACTCATAACCAGGGACGCCGCAAGACACGATATGGAGACCCATGCCGCGGTCAACGACGCGATGCGTCGCATCCGATCGAGGAAGGAACGCGACGCAGACCCGGAGGAACCCATCAGGGTCTGGATAGACCGCGATCGAACGCCCGACGGCGTCGGTGACAGCCTCACGATAGTCTTCAACACCGATGGATGCAGGTGGGCTCGCGCCGGTGGATGCACGATGTGTGGATACGTCGGCGAAAGCAACCCCGGAGCCGTCGACACCGAAAGCCTGCTCAACCAGCTGGAGCACGCTCTCGAACACGAGAGAACTGAACGCGACGACGAATGCCCTATCGTCAAGATGTACACGAGCGGAACGTTCTTCGACCGCAGGGAGATACCGCCGGAAGCCCGGCATCGGATTCTCGACAGTTTCAGAGACCGCCGCGTCGTCGTCGAGAGCCTCCCTGACTTCGTCGAAACAGACGTCGTCGAAGACGCCGTAGACCGCGTACGCGACCTCGACGTCGCCATCGGACTCGAGACAGCGGACGACCACGTCCGCAGGGAGTGCGTTAACAAGTACTTCGACTACCAGGAGTTCGTACGAGCCGCTGAGGTCGCGGACGACGCTGGCGCCGGCGTGAAATCCTACCTCCTGATGAAGCCTCCTTTCGTCACCGAGAAGGAAGCTCTTGAGGACGCGGTGTACAGCGTCCGCGAGAGCGCGGAGCACAGTCACACCGTCAGCGTGAACCCGTGTAACATACAGAGGTACACCCTCGTCGACCGACAGCACTACCGCGACGGCTACCGGCCGCCATGGCTGTGGACCGTGGTGGAGATGCTGAAACGTACCGCGGACGAGGACGCCATCGTCGTCAGCCACCCCGTGGCACCGGGCGGCGACCGCGGGGCGCACAACTGCGGAGAATGCGACGACGACGTCTACGACGCCATACAGGCGTACAACGAGACCGGAGACGCATCGATCCTGGAGGAACCCGACTGCAGCTGCAGGGAGCAGTGGATGGAGCTGCTGGAGCGGGAGCGGAGCTGGCACGCACCACTCGCGTGAACACCATTGCGTCGCGCTAACGCGGGTGAGTTCAGATGTATTCCTCCTCTAGCACCCAGCCGAGGGCGCGTTTGTAGTAGGTGAACATCTCGCGGACGCCCTCGTGCTTCATCTCCTCGCTCTCCAGATGTTCTATCAGGAACTCGTACTGCTCTCTGACCTCTTCTTCGTCACGCATGTTCCACACACTGTGTCGACGCACATTAAGGCCGACGGAAGCGACGTATCCACGCGGCTTCGACGAGCCAGCCCCCGCCTTCCGGCCGAACTTTCATGTCCCGCTGTACCGAAGGGTTAGACCATGACGAATCAAGAGCTAGACGACACCGACGGCGAGATACTCTACGCGCTGGAGGAGGACGCCCGCGGTCTCTCGTCGGGGGAGATCGCGGAACGGACTGGGACGGCGTCGAGCACCGTCCGGAAACGTATCCAGGCTCTTGAGGACCGCGGTGTCGTCAAAGGCTACAGCGCGGAGGTAGACTACCAGGAGGCGGGTTATCCGCTTCGTATGCTTCTGTTC
>JAQZDA010000020.1 GCA_028751075.1 Euryarchaeota archaeon Ods02 | reverse complement strand
GACGTCTTCGAACCCCGTCCTTCCGAGCAGTCCGAGGGTGGCGTCGACTTCGGCGAGGAGGTTGCGGAGGTAGCTGCGTACGCCTGCTTCGCCGTCGACGGCTAACGCGTAGACGTACGGTCGGCCGAGGAACACCAGGTCGGCTCCCAGCGCCGTCGCCTTCACGACCTCGCTGCCGCCGCGGACGCCGCCGTCGTAGAACACGGGGACGTCGTCGGGAACCTCGCTGGCGACCTCCGGGAGGACGTCGACTGCGGCGACCTCGCCGTCTATCTGTCGGCCGCCGTGGTTGGACACCCAGACGCCGTCGAAGCCAGCGTCGACGGCGCGGCCGGCGTCGTCGCGGCCGAGCACTCCCTTAACGACGACGGGGAGGCTGGTGTGTTCGACGATGTACTCCACCTTGCTCCATTCGAGCGAGGGGTCGCTGAAGACCTCGATGAACTCCTGTATGGCTGCGAAGCTGTCGTCCTCCGGCGGCTTGTTCAGGCGGCTGCGGAACACGGGGTCGCTGGTGTAGTTCGCGATGCCTTCGCTATCGAGGAACGGGAGGTAGCTGTTCCGGAGGTCACGGGGCCGCCAGCCGAGCAAGGGGGTGTCGACGGTGACGACGACGGCGCCGTAGCCTGCTTCCTCCGCCCGGGTGAGGAGGCTGCGGGTGAGCTCGTGGTCGCTGCTGGGATAGAGCTGATACCAGGCGCCCTGGTACTCCGCCGCCGTGTCCTCCAGCGGCGTCGAAGACGCCGTCGACGCTGTGAACGGCAGCTCCAGGGAGGCAGCGGCGGACGCCGACGCGGCCTCGCCGTCGGGGTGGACGATGCTCTGGACGCCGACGGGGGCGAGGCCGACGGGTGCATTGTACTCGCGGCCGAACACCTCGACCGTGAGGTCGCGTTCGCTGACGTCCCTGAGGACGTCGGGCTGCAGCCGCAGCCGGTCGAAGGCTGCGTCGTTCTCCCGTACGGTGTCCTCGCTGCCGGCGCCTCCTTCGACGTAGCCGTACGCTTCCTCCGACATCGTCTCCATCGCCGCCGTCCGGAGGTCCTCGTAGCTCACGGGGAAGGGCTCGTAGTCGTGGTCGCTGGCTCCGCTTACGAATATCTCGCGCATGCGGTCGCGAGCGTAATCGGTCATGGATAGGTCTACAGCTTCGGAGCCGATAAAACCAGACGACGGTTCCTGTCTCTCCGCTGCGCTCTTCACCTGATCCGTGTGCCGGGTTCGCTGTCGCCGACGGTCGTAAGGAGGTCGGCTTCGTCTCCGGCCGCCAGCAGCATCGCCTGGCTCTCGACGCCGAATATCTCCGAGGGCTTCATGTTCGCGAGCACGACGACGCGTCGGCCGACGAGGTCGTCGGTGCTGTAGAACTGCTTGACTCCGGCGACGACCTGCCGTTCTTCGTCGCCGACGTCGACCTCGAGCTTGAGGAGGTCGTCGGCGCCCTCTATCTCCTCGGCCTCCAGTATCTCGGCGACGCGGATGTCTAGCTCCTGGAACTCGTCGAAAGAGATGGTCTCTCCGGACATGAATTCGGCTTCGTCTTCCCCGGTCTCGTCATCTTCGGTTTCGCCTTCTGATTCGTCAGCTGCGTCGCCCTCTCCAACGCGTTCCTGCAGCCGGCTCTCCAGCCTCTCTATCTCGCTGTCCTCCACCTGCCTGAACAGGTGCTCGGGCTCCCGGGGTTCACCGGACAGCGGCTGGGTGGCGTCTTCGACGTCGGCTTCGTGTACGTCGCCTTCCCCGAGCTGCCTCCAGACGCGTTCCGCCGAAGAAGGCATCACGGGTTCGAGCAGCAGCGCAGTGGCCTTCGCTATCTGCAGGCAGTCGTAAAGCACCTCCGCGGCCTCCCCGGGGTCGCTGTCGACGAGCCGCCAGGGCTCCCGCTGCTGGATGTACTCGTTGCCGTAGCCGGCGAGCGCCATGCCGGCTTCCGCCACCTCCTTGACCTCGAGGTCGTCGACGGCGTCGCGGAACCTCTCGACAGCGCTCTCTATCTCGCTCTCCACCTCCGGCGACAGCGAGCCGTCGGGTAGGCCGTCGTAGTTGTCGTGGCTGAGGAGGAGGCTGCGGTAGACGAAGTTCCCGTATATGTCGACGAGCTCGTTGTTGACGCGCTCCTGGAACAGCGACCACGAGAAGTTGAGGTCGTTCTCGAAACCCGTGTAGGAGACGATGTAGTACCGGATGAAGTCGGTGTCGAGGCCTTCGTCGAGGTAGTCGTCGTCGAGCCAGACGGCGCGGCCCTTCGACGTCGAGAACGCGCGATCGTTGACCTTCACGAGCCCCGACGCGAGCACCGCGTCGGGAGCGCTGTAGCCGGCGCCGTGGAGGAGGGCGGGCCAGAACACCGTGTGGTGCTGGATGATATCTCCGCCTATGACGTGCACGATGTCGCTGCTGTCGTCGCGCCAGTACCGCTCCCATGCGTCGGGTTCACCGGAGTCGGCGGCCCACTCCTCCGTCGACGCGATGTACTCGATGGGTGCGTCGACCCAGACGTACAGCACGAGGTCCTCGTCGTCGGGGTAGGGGACGCCCCAGTCGAGGTCGCGGGTGATGCACCAGTCCTGCAGTCCTTCCTCTATCCACTGTTTCGGCTGGTTGCGGGCGTTAGAGGTGCCTTCGAGGTCGTCGACGAAGTCGCGGAGGTAGTCCTCGAACTCCGACAGCGCGAAGAACCTGTGTCTCTGCTCGCGGTACTCCGCCGGCGCGCCCGACACCTTCGACACGGGGTCCTCTATCTCGCCGGGTTCGAGGTGGCGGCCGCATTCATCGCACTCGTCGCCACGGGCCTCCTCGTTACCGCAGTAGGGGCAGGTTCCTTCGACGTATCTGTCGGGGAGGGTGCGGCCGCTTTCGGGGTCGTACGCCACCTTCATCGTGTCCTCGTAGATGTGGCCGTTGTCCTCGAGAGCGCGGACTATCTCCTGCGTCCGGTTGATGTTGGAGGGCTGGTCGGTGTGTCCGTAGCTGTCGAACTCGACGTCGATGCGGGGGAACGTCTCCTCGAAGTACTCGTGGTACTCCAACGCGAGGTCCTCGGGTTCACGGCCCTGTTCCTCGGCGTTGACGACGATGGGGGTGCCGTGCATGTCGCTGCCGCAGACGAACGTCGTCTCCTGACCGAGCTTCCGCAGCGATCGCGCGAGGACGTCGCCGGGGATGTAGGTCCGGAGGTGGCCGAGGTGCGCTTTCCCGTTGGCGTACGGGAGCGCGCAGGTGACGAGGGTGGGGTCGTCTTTGGGGTAGTTCATCGGTGTCGGGTTAGGCTGCATCAGATAAAAAGCCGCCGAAGGCTCAGCAGAGTCGCAAGCGTCACAGCTCCTCCAGCAGCTCCGTCGTCCCGACGACGTCCACCTTCTTCTCTACATCTCTGGTGTGGAAGTCCATGTCCCCCGTCACGAAGTGGTCGGGGTCGACGGCGAGGACGGCGGCGAGCACCTCGGCGTCGTTCCCCTCGCCGACGACCTCGGCGGCTTCTTCGTACCGGTCTATGTACTCTTCTTCCGCCACTGTCTCGACGTCGACGAGCGCGCCCTCCACCATCTCACGGGCGGCGTCTCCGGATACTCCGAAAGCATCTGCCTTCCGCGCCGCCACCTCCTCGAGCTCGCGTCTGCATACCTCCGCGGTGACGAGACGCAGGCGGCGGCTGTCGAGCAGGGTGGCCTCCGGTCCGTCGAAGAAGACTCCGGAGATGAGGATGTTGGTGTCGACGAAGACCCTGTTCATCTACCTATGGCCTCGTATCTGAAGGTCATCCTTCTCCTGACGTCGTACTCATCCTTGTGCTGACGTCGTACGCGACCTTCATCCGTGTCTGACGTCGTCGAGTTCGTCGAGCATCTCGTCTTCATCTACTCCCGCGCGTTCGGCGAGCTCTCGCAGGGACTCCCGCCGGTTCTCGGCGAGCAACCCCCTCAGGGCCTCTCGTATGACCTCGCTCTTGCTGGCGTACAAACCGGAGTCCACGAGCTCGTCGAGCTCGCTCTCGACGCTCTCGGGTATCCTCGCCTGCACGGGCTTCAGCTCCTCGGTCATGTGTACTCGTATGTGTTACAGAAACAAGTATCCGTCGGTGGGGACGACGGAACGCAGAACCCTCCTCGTTCGGTCGGTGAGGGTACGTTGAATAGACAGAGGCTTCAACGCCGACATCCATGATTCACCCGTGTACTCGGCAGCGGTGGTGGACTTCGACGGCACGCTGTACCGCGGCAGCCGCTTGCTCGACGGCGCCGACCGCTTGCTGGAGGCGCTGGACGAAGACGGCTTCGACGCGGTGTTCTTCTCGAACAACCCGACGAAGGCCATCGACGACTACCCCGACCGGCTGCCTGGAAGGGTGGTTACGTCGGCGGTGGTGGCTGCGGACTACGTCGCTCGCGAACACCCGGGTGATAGGGTGTACGTCGTCGGCGAGGACGCTCTCGTAGAGGAGCTACGTCGACGCGGTGTAGAGCTCGTCGACGATCCAGGTTCGGCGGCCGTAGTTCTGGCGTCGATTGACCGGGGCTTCAGCTACAGCGACATCCGGGATGCGATGACGGCGCTCGACAGCGCCGACTGCTTCTACGCCACCGACCCCGACCCCGTCATCCCCGCGGAAGAAGGTCTCGTACCTGGAACAGGCGCCGTCGTGGCGTCGTTGGAAGCCGTGGGCGGCTGGTCGCCGACGTATCTGGGGAAGCCGTCGGAGGCGGCGGCGGAGGCGGCGTTGGAGTCTGTGGAGGCAGCGGCGGAGGAGGTGCTGGTGGTGGGTGACCGCCTCACCACCGATGTCGCTCTAGCTGAGAGGATGGACGCCGACGCCGCGCTCGTCGCGACGGGTGTCGACGGTGGCTCGGAAGCGGCGGACGCCGACCTGGAGCCCAACTACGTCCTGGACTCCGCGGCGGACGCCGTCGACCTCCTCGACGTCTGAGGACCATCCGTCTTCAGCCGTCGTCCGGGGTTCCCGAAACCGTTAAACGAATCCTCGGGGAACGTACAACCGAGATGACTGAATCCGTGCTGTGGTTCGAAGACGTCGACAACGACGACATCGACCGCGTAGGCGGGAAAGGCGCGTCCCTCGGGGAGATGACCCGGAACGACTTCCCCGTACCCCCGGGGTTCGTCTTCACCACCGCCGCCTACCGCCGGTTCCTCGACGAAGCCGGTATACGCGACGAGCTGTTCGACGCCGTGGACATCGACCCCGAGGACTCCGAAGCCCTGAAGCACGCGCACGAACGCGCCAAGGAGCTCATACTCGGCGCGGACATGCCGGAGGACCTCCGGCTCGCAGCAGTAGAGAGCTACAGCAAGCTCGACGAGGAGTTCGTCGCCGTCCGCTCCAGCGCGACCGCGGAGGACTTACCGGACGCTTCGTTCGCCGGACAGCAGGAGACCTACCTCAACGTGAAGGGTGAGAACGAGGTCGTCGAGAAGATAAAGGAATGCCTGGCTTCCCTGTTCACCGAACGCGCCATCTACTACCGGAACGAGAAAGGGTTCCCCCACGAGGAAGTCGAGATAGCCGTCGTCGTCCAGGCGATGGTCGACGCCGACAAGTCAGGCGTGATGTTCACCTCGCATCCCTCCACCGGTGAACCCGAGGTCGTCATCGAAGCCGCCTGGGGTCTCGGTGAAAGCGTCGTCAGCGGCGGCGTCACCCCCGACAACTACGTATTCGACAGGACGAGTCAGGAGATAGTGGAGGCGACTGTGTCGCGGAAGAAGATCATGCACGTCAAGGACGCATCCACGGGGGAGACGGTCGAGGAGGAGGTGCCGGAGGACCGTGTCGAGGAGCGCGTTCTGTTGGAGGACGAGATACGGGAGCTCGCGGCCGTCGGTGAACGTCTGGAGGAGCACTACGGCGAACCACAGGACGTCGAATGGGGTATCAGGGACGGTGAACTGTTCGTCCTCCAGTCCCGTCCGGTCACGACCATCACGGAAGGCGGTGAAGGGACCGCGGACTCCGGAGAACGTGGTGACGTGCTCGTGGAGGGTATCGGCGCGTCGCCTGGTGTCTCGAGCGGCAAGGTCAGGATAGTGGAGAGGCTCGACGAGATAGACCGTATCGAGGAAGGAGACGTCATGGTGACGGAGAAGACGATGCCGGACATGGTGCCGGCTATGAAGCGTTCGGCAGCTATCGTCACCGACGAAGGCGGGTTGACGAGCCACGCCGCCATCGTCTCCCGCGAACTCGGGAAGGTCGCCGTCGTCGGCACAGGTGACGCCACAGAGGTGCTGGAGGACGGCGACGTCGTCACCGTCGACGGCGACAAGGGCAAGGTCTACGAGGGCGACGGCGTCGAAGCCGAGAAGCAGGAGCCAGAGCCCTCGACTCCGTCGGTGTCGGCGTCTGCGCCGGAGGTCACGGCGACGGACGTCAAGGTCAACGTCTCCATACCCGACGCGGCTGAGCGGGCGGCGGCGACGGGTGCGGACGGCGTCGGATTGCTGCGGATGGAGCACATGATAACCAGCCTGGGTAAGACGCCGGCGAAGTACGTCGGCGACATCGGTGAACGTGCGTACATCGACCGCATCGTCGAGGGTGTGCAGGAGGTGGCGGAGGCGTTCTACCCACGTCCCGTCCGAGTCCGCACGCTGGATGCGCCGACGGACGAGTTCCGGAACCTCGAGGGCGGTGACGACGAACCCGTGGAGCACAACCCGATGATGGGTTTCCGCGGGATCAGGCGGTCGCTGGAGGAGCCGGACCTGTTCGAGCTGGAGCTTCGTGCGTTCCGGAAGCTCGGCGACCTCGGGTACGACAACGTCGAGATTATGCTGCCGCTGGTGAACGACGGCGACGACGCCCGTCGGGCGCGCCGGCATATGGACCGGGTCGGCGTCGGCGACGACGTCGACTGGGGTGTGATGATCGAGACGCCGGCGAGCGCGCTCGTCGTCGACGACATCATCGACGCGGGCGTGGACTTCGTGTCGTTCGGAACCAACGACCTCACGCAGTACACTCTGGCGGCGGACAGGAACAACGAGCAGGTCGCGGAGATATACGACGAGCTCCATCCCGCGGTGCTGCGGTTGATAGGTGACGTCATCGAACGGGCGAACGACCGCGGCGTCCGGTCGTCTATCTGTGGTCAGGCGGGGAGCAAGCCGGAGATGGTGGAGTTCCTCGTCGACAGAGGCATCAGCTCCGTCTCCGCGAACATCGACGCCGTCGATGACGTCCGCCGGCGGGTTGCGCGTGAGGAGAAGAGGATGTTGCTGGAAGAGGCACGGCGTTCGCGGGACGACGTCTGACGTACGTGGCGGCGGGATATGGATACGTTCTTTTACGTCCTCGTGCTACCGCCGTTAGATGTACCGGGAGATGATGAAGTCGAAGATCCACCGCGCCCGTATCACGGGGTCCGACCTGGACTACGAGGGCAGCGTGACGGTGGGTCCCGAGCTCCTGGAGGCTTCGGGGATAGACGAGTACGAGCGCGTGCAGATCGTCAACGTCGACAACGGCGAACGTCTCGAGACCTACACCATAGAGGGCGGGGAGGGCGAGCTATGTCTCAACGGAGCCGCCGCACGGTTGGGGGAGGAAGGCGACACCGTCATACTGATCTCCTACGGGGTTTTCGAGGAGGGCGAGTCCCCGAATCCGACTGTGGTCTACGTCGACGAGAAGAACGAGGTCGTGGACGTGGACTGACGTCCGTGTTCAAGACGGGTACGTGTCCCCTCGTGAACGTCATTATAGACAACTGTTCACGAGTTTCTGTCAGTTCCCGGTAGGTATGTGAACAGTTGTCACGGCGTAACCTTTTAATGTAAACGTATCTAATATGTGGGTACGCTGAGGACAAAACGATGCACAAGGACGAACTAATACACCTCCACTCCCTGCTCGTGGAGATAAAGAAGTACTTCGAGGAACAGGAAGACGTAGACGGCGAACCCTTCGACGACTATGAGGCGCTCAACACCAGCCCCGTACACATCCACAAGTCGAAAAGCGAGCACAAGCACGCCATCTTCGTACTCGGTGAGCAGCTCGCCAACCAGATGAGCGAGGACGAGTTCAGCGAGGAAGGCCGCGTCGAAGCCCGCATGCAGGAGCTCGCCGACGACAACGCCGACTGAGATACCGATTTCTTTCCTTTACTCCAGCAACCCCTTAGCAAGAGCTCTAGACCAAGTACTGCTACCAGACTGTCTCCCCTCAGAATTCTCTAAATCTCACCTCTATAGCTGCCTGACCATGAGGTAAGCGTCCCCTCCGTCGACGTAGTAATCCGGCTTGACTCCGGCCAGCTCGAAACCGAGACCCAGGTACAGGCACTGCGCCGCCGCATTCGACGCCCGGACCTCAAGCTCGACGTACCGGAGCTCCTTCTCGCACAGGCGGTCCATCGCCTCCTGCATCAGCTCGGATGCGACGCCTTCTCGCTGGAACTCCGGGTGAACGGCGAGCGAAGCCACCCTCGCCTTTCCGCCTGAGTGCAGGGTCGCGAGTACGTACCCTCGGACCCCTGCTTCGGTGTCGTAGACGAGGAAGGTGTCGGAGACGCCGCAGAGCCGTCGAAGGAGGTTGTCATTGCGTTCGGTGAAGCAGAGGTCCTCGACACGTAGGATTTCCTGCAGGTCTCCTGGCTGCGCCGGCCGGATCATCCGCAGCGGCAGTCGGAGCACGGACGCTCGTACTTCGCGTCCACCTCCGACACCGTCGGCGAGAAGCTCATCACGCACATCTCGTTGTCACAGTGCCTCAACCCCAGGGTATGACCGACCTCGTGCACAACTTCCTTCCTCACGCGGTCCATGAACGTCCGGCGGTCGTCCTCCAGCCGTCCGCCGTCCGCCGTCATCTGAAGACGGTGGGTCGAAACCACGCAGCCACGGCCGTCGAGGTAAGCGAGTCCGAAGACGAAGTTACGTTGGCGGTAGAAGACGTCTACCGAGGTTATAGCGACGTTCTTCTCGCCTCGGCCGACGCTGGTTCCGACGTCTATCAGTTTCTCGGCGTTGTACTGCTGGGTTCTGTCGTCGTAGGCGTCGTCCGGCACCGGCACACCGGACATCTGGACGACGTCGGCGCCGTAATGCTCCTCCAGCGCCTCCGACGCCGTATCCACGGCGTCGTCGTCGACGTCACCCACCGGCACGACATCGATACGCATGAACTTATGTAGCTCAGACGGGCTAATAACGTTTGGTGCAAGAACCCCGCGTTAACCAAGGCTTACTCCGGTACATCACCTCTAACTACACCGGAAAAGCCGTCGAAGTCGGAGTGGGAAGGCGACCGGAGACCGCCGCCGCGTTATCCCGAAACAGCTTCACAGTGGTCTGCACCGACGTCGAACCACGAGATACACCCGAGGACGTCGAGTTCCACGTAGACGACGTCAGAGACCCCGACCTCGACATCTACAGGGACGCAGACGTAGTCTACTCCCTGCGTCCGCCGTACGAGTTACACCACGCGCTCGCAGACGTCGCCGCAGCAGCCCACGCCGACCTCTTGCTGAAGCCACTGGGCAGCGAAGGAACACCTTTAGACCACGAGCTAGTGAACGCCGAAGGTGAAGCGCTCTACCTAGTAGAACACGGATAGCTCGAGACAGTAGTCTACCCCGGTAGAGTCTTCCGAACCATCTCCTTATGCTGCATCTATGGCATCCGACAGGATATCCCTGTGGTCGAACCCCATATCCGGCGGGTCTTCGAGGGGGAACCACTCGACTTCTGAGGCTTCCTCTCTCGCCCGTGGCTCACCCGCTGTCTTACTGCAGAGGTAGGCGGCGGAGACGTTGCCGCGTTCGTCTCTGTCTGGGCTGTCGTACAGCCCCAGGAACTCCAGCACCTCCACCTCCACGTTGACCTCCTCCTCCACCTCTCTAACGCAGGCCTCTCTCGCGGTCTCACCCTGCTCTACCATGCCGCCCGGCAGGACCCAGCAGCCTCGATGGGGTTCGACGTCTCGCTCCATCAACAAGACCTCGCCGTCCCTGACGACTACGGCGTCCGCCGCGAGACACCGGAGTCCTTCCGTCAACCCTCCACCCCCGTCAGATGCTGCACCACCTGCAGGGGGTCCTCTGCCTCTATCCGTACGTGTAACGCTCCGAGTTCGTGGCCGCCGACGTCGAAGCTTGGGCGGCCGGCGTATGCCGCCTGCTTCTTCAGCGTGAACTCCAGCACACCGGCGACGACCGATCCCCTGAGCTCCATCCGGGCTGTCTCCTGTATCTCGAACCTCTCCAGCAGCTCCGCCAGACGGTCGACCGACCGGGTCTCCGCCACCAGGCGGTCGGTCAGGGCGTCCACAGGCGGATCCTCTACATGGACGTCGGCGTCGGGGAAGAGGTTCAGGACGGTGTCTTCGACGCGTTCCGGAAGCTCCGTCGGGTACACCGGTGCTGTCACCTTGACGTCAACGTCGATTTCTGCGGTTTCCGCGGTCATCCCCTGTATAGCCTCCCCGTCATACTCTGTAGAGCCCCCCTATCAACCTCTGTACAGCCTATCATCATCTGTATAACCTCTCTAGTTTCCCGAGGCTGTCGACGTCCTTCACGTCTTTGTCTCGCCTCACCCCGAGGAACCGGGGGAACCGGAGCGCGAATCCGCTGTCGTACTCCGGCGACGTCTGTATCTCCTCGTACCCGACCTCGAACACCACCTTCGGCTCGAACTCCACCTCCATGCCGTCACCCTGCACCACGAGATCTTCGAACGTCTCCGTCAACCTGTCGAGGTCCTCGTCGGTGAAGCCCGTGGCGACGTTCCCGACCTTCAGGAGGTCGCCGTCGCCCCTGACGGCGAGGTGGTAGCTCCCTATGAGGTCGGTGCGTCGGCCTTCACCCCATTCGCCGCCGACGACGGCGACGTCGAGGGTCTCGGGCTCGGGCTTCAGCTTCAGCCAGTTCCGGCCGCGCCGACCGGGACTGTACGTGCTGTCCAGCGACTTCGCCATGATGCCCTCGTGGCCGGCGTCGAGGGACTCCCGCTCCACCCGACGCACCCCGTCCATGGAGCTCTCACGCCAGGATGGAGAGATGAGGTCGCCGCCCGCCTCCTCCAGCACCCGCCGCCGGTGCTCCAGGGTTTCGTCTAGCAACGCCTCCCCACGATATAGGACGTCGAAAAGCTGAACCTCGACGGAGACCTCCTCCTGCGTCTCCCTGACGTCGTACTTCCTCCGGAGTCGCCGTAGAAGCTCCTGGAAAGGCATCGGCTCCCCGTCCTCCGTCGCCACGACCTCGCCGTCGAGAACCACGTCGTCCTCGACCTCGCTCTCTATCTGCTCCACGACATCGGGCAGAGACTCCGTGAGCTCCTCCATACGGCGGCTGTAAAGCGATACCTCTCCCGTGCCGTCGACGTGCACCTGTACCCGGGCGCCGTCGTACTTCCACTCCACCGCGGCTTCGTCGCCGAGGTCGTCGAAGAGATCCTCGACGTCGGCCTGCTGCGCTAGCATCGGCTTCACGGGTCGACCGACCTCGATATCCAGCGCACGCAGACCTTTCTCGCCTTCCACTCTCGCGGTCTCCGCGACTCTTCCGCAGTCGTTGGTCAACATGAGAGCGCGTTCCACAGCTTCGACGTCCACGTCGTAGGCTTCTGCGACGGCGTCCCTGACGGTGCCTTCACCGACTCCGACGCGCATCTCCCCGAGCACGAGTCTGGCGACGTACCTTGCGCTGGCGTCGTCGGCGTCCATCAGTAGATCCGCCACCACCCTGACCTTCGCCCGCTGGCTGCCTTCACCGCTCTCGTCCGCAAGACGTTCGAACGCCCTGTAGACCTCATCGACTGTGTCGGCGCCGCCTCCGAGCGTCTGCTGGCTTCCGAACTCGAGCTTCGCCGCCGCGTCGCCTGGATCACCAGTCTCACGGACGACCTCCTCTATCTCCTGCTCGGAGGCTCCGCTAGCGAGGGATATTGCCTCGTACAGCAGTGCAGGGCCGACGTCTAACTTGTGCTGGCTCCAGCCGGGGAACACCCTGCCCTGCACGAACCGCGCGACTACGTCGACGTCGTCTTCCGCCGCCGACAGAAGGTCGGCGACCTCCGCGGTCTTCTCGTGATCTCCCTTGAGCTCTTCGACGCGTTCGACGCGTCTGGCGAACTCGGTGAACTCCATCGACGGTGGAGACGTGGTGCCGTGGCTAAGAACTACCGGATACCTTCCAACGGTTCAACAGTCGAACGGTCTGGCAGGTAAAGATTCGAGGGAGGTGACCACCACCCTCGGTAGGTTCGGCTCCTTTGTGCGTCCCGCAAGATGCAGGACAGATGTTGATTTTCCTTTCTTCGACATCAACCTTCCCTGAACGATGACGAAGGATTACAGGTCTAGTTCATTATTCGAAGGGGTGTGAGCTCGTCACATCGTCGATATTACCCGCGGAAGCATCCGGTAGGTCAGTCAAATCACGTATACATGCGGAGGACGGGACCAGCCGGTTTAGGGTAAGGAATAAGGGGAGGGCTATCGAGTCAAAACTATGGTTACAAGTATAATACTTGGTGCGGTGGTCCTGATGCTGGTACTGATACTGGGCGGATACCTAGCCAGCATCTACAACCAGCTGGTGTCGCTCCGGAAACGAGTCAACCAGTCGAAGCAGAACATCGATGTGGTATTGA
Source organism: Euryarchaeota archaeon Ods02 (assembly GCA_028751075.1). Lineage (GTDB taxonomy): Archaea > Halobacteriota > Halobacteria > Halobacteriales > Halorutilaceae > JAQZDA01. Next base: position 23,357 of record JAQZDA010000020.1, on the reverse strand, counting down.
AGCAACGGCAGGATGAACTGGACAAGCTCGTGGACGCGGCGCAGAAGTTCCTCGACCACGAAGACGAGCTACTGTCTAAGATCACAGAGGCGCGCGAGGAAGCGGAGAGAGCTGATACCCCCACGGATCAGGCTAACGCCGACGACATGGTCCGGGACGCGATGTCGGGATTCCGCGCCAGGTTCGAGGAGTACCCCGAGCTAAAGTCCCAGGAGAACATGCTCCAGCTTCAGGAGAGGATAAGCGACCTCGAGAACCAGATCAGTGACCGCAGGGAGTTCTACAACGAGGCCGCCACCAGGTACAATACGCGCATAAGACAGTTCCCCTACAACATAATTGCCAATATGATGAACTTCGAACGCCGCGAGCTTTTCACCGCCACCGAAGACGAGAAAGAGGATGTCGATATAGGCGAAGCGTTCGCGTAAAGTTGCCCGGGTAGCGCCAGAACCAGAGATATTCGAACCCGTGTCAGTTCGATGGCTCAATGCTCTCCATCGTTCGAATCCCCCTCGGTTCGCAGTAGCTCTCCCGTATATCGTTTGGTTGTAGCGGGCCGGGGGGGATTTGAACCCCCGGTCATCGGGTTAAAAGCCCGAGGCTTTAAGCCGGACTAAGCTACCGGCCCTCACCCCTCGGTAGAACACGACGACGCATCTTTCTTTCTCTTTGCAAACTCACAAGTACACGGTAGACGTAGCCCACCCTATGTTCGGAACCAGCGGCGTCCGAGGGGTGGTCGGGGAATCCATCACCCCGGAACTCGCTCTATCTATCGGCGCCGCAGCAGGAGCCGAAGCCAACACCGTGACCGTGGCGAGAGACCCCCGCGTCACCGGGGAAGCGCTCGCCGACGGCGCCGCCGCGGGCGCGAGACAGGTGGGCGCCGACGTCCAGCGGCTCGGCGTCACCACGACGCCGACAGCGGCGAGATACGCGGAAGACACAGCGTTGGTCATCACCGCCAGCCACAACCCCGCGGAGTACAACGGGTTCAAGCTCTTCAACAGCGATGGCACATCCTTCGACGAAACCCAGAGAAAGACCGTGGAAGACCACGTCGAGGACCCCCCGTTGACGTCGCCGGAGGAGTTCGGAAACAGCCAGGAGAGAACCGACGCAGACGAATCCCACCTCGACGCAGTCCTTGAAGCAGTCGAAGACTGCGACATCTCCGTGGTCGTCGACGGCGCCGGCGGCGCAGCCAGCGAGATAACCCCCCGGGTGCTCTCAGCCATGGGCTGCAGCGTCTACACCGTGAACTGCAGGTTCGACGGCAGATTCCAGAACCGCGAACCCGAACCCGTCGACGAACACCTCACGACGTTGAAGCAGGCGGTGCAGGCGTACGACGCAGACGTAGGCGTCGCACACGACGGAGACGGAGACAGGGCCGCCGCCGTCGACTCCAGTGGAGAGTACGTGGAACCCGACCGCCTGCTCGCTGCGTTCGCCCGGCACGAGGACGCCAGCCACGTGGTGACACCGGTCAACACCAGTCAGGTCGTCGACGAAGTCGCCGAGGTCACCCGAACCGAGGTAGGTGACGTCGCAGTAGCCCGAGAGCTCAAGGAGAGCGGCGGAGTGTTTGGCGGTGAACCCAGCAACACCTGGATATTCCCCGAATCCACCCTCTGTCCCGACGGAGTGCTCGCCGCCGCCAAGCTAGCGGAGATGGCAGACCGAGGCCTCGAAAGCTACCTCGAAGACCTGCCGGAGTACGTCACGTTACGGGACTCCATCGGAGCCCCGGAGAAAGACACCGTCATGGAAAACGTGGAAGACCGGTTGACCAAGAGATACGGCGACCTCACCACCGTCGACGGCGTCCGCGTCGAAGTCGAAGACGGCTGGTTCCTAGTCCGAGCCAGCGGCACCGAACCCCTCGTCCGCGTGACCGCCGAGGCGGAGAGCAGCGAGAGAGCCGAAGATTTACTGGAGGTCGCGTATGCCACAGTCGAGGAAGCCGTCAACGAGGTGGAGGGATGACGGCCTACTGGTTCGAAGGCGGGGTCGAAGACGTCGAAGACGCAGTGGAAGGTTTGCGGAACGAAGCTCCGGAGGAAGCCGCCGACCTACCCTCACTCGCCGTGGAGTCCGGCGTCTTCACCGACGAAGAACACTACTACAACAGGCTGCACGAAGCTACGCTTGAGCACGCTCGCAGACGTATCGAGGAGCTCGAACCCGAGGACAGCGCGGTGGTGCACGCCGTGAGGACGCTGGACGAGCTAGATGACGCAGGCGGACGGCTCCGGCAGCGCGTCGAAGACTGGCGGGGGGACAGCGAACCCGTCGCCGAGGCGGAGGACGTCGTCGACGCCGTGGAAGACGCTAGGGAGGAGCTACGGGAACGGGTGGAGCGGGAGGTCAGAGACGTCGCCCCCAACCTCTCGAAGATTGCGGGGCCGTTGCTGGCGGCGCGGTTGATCGCTGAAGCCGGAGGCCTCGACAGCCTCGCGAAGATGCCGAGCGGCACCCTGCAGGTGCTGGGCGCGGAAGACGCACTGTTCCGCCACCTCCAGGACGGTACACCGCCGCCGAAACACGGCTTGATCTACCTCCATCCCTACGTCCACGAGACAACGCCGGAGCACCGCGGCAGCGCCGCCCGCTGCCTCGCAGGCAAGCTCTCGATAGCGGCGAGGGTCGACAGATACAGCGGCGACCTCCGACCCGAACTGAAGGAGGAGCTCGACATGAAGATACAGGAGATACAGAGCCGGGGTGAAGGCGGATGACCTGGACGACGCAGACGAAAAAGTACGAGGCAGAGATACAGGGGGACGGAGGATGACCGACATAGAGTGGCGGGACTTCGACGGCGTCGAGGTTCCGACGACGTCCGGCGAAGCCGCCGCCGACGAACCAGTCGTCGACGGCCGCCGCGTCTGGCATCCCCGCCGCAGCAAGCTCGCCGCCGCCCTGGTGAAAGAGGGTTTTCCTGGCTGGCGGAAGGTCCTGTACCTCGGCGGCGGCGCAGGCACGGGACCATCCTACGTCGCCGACACCGCGGAAGCAGTGTACGCAGTCGAGTTCGCACGGTCGCCGGCGCGGCGGCTGGTGGAGGTCGCGGAGACCCGTCAGCGTCTGTTCCCCGTCGTCGAAGACGCACGCAAGCCCGAGATATACCGGTCGTACGTCGAGAAGGTCGACTTCCTGTACCAGGACGTCGCGACCCGTGGACAGGCCGATGTCGCGAACGCGAACGCCGAATACCTCCGGTCCGGAAGCACGGCGTGGATCACGGTGAAAGCAAGGAGCGAGGACGTCACCGCGGAGCCAGAGGACGTCTACGACGACGTCGAGGAAGAACTCGGAGAGAATTACACCGTCGAAGGGATAGTCGACCTCGCTCCCTTCTACGACGACCACGCCGTCGTCACCGCGACCAAGATTTAAGCAGTAGCCCGTCGAAACCCTCAGACATGGATATCGCTGGGGCAGAAGACGCAGCTGAACAGCTTCAGCAGGAGATAGAGGGGCTGAGAACCGTCGCCGTGGGAGACTCCGACAGACAGGAGTACGAAGTAGTGTACATGAGAGACGATATAGCGGAGCTGTACGACGAAGGAACCCGTGACGAGATATTCAGAGACGTCCTTCTGGAGCGGATAGCGGAGGAGAAACAGGAGGACCTGTTCCAGCCTCTCGGAGAGCTAGAGTTCACGGTGCGGGCTTTCGAAGGAGGGGTCAACGTGCTGGCGTGGAGCGACATGGAGGCGTTGTTCGTCGGAACAGGGCCGTACGAAGAAGAGATACCGACGGTGATGGAGACGGCGCGCGACTTCCTCTGAACACCGGGCTGCGTCGGCAACGGTGTCTACAGGTAGTCAAGCCAGTGGTGGTACTCCTCGCGTTCGCCGTTCACGACCTCGAAGAAAGTCTGCTGAACATCCTCGGTGACGGGGCCGCGGCCACCGTCACCTATCACGCGGTCGTCGACCGACCGGATGGGAGTGACTTCAGCCGCCGTACCGGTGAAGAACAGCTCGTCCGCGGTGTACAGCTCGCTCCGGCTGATGCGTTTCTCCACGACGTCGTACCCGAGATCCTCCGCGATAGCTATCGCAGACCGACGGGTGACACCGTCGAGGATGCTGCTGTCGATGGGAGTCGTGTAGATCGTGTCGTCGTCGTCGACGAGGAAGATGTTCTCCCCCGGTCCCTCGCTGACGCTGCCGTCCTTGTCCAATAGGATGGCTTCCGTGTAGCCGTTGCCCTTCGCCTCCAGCGACGCCATGATGGAGTTCACGTACGCCCCAGTGATCTTCGCCGTCGTCGGAATCTGGCTGCTGTGGTGTTTCCGCCAGCTCGACACCATGGTGTCAACGCCCTCGGTGATGGCTTCCTCGCCGAGGTACGCACCCCACGGCCACACCGCGATAGCCGTCCTGACGGGGCATCCCTCGGGGTTCAGGCCGAGCTTGTCGTATCCGTAGTAGACGATGGGTCGGATGTAGCAGCTCTCGAGGTCGTTCTCACGGATGAGCTCCCGTGTCGCCTCCATTATCTCGTCCACCGAGTACTCCATCTCGATTCCCATGGTCTTAGCGCTGTTCGCCAGTCTCTCCGTGTGGTCGCGATGCCGGAACACCGCGGGGCCGTCGACGGTGTCGTAACATCGGACGCCTTCGAACACCCCGCTGCCGTAGTGGACGACATGGCTCAATACGTGTATCTGGGCGTCGTCCCAGTCCACCAGTTCACCGTCCATCCATATCTTGTCTACGTCCAGTTCATCTAGCGACATTTAACCAGTAACTCGACGGCTGGCGTTATAACGTTGATGTAATTCCCAAGGATATATTGCCGGCCGCGTGAACCCCCGAAACGTGGAAGCAGAGACGCGTGACGCCGCCGAGAGAGGGAAGGGTCTGGCGGAGGTCACGAGACCCGCTAACTCCGTCCTCGCCGGCGTCGCCACCGCAGTCGGCGCGTTCGTAGCCGGCTGGCACACCGAACCCGCTGTCGTCGCAGCCGTGGTGACCGCGTTAGGCACCGCCGCGGGAAACAGCGTCAACGATTACTACGACGCCGACATCGACGCCGTCAACCGCCCCGACCGACCGATACCCAGCGGCCGCATCCACCGCCGGGACGCTGCAGCGCTGGCGGCGGCGTTGTTCGCGGTAGCCCTCGCCGCCACCGTCGCTCTGCTCCCTCCGCTAGCGGTAGCTATCGGAGTCGTCAACCTCGTACTGCTCGTCGTCTACAGCAGCCACCTCAAACGCCTGCCCTTCGTCGGGAACGCCGCCGTAGCGTTCCTCGCCGGCAGCGCTTTCCTGTTCGGCGGCGCCGCCGTCGATAACGCCTGGGACACCGTCGTCCTGTTCGGTATAGCGGCGCTCGTCACCCTTGGACGCGAGGTGGTGAAGGACCTCGAGGACGTGGAAGGCGACCGCGAGATGGGGGCGCGGACGGTGCCCATCGCATGGGGGAGGAAGTACGCGCTCGCGTTAGCCGCCGGAAGCGTCGGCGTCGGCGTCGGCCTCGCACCGCTGCCGTACCTGTTCCAGGGGTTCGATGGCATCTACCTCGCCGCCGTCACGGTCGCCTCCGTCGTCGCATTGTACGGCGTCGCCGTCAGCGTCAGCAGCCCAGGCCGCGGCCAACGAACGTTGAAGGCTGCTATGGCGGCGGCGCTCCTGGCTTTCGCATTACCTCAGGTATTCTGAGAAAAGTCGAACCGGCTCATACGTAGCCTCGGGTTCAGTTGAAAACTCCGCGTTTCAGCCGGTCGAAAAGGCCGTCGTCCTCTATCTCGCGGCCGCCGGCTTCGGCGAACTCCTTCAACGCCTCTCGTTCCTCACTCGAGAGGTTGTCGGGGTCGGGGACGGCGACCTGTAGATGTACGTACTGGTCTCCGCGGCCTCCACCCCTCAATCGCGGGAGGCCTTTACCCCGCATCCTGAGCTTCTCACCGCTCTGGCTGCCCGCCGGCACCTCGACGTCGGCTTCGCCGTCGATGGTCTGCACGCGGACGTTGTCGCCGAACACCGCCTGCGGGAACGTCACCGGTCGACGTAGATGGAGGTCGCTGTCGTCGCGTTCGAAGACCTCGTGGTCCTCGACCTGGATCTCTATCAGTACCTCCTGCCCACCTATCTCCGCCTGCAACGCGGTGCCGTCCTCGACGCCCGCGGGTATCTCCACCCTCCGGGAGACGGAGTCCGTGACCTTGCCTTCGCCGCGACATCGGCTGCAGGGGTCCTCGACCCGTCGGCCGGTGCCGTCGCATCGTGGGCACGCTGTCACAGTGGTGGTCTCGCCGAACGGAGTCCGCTGCCGCTGCCGGACCTGGCCGGCGCCGTCACACCCTGGACATCGGGTGACGTCGTCGCGGCTGTCGGCTCCTACGCCGTCGCAGTCCGGGCAGTCGACGTCGCCTTCAACGGTGACCTCGCGGGTTGCGCCGCTGTACACCTCCTCTAGAGACAGCGACACTCGCTTCCGCTGTGTGCCGCCTCTGCCGCGGCCGCCCATGTCGAACAGGTCGCCGAACAGGTCGCCGAGGTCGAAGCCACCGGCCGCACCACCTGGAAAGCCTCCTCCGCCGACGCCGCCGGCTGCACCACCCTGTTCTCCTGGGTCGAAGCCCTGTTTCTCCGCCTCTTGGAACCGCTGATGCCCCATCTGGTCGTAGGCCTCGCGTTTCTCCTCGTCGCCTAGGACGTCGTAGGCCTTCTGCACCTCTTTGAAACGTTCTTCGGCGTCGTCGCGGTCGCTGGCGTCGGGATGCAGCTCGCGGGCTTTCTCGCGGTACGCCTCCTTGATCTCCTCCTGGCCGGCGTCGCGTGAGACACCGAGGGCGTCGTAGTAGTCCCGAGCCATACCGCCGGGTTACTCCTCCTCGTCGCCTTCTTCCCTGGCTTCCCCGTCGCCTTCATCTCCCTCAGCTTCGTCGTCGAAGTCGACGTCCGAGGCTTCACCTCCGCTGAAGTCGAAGTCACCGCCACCCGCTCCGGCTGCGCCCTGACCAGCGCCGGCTCCCCCGGGGGCTCCAGCACCCATGCCTCCGGGACCCGGGCCGGCGCCGGCCCCCACTCCGCCTGCGCCGCCGGCCGCTCCAGCGCCGGCGCCCGCGGCACCTGCACCGGCTCCGGCCGCGCCTTCTGCGTCGGCGTAGACCTCCTTACCAATCTCCTGCACAGCTTCCTCTAGCTCCTCCGTCGCGCTCTCTATCTCCTCGACCTCGGCGTCCTCGTCGTCGAGCACGTCCTCCACCGATTCGACCGCTTCCTCGACCGCGTCCACGGTGTCGTCGCTGACGTCCTCCTCGTTCTCCTCTATCATGCGTTCGGCGCGGTTCACCGCTCCTTCGGCGGCGTTACGGGCTTCGATGCGCTCCCGCCGACGGCGGTCCTCCTCCGCGTGCTCCTCGGCTTCGTCGACCATCTCCTCTATCTCGTCGTCGCTCAAGCCGGTGCCGCCTTCGATGGTGACGCTCTCACTCTCGCCGCTGCCCTGATCCTCCGCCTCCACCTGCACGATGCCGTTCTCGTCGATGCTGAACGTGACCTCGATCTGCGGCGTGCCCGCCGGAGCGGGCGGGATGCCGGTGAGCATGAACTCGTCTAGCAGCTCGTTCTCCTCCGCTATCTCGCGTTCGCCCTGGAACACCCTTACTTCTACGCTGGTCTGGTTGTCGACGGCGGTGGTGAACACCTGCGACGCGTCCGTCGGGATCGTGGTGTTCCGGTCGATGAGACGGGTAAACACCCCGCCCTTGGTCTCGATGCCGAGGGAAAGCGGGGTGACGTCGAGCAGTACGAGGTCGTCGACCTCGCCGCTGAGGACGCCGCCCTGTATCGCCGCGCCGAGCGCGACGGCTTCGTCGGGGTTGACGTCGCGTCGGGGCTCCTGACCCAGTCGTTCCTCGATGGCTTCACGTATCATCGGCATCCGGGTGCTGCCGCCGACGAGGATGACCTCGTCTACGTCGTCCGCGGCGGCGTCGGCGTCTTCCAGCGCCTGTTCGACGGGCTCCATCGTCCTGTCGACGAGGTCGCGTGTCAGGTCCTCGAACGTCGCACGGGTGACGCTGGTGTCGAGATGCAGGGGTCCGCTGTCGTCGCTGGCGATGAACTGGAGGTTGACGCTGGCTTCCTTCCGGTTGCTTAGCTCCTTCTTCGCCTCCTCCGCGGCGTCCTTCAGCCGCTGGAGCGCCATCCTGTCTTCGCGGAGGTCGATGCCGTGTTCATCCTGGAACTCGTCGGCGAGATGGTTGATGATGGCTTCGTCCCAGTCGTCGCCGCCGAGCTCGTTGTCTCCGCTGGTGGCGACGACCTCGTAGACTCCTCCGCCGAGGTCTAGCACGCTGACGTCGAAGGTTCCTCCGCCGAGGTCGTAGACGAGCACGGTCTGGTCGGATTCGTCGTCGAGGCCGTACGCCATAGCGGCTGCGGTGGGTTCGTTGACGATGCGTTCGACCTCCAGGCCCGCGATGCGGCCGGCGTCCTTCGTCGCCTGACGCTGGGCGTCGCTGAAGTAAGCGGGCACCGTGATGACGGCGCGTTCTACGTCGTCGCCGAGATACTCCTCGGCGTCCTGCTTCATCTTCTGGAGTATATACGCGGATATCTGCTCGGGGGTGTAGCTGTCGTCGTCGATGGATACCTCGTACTCCTCGCCCATATGGCGTTTTATCGACTGGATGGTGCGGTCGGGGTTCTGCACCGCCTGGTTCTTCGCGGTCTTCCCAACCAGGCGTTCGCCGTCGTCGGTGAAAGCGACGACGGAGGGAGTGGTGCGGTCGCCTTCGGTGTTCTCGATGATCTCGGGGTCGCCGCCCTCCATGACGGCCATCGCGCTGTTCGTCGTACCCAGGTCGATGCCGAGTATCTTCTCTGAGGTCATGGTTGGTTTGAGGTAATCCGGTTGGAAGGCTAAAGCCTTCTCATAACAGCCAGGAATAACGGGAAAATAATCCCGACGGCGGTCGCGAACTACGCTCTATCCTGGCTTTCTTCGTCAGCTTCGTCGTCTCCGCTGGCGACGCTGACCTTCGCCGTCCGGACGACACGGCCGTCGACGACGTAGCCGGGTTCGTGGACCTCGACGACCTCGCCTTCCCCGTGTTCGCTGCTGTCGACCCGCATGACGGCCTCGTGCTTCTCGGGGTCGAGCTCGCCGGTGGGTTCCACGCGTTCGACGCCGTAGCCACGGAGGACGTCGTCGAGCTGTCCGTCGAGCATCTCCAGCGACTCCAGGGGGTCGGCGTCTTCACCTGCTTCGAGGGCGCGTTCGACGTCGTCCTTCACCGAGACGAGGTCCTCGACGACGTCTTCGACGCCGCGCTGCCGCGCTCGCTCTATCTTCTCCTCCGCCCTGCGTTTGTAGTTCTCGAAGTCCGCCTGAACGCGTTTCAACCGGCTTTCGAGGTCGTCGCGTTCACTTTCTAGCTTCTGGTTCTTCGCCCGCAGAACCTGTATCTCCTCTCGAACCTTCTGAAGCTCGTCCTCCTCGTCCTGCTTTTCCTCGTCGGACCCCTCGTCGTCTCGCGGCTGTTCCTCATCCGTATCCGCTGGTTCTTCACCCACTCCAACTTCCGCGTCGTCTGCCTCGGCCTCCACTGCTGTTCCGTCGCCGTCAGCGGCTCCGTCGCCTTCACCGGCTTCGGCCTCGGGGTCTCCGGTCACCTGGGCCTCGGTCTCTTCCGACATATCTATCTGGAGTTCGGTAGGCGCAGGAGGTGGTTTAACCCTTCGAGTTACATCCACCGTCTGCCTGCACATCCTTCGACGACTCGGTCTACAGCATATGTCGGAACTCCCCTAACGGCGGGAACTCGTGGACCTCGCCTTCGTCCTCCACTATCACCTGGAACTCCTCGATGGGCGGCCTGATGAACGGCGACATGAACTCGCCGGCGGTCATCCTGTTGACGACGACTCCGCGGACGAGCTCGTTGAAAGCCGGCGTCATCAATACGTGTCCGTCGATGCAGGGGCCGAGGAGGTAGCACTCTATCTTCTGCATCTCTATCTCGACGGCGGGGTGGTCGTGGCCGACGACGTACAGCGCGGCGTCCTGCGGCATGTCCGCGGGCACGCGGTCGCCGTGCACGAAGACGACGTCCTCCATCCGATGCCAGTCCACGGTCTCCACGACCGAGTCGAGCATCGTGTCGTGGTTGCCTTCGACGAACACCGGTTCAGCACCGGCGTTCTCCACCATCTCCCTCATCTCCTGGATGGTGTCACCTGCGTCTCCGAGGCCGCCGAACTCGTGGTGTACGTCGCCGTCGAACACCACCGTCGACGGCTGGAACTCCCCGAGGAGGCCGAGGATGTTCGACTTCAGGGTGTCGGCTTCCTTCGTCGGCATCGACGTTCCGTCACGTATCGCGGCTCGTTCGATGCCGACGTGGAGGTCGCTCAACGACAGCGCGTCTATCTCGGGGAGGTAGACGGCTCTATCGCGGAACACCATGTCGTCGGGGGTCCAGTCCTTCATCGTCAGTCCGAGGGCTTCGCCTCGGCGTCCGTAGCCGCCTCGGCTTCGGGTTCCGCTTCAGCCGGCGGCGTGAGCCCGAAGACCTCTAGGACGTCGTCGACGACCTCCATGACCTCCGGAAGTATCCTCGATACCACCAGCAGGATAGCTACGAGCGCTACGACGGCGCCACCCTGCGATATCACCTTGTCCGCCCAGAAGAAGCTCGCGTACCCCTCGTAGCCGCCGACGACGTTCAATACCGTTGGTTCTCCGTAGCTGAACCACTGGTGGCCGTACGCCGTCGAGATGAAGACGTTACGCACGAGGTTCAAGAGGTAGATGACGGGGATTGCGAACGCCAACGCCTGCATCTTACGCCTGATAGGTGCGTCGACGGCGGCGATGATGCCTGCGAACATCGACGCCGCTCCGATTCCCGTGCACGCGAGGATGATGTAGGTCCTCCATTCCTCTCCGGTGGCGGGGTTGGTGACGACGAGCATCTTGTCGAGGCCGTCACGCTCCTGCAACGCGACGTCGATGCCGAGGAGGCTCTGTATCCGGAAGGTCTGGGCGGCGGTGTGCTCTATCAGCAGCTGGTTGAGAGGTGCGACGAAGACGAAAGGCAGGTAGAACAGTCCCATCGCTGCGACCATCTGGCTGACCTTCAGCAGTACGTCGTGTCGCTGGAGGTAGACGAGGTAGCCTACGTAGACGCCGGCGGGGAGTGCGGCGAGGCTCAACGCTATCTTGATCGCGCTGTTCTCGTCGAGGTAGACCGGCAGTCGCGCGAACCAGAACGCTCCGAACAAGACCCAGCCTGCAGCTGCGATATAATGGGCGCGTCGGTCGAGGAAGATGCTGGCGACGAACAACGCTATCGCCAGCCAGAGAACGAGCCAGATAGACAGTAGTTCCATCGGTGTCCCGTGTATAGCCGTTCTGCGGCTAAAAACCTACTGCTGTAGTGCGCTGCCCCGGGCAATACCGTGGACGAGACCGTTCATCCGTCGGCGGTTGCGGCTTCTTCACCGTCGTTGGATGCCACGACGGACTCCCCCGCAGCTAATACATCACCTTCCCCGACCTCGAGGTCTCCGACGTCGTAGCAAGCGGGTAAGGTGAGGTCTACTCGGCTGCTGAACGCTATATGTCCGAGCCGGCCGCCGCGTTCCACCCTGTCGGCTGCGTCGACGTACGTGGTGATGCGGCGGGCTACGGTGCCGGCCACCTGTTCGACTTCGTAGATGCCGTCGGCGGCCTCCAGCGTCGTGGTGGTGCGTTCGTTGCGTTCGCTGGCTTTCGTGAACGCCGGCAGATGTCCGCCGATCTGGTGTTCGACCGACGTGACGGAGGCGTCGACGGGTACGCGGTTGACGTGGACGTCCCTCAGCCGCATGAACACCACGAGGGTTACGCGGCCGTCGTCCTCGACGACGCGCTGCAGACGTCCGTCCGCGGGCGACAGCACGCCTTCAGCCTCGGGCGTGCGTTCGGGGTCGCGGAAGAAGAACGCGACGAAGAGCGGTAGTGGAGACAGCGCGACCGAGAGCGGCGCGGCGGCGGAGAGGGGGGCGCCGGGAAGGCCGGCGAAAGCTGGTGCGGAGGTGGCGAGCGCGGCTAACGCGGGGAGGCAGGCGACGGCTATCCAGCGTTCCGCGCCTCGGGCGAGCAACGTCAACCCCCCTGCTCTCCGGAGCCATGAAGCAGCTGGAGGTAGCTGTCCCGTATCCCCTTCGACGGATCGAGCTGCAGCCTCCGCAGCATCTCCCGCACGCCCTCGCGAGCTTCCTCCCACTCGTCCTCTCCGACCACGGTCTCTACCTCGACGTACTCATCGAGGCCTTCGACGTCGTCGAGCACCACGACGTAGTCTCCGTAGACGTACTTCCTCCGGTGTTTATGGACGCGTCCGAACTCCGTGAACCCCAGCGACTTCAGGAGGTCGTCGGCGACGTCGAGGCTGCCGACCCTGAGGTCTACCTCCCGACGGCTCTTCGTCGACCGGTCGAGCTTGGGGCCCTTGTACGTCACGTAGACGTCGCCGTCCTCCCGCCTGGTGCGCAGCGCTTCGTCGGTCTCGCTGAAGTCCCGGTGGGGGGCGCTGTAGTAGACGTCATGCTGCGTCTTCTCGCCGTGGGCTTCCGCGCCGACCTTCTCCAGCCGGTCGACGACGTCGTCGTGATCTGCCTCGACCTTCATCTCCACCTCTACCACCATCAGAGTCACCTCCTCAGGTGGTCTGCCAGCGTTTCCGCGACCGACGCCTCCGCCGCCGTGGACTCCAGGGTGTCGGCTGCGACGAGTCGTTCGACGCCCGCTCGGTGGAGTCGGACTACGGCGTCGCGGGCAAACACTGGGTGTACGCAGGCGGCGTGGACGCTGGCTGCACCCTGGCGGTCTATCATCTCGACGGCTTCGCTGACGGTGCCGCCGGTCGCTATCATGTCGTCGACCACCACTACGTCGCGGTCTTCCACCGCCAGCTCCTTGGTCTCGAGCTCGACCTCCTCGCCGTTCAACCTGTGCTTCACAAGGTGGTCGACGTCGGCTGCTCCGTGGGCGCTGGCGAACGACTCCGCGAGCGGGACGGCGCCTTCGTCGGGTGCGAGCGCTAGCGGGTTCTCGAGGTCGAGGAACCTCTCCGCCAAAGCGGGGGACGCGTCGACGTCGTGGGTCTCTTCCGCGGGGAACCAGTCGAGGACAGCGGGTTCGTGGACGTTCACCGTGGTGACGGAGGTAACCGGCGGCAGGGCTTCGGCGACGGCGCGTGCGGTGACGGCTTCCCCGTCTTCGAACTCCTGGTCCTGTCGGCTGTATCCCATGTAAGGCAGGACGACGTCGACGCTTTCTGCGTCTCGGAGGCAGTCGAGGATCTGAAGTAACTCTATCCACTCGGCGTCCGTGGCTGTGGAGGCTACGACGACAGCGTGGTCGTCGGTGTCTCGCACGCGGACGAGGCGTTCGCCGTCGGGGAACATCCTGTACTCCACGTCGGCGAGCGGTCTGTCGAGCAAGCGGGAGAGCCGGGAGGCGAGGACCTGGCTATGGGATCCGGAGACTATCATCTTGGTAAAGTGGAAATCGGCGGCACCCTTAACTGCTTCCCGTGACGTCGACGTGGACGGTGTCCCCCACCGAGTGGTCGAACTCTTCGGCTGCGCTTCCGTCGTTCACCGCTATCTCGAGCTGGCGGTGGCTGCCGACGGTAGCGAGGTTTTCTCCTTCGGCTACGTGTCCGTACGAGGGCTCCAGAGGTAGCTCCTTGCCGTCGACTCCGATGGTGTCGCCGAAGTCGACGTGGTCCATCATCTCTTCCGCGGAGAGGGTGGTGACGACGTTGCCGAACCGGTCGACGTACAGCACCTCCGCCTTGGCTTCGCCGTCGACGACGCGGGCTTCGTGGAAGGCGAGCTCCTCGTGCTCCGCCGTCTCTTCCCCGAGCTCCGACGGTGGTTCGCCGGCTGCGATCCGCGCCGCCACGGGGGCGAAGACGTCTCTTCCGTGGAAGGTAGCGACCTCGGGGTCTCTGTCGGTGACGAGGTAGTACGTGGGGTCGCCTGCCGCGGTTGCGGCGGGGTGGAGGACGCCGTTGTCGGGGCCGACGAAGACCTGGCCGCCGCTCTCGACGGCTACGGCGGCGCGGTCGGTGCCGACTCCGGGGTCGACGACGACGCAGTGTACGGTGCCTGCGGGGTACTCGCGGGCGTACTCCTTCAATGCGAACGCAGCGGTGTGTACGTCGCCGCGGCTGACTCCGTGGTATCCGTCGGTGTACGCTACGCCGTGGCGTTCGAGGACTCCTTTCATCGACGCTGGGTAGTAGTCGTCGAAGTCCGTAAGCAGGACTACAGTCATGGCTGCCTCTACGGTTGCGTCGCCTATACGTCCGGCGTTTCACAGCGTTTTTACCTGCGCCCGCGATAGGTTAGGGGCGGACTAGCCCGGGTGGTTAGGCGTCACCTCCACCGCAAACCGTCTTCAGCGGGGGCGAGAACTCCGGGGAGACCGTCGAAGGCGGCGGGGTCCCGGAAGCCGACGTCGAAGCCTCGTCCCGCGGGGCCGGAGGTGATGCGGCGTCGTCCGGAGGGACGGCGTACGCATCTTAGCGACGGGCAGCGGGTCAGGCGCGGAAGCGAGCAGCCCACCCGTCGACATCCGTCGCTCGCGGGGTCGCGGGGCGGAGAAGGCGACCGGCTAAACCCGGCTGCCGGAGACGGTCCACCCGGACGTCCGCGTACTTATCTCAGAGAACCACGCTGCATCAGCGTCAGCCTTGAAGACACCGGCTTGGACAGGCTTTTAGCCGACGCAGCCCAACGGTAGCTCCATGGAACAGTCCGCCACCGACGACCTCTCGTCGAAAGAGGAGGTGGCGGCGTCCCTGGAGTCCACGGATGTCGTGGGGCTAGGTCGGAGGGCGCAGGAGATACGTCGGGAGCTGTTCGGCGAACGAGTCTACTATGGATGGCTGTCGAAAGCTGACGAGATCGACGGTTCGGTGTACACTGAGGTTTCCCTGGAGGATTTCGAGGACGTGGACCCCGATGACGTCGACGTCTTCGTGGGAGCGGCTGAACACGGCCTGAGGGAGCACGGGATGGCGTGGGACGTCGGCGTCGCTACGGACTACCGCGTACATTACGGCGACCGCGACCTCGAGGACGTCGCGTCCGAGCTCGTCGACCTCTACGAAGCGGACGAACAGTTGAGGGCGGTGGAGATGGCTCCGGCTGGTCGGACGACCGCGTACGAGGACCTGGCTGCGGCGGCTACTGCGAGGTTGATGTTCAGCAACGAACACGTGAGGCTGGATCGGGAGAAAGCGGGGGAGAAAATCGTTCAGACGTCCCTGGAGTTCGGCGTCGACGACGTCGGCTTCGTCGACGGGGAGGAAGACGTACGAGACGTCGAACTGCTAGCCGGAGACCTGGGGTTCGAAGCCGTCGAACGAGGAACCGACGCCGCGAACCCCGGAGACGGAGGTTCGACGCCATGGTGAAGCTCGGACGCATCGACTTCGCGAACAGCGACCCAGTCTACCACGGACTGGAGTCCGGCGAGGTCGACTCCGAGCTCGACATACGGCTGGTGGACGGATTTCCCCGGTCTCTGAACTCGATGCTGGAACGAGGCGACATCGACGCTGCACCCTTATCCAGCGTGGAGTACGCCCGCAATCCCGACTACGGCCTCCTGCCGGGGCTCTCGGTGTCCTCGGACGGAGAGGTAGGCAGCATCCTCCTGTTCTCCAGGCGCTCTCCCGAGGAGCTAGACGGGGAGGTGGTCGCGGTTCCGGCGACGAGCGCCACAAGCACCGTCCTCCTCGAGATACTGCTCAGGCTCTTCCACGACGTCGAACCCGAGTTCGACGTACGGCACCCCGACGTGGAGTCGATGCTGGACGACGCGTCGGCGGCGCTGTTGATCGGTGACCACGCGTTGATGGCTCGTCGAGGCGGTGAGGAAGCCCCCGCGGAGGACGTCGAGGTCCACGACCTCGGTGAGATGTGGAAGGATGCGACGGGGGAGCGTATGGTGTACGCGTTGTGGGCGTACACCGGGCTCTCTCCGGAGGAGGCTGAAGCGTTGGCGGAGGTGCTGGAGGAGTCGAAGCGGGTGGGGTATCGGGAGAAGGATTCGATAGCGAGGGATATAGCGGAGGACGTCGAGGTTCCGCTGGAGTACGCGAACCGGTACCTCGACCTCATCGACCACGGCTTCACAGGGGAACACCAGAGCGGCCTCAGGAAGTATTATGAGTTCGCGCGTGAAATCGACGCGGTAGAGGAGGTTCCCGAGCTTCCGGAGGACCTGATATGAAGACGGAGACACCGGACGCAAGCGAAGCGGGGGAGGTCGACTGGAGTGCGGCTCTCGACCGTGCGTTGGCGGGTGAACGTCTGTCGCTGGAGGACGCTTGCGCGCTAGAGGACGCGCCTCTGACGCGTCTCGGTGAAGTCGCGGACGAGCTACGGCGACGGCGGGCTGGTGACACGGTGACGTTCATCAAGGACCGGAACGTCAACTACACCAACGTCTGCGACACATACTGTTCGTTCTGCGCGTTCTACCGGAAGCCCGGGCACGAGGAAGGCTACGTGCTGTCGCGCGACGAGCTCTACGGGAAGATACAGGAGACCGTGGACGCCGGCGGCGTGCAGATCCTGATGCAGGGCGGCGTTCACCCCGACCTCGACCTCGAGTGGTTCGAGAGCATGCTCAGGGACGTGAAGGACCGGTTCGACGTCCACATGCACGCTTTCTCGCCGGAGGAGATCAACGACCTCGCTAGGAAGGAGGACCTCTCGTACCGTGAGGTGCTGCGGCGGCTGGAGGACGCGGGTCTGGACTCCATACCCGGCGGAGGAGGGGAGATACTCGTCGACCGCGTCCGCGACACGATATCGCCGCTGAAGGTGTCGAAGCGCGAGTGGCTGGACGTGATGGAGGCGGCGCACGACGTCGGCCTGTCGACGACTGCGACGATGATGTACGGCACCGTGGAGAGCTGGCGAGAGAGGATGCAGCATCTCATGGAGCTTCGTGAGCTTCAGGACTCCACGGGGGGCTTCATGGCGTTCATCTGCTGGGACTTCCAGCCCGGCGACACTCCGCTCGCCGACCGCATCGACGACCGAGGGCCGGCGGCGGAGGACTACCTCCGGACGCTGGCGGCGTCGCGCCTGGTGCTCGACAACTTCCGGAACATGCAGTCGAGCTGGGTGACTCAGGGGCCGAAGGTCGGTCAGATGGCGCTCGCGTTCGGCGCGAACGACATGGGGAGCACGATGATGGAGGAGAACGTGGTCGCGGAAGCCGGCGCGGACTACAGGATGACGGAGGACGAGATAGTCAGTCTAATCGAGGACGCGGGCCGGCCGGCGGCTATGAGGAACCAGAGATACGACGCGGTCAAGCGTTACTGACCTCGGACAAGATGTCTGTGGCTTTCTGTAGCCATTCAACTGGGTAGCTAGTCGCTGCCAGAGTTTAGAGGCCGGGTAACCAGTAAAGCTAAGTAGCACGTAAAGCTTGTTTTACATGTAAAGGAGGCTTTACACAGATGTCATCCGACACGACAGGAGTCACACACCGCCGTGAAACCATGTACAGAGGGGGAATACCCGGACTAATCGTAGCGTCTATCGTCGCCCTGGTGGCGCTTACGAACCTCGGGCAGCCGTTCGCAGCCGTCGGACTGTACGCCGCGCTAATGGGGTCGGCGGCCGTCCTCCAGTTCCGCTCCCCGGAGACGCTTCTCGACGAACGGGATAGAAGGATTACTGCGAAGGCCAGCGACTACACTCTGACGGCGTTCGCCTACTCGGCGGCGGTGGTCTTCCCCGCGCTCACCCTAACCTACGGACTAGGACTGTACTCTTGGACGGCTTTCGCAGCGGGCGCTGGCTCGGCCCTACTCGCCGTGTTCGGAGTCCACTTCGCATTCACGGCTTACCTATACTCCAGAATGGGGTGAACCGAGATGGCGCAAGAAGCTCTATCGACGTGCTGGAGAGGTACAGCGGAGAGACCTACGGTCGCGCGCTCCTTGGTGTGTACCTCGCGGCTCCCACGGTGTGGCTCGTATCGATGTACGCCGGACACGCCGCAGCGGGGTTCGCCGCCTTCCTCGTCATCTTCGCTTTCGGCCTGGCGATGGATCTGGCTCTGCGGAGGAGCTCGGTCGTCTTGTACGACGAACGGTACGAGAGGATCTCTCGGAAAGCCAGCGACGCAGTCTTCAACGTATACGGTGGCGGTGGCTTCGTGGTCTTCGTCTCCTTGATAGCGCTGGAGTTCCTCGGATACTACGAGATGACCCCCCGTGTCGAGACGTTGTTCCTCGCGTGGAGCGCCTTCGTCCTCAGCTGGGGAGTATGCTACACCGCGTTCAAGAGCCGTGCATGAAGAACAGACTACCCGAACTACGTGAGCGAGAGGGCATCAGTCAAGCCGAGCTGGCGGAAGCGGTGGACGTCACCCGACAGACGATTAACTCCATCGAACGTGAGAGATACGACCCATCCCTCGAGCTCGCGTTCGAGCTCGCGACGTACTTCGACGCCACCGTCGAGGACATCTTCTTGTACGAAGCGGACGAAGACGGCGTATGAAGACCATCAAGGACCCCCTCCACGACCACATCGCTTTCGACGAGTTCGCGCTGGAGCTCCTGGACACGCCGGAGATGCAGCGTCTGCGGAACGTCCGACAGCTCGGGACCGCGTACCTCGTGTATCCGTCGGCGAACCACTCTCGTTTCGAGCACTCGATGGGGGTCTACCATCTCGCGGTGGAGGCGCTCGACAACCTCGACGTCGACGACACCCTGAGGGACGAGGTCCGGGCGGCGGCGCTGGTGCACGACATCGGACATACGCCGTTCAGCCACAACGTCGAGGAGGTGGTAGCGGACCACGTCGGCGTCGAACACGACGAGGTCGACGACCTCCTGGACGGCGACGTCGGCCGCGTGCTCACCCGGCATGGCGTAGAACCTGACAGGGTCGCGGAGCTCATCCAGGGTGAGGGTAAGTACGGTCAGCTGGTGTCCGGCGAGCTAGACGTCGACCGGATGGACTACCTCGTCAGGGACGCCTACCACACGGGTGTGCCGTACGGCACCATCGACAACCGCCGGCTGGTGCTGGAGCTGGACTACGTCGACGGCGAGCTCGTGTTAGGGGAGGGGAACGTGCAGACGGCGGAGGCGTTGTTGATCGCGCGTGCGTTGATGCATCCGACGGTGTACAACCACCACGTCGCCCGTATCTCGAAGGCTATGTTGCGGAGGGCGACCAGGAGGCTGGTGGAGTCCGGTGTGGTGTCGGCGGAGGAGATACGCAGGATGGACGACCACGACTTCGTGGTGGAGCTCCGCAGCCATCCGGAGACCCGGGAGACGGAGAGGAGGTTGAGCGAACGCCGGCTGTACAAGCAGGCTGTGTGGCTGGAGACCCACGCGGTCGCGGATGACGCGCTCGAGCGGCCGGCTCGCGACGTCGAGGAGGAGGTGGCGGAGCGGGCTGGAGTGGACTCCGGCGACGTCCTCGTCGACGTGTCGTCGCCGCCTGACATGGTGGAGTCCGGCGCGCGCGTCGTCGTCGACGGCGAGGTCCGTGGACTCCGGGAGGAGTCAAGGCTGGTGGAGGGTCTCGAGAGGATGCAGGGGGAGCAGGACAGGTTCGGGGTCTACTGCCCCGAGGACGTAGTCAGCGACGTCGAGGAAGCCGCGAGGTCTCTGTACGTGGATCGTTCGTCCGCTGAGTAGCGTTCGCTGACAGGAACCCCGCGGAACCACGGTCGCGGCAGGGTGTTACGGTGTAGAAAGGATGTGCAGGTTCAGAAGACGTACTCGTCGTCTCCGCCTACGGTGTCGCCGTACTGCTCGAACTCGTCTTCGTCTTCCTGTCTTCCGCTCGTCCTGAGGGTCTTGATGCCGACTGAGATGAGGTCCTCTATAGCTTCCTGGCTGTCTATGTACTCTCCCTCCTCGATCAGCTGGTTTATCTGCATCTCCAGACGGTCGGGTAGGTCGACTTCTATCTTGCCCATCAGTCGTGTGTCTGGGACGGCGTGGTTTATAGCTTGCGGGCGACTTCACAGGGAGGGAGATGTCGGACACGAGAGAGGTGGAAGAGTTAACTCGCTGGAGGGTTCTCTGAACACTGATGAAGCTGCTGGTCACGCACTCGAAGGAGTCCTTCACGAGGCTGGAACGTGGCCTGGAGAGCTACGGCGTCGACTGCGTGGAGTTCGAAGGGTACGGCCGCTCGTTCGAGGTCGGCCAGCCCCCTGAGGTCTACGTCGACGCCGGACTCGTGTTCCCGTCACGTCTCGTGGAGGGCGGCTACCTCGACGCCGAATGGGGTTTCCCCTGGGTGAACGACGTGGAAGACGTGCTCTCGACGCGGAACAAAGCCGCCTGTCTCGCTCGTCTCGAACACCACGGTGTGCCTGTCCCCGACACGCACCTTCTGTCCAGTCCGGTGTCAGCGGATGAAGTAGCCGATGCAGTGGAGGACGTCGGACTGCCGGCGGTCGTGAAACCTAACTCCGCGACCCAGGGTAGAGGGGTGACGAAGGTGGATGACGTGGAGTCCGCGGAAGGCGTCGCGGACTACTTCTCGGTGATACACGAGTCCTCTCTGGTCTACGACCGTAGCTTCCTCGTACAGGAGTTCGTGGAGGACGCGGCCGACTACCGCGTCATGGCCGTCGACGGCTGCTACGCCGGCGCGGTGGAGAGGAGAGGTAGGAATTGGAAGCAGAACGTCCACGGGGGAGCGGACGCGGTCGCCGTGGAACCGCCGGAGGAGGTCGTAGAGATAGCTCTAGAGGTGGCGCAGGCGCTCGATATATCGTTCTGCGGCGTCGACGTCCTGGACGGCGCGCGCACCGTCGTCAACGAGGTCAACAGCCGTCCGACGGTGGACGAACGAGGTAAGTACGAGGGTGATTTCTTCGAGATGTTAGCGGGCGTCGTGAAAGCCGAAATCTAATCGAACACCTGAGAGCTCTTTTTGAACTGTATTGAACGCTCTGAGGCTTATTTCAACACGGGCGAATGCGGTTGAACAGCTTGAAAAACCCACAATATTTTCGAACGTTGAAGGGTGTTTAATAAGAAACCCCTCATAAGCCCGAACGAGGTAGAGACAGATGTCAACCGCAACGCCGCAGACAAGTCCGACGATGAACGAGAAGCAGAGCCGGATAGCCGAGTACTTGGAGGAGAAGGCCAGAGAAGGCAAGGTCTACTTCAAGAGCAAGTTCATCTCCGACGAGCTCGACATGTCGGCGAAGGAGATCGGGACCAACATGCTGCATCTATCGGAGTCCTGCGAGAACCTCGAGATAGAGAAGTGGAGCTACGCCAGCGCGACGACCTGGCGGGTCGAGCCGCAGTAAACGAAGGAACCAGCACCGAGCTACCTCTCTACACAGAGAAGTTCTATCGCCAACCTGACCTTTCGACGGCAGGTTAGCTGTTCTCCAACGGTAGAGTAATTACGTCGGATGCCGACATCCTGGGTATGCTAGAGTTCGGATCTGCGGAAGCATCTACGGGAGAGGTCGACGTCGGACGTCTTCAGGCTGGGGAGACCAGGGATGGCTCTGCTTTCGCTCTCCCCGTCGCTGCGGTCAACGGAGCGGGAGACGGACCGACGCTGTACCTGCAGGCGGGAAGCGACGGTGACGAGCTCAACGGAGTCGGAGTCCTACGAAGGGTGCTCGACAGGGTCGACGCCTCCGAGCTCGATGGACAGGTTCTCGTCGTCGGCGTCCTCAACTTCCACGGCTTCCAGTCCGCCAGCCACCACAACCCCGTCGACGACACCAAGATAAACCGTGTGTTCCCGGGCTCGCGTGACGGCAGCAGCAGCGAACGGCTGGCTGCGCTCGTCTACGAGGAAGCGGTCGAACGCGCGGACTACGCTCTCGACCTCCATCAGGGGTCGACAAGCCGGATGATAGACGAAGTAAGGGTGCGTTGCGGAACCGCACACGAGCTTCACTCGACCTGTCTGAGACTCGCCTGTGCGTTCGGAACCGAGTTCGTGCTCGACCGGAAGGGCCCGGATGGACAGCTCGCGCGCGTCGGCCCAGATGACGGAGTCCCCGTCGTGGATCCCGAGCTAGGTGGCAGCGTGGGATGGGACGAGGGCTCGATAGAGAAAGGAGTCCACGGCGTTTTCAACGTCATGAAGGAACTGGATATGCTGGATGGAGAGCCGGACATGCCGAAGCAGCAGTACCGTGCGAAGGCGTTCGAGAACGTACACAGCGGGAGAGGCGGGCTCGTCGACCTGGAGGCCGACCTCTACCGGGAGGTCGACGAAGGCGAACCTCTGTTCGACGTCACAGGCGTCCTAGGAAGGCACAAGGAGACTGTGAAGGCGCCGTGCAGCGGCGTCGTCTGGCGGACGCGTCGGCTTCCGATGGTAGCGTCCGGCGAGTACGTCCTCAGTATCGCGTCCGAGATAGAGGAGATATAGACAGCTCAGAGGCTTCAGACCGCTTTCGGATTCATTCGAAGTCCTCGACGACACGGGTCTCCCTCTCCTTCTCTGGGTACTCCACCACCACCTTGTCTCCGTCGTCGGCGACGAAACATCGGTCGAAGACCGCGGTGGCTTCCTCCTCCAGCGGCGACGGGTCCGCGCTGTACCGTGAGCTCACGTGTGTTAGAGCGAGCAGCTCGACGTCCGCTCCCGCTGCCACCTGCGCCGCCCCTCCGGCGGTGCTGTGACCGGTCTCAACCGCACGGTCCTCTAGCTCGCTCGCGAACATCCCGTCGTGTATCAACAGCGAGGCGTCTTCGGCTACCTTCGCGGTAAGCTCCGTCGGACGGGTGTCGCCGGTGTAGACGAGCTTCCTCCCCCTTCGGGGCGGCCCCACGACCTCCTCGGACTCGACTACGCGGCCGTCATCGAGCTCCACGTCCTGGCCTTCGTGCAGCTCGGAGAACCGATGCGGCGGTACGTCTAGCTCTTCAGCGCGTTCGCGGTCGAACCGGCCTTTCCGCTCCCCTTCGTCAAGGACGTATCCAAGGCTCTCGACCTTGCCGTGAGCGGTCTCGAAACAGCTGACGGTGTATCCGTCGCGCTCAACCGCGTCGCCGGAGTCTAGCTCCGTCACCTCTACGTCGTACTGCGGTCGATGTCCCACGAGCTCCACGCATTCCCGGACGGAGTCGCCTACACCACGTGGACAGTAGACCTCGACGGGTTTCTCGCGGCCGTTGAACGTCCACGTCTGGAACAGGCCGGGGAGGCCGAGGACGTGGTCTCCGTGTACGTGCGATATATAGATCGCGTCCACCTCGAACCCCGTGCCGTACTTCATCATCTGACGCTGCGTGCCTTCTCCACAGTCGAAGAGCAGGAGGCCGCCCTCGCGTTCGACTG
>JAQZDA010000014.1 GCA_028751075.1 Euryarchaeota archaeon Ods02 | reverse complement strand
AGGTTCTCCCGCGTGCCGTATAGCGTAACCGTAATACAGGACAGAGTTCTAACTTCGTTAGATGCTGTTCAGGTCGAAGCCCGTCGTCGGTATCGCGAGAGACACCCTGGAGTTCGCCTTAGAGGCGAGCGAGGACACGCATCCGAAAGAGTTCATGGGGGTGATGCAGGCTACGGACGCCAGCAGACTGGAGTTCACCGGTGGGCGGCCGGAGGAGGACGGCGAGGTTGTGACGGATATCATGATGATCCCGGGCACGAAGACCGGTGAAGCTATGGCGTCGATCCGCGAGGACATGATCCCGACCGGGATGGGAAGCGTCGGCAGCGTCCACTCCCATCCCTCCGGAAGCGTTCGCCCGAGCGACGAGGACCTCAGGACGTTCTCGAAGAAAGGCAAGCGACACATCATAATCGGCTACCCCTACGACTTCGACAGCTGGCAGTGCTACAGCAGGGAAGGCGAGCCCGTGGACCTCCCCGTCTACGACGTTGTGTTCGACGACCCCGTGTTAGACGACTTAGAGGACTTCAGAGAGGGGATGTAGTTGACGCGGAAGGTTCTCGCAACCGGTACCTTCGACCTCCTGCACCCCGGGCACGTCCACTACCTCGAAGGCGCTCGGGAGCATGGTGACGAGCTAGTGGTCATCGTCGCACGGAACTCGATGATACAGCACAAGCCGAAGCCCGTGGTTCCCGAGGAGCAGCGGCAGGTGATGGTGGAGGCTCTCGACACGGTCGACGAAGCGGTGCTAGGGAGCGAGGAATCTATCTTCGAACCCCTGTACGACATAGAGCCGGACGTCGTAGCGCTCGGTCACGATCAGCATTACGACGAAGAAGAGCTCGAAGCGGAGCTGCTGGAACGTGGGCTGGAAGCGGAAGTCAAACGCGTCGGCAGACGGGAGGTCGAAGGCGAGGTTGCTTCGACGTCTAAGTTGATCGAGAAGATACTCGAGGAACGCGGCTGACGTCCGGTTCCCGCAGTCGCTTTACTGTCTGTCTCTAGAGGTAGTTACTGAGTCGTTCGACGCCTTCCAGTATCCGTTGCTCGCTGGCTGCGTACGACAGCCGTATGTATCCTTCGACGCCGAACGCGCTGCCGGGAGTGGTGGCGACGTGCTCCTCCTGTAACGCGGTCTCGCTGACGCCGAGGTCGTCGCCGTCGACGGGTACGAAGGCGTAGAACGCGCCCTCCGGCGGAGGTATCTCGACGCCTTCGTCGGCGAGGGCGTCGACGAGCGCGTCGCGTCGGCTCTCGAATTCCTCCACCATATCATCCACGGGCTGCTGGGGGCCGTCGATGGCTGCGACTCCGCCGCGCTGCGCGAAGCTGGTGGCGCAGCTGACGCTGTGGCTGTGGAGCTTCCCGGCTTCGTCCAGCAGCTCCTGCGGCGCGGTGTAGTAGCCGAGCCTCCATCCCGTCATCGAGTACGCTTTGCTGAAGCCGTTGACGGTGATCGTACGGTCCCGCATGCCATCCATAGCTCCGATGCTGTGGTGTTCCGCACCGTATATTATCTTCTCGTATATCTCGTCGCTGACGACCCAGAAGTCGTGGTCGACGGCGAGGTCACGTATCTCCTCGAGTTCGTCAAGGCTGAAGACACCGCCCGTGGGGTTGGAGGGTGTGTTGACTATCACGAGCTTGGTGTCGTCGCTGACGTGTTCGCTGATGTCCACGTCGCCGGGCGTGAAACCCGTCTCTGGGTCGAGAGTGACACGTGTGAGCTCCCCACCCGCCATCTTCACCATGGCCTCGTAGGACACCCACGCTGGGTCGAGCAGGACGGCTTCGTCGCCTTCGCTGAGGAAGGAGAAGATAGACTCGAACAGAGCCTGTTTCGCGCCGGGTGTGACGACGACCTCGCTGCGCTCCACCTGGATTTCGTTCTCGTTCCGGAGCTTGTGGGCTATGGCCTCACGTAGCTCTGCTATACCGCTGGTGGCGGTGTACCCGGTTTCGCCGCGGTCGAGGCTGGCTTTCGCTTCCTCACGTATGTGGTCCGGGGTGTCGAAGTCGGGTTCACCTACGCTTAGATCTACGACGTCGGCGCCCTGTTGCTCTAGCTCGCCTGCGAGATCGCTTATACGTAGGGTGGCGCTGGGTTCGTCGCGTCCAACCCAGTCGGAGAACTACTTCTTGGTTCTGCCGTCGCGCGCTGCGAACGTAATAGACTCGTTACGTGTTCACATGGGGAGGAAGGAGGAAAGCAGGAGTTAAAGCGTTTCAGTCGTCGTTCTTGTCCGCGAGCTCCTCCATCCTGGCGCTGATGCGGCCGCGGTCACTGTACTCGTCGTCCGCCATCGACTCCGCCATCTCCTGCCCCAGCACGAATATCGCGTGCTTATGTTCGCTCTTGCTCTCGTGGATGTCGACGGGTCCGACTTCGAGGTTCTCGTAGTCGTCGAACTCCGTGTCGTTCGCTTCCTCGAAGTAATCTTTAACTTCCGACATCAGGTCGTGAAGCTTGATCAGTTCTTCTTTGTGCATCAGTTATTCTGTCTTCATCGCGGGCACACATAAGGCTTCACCTGCGTTATCAACGCCGATAAAACCCACCGTTCTGCTGCGGTTTCTCATAAACCCCTCCGATAGTACGTCCTACACCGCGGTACCGAGAATCCGGAACCCGAAGTCGAGAAACCCCATCGCTTCCACCTTATTTAATACTCTCCACCGCCAGAACCAGCCACAGTGAACGACACGACACCGGTCGATGCGACCGAGAACCCGCACCGCAGGAGGTATCGAAGGTGACGGACGCCGAGATAGAGCTCGTCGCGGAACACCCGGTCGACGAGCTCACGGAGCTGGCGTTGGAGGCGGAGGCACAGGGCTTCGACGCCGTCTGGGTGACCGACCACTACAACAACAGGAACCCCTGGGTTGTCCTGACGTCGATAGCTCAAGCGACCTCCACGGTAGAGCTCGGACCCGGCGTCACCAACCCCTACTACGCACACCCCGCGTGGACGGCGAGCGCCGTCGCAAGCCTCGACGAAGCCAGCGACGGAAGAGCACGCCTCGGCATCGGACCCGGAGACCGCAACACACTGAACACTCTGGAGCTGGAGCGGGATTCACCGCTGTACGACGTCCTCGACGCCGTCAACCTAACACGAGACCTCCACTCCGGCGAACGAGCAAGCTACGACGACCTCGCCGTAGAGGCTAAGCTGAACTACAGCGCACGCGAGATACCGGTGTACATCGGCGCGCAGGGCCCTAACATGCTCAGGATGGCGAACGACCACGGCGACGGCATCCTCGTCAACGCCAGCCACCCCGACGACTTCAGGTGGTCTCTGGAGCAGATAGAGGAGAAGAAGACCGAGGTGCTCGCCTACACGTCGTTCAGCGTCGACAGGGACGCGGAAGCCGCAGCCGAAGCCGCCCGACAGCCCGTGGCGTTCGTCGCAGCAGGAAGCCCACCTCCGGTGCTCGAACGCCACGACCTCGACGTAGAGCTCGCCGACGAGATAGGTGACGACATCGAAGCCGGAGAGTTCACCGAAGCGTTCTCGAAGGTCTCCGAACGTATGCTCGACGCCTTCAGCGTCTACGGAACACCCGAAGACTGCGTCAGCAGGGTGAGGGAGCTGTACGACGTCGGCGTCGACACCGTCGTGGTCGGCTCCCCCATCGGACCGGAGCCGATGGACTGCATCGGGTTGGCGGCCGAGGTCCTCGAAGAGGTCTGACGGACCTGGCGGTCACCCGACGCAGGGAGATCTTCAACCGGGGTTCTTCCTCGTCTTCTCCATCCCGCATACCACGCAGTCTCCGGGGTCCTCGTTCTCGCGGCCGCAACCCTGACACTGGTAGATCCAGTCCCGTTGTTCCTCGATGCCGTCCTGTCCGATGGACTCGACGTCGAGTCCGAGGGATTCCGCTACGTTCTGCATCGCGTAGTCGTCGGTGACCACGGTGCCGTCTAGCTCCTGCGCAGCCGCCAGCACCTCGACGTCGACCCTGCTGAGGACGTCGAGATCGCCGGAGTCACGTGCTGTCCGGCGTACACGTTCACGGGAGTGGCTGTCGGGAACGTGGACGTGCATCCCAGACCCCTCCATAGCGTCGAACCTGTAACGAGAGCTGTCCTCTAGCTCGCCGCGGACGTCGGCTACGCTGGCGTAGTCACCGGTGGGTTCGTAGTCGAGGATGAAAGCCGAGGCGTCGAGAACCTGCATGTAGTTCGAGGAAACCTGTTCAGCTCTTGACGACGACGTAGTCCTTCACCGCGGTCAACCGACGAGTGGGTATGTAGACGTAGCCGTCGTCACCGACCTCGTAGCTCTCGCGTGCTTTATCCGAGGGGTCGATGACGAGGTCGCCGAGCTTCCCCGTCTCGAGGTCGCAGGTTATGTTGTGAAGCTCTCCGAGCTCGACGCCGTCGTCACCGACCACCCTCATGTCCGTGAGGTTCATCGCCAGAAGCTTGGTCATCTTACTGTGAATTCCCCGCGACGGGACTTCAAGCTTTCTTTCACCTGCCGTCTTCCTTCGGTCGCCATCGTCGTTCACCCGACTCCGCCCTCGCTCTGGCGCTCCCCCTTCACTCGCCGTGGTATACCAGGCGGTTACGCAGGGCGTCCGCGGACAGCCGACCCGCCGCGGGGTTGACGGCTGCGACGTCGCCCGACAGCCCGCGGGCGACAGCGACGGCGGCGCCACCCGCCGGCGACAGGTCGACCCCTGCCTCGCGGGCGACCTCCAGACATCTGTCGAGCGCTACACCGTCCTCCACCCGATGACCCTCAAGTTCGCCGCGGCGACCGTGTTCGAGCGCGGTGTAGACGAGCTCCATCGGCGGCTCCGCGACCTCGCATTCACCGACCACGGTGTCGGGTTCGCTGCAGACTCGATGTTCTCCGGCCTCCATCGAGTCGACGTAAGGAGAACAGGCTTCAGGCTGTACTGCGTGTACCTCAGCGTCGACGTCTGCGGCTAACACCCCGGCCAGCGTCGCACCCAGTCCCACCGGTAGTACGACGTGGTCTACAGGCGGTAGCTCCTCCGCGACGCCGGAGAGGCCGGCGACGTACTCGGGTGAGGTCTGAGGCAGTCTGTAGCCGCCGTCGCCGCGGAACCGCTGCACGGCGTCGTCGTATCTGCCGCGAGCCACCGTCATATCGCCGCCGAAGACGTTGACCATCGCTTTCACGTCGAACCGTGTGCGGGCGGGGACGTAGGCGTGGACGTCGACGTCTGCGCGCGCGGCGTACGCCGCGCAGGAGACGGCGCTGTCGCCCGGGGAAACCAGGGACACCTCGTCAGCGTCGTCAGCCATCGACACCCACAAGGCTGCGCCGCGGTCGTGGACGCTCCCCGTCGGGTTAGAGCCCTCGTCCTTCACCAGGAGGTTCCTGCATTCGGCTTCGACGTCGAGCCTCACCTCGGGAGTCCCGCCTTCCATCATGGAGACGTCGTCGGCCACCGATGAGTCCCCTGACACGGTTGCGCCGCCGCAGCCACAGACCGCGTCGCCGACCTCCTCCCCGCAGGCGACGCAGCGGTTCAAACTTCCTCCTCCAGCAGCTCCGGCAGCTCCGCCATATCCGATAACCTGTGGTCGGGTTCGGACACTGGTTCCTCGTCCCACCTGGGGATCCAGACCGTCGTCATCCCGAGGTAGTCTGCCATCATGAGGTCGTCGTGTAGCTCGTCGCTCACCATCCAGACGTCGTCGAAACCCTCCATCACCCGGAGGTAGCCCTCGGGGTAGGGTTTCTCGTAACCGACCTGGTTGGAGACCACGACGTCGTCGAAGGCCTCCCTCAAGCCGTGGCGGTCGAGTATGTCGTACACCCAGAGGTCGACCTGATCCGTCAGCAACGCGAGAGAATATCGGTCAGCGAGCAAGCGTACCGCCTCCACCCTCTCCTCTGGTATCTCGGACGCCTGCTTACGTTCGCTGAGGAACTCCCTGCAGCTTTCGATAGAGGCGCCGGTGAGCCGTTTGAGGACCTCGAGGTACTCTGTCTCGCTGTCGACCATGCCCTGGCTGTAGGCTTTGTAGGCGATGTACTCCGCCGCCTCCACCTCGTCGTCGCCGTCGACGCGGTACCGGCCTTCGTCGACGGGTTCCGTCACTGTTCCACCGAGGTCGAGGACTACTCTCATCTAAAGGTGGTCGCGGGCTATCAGCTCGGCGTTGAGGAGGCTGGCTCCCGCGGCGCCGCGGATGGTGTTGTGGCTGAGGCAGCTGTACTTCACCCCGCTTCCGTCGTCACGCACCCTGCCTGCGGTGATGGTCATGCCTTCTCCGGCGTCGCGGTCGAGCCGGGGCTGCGGACGGTCGGGTTCCGGACGTACGACGACGGGTTCCTCGGGCGCGCTCGGGAGATCCAGGGATTCCAGAGACTCCATCGCTTCTTCGGCCCCTCCGGCGTCGACTGCGTCGGTGAATCCGCACCATATGTTCTCGAGGTGGCCGTCGACGGTGGCGACGCGGTTGCAGGTCGCGGAGATGTCGACGTCTGCTTCCTCGACCTCGGCGCCGGTGAACTCCCCGAGTATCTTCCTAGGCTCGGTCTCCATCTTCCCCTCCTCTTTGCCGATGTACGGGAGCACGTTGTCGATTATCTCCATGGAGGTCACTCCGTCGTACCCCGCTCCGCTGACCGCCTGAAGCGTGGCGACGGTGACCTCGCTGAGACCGTGGCTCTGGAGGCCGGCGAGCGTCGGCGTCATCGTTATCGCGCTGCAGTTCGGGTTCTTCACGAGGCCGCCGTTCCAGCTTCTTTCGTCCTCCTGAACCTCGAGCAGATGGAGGTGGTCGGGGTTTACCTCGGGTATCACCAGCGGTACGTCGTCGTCCATACGCGCCCATCCCGCGTTCGAAGCGACGAAGAACCCTTCTTCCGCGAACTCGGGTTCGACGTCCTGTGCTACGCTGCTGGGTAGCGCGCTGAACACTATCTCGACGTCGTCGGATATGCTGGAGACGTCGGTGGACTCCACCTGGATGTCCCTGGCTTCCTCCGGCATCTCGACGGGAAGCCTCCAGTTAGCCGCCTCTCTGTAGGGTTTCCCCGCGGACGACTCGCTCGCCGTGACCGCCGACAGCTCGAACCAGGGGTGGTCTTCGAGGAGCTGTACGAACCGTTGGCCGACGTTGCCTGTCGCGCCGAGCACTCCGACTTCTACGTTCATCGGACGAGGGTAGCCGTGGCTCGCTCAAAACAGTTACCTTACGACGCGACCGATGACATCGTCGCCATCGCTTCCCCCGATGGCTGCCCGCTGATGTAGCCGTTGCTCCGTCGTCACGAGACACCCGCTACTTCGACAGCGGTCTAGCTAGCTGGTAGAGCATCAACCCCGTGAGAGCCGTCAGCACTCCGTGACCGAGGTAGCCGGTTCCTCCCACCCATACGAACGCCGAGCCGGCAGTTATCGACGTCGGCACCACTCCCCTGATGAGCTCCTTCCGGCGGGCGGCGCGCCAGACTTCACCGTCTACGCTGCAGGCGACTCTCCACCAGTAGTACCTGTAGATTAGTCCTAGGAAGGGTACGTAGTCGAGGAGGCCTGGCTTACCCCAGTGCCTCGCTTCGACGTCCATCCCGAGCTACAGGATGTCGTCTAGCTCGGGGAGGTCCTCGTCTTCGACGTCCTCTATCTCGGTTCCGATGTCCTCTATCTCTTCGTCGTCGACGCTGTCTTCTTCACCGGCCTCCACTGCTTCGGCTTCCCCCGCGACCTCGCCTTCCTCGTCGTCGACTTCCTCGAGATCTTCTTCTATCTCTTCGACCTCCTTCACCTTCAACGGGATGTCGCTGAGTAGCTGACCTATCTCCTTCCGCGCGACTCTGGAGGCGTGTTCCTCGCTCTCTATGTTGAACACCTTCATCTCGAGCTCGAGAGCGACGAGGCCTTCGTCGGCGGCGATGAACGCTGGTTCGAGGTCCGCCCCGCATTCCGAGCAGCCTCTGTCGGCTACGTTTATCTCTACGTAGTTGAGGTCGGGGTTCAGCATCTCCCCTATCTTGCTGATGGATATCCTCACTGCCTCGTCTTCCGTCTCGACGTCGTACACCGGTACCGCTGCTTCTACTACTACTCTGCAGTTCATCGTCCTGTGGTAGTTGGGGAGTTCAGGTAAAAAACCTTGCGCCCAGCGGGGTGAAACTAACGAAGAACTTATCCGGTCGCCGGAGCATGTTTCTTTCGATGGATTTCGAAGGACTTCTGCAGGACGAAGTAGTTCAGGCGTACCTCGCGGAGATAGTGGGTGCGGAGGGTATGCCGGTGGCGATGAACCCGACGGAGGAAGAGGTCGTAGACGAGGACCTGGCGGAAGATCTCGAGATAGATCCCAAGGTGGTTCGACGCACGCTTTTCATACTCTACGAGAACGATCTCGCGAGCTACAGACGCGACCGCGACGAGGAGAGCGGGTGGTACACCTACCTCTGGAGCTTCGAGTACGACAACATCACCGACAAGCTCAACGTCGAGATGAAGAAGCTCGACGAGAACCTCAAGAAACGCTTGAAGTACGAGAGGGAGAACGAGTTCTACATCTGCGAGATAGACGGCATCCGGTTCGAGTTCGACGAAGCGATGGAGCTGTCGTTCAACTGTCCGGAATGCGGTTCACCGCTCGACCCCATGGACAACCAGCAGCTCGTGGACGCGATGGAGGAACGCGTGGAAGCCCTCGACGAAGAGCTCAGCAAGGTGGACGTCTAGATGCCGTCGGAGGAAGTTGGAGCGGCGTGGAGCTGATATGGAGGTAGAGCTCAACGCCTACGTCTACGTCGAAGGGGAAGCCCGCCGCAGGGTGATGGACAGCGTCGAAGGCCTGATTTCGAACGCCGTCGGCGAGCTCGAGTTCACGTACTCGGTAGAGCTCACAGGGGAAGGCTACCTGGAGGTGTCGGGGGAAGGCGAGGACGCCACCGTCGCCAGGAACATCCTGACGGAGGAGTTCGGTGAACGCGTCGACGAAGCCAGGGTAGGAGAGCTTTACACGGCGCATCTGGAGAGCTGGAGCCCCGATGGCTTCGCCGTCGACTGCGGCGTCAGCCTGGATGTTCCGGTGGAGTCGCTGGAGGAGCTTGGGAAGGGGTCGCCGAGCCAGATACGTCAGAGGTACGGGCTCGTCCAGCATCTGCCTCTCGAGGTGGAAGCCACGGGTGACGGGGAAGCACGTCTGTCGGACCTACAGGTCGACGAGCTCTGGGACTGGACCCGCGGCAGCGGAAGGTTGAACGTGAACTCGACGACACGCAGCGAGATCAGGGCGACGTTGAACCGCGCGGGACACGCAGACGACGTCGTGACGGTGGAGAGGCTTGGGCTCCTCGAACAGAGCGTGGTATGCAGGGAGGAGACCGATCCGCCGGGGTTGCTGTCTAGCGTGGGTCCCTACGTCCACGGTGAGATGCTTTGCGTCGTAGACTGATCCTACTCTGTCTCGTGGCTGCGGCGCTGGCGGCGGGCTGCCTCGACCCGACCCCTGAACACCGGGAGTACGACGACGTCTGGAACGTGTCCGAAGACGTCACCTACTTCCTGGAGGGCGACACCTACACCGCCGTCATCGCTTTGCCTGAGGGCGAGGACAACCGGTCGCTCAGGCTGTGGCAGCGTGACCCGCTCGGAGGCGACGCCCCCGTGACCGCGAGCGCTGTACGCGTCAACAGGGACGGCGAGGTGGTGAACGCGTCCGCGGAACGCCGCGACGACTACACGGAGATAGAGGTGGGAGCCGACAGCGCCCTCGTCGCCTACACCGGTGTCAAGCACTCGGGCGAGTTCCGGCGACCCGTCCCCGTCAACGGAAGCGTCCGCGTCCACCTCGAGGAAGGTCAGGACGCCCGTAACTTCTTCCTTGGACGGATCACGCCGGGAGAGTACGAGGTCGTGGGTGAGAGACCTCTCTCGGTTCGGTGGCAGGAGCTAGACAGCGGCACCTACGTCTCCGTAGACTACTACAGCCGCGGACACCCGTGGCTCTTGCTCGCCGCCGTCCTCCTGCTGTTGCTGGTTGCCGCGGGGGTGTTCTACTACTACCGCGGCGAGCTTCAGCGGCTGCGGAGGAGACGCGAGGCGAAGGAGGAGCGCGAGCACGACTGAGCTACTTCGGACGCCGGGTTCACCGAGGAGCTACGTCGGTAGCCTTAAATCCAGCTGCCTCGTTTGATATGGAAATGACAGACGGCTTCGACAAAGCCAAATGGATCAACCTACCGCGGAACGTAGTCGTCGGCCGAGAGGTACTCACGGAGGTACCCGACGTCCTCGACACCCGACTCGGGTTCACATCCGCAGTAGTCGTAACCTCCCCGACTACGCGGGGAATAGCGGGTGACAGGGTCGCCGAGCTCGTCGAAGACGAGGGCATCGACACCGACGTCGTCGTGGTCGAGGAAGCGGGTTTCTCCGGCATCGAAGACGCGGAAGAGGTAGCGGACGACGTCGACGCCGACGTCCTCCTCGGTGTCGGCGGCGGAGTCCCCATCGACACCGCGAAGGTGGCTTCGGAACGCGTCGACGTACCGTTCGTCAGCGTGCCGACGGCGGCGAGCCACGACGGCATAACCTCCTCGCGTGCGTCGATACCCGACGGCGACCGCCGGCACAGCGTGGAAGCCCATCCCCCACTCGGCGTCGTCGCCGACACCACGATACTCGCGGACGCCCCCTTCAGGTTGACGGCGAGCGGCTGCGCCGACATCATCTCGAACTACACAGCGGTGATGGACTGGCAGCTCGCGCGGAGGCTTCAGAACGCGTACTACAGCCGGTACAGCGGCGCCTTGAGCGAGATGACGGCGGAGATACTGGTGGAGAACGCCGACAGCATCCGACCGGGGTTCGAGGAGAGCTCGTGGATGGTGGTGAAGGCATTGGTGTCGAGCGGTGTCGCGATGTCGATCGCCGGCAGCAGCCGGCCGGCGAGCGGCGGCGAACACAAGTTCAGCCACGCCCTCGACCGCATCGACCACGAACGCGCGTTACACGGTGAACAGTGCGGCGTCGGAACCATAATCACGATGTACCTCCACGGAGGCGACTGGCAGGCGATACAGGAGGCGCTAGAGGCCATAGGTGCGCCGACGACGGCGGACGACCTCGGCTTCAGCAGGGAGGAGGTCGTCGACGCCCTCGTGAACACGAAGGAGATACGTCCGGATCGGTACACCGTGCTCACTGGTATCACACGTGACGCGGCGGAGAGCGCCGTCGAAGAGACAGATGTCGTATAGCTTCGAGTCTACAGAGCCTCGACGTACTCTACGTCGTAACCTAGTTCAGCCACCCGTGCGACGGCTTCGTTAGATGGACGCCCACGAGGTGCTCGGCGTCGGCAGAGACGCAGACGTCGACGAGATAAAGCAAGCCTACGCGGAACACGCGAGAGAGACACACCCTGAACACGGTGGCTCGATGGAGGAGTACCGACGGGTTCGGGAAGCGTACGAGACGGTGATGGAGAGACAAGGTTTCGACGACGGATCAGCCGAAGCCGATACAGGGATTCGAGATAGACGGGAGCAAGAGGTGGTGGAGAAGCTACGCGGGAACTGGAGGACGCTACAGAACGACGACCTCGACTACTGCGTCCACCACCCCGAAGAAGACGTCTACGTCGACGGTCGCGGACGGCTTTCAGAGAACCCCGTCTGGTTCACACGGGAGCTTGAGGCGAGGACAGCGTTCGCGCGGTTCCTCAAGCATCTGAAGAACCGAGTCGTCGAAGGAGACGAGGAATCTGACGAGCGAGGTAGCTGGAGCTCGTCCGAGACGGTGGAGAAGCTAGATGGTTTCTGGCGGGTTATGAAGCAGGAGCTGGAGCCCTGGGGCAGCGAAGAACGGTTCACGGTGTACTGTAGCGACGAACGCCGTTACGTCGCCTCGGATGGAGGGCTGTCGAAGGAAGCGGAGTGGTTCAGTTCGCGGGAAGCCGCTGTGGATGCTTACGAGAGCCACCGTCGGAACACAGACGACGCACCACCCGTGATCGGAACAGCGTTGTCCATGATGTACTTAGTCTTCGTACTTCCGTTGAAAGCCGTGGAAGCCGTCGTCAGCGTGTCTCTGAAGGTGTTCGGACGTGAGCCACCGCGTGAGGTGCCTTGGATAGCGGAGGGCGTCATCATAGCGGCACTGGCGGCGTTCGCGATAGCGGGTTACGGCGTCGTCGGCGTCCTCCTCGCGATGCAGTTCGTGGCGGCGCTCATTTACTGGAAATCTCCGTACGAACCCGAGGGGTCTATGGCGCGGCCGCGCTGGAGAAGACGGAACACCGAGGTACCGAGCTACGACCCCGGATTGGGTGACGGTGGTCTCTGAGAGCTGCAGCAGAAGCTCTGGTTTCAGCCTGAGACGCGGAACCGTTCGTTCCGCGGCTCGTATATCTCTCCCTTGGTCTTCAGTTGATCCAGCTCCTTCTGCACCTTCTCCGCCTCGATTCCGTTGTCCTCCGCCATCTGCAGTATGTCGTCCCGCGGCGCCCAGTCCTCGTCGTTGTCCTCCGCTATCCTGCGGATTATCTCCTTGATGCTCCGGATGCGTTCACGCTGACTGTGGCTGGTGCCGGCTTCGATGATGTCGATGTCGAACTCCTTAGTGTCGGGGTCCATCCCCACCTCCTCCAGCGACGCCATCGTCACCTCGATAGCGCGTTCCGCGTCCTCCATCGCAACCTCGTCACTGAGGCGGACGCGGGCGCTGGCTTCCGCCAGCCGCACCAGCGCCTCTAGCTTACGCGCGGTGACGGGTACGACGTCCTCGCTGCCGCTCGACCGGAGGTCGACGTAGAACTCCTCCAGCCGTTCCCGGGCGTCCTCCGTCATCTTCGGATGGCATTCACGTCGGCTGTACGCTATGTACTTCCTGAGGAGCTCGCTCTCGATGTCGGGTTCGATGGACTCCATCGCCTCCTTCGGGTCCTCGCCGCCCGCCGAGAGCTCGCCGGCGTAGTTCGTCTGAAGGATGTGGCTGGCGAGCCTGCTGTCCTCCTCCTCGTCTGGTTCGTCGTGCACGGTGAAGATCAGGTCGAAACGCGAGATCAACGCGGGTTCGAGGTCGATCTGTTCGGCGATTCCCTCGTACTTGTCGAAACGGCCGTGTTTGGGGTTCGCCGCCCCCAAGAGGCTGCATCGGCTCTTCAGGGTCGCGTTGATGCCGGCTTTCGCGACGGACACCTGCTGCTGCTCCAGGGCCTCGTGGAGGGCGCTCCTGTCTTCGGCGCGCATCTTGTCGACCTCGTCGACACACGCTATACCCTTGTCCGCGAGCACCAGCGCACCGGCTTCGAGCGTCCATTTGCCGTCGCCGAAGTCGTCCTGCACCGCCGCCGCAGTCAGGCCGGCGCTGGTGGCGCCTTTGCCGCTGGTGTAGATGCCGCGTGGAGCGATCTTCTGCGCGTACTGCAGGAGCTGGCTCTTCGCGGTACCGGGGTCGCCGACGAGCAGTACGTGCATGTCGCCGCGGATACGGGTCTCGTCCGGCAGGGTCTTGGTTACGCCGCTGAACAGCTGGAGAACCATCGCCATCTTCTCCATCTCGTAGCCGTAGATGGAGGGGGCGATGCTCTCGCGTATGTCCTCGAACAAGCTGTCGCGGCCCGCTATCTCCCTGATCCGTGTGACGTCCTCCTCGGTTATCTCGAAGTCCTCGAAGTCCTGATCCTGTATCTCGACGTTGTTACCTTCGATGTAGAGGTCGAACGTCGTACTGTCTTCCTGAGGCCTCGCGCGGAGGATACCGGTCGCGGTTACGCGGTCTCCGGGCGCGACCTCCCCCGTTACGTCGCCTTCGATGTTGACGTCTATCTTCTTCGGCGTCTGCCCGCCGCGCAAGCCCTCCGGCGACTCCTGAACCCTTATCTTCTGGCTGTCGACGAACCGGCTCTGGTCGTGCAGGAGCTCGAACGGTCCCTTGCGTTCGCAGCCGTTGCATTCGTGGGGTTCCCTGAAGTCGTTTCCGTGCTGCGTTATCTGCGTGAGAGTGCCACATCGCTGGCACTCGAAAGTCGCCTCCAGTATCTTCGGAAGGACGTCCGTAGCCTTCCGTACGATTCCTTCGACGCTGACGAGCTTGTTGACGTCTTCGCTGCGTATCTCCCGTATCTCGGTCTTCTGCGTGAACTCGCTGACGCGTACGCTGGTGTTCTCCAGCGATACGTCGGCGGCGACGTCGAACTCCGCGAGCGCGCGTTCGGCGGCGCGAAGAGTTTCCTCGGGATGCAGGAGGAGGTCGTCTGCGAGGTCGGGGTCGTACTGCACGAGGTCGGTGTAGAAGACGCGGAGGCTCTCGCGTTCGCCTTGCGCGATGCGTCCGACCTCGTCCTTGCAGTAACGTCGGTAGAAGGAGTTCCAGGTCTCGACGAGCTCCGGGCTCTCGGCGGCCATGGATGTGAGTCTACGGCGGCACCTAAAATTCTAGTGGATGGATATTTCCGGAAAACCGCAAGAAGAAACGTAGGAAGCCGACGCCGTTCAGGCCTTCTCTCCGGTGTCCTCAGGCTGTCCGGTCGCAATACTCAGCACCGAGTTGGTGAGGTCGGAGAACTGTATCTGACACAGAACAGCAGTGGGTTACCGGGTTTTCAGGTCTCGTCGCCGACGTCCTCGCCTTCCGCATCTAGCTGCTCGTCGTACTGGTCGATGACGTCGTCGGGGTCCTGTATGTCCGCCGCGGTCTCGCCTTCCTTGATCTTCTGCGCCTGCTCCTCCATCTCCTCGATGTCGAGCTCGGCTTCCTCGTCTATCTGACCGAGTATCTCCTCGATGTCGTCGAGACCCAGGAGGCTGCGGGTCTCCTCGTC
Organism: Euryarchaeota archaeon Ods02; assembly: GCA_028751075.1. Taxonomy (GTDB): domain Archaea; phylum Halobacteriota; class Halobacteria; order Halobacteriales; family Halorutilaceae; genus JAQZDA01. Next base: position 35,505 of record JAQZDA010000014.1, on the reverse strand, counting down.
GAACTCCAGCGACTCCAGCTCGACGGCGTCACGGCTGACCTCGCCATCCGTCAGGTGTTTGCCGTACCGGCTGACCAGCGACGTCAGCTCCTGCGGCAACACGAACGTCGTGCTCTCGCCCTGTCCGATGTTCTCCAGCGTCTCCATGCCTTTCTCGATGACCGCGCGCTCGCCCATCGAGTCCGCCGCACGCGCGCGCAGCACCGTGCTGATGGCGTCTCCCTGCGCCTCTAAGATCTGGCTCTGTTTCTCACCCTGCGCGCGGATGATGTTCGCCTGCTTGTCTCCCTGCGCTTTCTCGACGGCGCTCCGGCGTTCACCCTGCGCCTCTAAGATCATCGCTCGGCGGCGTCTTTCGGCGCTCGTCTGCTGCTCCATCGCGTTCTGGACGTCGGCGCTGGGCTTCACCTCGCGGACCTCGACACTTTCGACGCGGATGCCCCAGGCGTCCGTAGCTTCGTCGAGCTCCTGCCGGATGCGGGCGTTTATCTCCGTGCGTTTGTTCAGGGTGTCGTCGAGCTCCATGTCGCCGATGACGCTCCGGAGAGTGGTCTGCGCGAGGTTGCTGACTGCGTTGAGGTAGTTGTCGACCTCGAGGAACGCTTTCTTCGCGTCCATCACCTTCATGTAGACGACTGCGTCACAGGTCACCGGACTGTTGTCGCGGGTGATGGCTTCCTGCCGGGGGACGTCGATGGTCTGCGTCCGCATGTCGAAGGTGTAGGTCTTGTTGACGAACGGCGGCACGAGGTTGATGCCGGGTTCGAGGAGGCGGCGGTACTCGCCGAACACGGTGAGCGCGCGTTTCTCGTACGCCTTCACTATCTCGACGCTCTGCCAGAGCGCGAGCACTACGAGAGCGAACACGATGACGGGGATTATCGTCGGAATGTCCCCGATTAACAGCGGATCGGTTTCTAACATCGTATCCCAAATGAACGGCTTCGTTTATATCTCTGTCCGTAGCTGCGGTGAAGACTGCAGGCTGCGGTGTCCGTGGATACGCGCGGGATGCGTGTCGTCAGGGATGCAGCACGATCTTCCCAGTGGTCTCGCGGCCTTCGAGCGCGCGGTGGGCGTCTGCGGCGTCCTCTAACCTGTAGGTCTGGCCGACGTATACCTCGACCGCTCCCTCGGCGAGGAGGTCTTCGACCTCGCGGACGGCGCTGTAGACCCGGCTGGGGTCGTTCTGCATCGCCTGCCCGAGATGGTAGCCCTTCACCGTGTGGTTGCTGAACAGGAGGTCGGGTGTGGTGACGCTGGGTGGGTCGCCGCTGGCGACGCCGTACGCGACGACGCGGCCGAAGTGGCTCAAGCAGTCGAAGCTGTCGCGGAAGGCATCTCCTCCGACGCCGTCCAAGACGAGATCGACGCCCTCCCCCTCCGTGAGCTCGTTGACGCGGCTGCTGAACTCCTCCTTCACGTAGTTGACGCCGTGGTCGCAGCCGTGGCTGCGTGCGAGATCGAGCTTCTCCTCCGTCGACGCGGTGCCGAAGACCTCCGCGCCGTGTTCGGCGGCGAGCTGGACGGCGGCGGTGCCGACTCCTCCGGATGCGGCGTGGATCAAAACGCGTTCGTCTTGCTCGAGCTCGCCCCAGCCGTGTAGGCAGTTGTGGGCGGTGAGCCACTGGACGGGTACGCCGGCGGCTTCGTCATAGTCGAGGTTGTCGGGGACGTCGAACAGTGCGTACTCGGGTGCGACGGCGTACTCCGCGTAACCTCCGGAGTCGAGCATCGCGACGACTCTGTCGCCGACGTCGTGGTCGACGCCGTCACTGGCTTCGGCGACGGTGCCTGCGGCCTCCATGCCGGGTATGTACGGCGGCTGCGGGCCGCCGGGGTAGAGGCCGCGGCGCTGCATGACGTCGGCGAAGTTCACACCTATGGCTTCTACGTCTATCAAGACCTCGCCGGCGTCGGGTTCGGGTTTCTCGCGTTCGGCTTCCACTAGCTTGTCGGCGGCTCCGTATCCCGCTATCTCCACTGCTTTCATGGCTCTATCCTGAGGTGGAGTCTGGAAAAGCCTGTCGCCGGTGAATCGGTGTGATAGAGGTTCGACGTACAGGTTATCAGCCGGACGGTACGTCGGAGGTTACGGCGGCGTGTGGCGTCGTTCAGCTTCCTCGTCGTTCGTTGTGTTCCTCTATGAGGTCAGCTGCTTCGTCGACGGGGGCGACGTCTAGTACGTTGCCACCGCGGGGGTCGACGACTACGACGCGTGTGCCTTCGGGGATGCGTTCACCGGTGTAGCTTCGGGCGGTGTAATGCGGGTCGAACCCGGTCCTCAGTTTCACCCTGCCGGCGTCCGTGGTGACGGGCTGCTCGACGACTCCTTCCTCCCCCTGCAGCCGGAAACGGTCGCTGGTCTGTTCGCCGCGTTCGCCGAAGAAGTCGAACTTCCTGAACATCGCGAACGCTACCGCGCCGTAGATTCCGGCGAGTATGCTCAGCTGTAGCAAGCTACCGATGCCGGGTACGAGGACTCCGGTGACGCCTGCTAACATGAGGCCGATGCCGAGCACCATGAGGGTGCCTCCGGGAACCAGGGCTTCACCCATGAGTACGAAGAGTCCGACGACGGCGAACCAGAACGATAGATCCATCTCGCCTTCGAAGAGGTCGCGGAAGACGTCGACCACGAGATCCTGAACCATGTAAAGAGTACTGGACTCCGGGTTAGAAAGTTCTTGCCCGTCGACTACGGTTAGAGAGGTTGTGAAGAGCTAGGTTCAGGCTTCTTCGGGGATGAGGTCGAGTCCTTCGTCGACCTCTACCTTGCACGGACACGGTACCTTGGTGTAGGCGCGTCGGAGGCTGTCTTTAGCGACCTCTAGCTGTTCGCGGCTGGCTTCGACGCGTGCGGTGTAGATCTTCTGGCCTTCGTCGACTCTGGCGGCGGTGCCGACTGGTTTCCCGAAGCTCTGCCGCATGCCGTCGCTGACGCGGTCGGCTCCTGCGCCGGTCGCCTGCTTGTTCTCCCGCAAGACGTGATGCGGGTGAACGCGGAGCAGCATCTTGTAGTTGGCTTCGCCGAGCTCCTTTATCATGTTGCGGTTTGCGGCGATCCTGCTGCTCTCGAGAGCGCTGTGCCGTATCTGACACGCTTCCTGTACGCTGAGGCTGACGGCGACGGGGTATTCGTCGCTGCCGGCCTTCAGATCCCCCATGTCGAACCTCGTAATCTTCGACCCGGGGACTCCGTCGATGTACTCGCGACGTGTGTAGGCGCTGTCGTCGATGTCGCGGTACATGCTGCCCGGTTTTCGTCCCATCTTGGTCTTCGTTGACCGCTTGCCGATAAAAGCCTGACGTTACGGGGCGGCGGATGCGGATGATATGTCGTGGCATCCGGTGGCTTGGGACCCGGAGTTCACGCGGTCTCTTCCGCGGGATACCAGGCGAGCGGGTGGTCGAGCTCGAGACGGACCTGTACTTCGTCGCCGACCTCGAAGCTATCTACGTGGTTGTGCATGCAGTGGACGGTGTCTCCGTTAGAGAGCTCAACGCGGTAGGTGAAGCTGGGGCCGTCGTACCGGCGATGTATGATGGTTCCGTCTGGGTCTCCTTCCGCGGGGAGCGCGGTGGCGTCGTCGGGTCGGACGAGGAGGTCGACGTCGACGCCTGTGTACGCCTCTGTCAGGCCTTCGACGTAGTCGAAGTCCACGGTACCCAGAGGCGTTTCCACGCCTTCGTCGGAGACGTAGCCGCTGACGAAGGACGCGTGGCCGAGGAAGTCGGCGACGAACCTGCTCTCCGGCGTCTGGAACACATCCTCCGGCTTCCCTATCTGTTCGAGACGGCCGTCGTTCATCACTCCGACGCGGTCGCTTATGCTGAGGGCTTCCTCCTGGTCGTGGGTGACGGTTATCGTGGTGACTCCGGCTTCCTTAACTATACGCCGAACTTCCTCACGCATCCGTACGCGGAGTCCGACGTCGAGGTTGCTGAAGGGTTCGTCGAGCAGGAGAACCTCGGGTTCCGGCGCCAGCGACCGGGCGAGGGCGACGCGTTGCCGCTGTCCACCGCTGAGGTTCTCGGGGTTCTTCTCCCGGTGGCCTTCGAGGCCGACTAGCTCGAGCATCTCGTCGACCCTGTCTTCTGCGTGTCCGTTCAGCCCGAACTCGACGTTCTCCTCCACCGTCATATGGGGGAACAGGGCGAACTCCTGGAACACGAGGCCGACGTCTCTGCATTCGGGTTTCCTGCATCCGTCGTCGCAGGCGACGACCTCCCCCGAGATGTTCACCCTGCCTTCGTCGGGTTTCTCCAGACCCGCTATCAACCTCAGGGTCGTGGTCTTACCGCATCCCGAGGGTCCGAGGAGGGTCATGAATTCGCCTTCCTCCACCGTGAGATCCAGGTCCTCGACGGCGGTCTCGCCGTCGTACCGCTTGGTGACGCCGTCTAGTTCGAGGACGGAGGAGGTGACGGCTTCGCTCATCTGAAGGTGTTAGGTGAGCCTAAGTGATGTAGTTTTTTATCTGACTGCGGCTCCCTGACCCGAGCGAACTACCTCACAGCATCCTCCTGACGCAGCAGAACCAGCATCGTCAACCCGGATATCAGTATCAACGCGAGCGCGGGGATGGCGGCGTACCTGTAGGCGAACGCGCTGTGCGCCTGCCAGACCTTGATGACGAGGGTGTCCATGCCGATAGGCTGCAGCATCAACGTTATCGGTAGCTCCTTCATCGTCGTCAGGAAGACGAGGACTGCGCCGGCTACCATCCCTGGCGCGATCATCGGCAGGGTGACGCGTCGGAAGGTCTCGATGGGTCCGCTGTTGAGGGTGCGTGCGGCTTCGACGGTGCTGTCGTCTATCTGCAGCACCGACGACCGCACGGTGCCGACGGCCTGCGGGAGGAACCGGACGACGTACCCGAACACCAGGAGCAAGATGCCTTCGCGGTAGATGGAGGGGAAGGTGTTGAGGCCGAGGAAGACGAGCGCGAGTCCGATGACTACTCCGGGGACGGCGAACCCTAGGTAGGTGGCGCGTTCGAGGACGCGGGAGAGATAGCTACTGGTTCTTCCGCTGTAGTAAGCTACGGGGAGGGCGAAGGCGAGCGCTACGGCGGCGGCGAGGGCGGCGAGGTAGACGGAGTTGAAGGCGAACTCCATCTGGAACTCGAGCGCGGGGATGGGATCGCCTTCGCTGCGGAAGATCCAGGCGACGAAGACGGCGACGGGTACTACGAGGGTGACGAAGCCGAGGAGGGCTATGAAGCCTGCGCCCAGCCACCTCCATCTCCCTAGCTCTATCTCGCTGCCTCTTGCGTCGCCGCCGGAGGCGTCTTCGTCGCGGCCGATACCGGCTTCTATCACGAGGACTACGGCGACGATGGCTATCAGCTGGATGGCGAGTAAGGCGGCGTAGCCGACGGGGGTGTTGTAGTTCTCGAACTCCCAGTAGATCATGCTGGTGAAGACGCTGGCCTGCATGAACGCTGGCGTGCCGAAGTCAGATACGGCGTACAGGGCGGCGAGCAAGGCGCCGGCTGCGATGCCTGGGCCGATCACCGGCAGGGTGACGCGTCTGAACGACCTGAGGGGGCCGCTGTTGAGGGTGCGTGCGGCGTCGAAGAGGCTTTCGTCGGCGGAGACGAGGGCGGCGCGCGTCGTCAGGAAGACGTAGGGGTAGGTGTACAGGGTGATGATGAAGATAGCGCCCGACAGTCCGTCGATGCGGGGGATGGTGTAGCCGAGTATCGAGTCGACTTCGCCGCCGCTGCCGAACATGGAGACGAACGCTATGGCGCCGACGTAGCTGGGTATCACGAGGGGGAGCGCGGCTACGACGCTCCAGAAACGCGGGTAAGGGAGGTCGGTGCGCGTCGTCAGCATGGCGAGGGGGACGCCGAGGACTATGGAGAGGAAGGTGACGGAGAGCATGAGTACGAGGCTGTTGACGGTGATGTCGAGGGAGGAGAAGAAGAGGTCGACGGCGCGAGGTAGTTCTACTTCCAGTGCTTCCGACACCAGCCAGTACATCGGGGTGACGATGAGGAAGGCGACGACGGCGCTGGCTACGACGAGGAGGGTTCTATGTACGGAGACATCCTCTGTCTTACCGCTGACTGCGGATCCAGCCCTGTCTATCAGGTCGTCCGTCAGTTCCGTGGGTTTCATTCAGGGAGTGGTGTGTTCGGTGTCTAGGGGTCTGCGGTGGAGAAGCTTGAATCCGCTGGATTGGGACTACGGGGCGTCCTGACTGGTTCGGTGGTCATGCGGGCTTCAGACGGGGAGCATGCCTTCGTCTTCGAGGAGCTGACGTGCGTCGGCGAGCTCGGTGTCGAACTCGCTGAGGTCGAACTCAGGGGAGTCGAGCTCGTCGGGGCCGGGGAGTGGGCCTACGTAGTCGACGCCTTCGATGACGGGGAACTCGCCGTTGTCTTCCATCATGTACTCCTGTCCTTCGACTGCGATGAGGTGGCGGACGAACTCCGCCACGAGCTCGGGGCTGTCTACGTTCACGGTGGGTGTGACGCCGGCGACGCTGAACAGGGCGCCGGCGTCGCCTTCCGTGAAGGTGACGCGTACTGGTGCGTCGGGGTCTTCGTTGATGATGCGGGCGGCGTAGTAGCTGTTGCCGAGGCCTACGATGGGGTCGTCGTCTCCGCCGCGGTTGACCGCGACGGCGTGGTCGGTTCCGCTGGTGAACAGCTGGGGGTCCTGGTCCATGAAGTCCCTGACCCACTGGCGTGTGGCTTCCTCACCTTCGAGCTCCATCATCGCCTGGATGAAGCCGCGGAAGGTGCCGGAGTTCGGACGGGTGGCGATGATGCCCTCAAACCGGCTGTCGGTGGCGTAGGACTGGATGTCCGTGGGAAGGTCGTCCCAGCTGTCGAACTCGGTCTCGTCGAGGCGGTCGCTGTTGTAGACCACGCTACGGACGCGGCCGCTGACTCCCGTCCACTCGCCCTCTGGGTGTCGGTAGCTCTCTGGGACTGCCTCGACGACGTCCTCGGGTAGCGGCTGCGATAAGCCGGCGTCGGCGACTGCGCCGAGGGCGCCGGGGTCCTGGCTGTAGAAGACGTCGGCGGGGGTGTCCTCTCGTTCGACCTGCGTTATCTGCGTCACCTGTGTGTCGTTGTCGTTGTAGTCGCGGTCTATGGTGAGTTCGGGGTACCTGTCTTCGAGCCGGTCGAAGACGAGGTCTATCTGGTCGGCGGTGCGGCCGCTGTAGACGGTGACGGCGCCTTCGAGGTCTCCGAGGTCGTTCCAGGAGACGCCGGAGGAGGTCACGGGCTGTCCGAGCGGCGGGGCGTCGGCTACTGCGTCGCTTCGTGCTTCGTCTACGTCGTCGTCTTCGTCGCCGTCGTCATGGAGGCAGCCGGTGCCGGCGGCCGCGAGTCCGGCGGCGGAGGCGGCGAGGATCTGACGTCGGTGCATCCTTCGAGGGCTTTCCTCTGTACCGGTCATCAACGGAGGAATTTTAGGCCAACCTAATACTTAGTGGTTTCTAAACCGCGTCTACGTCGAACCCGGTCTACGTCGAGCCAGGGTGGAGTGGACGTGCGGACGTGACGGAACCAGGGTGGAGTGGACGTGCGGACGCGGCGACGCGTAACGGGTTTAACCCCGTGACCACGAACTACAGCCGTGAAGGTAACCGCGGACGTGAAGAACGGAGACGTCCACGACGTCGAGCTCGCAGACGACGCCGTCTACGCGGAGCTACTGGACGCGCTCGGCTTCAACCCCGAAGCCGCCGTCGTCCTCGTCGACGGGCGTCCGGTGCCGGAGGACGCACGCGTCGACGCCGAAGATGTCGTGGTGATGCGGACGCTGTCGGGAGGCTGACTCGATGATGGAGGTGCTGGCGGAGCTTGTGGAGGGTGCCTCGGAGCTCTACGGCGTTGGCGGAGTATGGGGCTACGTCCTGATATTCGTTCTCGCCGCCATCCCCTGGTTCGAGGTATTGGTCATCGTCCCGGCCGGCGTCGGCCTGGGCTTCAACCCCGTCGCAGTCTCCGTCGTCGCGTTCACCGGCAACATGCTTCCCGTTCTGGGTATCGCAGCGCTCCACAGGAAGTTCAGGTTCCCCGCACCAGATTACTTCCGGACGAAGGCCGAAAGGGTCTGGGACAGCCATGGAGTCCCAGGCGTCGCGTTGATAGCGCCTGGAGTCACCGGTGTCTACGTCACGATGTCGGTCGCGCTGGCGCTGGAGGCGCCGCGCAGGAAGCTGGTGGCGTGGATGGCGTTCAGCATCGCCGCGTGGACGGTTGCACTCGCTGTGTTGACGTACGCAGGCTTCGAGCTCTTACTCCGTTAATCGGAGCCAACGGAGGATGGTCGCTCGCGGGAACCCGACCGCGGGCTATATACACAGCCCGCCTTGAAATCGGGTCGATGGCTACACCTGAGGCGACCGATAGATTCGGAGGCACCGGCTACCGAGGCTACGGCGGCGGCGAAGGCGTTCTCACGCTGTCGAAGCTCGGCGTCGGCACCTACCTCGGCGACGCCGACGACTTGACGGATGCGGCCTACGTCGACGCGCTGGAGACCGCGTTCGAGCTCGGATGTAACGTCGTCGACACGGCGTCGAACTACCGGCACGGCCGTTCGGAGAGATGCGTCGGTGACGCCGTGGACTCCGGCGCGCTCGACAGGGACGAGGTCTTCGTGTCGTCGAAAGCCGGATACATACCGTTCGACGATGCGGTCCCCGACGACCCACATGGGTTCGTGCAGCAGCGGTACGTGGAGCCCGGGTTCGTCGACCCCGAGGACGTCGTGGACTCGAAATGCATCAGTCCGGGGTTCCTGGAGAACCAACTGGATAGAAGCCTCGACAACCTCGATCTGGAGTCGATCGACCTCTACTACCTCCATAACCCCGAGTGTCATCTGAAACGGCTGCCGGAGGACGAGTTCTACGGTGCGTTACGTGAGGCGTTTGGCTTCCTCGAACGCGAGGTGGACCGCGGCCGCGTCAGCGGCTACGGGGTGGCGACCTGGACCGGCTTCCGCGTGCCAGACGGAGACAGGGAGCATCTTTCGATGGAGCGTGTCGTCGAAGCAGCCGGGGACGCCAGTGACGGCGAACCCGCTCTACATGCGGTTCAGATGCCTTACAACGGAAGGATGGACGAGGCAAGGGATCGGGAGACGCAGAACGTAGACGGCGTCGGGATGTCGGCTCTGGATGCGGCGGACGAGCTCGGGTTGTACGTCTTCGGGAGTGCGTCCCTGATGCAGGGGGAGTTCGCGCGCGGCCGAACCAGGGATGAGGTACATGATGCGTTACAGCGTGCCTGTGGTGACGGTGGCGTGGAGACGGCGTTGTTCGGTAGCTCGAACTCTGGGCACGTGGAGATGAACCTCGGTCTCCTTGAGGCTTAAGGGGTGGCGGTCATCCGGTGGCTCTCTTCTTCCATAGTTTGCCGGTGGTCTCGGCTATATGCGGGAGTCCGAGACCGTATCTCACTCTGTCGTGCGCTTTCAGGGGGTGGAAGAGCTTCTTCTGGGGCAGGCTCCAGGTCTTCGGTGGCCTGGAGCTGTGGCTGCTGCGTTCGATCAACCCTGTCACGGCGTCTCGGGCGGCTTCGTTGGCGCCCTCCATAGTCGCGAGATCGGTCTCGGTGCGGACGTAGTCGGCGGCGAGGTAGAGGTTGGGTATCGCGGTGTCCGCCGGCGGTCGATGCCTGCGGCTGCCGACGGTGTTCACCAGGAGGGGTTCGGAGTTCCTGGTCTCTCCGTTCTCGTGTGTTATTCCGGGGGCGAGGTGGTAGCCTACGACTTCGCTCTCGTCGGGGGCGTCTTCTCCGAGGTGTCGCTGCAGCTGGCTCCAGACCTCTCTCCGTATCTCGGATTCCGTGCATTCGTCCGCGGGCTTACCTGTCTCGACCCCGGGGGTGCTCCAGTCGCTTATGCAGATGGAGAGGATGTCTTCGACTTCGCCGTCTCCGTAGCTGCTGACCTTCCGGCTCCAGAACTGGTTCTGATGTATAGAGGTCAGGGCCCAGGGGCTGTCGAAGTAGATACCGTGTCCGTGCGAGAGATCTAGCTCCCTGTTTAGGTAGAACTGGATCCCGCTCATCCAGTCGGTGTGGAGGTTCGTCATCTGCCGTAGCTCGGGTGCGGCGTCCTGCATCTCCGGGGTGACGAGGTCGAGGGCGGCCTCTATCGGTGTCGCGAGGACGTATTGGTCGGCTTCCACAGTTGCGTCAGTGGTCTCCACCGACGTTATCTTCTCTCCGTCGAACTCTAGGCGTTGGACGGGTTCGTCGGGGTGGAGGCATACGTCCTGGTCCTCGAGGTAGCTGGTCCACGGATCTATCCAGGCTTCGTTGGTGGGGGCGTCGAGTATCTCGACATTCCTGTCGGGGTCTACGATGTCGTAGAAGGTCTGTTCGGTCATCTTGCCGATGGTTCGGGTGCTGCTCTTCTCGGGGTCCATGGCGACGAGTAGCTTGGTTGCGCCTCTCACGAGGTGCTTCCTGTAGGCTTCGCTCATCTCCTCCGCGCGGGTGAACTCCCACCAGCTGGTGTTCTCGTGTTCCGTGTTCCACCGTCTCTCGCAGCTGGTTACGAGGAGGTGGAAACGGTTGAGGAAGAAGTCGTGTTCCCTGTCGGGGACCTCGTCCCTCCAGAACATCCTCTCGAGAGTGTTCTTCAGCTCGGTGGGGGAACCCGGGAGTTCGGCTGAAGCGGTGACGTTCTCGCCTCCTGTCTTGGCTTTCATCAGCTCCGTGGTCTCGACGAGGTTGTCCCTGACGCCCCGTCTGTTTCCGTCGTATGGGATTCGGGTCATGGTGTCCCGGAGATGTCGGTAGAACCCCGGGAGGAACCTGAAGCCGTGTTCGCCGGGAAGACCTTCGACGCCTGGTTCATCTACTGGAAAGCTCCGTGCTTTCCCACCGAAGATCTCCCGGGCTTCGTAGACGTCTACGGCGAACCCGCGTTCCCTTAGCTCGTGTGCGGCGGTGAGGCCGCCGATACCTCCACCGACTACGGCCACGGATTCCTGTCCGGTCATAGGTCTCTCCTGCGGATATAGTCCGTCTCTCGGTTAAGCTACCTGCCGTGTAGGTATGGCTGACCTGTCTTTCTCACCGTCTAAGCAGGCTGGATCACGGTCTTGACGCGGTCCTCGGTGTCGCGTAGTTTGACTCCGCTTCCCTCGAAGAGGTCGACATGGACCTCTCCGGCTTCGACGTCTCTGTACTTCTTCTTGTGTAGTACGACCCCGAGCTCCTTGAGGCGGCTGTCGACCGTTGTGCTGTGTGCGTCGGGTGTGACGTCGAGCGCTTCGCTCTTCACCGTGACCTCGTGGTTCTCGCGGTGGTACTCTAGCTGTACCTCTCTGTCCTGGAACCGGCAGATATAGATAGTCGAGCCGTCTGCTTCCCGTGACTCCACCTCGAGATCGGGTGTCTTCAGGAAGCTTTTGAGAAGCCCCATCTTCCTCAGTCGTTCCCACCCGTGGTACTTGATGGTTTTGGCTCATCCGGCTTAACCGCAGGACGGTGAGTCGATGAGTCTGTGAACCCCGCGATAGGCAGCCAATGTTTTATTAGTCAGGAGCCTGAACCTCTGGTTCGATGGTCACGACATTGATTATCTCGGCTCTCGGGCTGCTGTTGGGTGTATCCCTCGGAGCGAGCTACCTGATATACATCCGGGTGAAGCAGCTGCAGCAGGAGATAGAGAGGATGAGGTCCCAGATGGAGGTCACGAACGACGAGCTCGATCAGATAGAGTCCAGCCTGAAGTCCATGGACATAGAGTGAGTAGGTAGGAGAGTAGCTCCGCTCGATACTGAACTGAAGTAGATAGGGAGGGGAACGGTCAGCTAGCTACCGTAGTTCAGTCCTTGATCTCGAACGCTATCTCGACTTCCGTCTGATACTCGGGTGCGTCGGTGGTAGCGAGCTCTATCCCTTTGCTCTCGACCTCCACCCATTTTATCTCGTCTACGCTCTGCGAAGCCTGGTCGACTGCGTCTAAGGCGGCTTCTTCCCACGATTCTGTGCTGGATCCGATTACCTGTATCTTCTTGAGTACCATGCAGCCGGAAAACGGCTGGTAGCTACTTAAACGTTGGAGGTGGGTGGATGCGAAGGAGTCGCTGAAGGCGTAGAGGGGTTCAGTCGTCGTATACCTTGTCAAGCTGCTTGTGGACGCGGTCACGCATCTCCGCTTCACCGACGGAGAAGACGCGAACGGCTTCGTCGGTGTACTCCATGCTTTCGATCGGAAGTCCCGTGTCTAGCTCCATCTCCATCACCATATCGTCCTTGTATCTCTCGATTATATCCGCCCTGCTGAAGTGCGCGTCAAGGTAGTCACGGGCTTCGTCCTTCGTGTAACACGCTACCATGGCGTCCCAGTACTCCTCCTCCGGGGACTCCACGAGCGGCTTGATGCCCTCGCTTGTCCGCTCGAAGTACTCCGTAAGATCCTCTCTGAAAGCTTCCTTCCTCTCGCCGTTACCCCGGAAGGTGTTGTAGAAGACGTCGACGTCGATGAACTCGTCGCGGTGGCTCTCGAAGCTTCCGTTGCCAGCGACGGAGTAGTCGACTGCGAGACCCATCTGATCCTGGAACCTGGCTTTCACCGTAGCCATCTCCTGCCGGATGTCGTCGCGCATCGCGGACTTTATCTTGTCACCTGAGATGTTGACGTCGACGTCGAGAACGTTCAAGGGGTCGAGCTCGTCGAGCGACTGGATAGCTACCGTGTGTACGAACTTGTCGAGCTTCTTCCGCACGGCTTCCTCGGTCATGGTACACCTCCGTAAACGCGACGAGTACCCGTGTACACGCCGTACTTACGGCCTCTCATGTTAATACGTCCCACACAACCAGTAACTCGCTGGCGATAAAAAATCTATCGTTAGTTCCTGATAGTTTCCCGCCGCCGTAGGTTTTATTACCATAGAAGAGGGACACAACCCAGGCTTCCCTCGGCTCCGGCGACGACCTAATCCACGCATTCCAGCCCACCACCCCCATTTGACCTCCGCTCACCTTGATCTCCAGAGCTCAATCCGTGAGCACGTACATGCCGACCACTACGCCGACACCAGCAGCTACGAACAAACCCCAGTTAGACTGCAGGAAGCCTACGAAGACCAGGTGGGCGAAGACGAAGAAGGCTACAGCGACCACGAGAGTGAGGACACCGTCCACCGTACTCTGAGAGACGCCGTCTCCGAAGTCTACCTCCAGCTCCTGCACGGACCTAGCGGCGAGGAGAATAACCCATGCCGCCAGGTACCGGGGCAGGAACGTCCTCGGCACGAGCACAGAAGCCAGAGCTGCAGCGAGAGCTATCACGACCATGAAGCCACCTATCTCCAGCTGCCGCCTCAGCAACCCGGATTCGGACACGGTCCCACGATGGAGTCCCCGGGATAAACTTCTACCGCCGACCTCCACTGAACCCGGGAACCCTGGAGGTCAACGTGTCTTCAGGTAGCGGACGACACCGCGAACGTCTCGTTTCAGTATCTCCTGAACCACGGGGTTCACCACGACATCGCCGTACTCCTCCACCACCGCGTCCGCCGTCTCCTCGACGTCCCCGGTCCGCAGCCAGTGACTTTCGACGGTGTCCACCCAACTGCGGAGCTCCTCCTCGTGTCGGTCAAGGGCCTCCACGCCGTCCTCGTTGACGCCGTAGTGACCGTAAATCAGCCGTTCAGGCTGCCTGCTGCGGAAGCGCTCGAAGCTCTCTAGCGTAAGTTCGAGGTCGAAGTCCGACGGCGGAGTCGTCGAGTACTCCCTCCCCTCCATGTAGGCACAGCCCTCGTCGACGACAAACAGGCTGTCCGTAGATCTCTCGAAGAACGACAGGTGATGGGGTGCGTGACCCGTGGCGTAGATCGCCTCTAGCTCGTGGCTTCCGAGGTCGAACACCTCGCAGTGGTCGACGGCTTCCACGCGGTCCTCCGGGACCGTACGGAACTCTCCGTAGCTGTCGGCGAGAGAACCCATTACCTCCCTCGTACCCTCCAGAAGGCTCTTCGCTTTCTCGGGGTCCGTCAGGTACTCGACTGCGCGGGGGTGGGCGTAGAACACGGAGTTCGGTAGCTCCTCCGCGAGGGTGGAGACGCCGCCGGCGTGGTCGAGGTGTACGTGGCTGACGAAGACGTGTTCGGCGTCCTCCCTGTCGACACCTAGATCGTCGAGGTAGTCGAGCACCCGGTCGACGTCGGTGGAAAGACCCGCGTCTATCACGGCGGGGGAGTCAGCGTCGACGACGAACGCCGCCGTCTGCTCGGGCATACCCCACATCATGGTGTCGACTACGTGGACTCCGTCCGCGGCTTCCATGGGAAGACGGAGTCCGTACGGAGTCTTCAGACTACCGGTGGTCGCCGTAACCGAAGGCCGGGAGAGTTCTCCCTCAGAACAGGTTCACTCGACGGGTTCGAAGTACCGGACTCCGTCCTCTAGCTCCGACGTCGCCAGCTCCTGTTTCTCGAGGTATCCGAGCGCGCCGGCGTCGTCGAAGATCCGGTTGCGGAAGTCGTCCTGGCTCTCCGCGTGCTGCAGGGTGACGTCGAACGTCGTGGCGCGGCCGAGATCCCGCAGGGTGTCCGCGCAGCGTTCGACGAGGCGGTCTAGGCTGTCTTCCGCCTGATCCACGGCAGCGGGAAGGTCGTGGAAGACGGGGCCGTGCCCGGGGTAGACGACGTCGACGTCCCTGCCGCGGAGGCGGTCGAACGCTGTGTAGTAGCTTTCGACGGCTTCGTACATGCCCTCGCGGAAGCCGACGTCGTATATGATGGAGCGGAAGGATTCGGCGACGGCGTCGCCGGCGAACAGCGCACGGCCGTCGGCGCTGTCGAACTCGAAGCACAGGTGCTGGTGCTGGTGTCCCGGCGTGTGCACGGTGTCGAACTCCACTCCGCCCGCGGTGAACCTCTCATCGCCGGAGAGCTCGACGTCGACGTCCTCCGGCACCAGGTGTTCGCGGTTCTGGCGGACGACGTCGAGCGAGCCCTCGACGGCTTCGTCGACGTAGCCGCCGCGGAACCCCGCCTCCTGTATCTTCCGGCGGGTCTCCTCGACGCGGTCTTCGCCGTCGTCGAGGTAGTAGCTTACGTCCTCGTGGGCGTAAACCGTCGCCTCCGTGAACAGGTCGACGCCGCCGACGTGGTCGAGATGAGGATGCGTCAAAAGCAGGTGGTCAACGTCGCCGGGGCTGTAGCCGTGTCTGTCGAGGGTGTCGAGGAGGTCGTCACGGCCGTCTTCGGTGCCGACGCCGGCGTCGACGGCTACGACGTCGTCGTCGGTCTCCAGGATGTAGACGCAGACCTCCTGTGGAGGCCACTCCATCCATAGCTCCAGACGCTGGACTTCCGGCTTCACGGTGTACCTCAGGCGGAGACGGCTTTTACGGGTTGTGAAACGGCGGATGGGTGGCAGGGAGTTCAAAGACACAGGGATACAGACGAGTGGCCGACGTAGCTGAAGAGGGAACGGCAGCCTTAATCCAGGGGATGCGTTACCTCTATCTGATGACAGAGGCCGCGCTAGTGATCCTCGACGGCTGGGGTGAACGCGAGGAGACGGAGGGTAACGCGGTCGCCGCCGCAGACACCCCGAACATCGACGAGATGCGGGAGGAAGGCTCGGTCGGTTTTCTATCGACGCACGGCCGTTCGGTGGGGCTGGTCGAAGGTCAGATGGGTAACAGTGAGGTCGGCCACCTGAACATCGGCGCAGGCCGCATCGTCAAGCAGCCGCTCGCACGCATCGACGACGCCATCGACGACGGCAGCTTCTACAGCAACCCCGTCCTCGAGGACGCCGTGTCCTCGGGCGACCGGTTCCACGTCATGGGGCTCGTGAGCGACGGCGGCGTCCACTCTGCGCAACGGCATCTCAACGCGGTGCTGGAGCTCGCCGACAGACACGACCGTGAAGCCGTTGTGCACGCGTTCCTCGACGGCCGCGACACCCCGCCGGAGAGCGCCGTCGACTACCTCAGGGAGCTCGAGGAGAAGGCGGAGGAACACGACGCCGAGATAGCTTCGGTGTCCGGCAGGTACTACGCGATGGACCGCGACCTGAACTGGGAGAGGACGCGCAGGGCGTACGACGCAGTCGTCGAACGCCGGGGACACCAAGCGGAGTCCGCGGTCGAAGCCGTGGAGGAAGCCTACAGCCGCGGTGAATCCGACGAGTTCGTGGAGCCCACGGTCGTAGGCGACGCACCCGCGCTCGCTGACGGCGACAGCGCGTTCTTCTTCAACTTCCGCGGCGACCGCGCCCGACAGCTGACGCGTATGTTGAACGGCATCGAAGCCGAGTGGCCGGCGGGCGACGACACCGCAGTGGACGTGGAGTTCGCGTCGATGACTGTGTACGACGAGGAGTTCCCCGTGCCCGCTGCGTACCCGTCCGAGCAGCCGGAGAACGTCCTCGGGAAGGTCGTCGCAGACGCGGGCTTGACGCAGTTCCGTATCGCGGAGACTGAGAAGTACGCCCACGTCACGTACTTCCTCAACGGCGGCCGCGAACGAAAGTTCCAGGGTGAGGTCCGGGAGATAGTTCCGAGCCCCGACGTCGAGACCTACGACCTGCGGCCGGAGATGAGCGCGTACGAGGTCACGGACCACGCCGTCGAAGCCATAGGCCGGCACGACGTCCTCGTGTTGAACTACGCGAACCCCGACATGGTCGGGCACACCGGGGACTTCGACGCCGCGGTCATGGCGTGTGAACACGTCGACCGCTGCGCAGGCAGAGTCGTCGACGCGTTACGGAAGGAGGGTGCGGAGGTCCTCGTCACCGCGGACCACGGGAACGCAGAGGAGATGGGGACCAAGGAAGACCCCCACACCGCTCACACCTTCAACCAGGTTCCCTGCATCCACGTCGACGGAGACGGAGACGTCGACGACGGAGAGCTAAGGGACGTCGCGCCGACGCTGCTGGAGTTCCTGGATCTGGAGAAGCCGATGGAGATGACGGGGTCGTCGCTCGTCTAACGCCAGAGAACGGTTCGTCGGCTGTCGAACACGGGTTTCCGTTCATCCGACCGTTCTAATAACCCTGAAGCAGAGGTAGAGGTATGGACCACGTAGACAGAGTCGTCTCCGGCGACCTACCATTGTACGCCGTCGAAGACGAGCTACCCCCCGAGGAGGCCGCGGACGTCCGCCGTAGAGCGGTGGAGGAGCTCGCCGACTCGGATCTCACGGAGGTAGGTCGCCTGCACGACGCGGAGGAAGCGCGTTCGAACGTGGAGAACGCGGTCGGCGCTACACGCGTCCCCCTCGGAGTCGCCGGCCCCCTCGACGTCGACGGAGAACACGCCGACGGAGAGTACTACCTCCCGCTGGCGACCACTGAGGGCGCGCTCGTCGCATCCGTCAACCGCGGCTGCCGCGCGGTCGCAGATGCCGGCGGCGCGACTGCGAGGGTTTCGAAGGACGGGATGACGCGGGCGCCGGTGTTCCGCGTCGACGACGTAGCGGAGGCGAAGAACCTCGCTATCTGGGCGGAGGACGAGGGCTTCGAGAGCCTGAAGGAGGCGGCGGACTCCACCACCAGTCACGGCGAGCTCCTCGACGTCGAAGCCACTGTCTCCGGAGACAGCGTCTACCTCCGGTTCAGGTACTCGACGGGTGACGCCATGGGTATGAACATGGCGACGGTGGCTACGCGGCAGGCGGCCGCCGTCGTGGAACGGGAGACGGATGCGGAGCTCGTCGCGTTGTCGGGGAACATGTGTGCGGACAAGAAACCCGCTGCGGTGAACGTCGTAGAAGGCCGCGGAAAGAGCGTCGCCGCCGACGTGACGGTTCCGCACGACGTCGTCGAGGAGGTTCTGAAGTCGACTGCGGACGAGATACAGGAGGTCGCGCACCGCAAGACCCATGTGGGAAGCGCGCGGGCGGCATCGTTAGGCGCTAACGCTCACGCCGCGAACGTGGTCGCCGCGCTGTATCTCGCGACCGGTCAGGACGTCGCGCAGGTGGTGGAGGCGAGCAGCGCGTTCACGTCGATGGAGGCGCGGGAAGAGGGACTCTACGCTTCGGTGTCGTTGCCTGCGGTGGAGGTCGGCACCGTCGGCGGCGGCACTGCGCTGCCGACGCAGAAGGAAGCCCTCGAGCTAATGGGGGTGGCGGGCGGCGGCGACGTAGTCGGAGCGCACGCCGACGAGTTCGCGGAGGTCGTGGCCGCGGCGGTGTTAGCCGGGGAGCTCAGCCTCCATGCGGCGTTAGCGTCGGATTCACTGGATTCGGCGCACGAGGATCTAGGACGGTGACGCGGCGGTTCCGGTGGTGTGAGGGAGGTATCCGGTGAGGTCTGAGAGGGGATCGTACGGGGTTCAGGATGCGACGTGGGGTGTGGCGTCGTCGATGAGCCATTCGTCGAACGCTTCCTTCAGCTGCCGGCGTTCGTCCTTCGTGAGGCTGCCTTCCGCGCTGGGGAGCTCTTCCATGATGCGTTACTCTATGTCGATGTGTTTAGAGGTTTCGTCCTCGACCCGGGTGAACGACACCTCGAGGACGCCGTTGTTGTAGCTCGCGGATGCGGTGTCCTCGTCGACCTCCGCCGGAAGCTGGACTACCTCGTCGTACCTGCGTTCCTCGTTCGATGCCTCTATCTTGAGGTGGTCGGCTTTGACCTTGAGGTCGATGTCTTCTTTGTCGACTCCCGGGAGGTCTGCGACCACGTGGATCTCGTCTTCGTCCTCCATGACGTCGACGTGGGTGGACGACGCCGCGCCGACGTCTCCGGCTTCCGCCCAGTTGCCGAACGGCTGGAAGTCTGCTTCGCCGTCGGGCCCCCGGGTGAAGCTCGCGCCTCCGAAACGGGTGTCGCCGGAGCCAGGCTGGGTTCCGGGGAACCCACCTTGGTTCATCATCTCCTCGATCATCTCGTTCATCTGCTCCACTATGTCGTCGAACGGTGTGTCGTCATCCCTCATACTATCAACCTAACCAATTGTTAGCTTCATGCATTGATATAGTTTTCGGTGGCTCTGGTGTGCTGGCTGACGGCGAACACACAGAAGCCGCCTGGCTTCCGAACCCCTAAGACACCGGGGACACATCCCTGGAACGATGGCAGAGCTAACGGAGAAGACTCATAGGTACGAGAGCCTGCTGACGAAGGCCCTCGACTCCGTGGAGGACGCCGACCGCGGCGACAGCGACACCATGGAGGCGCTGGAGATGGCGGAGAGCTACCTCGAAGACGGCAGACGGTTCCTCGAGGACGGAGACGACGTGAACGCGCTCGCGGCGTTCAGCTACGGACACGGCTGGCTCGACGCCGGCGCACGGTTCGGCCTGTACGAGGTCGAGACGGAGTGGTAGACTCAGCGGTGCTGTACAGCGGCGGGAAGGACAGCAGTTACGCCCTCCACACCGCGCAGCAGGAGACGGAGGTCACCGACGTCGTCACCGTGCACGCGGAACCCGGCAGCTACATGTACCACGTGCCGGCGAGCGAGGTAGCCGCAGCCGCCGCCGAAGCACTGCCGGCGGCGCACACCGCGGTAGAGGTCGAAGGCGAAGACGAGCTACAGCCCGTCGAAGACGCCCTCGGGAGTCTCGACGTGGACGCCGTGTACACCGGCGCCGTCGAGAGCGAGTACCAGCGCAGCCGCGTCGACGACGTCTCCCGCCGGCTCGACGTCGAACACCGTGCACCGCTCTGGCACCGCGACCCCGAGGAAGCACTCCGCGAGATAGCGGAGAGCTACGACGTCGTCGTGACGGCGGTCGCCGCCGACGGCTTCACCGAAGACTGGCTCGGCCGCAGTCTCGACTCCGAAGCCGTGGAGGAGATACTGGAGCTACAGGACGAGAGAGGAGTGCATCCGCTGGGAGAGGGCGGGGAGTACGAGTCCCTCGCCGTCGCCGGACCCCACCTCGACTTCAGGATACAGCTGGAGTACACTACCGAGTGGGACGGAGTCCGCGGCGAGATAAAGGTCGAGGACTGCTGGATACACGGAAGGTAAACCCTGAAGAGGGAGCTCTAGGTTATCCGGCTGTAGTCGCCGACCACCGAGCCGTCGAGCTCTACGGACTCCACCTCGGCGTCGCCGCAGACGACGGAGTCCATCAGTCGAGAGTTTTCGACGGAGGCATTCGAGAGAACTATCGCGTTCTCGAGCACGGAGTCCACGACCTCAGCACCCTCCATGACGTAGACGCCTTCACCTATCTCCGACGACTCCACGACGGCGTCATCGTCGACGAAGGAGTCCCCATTCAGGAGGTAGCCGTTCGCGTCGAGGTAGCTCTCCGGCGTCCCGACGTCGAACCACGCGCCCTCGAAGACGTAGGCGTGCACGGGTTCGCGGCGGTAGAGCCACTCGAGGTAGTAACCTGGTGCGTCGGGGTTGTTGTCGTCCGCGAGATAGGTGCTGAAGGACTCCAGGAGTTCGTCGGGGAAGACGTAGCACGCCGTCGACACCAGGGTGGAGTCCGGTTCCTCGGGTTTCTCCTGGAATCCATCGACCTCGCTGCCGTCCAGCGACACCAGACCGTATCCCTTCGCCTCCTCCTTGCTGCCGACGTCGTACGCCGCGAGACACGGAGCTTCCTTCGACTCGTAGAAGTCGAGGAGGTCGGAGAGAGGGAAGGAGAACAGGTTGTCACCCGCCAGCACGATGGTGTCTCTGTCGAGGCCTTCGCTGTCCACGAGCTCCGCCAGCGCGCCCACGGTCCCGAGCTTCTCGCTCTCACGCCGCGTCGGCTCCACCACGACGCTGGCGTCGAAACCCCGGCTTTCGACGTAGCTCCGGAAGTCGCCGGCGAAACGAGCGTTCGTCGAGACGTAGACGTCCTCCACCCGTGGTTCCTCCTCGAGAGGCTCCAGGACGTGGTCGAGCAGGCGGCCGCCGGCCACCGGCAGCAGCGGCTTCGCACGGTCGATGGTTATGGGCCAGAGCCTGGTCGCGTATCCTCCGGCTAAGACTACTGCGTCCAACTCTACCGCCTCACCTGTTCCATGTGGCTGACGCGGCGTTCGACGACGCTGGGTTTCCCGATGTCGTGGCGTACCCTCAAGCCGTCGCCGAGCATCGACAACGCGTCGTCAGCGTCGCGTTCCGCGTCCTCGATGGACGCCCCAAGGCCGACGACGGCGACGCTGCGCGACGTCGTAGTGTACAGGCGGCCGTCGCGTTCCTCCACCGAGGCGTAGTACACCAGGGCGTCACCTGCTTCCTCCGGCGACAGCGTTATCTCCGCACCCGATTCGGGCTCCGTGGGATAACCCTCCGGCACCGCGTACTTGCACACTGTGGCGGTGTCGCTGAACTCGACCTCAGGAAGCTCTCCGTCGCGCGCGCCCTGGACGACGTCCGAGAAAGACGTCTCCATTATCGGGAGGACGTTCATGGCTTCGGGGTCGCCGAACCTGGCGTTGAACTCCACCACCATGGGGCCGTCCGCGGTCAACATGAACTGGCCGTAGAGTACGCCGCGGTACTCCGGCAGATGTTCGACGACCTCCTCCACGATGTCGAGGGCTGCGTCGTAGTCCCCCCGAGTCATGAACGGCAGCACCGCGCCGGCGGCGGTGTACGACCCCATGCCGCCGGTGTTCGGTCCCTCGTCACCCTCGTAAGCGCGCTTGTGATCCTGAACCGCGGGCATCGCCCGTACTTCACCGTCGGCGACGAAAGCCTGCAGCGTGAACTCCTCGCCGCGGAGGCGTTCCTCGACGACCCAGTCACTCCATTCGCTGTCGCGGACGTAGCTCTGGGCTTCCTCCTTCGACAGCTGGTCGCCGGTGACGCGCACTCCTTTCCCACCCGTCAATCCATGGGGTTTCACGGCGACGTCGCCTTCGACATCCATTACGTAGTCAGCGGCGGCGTCGCTGTCGTCGAACACCCTGAACTCCGGGGTGCCGGTGACGTCGTTCTCCCGCATGAACCTCCGGGCCCAGGCCTTGTCGGTCTCGATGCGTGCGTCCGCCTGCCTGGGGCCGAAGCCGTAGACTCCGGCGTCTTCGAGGGCGTCGACGACGCCTGCCGCTAGCGGCGCCTCAGGCCCAACCACGGCGACGTCTGCCTCTACGTCGACGGCGTACTCCACTACCTCGTCCGGAGAGTTCGTGTCGACCTCTCGGACGTCCTCCGCCAGCTCGACGATGCCGGGGTTGCGGTTGTCGACCGCGGCGTACACCTTGCTGTCTTCCGCGAGAGCCCGCGTTATCGCGTGCTCCCTCCCTCCAGAACCTACGACGAGCGCTTTCATACCCAAAGCGTCGGTAAACACTTAGGTAAAGTTTCCCCTATCACGTGGTATGACGGATGGTGCTGTGTCGGCGCGTGAAGCCGTGTCTCGACGCGACGTCCTCGTCCTGTCGGCGGCGATGTTCTGCTTCAGCCTCGCGTTCCAGATGACATCCCGTTACATGCCGCGATACATGAGCGTCCTAGGAGCCGGCGCCGTCGCCATAGGCGTCTACGGAACCTTCGGCAACCTCATCTCCGCATTGTACCCCTACCCCGGCGGCGCGTTCAGCGACCGAGTCGGAAGCCGGCGCGCACTCACGTTGTTCGGCTTGCTCTCCACCTTAGGCTTCGTCGTCTGGCTGCTCGCACCCCGGATAGGCGACGTCACTGTGTACGTCGTCGAGGTTCCCGCGTGGATCTGGGTGTTCATCGGACTGCTGCTGGCGCAGGCTTGGAAGAGCCTCGGATTAGGTGCGTCGTTCGCCGTCGTCAAGCAAGCGGCGTCGAAGCAGCATCTCGCCGCGGGTTTCGCGACCACGGAGACCTTCCGCCGCACCGCGTTCCTCGTCGGCCCCCTTCTCGCGGCGGCGGCGTTCGCCGTCTACGTCGACTTCGTAGCCGCGTTCACCCTGATATTAGCTGTCGCCGTCGCGTTCGCGTTCTTCGGAACCCTCAGCCAGCATCTCCTCTACCGCGGGGAAGACAGCCGGGGGAAGGAGTTCGAGGGCGTAGGTCAGGTGGTGGACGACCTCCGGAACATGCCGGAGGAGCTGAAGCCGCTTCTGGTGGCGGACACAGTCGTCCGGTTCGCGAACGGCGCGGTCTACGTCTTCTTCGTCATCGTCGTCACCGAGCTACGGATGGTCGACGCATCCCTACCCGTCGTCGGCTACCTCTCCCCCGACGCTTTCTTCGGCGTCTTGCTCGGCGTCGAGATGCTGGTGGCCCTGCTGGTGATGTTTCCCTCCGCATACGTCGCAGACCGCGTCGGCCTGAAACCCATAGTAGCGCTGGGGTTCGCCGTCTACGCCGTCTTCCCCGTAATCTTGATCTACGCGCCGGCGTCCGCCGCCGTCTACATAGCGTTGTTCGCGTTCAGCGGCCTCCGGTTCGCCGGACTGCCTGCGCATAAAGCCCTCATCGTCGGGCCTGCGGAGGAGAAAGCCGGCGGCCGCGTCACCGGAAGCTACTACCTCGTCAGGAACACCCTGGTTGTTCCGAGCGCCGTCGCAGGAGGAGTGGTCTACAGCGTCAATCCGGAAGCCGCGTTCACGCTAGCCACCTTTATCGGCGTCGTCGGAGTCACGTACTTCCTCGTGTACGGAGAAGGATTCGAACCCGAGAGACGTCAAAGTCAGGAGGTTCAGAGTTGATAGCTGTAGTCGTCCTCAGTGAAGGCGAGGTAGCCGTCGGTGAAGCCGCCGTACCTATATCGCAGACTCATCACGGAAGGCAGGGCTTTCAGCTTCGTCAGCCACCCACCGTGTAAGGTGTCTTCTGCAACCTGGAACAAGCGGTCGTAGTCCCGCGGACTGTATCCTTCGACGAGTCTGGCGAGAGCTACGTTGCGTTTCATCTCTCTACCGAGCCGGTTCCGCCACTCTTCGTTGTACTCCTCCAACCTGTCTTCTGCGATGCATCTTCCGGCTATCTCCCCGGTGGCGTACGCGAGATGGTAGCCGCCTTCGTGGAAAGCCGACGTCGCAGCCATCGCGCCGCCGACGACCGCTACGTCGGCGTCGACGGGGCTCTCTATCGGCCGCGTAGACGAGATAGGGTAGCTTTCGACGCCTCCCTGTTTCCCGCGGTCCTCCACCAGGGGGAAGTCGTCGACGCTGTACTCTGGATACAGCTGTTCGAGCAGGCGTTCGAGGTAGACGCGTCCAGGTGGCACGGTGTCGTCGTCCTCCGTCAGGAGGGGGTATTCCGCTGCGTCGTAACCCGATAGGTCGAGGTCGCTGGGCATCGTGAGACCGACGCGTGCGACCTCGGCGTCGTTGGGGAACACCCAGGGGTAAGCGGTGTCGCCGGGGATGTAACCCCACCAGAACTCCAACGAGTTCTCCGGGAACAGCTCCTGCGGGAAACGACGGTGCTCCTGGTACGCGATATGGTTGGCGTTCCCCGGGCCGAGGTGTTCGTGGAGACGGCTGTCGCTGGTGTATCGCTGGAGCGTCGGCAGGGTGACGCGGCGTTGGGGGCCGTCGGCGAGTACGAGGTAGTCGGCGGCGACGTCGCCGTCCGCGGATTCCACGACGTGTCTTCCATCCTCCACGCGGGTGCCGCGGACGGAGGCGAGTCTGTACTCTGCGCCGGCGTCGATAGCGCGTTCCCTGAGGAGGTCGTCGAACGCTACGCGGTCGAACGTCACCCCGAAGCCCTGGTACCAGCTGTCGACGCCTGTCTCCGTTATCTCGACGCTTGCTTCGGGGGAGCGGAACCTCGCGGATTCTATCTCCTGCAGCACCGGTATATCGTCGAACTCCTCCGGCCCTATCTCCATGAGCTCCAGCCAGTAGTCGAGCAACCCCGCAGCGTCGGTGGAGTCCGCGCCAGCTGCGTCACGGTCTTCACGGTTTACGCCGCTTTCGAAGACGACGGTGGACTTCTCTGCCGCGGCTTCCTCGGCTGCACGGCAGCCGGCGGGGCCGCCTCCAACGACTGCGACGTCGTACTCCTCCATGCACTGGCTGTCGACTGAGGCTTCCTTAACCTTGTCGTCGAAAGACACAGGGTCTTTCGTCGTACGACGAATGAGGCTCTGGCGTCGGTGAAGTCGCTCGAAGCAGCCATCGCAGCAACGTCAGTCTCCGGCCCCGTAGTTAGTCGCCGGCGGCGCGGGCTTCAGAGTCGAACCTTTCGACTACATCGTACATCTCGTCGCGTTCCACGGGGACGCGGCCGGCATCCCGTATGAGATGCAGCATCTCGTCGCGGCCGACGTCCTGGTCTACATTGCTGCCGGCGTCGCTCTGGATGCGTTCCTCCATCAGAGTTCCGCCGACGTCGTTGGCGCCGTAGTCGAGCCCCACCTGACAGAGCTTCTCACCGACGACCATGCGGTAGGCGCGTACACCCCTGAAGTTGTCGAGGAGGAGTCGGGCGCAGGCGATGGTCTTGAGGTCGAGGCGGCCGGTGGCTCCGTGCTCCACGGCTTCGCCGAGCTCGTTGTTCTCCATCTGGTAGCTCAGGGGTACGAAGCAGCTGAATCCACCGGAGTCGTCCTGCAGGCTGCGGAGCCGCAGGAGGTGGTCGACGCGGTGTTCGACATCTTCGATGTGGCCGTACAGCATCGTCGCGTTGGACTCGACGCCTAGCCTGTGTGCGGTGCGGTGGACGTCGAGCCAGCCTTCGGCGTCCTCCTTCTCCGGACATATCTTCTCTCGTACCTCAGGGTGGAATATCTCCGCTCCACCACCTGGAAGGCTGTCGAGGCCGCTGTCTCTGAGGCGTCGAAGGGTCTCTTCGACGGATACGTCGCTGACCTTCGCTATCCAGCTGATCTCGCTCGCCGTCAACGCCTTCACGTGGAGGTCGGGCGCGCGCTCCGAGATCTCTGTGAACAGGTCCTCGAAGTACTCGATGCGCCAGGCGGGGTGTTGGCCACCGACGATATGTACGCTGCTGATGACGTCGCTGTACTCCGCGGCTTTCTCCCCTATCTCCACCGGGGTGTGTTCGAAGGCGTCGGTGTCG
Organism: Euryarchaeota archaeon Ods02; assembly: GCA_028751075.1. Lineage (GTDB taxonomy): Archaea > Halobacteriota > Halobacteria > Halobacteriales > Halorutilaceae > JAQZDA01. Next base: position 9,633 of record JAQZDA010000014.1, on the reverse strand, counting down.
CCTGGTTTGCTGTAGAACGCGCAGAAGCTGCAGTCGAGGGCGCAGACGTTGGTGTGGTAGAGCTTTCTGTTGACGCTGAAGTAGACCTCGTCGCCGGCTAGCTTCCGGCGCTGTAGGTCGGCGACTCGGCCGACGCCCAGGAGGTCGTCGGTTTCGTAGACGGCGACGCCGTCGCTGAAGTCGAGTCGTTCACCGGATTCGACCTTCCTTGCGACCTCCTGCAGCCGCGGGTCCTCGACGGCTTCCATCGACGGAGGTTGAACCCACGGTCACTATAACGTTTCTCAACCGTCCGGGGAGGAGGCTCGACGGAAGCCGTATCGCCCGCAGATGAAGCGCCTCAGGTTTCAGCGTATCCGCATCGGCTTCTGCACCAGTGGCGACGTGGGTGCGCCGAAGACGTCGGGGTGGAGTATCTCGCCGAACCGTTCGAGGGTGTCGACGAGGCGGGGTCCAGGTCGGTTGACGAGGTGGTGGCCGTCGACGACGTAGACCTCGTCGCGCTGCACCGCAGGCAGGTCGCGCCAGCCTGAGCGCTCCGTCAGCAGATGTAGCTCCTGCGTCGTCCTACGCGGCTGGAAGCCACACGGCGCTATAACTAGCTTCTCAGGCTCTGCGTCGACAACCTCCCTCCACTCTCTGACCTCGCTGGAGGCCTCGGGTTCTCCGAGCACGTAGCTCGCTCCTGCTTTAGCCACGAGCTCCGGCGTCCAGTGGCCGGCGGTCATCGGTGGCTCCATCCACTCTATCAGGGTCGTCCGAGGGCGGTGGTCGACGTTGTCTTCGACCTCACTCTCGACTGCATCGACTCGTTCACGTAGCCCTTGGACGGCTTCCTCCGCTTGTTCTCCGGCGTCCACTGCTTCCCCGACGGTCTCGATATCGTCGAGCACGCCTTCGAAGCCGTGGCTGTGGAGGTTGACGATCTCCGGGTCCGCGGATACCGCTTCTACGGCGCGTTCGACCTCACCGGTGTCGATGGCGCAGACGCTGCAGACGTCCTGCGTGACGACGACGTCGGGGTTGAGGGAGTTCAGGAGGTCGACGTCGACGGTGTAGACGCCGTCGTCGGCCTCCGCTTCCTCTACTTCTCTGTTCACCTGCTCCGTTGAGGCGGTCTCCGACACCGCGGACTCCGTGACGGCGGGCTTCTCCCTCGCCTTTGGGGGATAGTCGCATTCGTGGCTGACTCCGACGGGTTCGACGCCGACGAGGTAGAGCATCTCGGTGGCGCTGGGAAGCAGGGAGACGGCGTTCAAGGTTTACTCTCTGACCTCTTGTTCGGGTTGCCCTGTGAAACACCTTTGGCTCCGGTCTCAAGGTACGGTAACCGGTGGTTACGCTGAAAGCGGATTCACGTCGGTGTCTGCTGTTACCGTAGCTGCTGGAGTGAGTCGTCCGGTAGAATCAGCTGTCTCCGCCTTCCGGCGGCCTGGTGTACGTTTTCTGGTTCGTCCCCACGAACCCCGTGGCTTCCGTCAGCCGTGTAGTCCACCTTGTCCCGGGGAGCGTCGGCCGGCGCACCGCCTGCACATCACTCCCTGTTGGGTGACCGCGGGTCTACAGGTGCCGGTGCCACAGTTCTGACAGGTCTCGCATGCCATGTTTGGTTCCTCCGTGAAGCCGGTTGCTTTCTCCTCGCGGCTTCTTCACTTAGCCGTTAGTGCTCGGGGGTCTTAGGTGAAACAGTGGTGGTTCCGGTTTTCCGGTTCCCCCGATGGCTGGACGGACCCCCTGCTTCGATGGTGTTTGCTTCGATGGAGGTTCAGGGTACTACGTATCAGGGTACTACGTATCAGGGTACTACGTATCAGGGTACTACGTACGTGGTTAGTACGTTCTCGTCGGCTCCGCTCTCTCCGACTATCGACAGCCTGGAGCCGGAGTTCGCGGCTGCTTCGAAGCTGTACCGTGCTCCGGCGCGGACGGTGTCGCCGTCGAGCCTAAGGTCGCCGTCGACCTCCTGCCAGACGCCGTCACCGGCGGGGGCGACGCTCCATCCGGTCAAACGGATGGCGTCGACGTTGCCGGGGTCTACGACCGTGACCGTTACGTTCGCCCCGTCGTAGCCGAAGCTAACTCCAGCCTGTGCGTTCTGTCCAACGCTGTCCCCTACGCCGAGGACGAAGTTCCCGACGACTGCGGCGAGGATAACGGTGATGGCGACCATCAGGATGACGCCGATGACGGGGGATACCGCCTCTACATCCTTTTCTCGGTTCTGGTGTCTCTGGTGCATGGTTCTCTCCGAGATTCACCGAGGAAGCTACGTGTTCTCCGACGGGAATGCTCTGAACTTAATACGGTCCAGAGGTATATAGCTGTAGCGTAGCCACGGTTTAGAGAGCGTCTGAGCCCTGTATTCCTGCGTCTGAGCGAACTCGTGCGTCTACTCGTCCGTCAACGTGAACTCGTGCGTCTACTCGTCGAGGAACCCGCGCCCTCGGTGTCGTCAGCTCGACGGGGAACCGGGTTCGAGACGCGGTATCAGGGCACCCTGTAGGTGTCGAGCAGGTTCTCGTCCGCTCCGACGAAACCGACTAGCGAGAGCTGGCTGCCGCTGGCGGCGTGCGTGCCGTGAGTGAACGTGAAGCTCGAACCGGCGCTGACGTCATCGCCGGATATCGTCATTGCGTCGAGCTCTTCGTCGTAACTCCAGCCGTTGGTTTCGGCGGGTCCCTCGGTGAGTCCAAGTATCCTGAGCTCGTCGACGTTACCTGGATCTATGATGTTGACGGTGACGTTGTTTCCGTCGTAGTTGAAGTTCACTCCGGCTTGCGCCGTCTGCTGTACGTCTTCGCCGAGTCCGAGCACGAAGGTGCCGATGACTGCGGCGAGTATCACGGTGATGGCGACCATCAGGATGACGCCGATGACCGGCGACACCGCTTCTTCGTTATTCTGTTGTACGTCTGTAGTTTTCATGTCTTGTTCTCCTTTGTGTTCCAACGGGCTCTCGTAAGGCTGCCCATCTTCTCAAACTATATGACGTCGTGCTGCTACATACGTCTATACTATGGTTCACGGCGGTAAGCGCGCCGTACCCACGGGTACGACGGCCTTAGAACCTGTTTGAGGAGCCGTGGAATCTACTGAAACCCCGAGGAACCAGCGTCGAAAGCTGTATACCGGACGTCCTCAACTCGACAGACAGGGGATGAGGGGTCGATGAAGTAGGTTTCGGACGGGGTCACGTTGTCGTGGCATCCACATCACACGAGAGTCTACTTCGAGTTCGTGTTGGAGGACGGCGGGATGACGGAGTACGTGGCGCAGCTTGAGTACGACGCGGGTGAGGTTCACCGGCCCGAATGGCGGCAGGTAGCGCGGTCAGACACGTCACACGACTTCTTCCATATAGACGTGCACTACGTCGACGGAGAGAAAGATAAACGTATGGAGCGATCTTCCGCAGACGCTTTCGACGGCGGAGGAGTACAGGTTCGCGAAAGGTTATTTAGAGCGAAACGAGTATACTCTACTGAGAGAGACAGGGTATGTCGACTGATACACCGGAGATCGACGAGGTAGACGAGCTCCTGATAGCGGAAGGAGTCCTCAGCGAGGAGGACATCGAGTCCGTGGAGGAGCGACTCGAAGACATGCCGCCGGTAGACGAGCTCGAACCCGACGTGGTGATCCCCGCCGACGAGGTAGACGACGACGGCGAAGTCGACGTAGCCGACCTCTGAACCTCAGTCGACCCCCCTCAGTCCATCCCACCTTACTCCATCCTCTCTGAGTTGGTGTTCTACGTGAAGTCGTCGCCGATGCTACGGAACGGTGTACGTGGTTATGGTGTTCTCGGTGTCCGCTGTCTGGCCGACGAGCGTGAGCTCGGCGTCGGATTCCGCGGCGTCTCCAGGCTGGAACCTGAAGTTGTCGCCGGGCGATGGGTCCTCGAGGGTCACGGTGGAGCTGTCGATGGCGTTCCAGCTGTCGGATTCGACGGCGTTCGCGTTCTGGAAGCCACGGACGTGGAGCGTGTGTACGTTGCCGGTGTCGACGACGGTGGCTTCGACGTCTTCTCCGTCATAGAGGAAGGTGACGCCGGCTTGCGCGGGTTCCGCGAGCATGCTGTCGGCGGCGGAGAACCCGTAGGCGAGGACCACGCTGGAGGTGACGACGACGAGCGTCACTAAGATGACGGTGGCGACTGTGTTCGGCGCGATAGCGGCGGTGTCTCTAGAGTTATGCACTTCATCTACCTCCCCAACGTGGTCTTGTGTTCACTGGGTAGTGGTTCCCTGGTTTTTAGAGGTCGGTGTCTCTGGACCGTGTTTCGATGTCACAGTACTTAGGGGTTCCCTCACTGTGTTCGAGGACTCAACCGGGGGCGACGGCGGTTACTCGGGGACGTCGTACGTATCTAGCAGGTTCTCGTCGTCGCCTACGACTCCGACAGTGGATACTGTATCACCCTCGATGTAGTAGGGGATAGTATCAGTATTGGTCGAACCATCAGGTAATGGACCTTCAGTCCCGTCAGCTCTTACACCTGTCCAGTCACCGCTGTTCACCGTGATCATGCCGGGAGGAGTACCGCTGAAGGTCCCCAGTGAGATGCTGTCTCCAGCCCCTGGATCTTCGTTGTAGATATGTCCATCGTGTTCAGTCGACCGCACCACCAGTCGGTCTACGTTACCTGGATCCACTACCTGTATAGTGAGGTTCTCGTCGGACTCCAGATGATCGAAGTTCACACCCGCCTGCGCCGTCTCCTGTACGTCGTCACCTAAACCCAGTACGAACGTTCCGATGACTGCGGCGAGGATTACGGTGATTGCTACCATCAAGATGACGCCGATGACGGGTGATACTGCGGTTTCGTCGGTTCTATCTTGCTGTCTAACTGTCATTGGCTTTTCTCACTCCCCCAGTTAGGTTCTTCTACCGAAACACTGGAATTAACATATATTTAACTCTTACGTGTCGTATTTGTGGTTGAAGGCGTTACTTCGGAGACTAGGGTACTGTAGAGGGAGATGAAGTGCCAGACCTGTTTATCAGTCGACTTCGTAGGTGTCGAGGAGGTTCTCGTCGTCACCGACTATCCCGATAACTGCTATCTGATCCATGTCGTCTACGTCTCCATCTAGCTCTACTTTCGCCGGAGGTTCATGCGTGGGAGTGTTATCTACTCCAGTGATACGCAGAGAGTCTCCTGCGCCGACAGTGTGACCCTCGTATGTCTCTACACCCCCTGTTTCCGTACCTCCGTTTCTTGGTTCTACACCCCTCCATTCAGGGTCTCCGAAGCTCGGGTTAGGAAACAGGCCATCTGGTGGATGTATGAGGTTCTCTCCCTGTATGAGGATTCTAAGAGCGTCGACGTTCCCTGAGTCGATGACGGTCATGGTCACGTTGTTGTCTCCGTCGTAGTCGAACGTAACGCCAGCCTGAGCGGTCTCACTGACGTCGTCACCTAACCCCAGTACGAACGTTCCTATGACTGCAGCCAGTATCACCGTAATCGCAACCATGAGTATGACGCCTATGACGGGTGATACCGCGGTGTCGTCTCTTCTATAATCGTTTGCTTCTTTCATCTATCTACTTGAACTCCTGTTGACACAGTTCAGCCAAAGAGATGTGAAGCTAAATTTAGCTTTTACGAAACTGTTTCTGGTGTATTGGTTGGCTTCAAAAAACAGGGGTAGGGTTTTGACGTGTTATCCGCTGCCGTCGAAGATATGGATGATGACCTTCCGTGTTTGCATACCATACTGATGACATCTAGGTGTGAATCCTATATGGTGTCGACGTTTTCGAGCTACATCTTAGGTATCTATGGACAGCTGCTCTGGTCGTCGACGGCTTGTTCGACGGTGTAGCTTCGGAGGAGGTTCTCGTCGTCACCGATTTCGCCGACGACGTCGACGCGGTCGCGTACGACGGGTGGGTTGTCTTGTCCGCAGGCTTGGATGGTGACGGTGTCGCCGGCGTTTGGTTCGTCGATTACAGCGCGGTCGTCGGGGATGTCGTCTTCTTCGAAGCCTACGTAGACGTTGGGTTCGCCGGCTTCGTGGACTTCGCCGGTGCCGAGTCCGTCGCCTCCGCCTTCGGCTGCTGCGTCGGCGTGGATGACGAGGCGGTCGACGTTTCCGGAGTCGACGACGGTGACCTGGATGGACTCTCCCGGGGTTTCGTCGAAGCTGACGCCGGCTTGCGCGGTGTCCTGTACGTCGTCGCCTAACCCGAGGACGAAGGTAGCTATGACGGCGGCTAAGATGACGGTTATCGCTACCATGAGTATGACGCCGATGACGGGGGAGACGGCGGTGTCTCGGTCCCTCTGTGTATCCTGCTTCATGTTTCGGCTAGTTTCTCTTTCGGGGTTCGCTGCTGTCTGCTTTTGAACTGTGTTCCACTCGGCTGCCTGGGGTTGGGGTTGCTCGGCTGCGTAGGGGTTCCCCCTGTGGGGGTCTTCCGCGGTTACCGTGGTTCTCGGCGGCCGCGGGTCTTGATTCGACGTGCTATCATGGTTTCATCAGGTGAAACCGTCGGCTCTTCGCTCGCCGGTTCCCGGATGCGGGCTCCGTCGGCTGGGGTTCTCCCTGCAGTGGTTATCCGCCGATGTCGTAGGTGTCTAGGAGGTTCTCGGAGTTGTCTACGACGCCGACGACCTGCAGGTCGGCGTCTTCGATAGCGACTCCAGTATCGAGTTCGACGTCGCCGTCTTCACCTTGTTCGCTCACCGTGAAGCTGTCGGCGGCGGAGACAGCGTCGTTCCTTACCTCTTCTTCCTCGGTGTCCCAGTACCAGCTTGTGGGGTCAGTGGGATCTTCGTCGAGGTTCTCGTTCTCCAGGTCGCTACCGCTCGCCCGTATTATCAGGGAGTCGACGTTGCCGGGGTCGAGCACGTTGACGATGACCTCTTCCCCGCCGTCGTAGTCGAACGCGACGCCGGCTTGCGCGGTCTCCTGCACGTCCTCCCCGAGTCCCAGTACGAAGGTTCCGATGACGGCGGCTAAGATGACGGTGATGGCGACCATCAGGATGACGCCGATGACGGGTGACACCGCGGAGTCCTCCTTCTTTCTATCGTGTTGAGTCTGTTTCATTGTTGGTTCAGCTCTCTCTGCTCGTCGTGTTCTCCGGCAGAGAAAGAAACGCAGATTATGGTTGTTTAGCTACCTGTGCTTACTCGGGGTTGTCGTAGGTGTCCAGCAGGTTCTCGTCGTCACCGACGAGGCCGACCAGACTAAGCTGTTCCCCTTCAACGTCATCGGCAGTGGCATCGTAGCTGAAGGATGCACCAGCATCAATAGCATCTCCCATTATATGTACGTAATCTTCGTCTTCATCGTCTGATATCGCCCACCCCGTAGTTCCATCGCCTTCTTCTAGGTCATCGTGATTGTCTTGATTCCACTCTGGACCTGATATCCGAAGCTCGTCGACGTTACCCGGGTCGATGATGTTGACGGTGACGTCCTCTCCATCGTAGTCGAAGTTCACTCCCGCCTGCGCCGTCTCCTGTACGTCCTCTCCTAGTCCCAGTACGAACGTTCCGATGACGGCGGCCAGAATCACCGTGATAGCGACCATCAGGATGACGCCGATAACCGGCGAAACCGCGTCGTCATCATCTTCTCGTGTCTTAGTCTGTCTCATGTTTTATGTTACCTCGTTGTTGTTTGCGTTGTTGACCTCAGTCAAGGGCTCCACGACACCGCGGAGCCACAGCCGACACACGCATCCCACACCGCGTCCGACCGCGTCAACGTGGACGAACCTAAGGAACTTTCATATAAATAACGTGGGGACCGTTGGACGGGATAAGACCGCCTTATCCCCGCCTAAGAGCCGCTTACCCCCTGTAAGCCCGACTTATCCGCCGATTTCCGGTTCCTTCCAGATAAAACAAGGTTATCTGACCGCCGGCGTCCGACGAAACCAAAAGCCGGCAACAAAATCATACCTGATAACGACCCCGTTTTCTGCGGAGCCCGCGCGCCCACGGCGCAGTAACCCCGATACCAGAGAAGAGAACGAGAGATGCACGGACGTAACAGGGAAACAGCATACACGCCCCGTCTCGACCCCTGCGTGGAGGGCGGATGGCAGGCGTTCGCCGGCGGACCTACTGTCGGAGGAACCACTCGGTGGGTCTACCCGATGGAGTCCTCGAACCCGGTTGGCCGTCCGTCGCTCCAGCGTACTCCGTCGACCATATCCGGCAGGCTCCGGAGGCGGACGTCGACGACGTATAGCGGGTGCGCGTCCACCACCTCGACGGGACGCCGCGTCACCACCTCGTCACCGTACGCTAGCTGGAGATGCACGGCTCCAAGCTCCATGTGACCGGGGTGGCGGTGCCAGCCGACGGAGAGGTCGCGGTCGGGTTCGACGTAGGTCAACCAGTAGTCCGCGGCGTCGTCAGCATCCGCGAGCCTGAACCCGATCTCCACCCGCGCATCCTCGACGGGGTAGCTGTCGACGTCGAAGAACACACGCGGGTCCGTCTCGCCGACGACACGGTACAGGCCGGGGTCCCGGGGTCCCGCGATGGTCAGGCGTCGGCTGTGGAACCCCCAGTCGATGGACTCCAGGATCCTTCTGTGCAGGCGGCGAACCTGAAGGTTGGTTCGGTCGGCGAAGAACACCACCACGGCTTCAGACCCGGGAGGACCTCTCACGTCCCGACGAAGCACCCTGGTTCAGCTCCTTGAGATCAGGGTACAGCTCGAGGGCGTTCTCCAGGAGGTTCCGCTCGGTCTCCAGGGCCTGGAAGCTCTCGACGACGGAGAGCCGGCTTCGCATCTCCTCGGAGGAGAGCCCGGGGTCCACGAGCCGCTGACGCAGCTCCTCCCCGGAGTCCACGTCGTGCTCCCTCCGTAGCTCCTCCAGCTCCTCCACCACGTCCGCCAGACGTTCCTCTAGCTCCCCCCGTGAGTTCTCCTCCGTCAACGCCAGCACCTCGTCGACGTAGAGCTTCCGGGGGTTGACGTCGAACGCCTTCTTCCCGTCGACCACGGTCTCCACCACGACGTCCTCCCGTTTCAGGCGCTGGAGCTCGCTGTCGGCGGTGTTCCACGACACATCCGCCCGCTCCGCTATCTCGTCCACGGACTCCGGAGACCTCAGGGTCTCGACGACCCGTCGAACACGTTCACGACCGCTGAACCGGTCGCTCCAGTCTCGCTCGACTGCTTCAGTCACTGTGGATGAAGAAACACAGCCGCGGTTCAAATAATTTCGCCTCTTTCAGATAACTATATCTGACGGCGGAGTTGGCTTCATCCACCATCATCCAGTACATCTTTCTTCGGAGCCACCGGTAGACCAGCGAGAACCACGACCCAACAACACCCCCGCTCCGGTCACGAAACCAGGTTCAGTACTTGGGATCCGCACCCGTCAGCTCGTACACCTCGGTGTAGACGTCGTCCCTCCGGCTCCTCCACCCCGTGAAATCCTCCGGCGAACCCGGGTAGTCGGCGTAGACATCCTTTATCTCGCCGGCGCGTTTCTGGACGCCGTAGAGCTCCCACAAGAGGCTCCAGTGGCCGTAGCTCTTCAACAGGGTCTTCAGCTTCAACCCAACACCCATAGACGCTGTACCCTCCCGACCGAGCGCGTCCACTAACTGCTGCCCAGGGATGGCGCCGACGAGGTCGACGAGTTCGT
>JAQZDA010000016.1 GCA_028751075.1 Euryarchaeota archaeon Ods02 | reverse complement strand
AGCAGATCTCATCCAGACGAAGCAGATCTCATCCAGACGAAGCAGATCTCATCCAGACGAAGCAGATCTCATCCAGACGAAGCAGATCTCATCCAGAGGTAGAGGCTATCATACGTCGATGGCGACCTAGGTCGACGGCGACGCAAACTTTAGAAACACGATATACACTCCAGCGACACAGAGGTGATCTGGAACCATGTTCCTCGCTCACCCACTCCAGCGTCCGACGCAGCTTATTTTAACAAGCCGAAGCTACCAACCGATTATATTAACAGTAGCGGCGCTTATGACCGTAGGAAATAAACACCTGCTACCATGGCAGACCAACAGGAATATGGAAGCGATGACTTCGGCCAGGGCGGGCTGAACTCCGAGCTAGACGTAGACGAGATAGTCGAGGATGCTGGCCTCGACCAGGGTGAGATACAGTGGCGGAAGGACTTCATCGACTTCGACGACGAGGACGTCGAACGACTCAGCGCGTACGAAGAAGAGTTCCAGGAGAACGCGGAGCAGATAGCGGACGACTTCTACGACAACCTCACCGAGTACGAGGAGACGGTGCAGGTCATCGGACGCTCCGAGAAGACGGTCGAGCAGCTGAAACGCACGCAGTCCGCGTACCTGGTGACGCTTGCAGGCGGTGACTACGACATGCAGTACTTCCGCGACCGGATGCGGATCGGCAAGATCCACGACCTGCTGGACATGCCGATGAAACACTATCTCGGGCAGTACGGAGTCTACTACGATCTCATCCTACCCCTCGTCGGCGACAGATTGACGGAGAACCTGACCGAGAGCATCGCCGACGTAGCCACCGACGGAGGAGCTGCCGCCGAGACCGCCGAAGGAGAGACGGAAAACGAACCAGATGTACCCCAGGGTGTTACACCTGACGCGCTTCAGGAGGCAGTCGAGGACGAGGTCGAGGACGCCATCGACGACATCCTATCGATCCTTCGTATCATAAACCTCGACATGCAGATCGTGACCGACGCTTACATCCAGTCCTACAGCAGCGAACTGGAGGAAAGGATCCAGAAAGCCCGGGAGGTCAGCTCCGAGGTCGAGGAACAGGTCGAGGAGACCAGGAAGAACGCCGACGACGTAGCGAGCAGCACGGAGGAGATCAGCGCGGTAGCACGGCAGCAAGCTGAATCCACGGAGGAGGTGTCCAGCGAGGTAGCGGATATGTCGGCGACCATCGAGGAGATCGCCTCGACGGCAGAAGAGGTCACGACGACCAGCGAACGAGCAGAGGACCTCGCCGAAGAAGGACGTGAGTCAGCGACGAAGGCGATCGAGCTGATGGAAGACGTAGACTCGTCGACCTCGGAGGTCGTCACCGACGTAGATGAGCTCGAGGAACGCATCGACGAGATCGACGAGATCGTCGACGTCATCAACGAGATAGCCGACCAGACGAACATGCTCGCGTTGAACGCCTCCATCGAAGCCGCCCGAGCAGGTGAAGCCGGTGAAGGGTTCTCCGTCGTCGCAGATGAGGTGAAGTCCCTGGCAGAGCAGTCTCAGGGTAACGCAGGTGAGATCGAGAAGATGGTAGGCGACATCAAACAGGACACCGCCGACACCATCGCAAGTCTCGAGAAGACCACCGAACAGGTAGACGAAGGCATCGAACAGGTGAACGAAGCGATGGAGAGGCTTCAGGGTATCGCGGAAGCCGTTCAGGAGTCCAGCCAGGGCATCCAGGAGGTATCTGAAGCGACGAACGATCAGGCCGCAAGCAGCACCGAGGTCGCGTCTATGGTTGAAGACCTGCAGGAGCAGGCGGAACAGGTGGCGGACGAGATAGAGAACGTCGCCGTCGCGAACGAACAACAGGCCGCGAAGGTCGAAGAGGTCAGCGAGACCGTCTCTCGACTGACGGAGTGACGTCTCCAGCTGCGGTAACATAGGTCTCGTGAGGCCTTAATGACGGTTCGAGGGGGATGGTTAAGGTCGGCTGAACCAGCTTTCTACGTCGAAGTCGGAAGCGAGAAAGAGATCGAACACAGCTAGCCATTGCTTCGACACCCTGCAGCCATCAATATAATTACTCGGTGTAAACGGCTTATCAAGATACCCGTAAGACAGAGATATACACGCTTCTAACTGGATTCAATGTCGTATGAGATACTTGTGGTAGACGACTCCGACTTCATGCGCACGATGTTGAAGGGGATGCTCGAAGACGTAGACGGGTTCGAGGTGGTGGACGAAGCCGAGAACGGTGTAGAAGCGTTGACGAAGTACGAAGAACATCAGCCGGACGTCGTGATGATGGATATCGTGATGCCGATAAAAGACGGTATCGAGGCCACGAAAGCTATAAAGGAAGAACCTCAGCCTTCGAAGGTAATAATGTGTACCTCGGTGGGTCAGGAGGAGAAGATGAAGCAGGCGATGAAAGTAGGTGCAGATAGCTACCTGACGAAGCCTTTCGAGAAGGACAACGTGGTCAGTGAATTACAGGATGCCACGGGTTAGATGGGTGGTTCATGGAGGCAGTAGTTGCGGACGACTCCGGCTTCATACGAAGCGTACTGACGAGCATTCTGGAGGACGCAGGGGTCGAAGTAGTGGGTGAAGCATCCGACGGAGAGAAAGCTGTACGCAAGGTAGTTGAGACGGAACCCGACGTCGTCACCATGGACGTCGAGATGCCCGAGATGGACGGTATACAGGCCGTCGACGAGATAATGCAGAAGCGACCGACACCCGTGGTGATGTTCAGCGCTCACACCCAGGAAGGAAGCGACAGAACGTTCGAGGCGCTGGAGAAAGGAGCCTTCGACTTCGTACCTAAACCCGATGGCGACAGCCCAGGGATATCGTCGGTCTCCGACGAGTTCACGGGAAAGGTGAAGCTAGCTGCGGAAGCCGACGCCCGAACCCTGCTGAAGGAACGAAACGGAGACGCTTCGGAGGCAGGAGCGGTAGAGGAACACGGTAGAGCTGAGGTAGCGGCTGAACAGTCTCTACTGGTAGTTGGAGCCAGCACGGGCGGGCCAGCCGTAGTGGAGTCCTTGCTGAAGAACCTCCCCTCTGACGTAGGGTTACGCGTACTAGTGGTTCAGCATATGCCGAAGCTGTTCACGGAGCGTTTCGCCAGACGACTCGGCCGTGAGACCGGCTTCGACGTATACGAAGCTAGCGACGGCAGTCGACTGAAGCCAGGGGAGGTCGCGGTTGCTCCAGGTCACGCACACACGGGCGTCGAGAGCCACTCCGAGGAAGCCTCCAATCTGACGGTCGACGACAGGGAAACGATTGTGAACGTGAAGCCGTCGATAGACGTGGCACTGTCGACTGCGGCGGACGCCGCTGCCGAACGAGCCATAGCTGTAGTGCTGACGGGGATGGGAGAAGACGGGAAACAGGGAGCGAGACGTATCCAGGAGCAAGACGGTACGGTGATAGCGCAGTCAGCTGAATCCTGTGCAGTCTTCGGGATCCCGGGAGCTGTGGTCGACAACGGAGACGCAGACGTCGTCCTCCCTCCTGGTGAGATACCCGGCGAGATACTCGACCATATAGAGGAGGGTGGGTAGATGGAGGAACATCTAGACGAGTTCGTCGCGGAGACGGAGGACGAGCTCGTGAAGCTCGGTAACTCGTTAGTAGATCTCGAAAACAGTTCAGGCGACGAAGAAGCTCTCGACGAGGTCTTCAGGACAGCTCACACGTTGAAGGGGACGTACGCAGCCATGGGTTTCGGAGAGCCCCACGACGTAGCTCACGCCATGGAGGACGTCCTCGACGAGATCCGCGCCGGCGAGCTAGAGGTCACGCCGGAGCTCGTCGACGTACTGTTCGACGGCGTAAACGCTCTAGAGGACAGCCTCGTCGACATCGAGGATTCCGGGGAAGTCAAGGAATCCTACGACTCCGTCGTGGAGAAGATCGAGAGCGAGACAGAAGGATATCAGCAGCAACGGGAACCCGGGGAATCGGGAGACAACGTTGGAGAAGAAGACTCCTACGGAGAAGATACAGATCAACCGGAAGCTACCGTCGAGGAAGATGATGATGATGGAGTCGGGGAGATAGACGAGATAAGCGAGGAAGCTGGAGAGGAAGTAACTGAGGAAGCTGATGAGGAAGTAACTGAGGAAGCTGGAGAGGAAGGAACCGAGGAAGTCGGAGACACAGGTGAAGGTGAATCTATCGATGTGGAGGATGCCGGGAACCTGGAGGTGGGGGATGAACTGGATGTAGATGAACACGAAGAGGCCGCTGAAGCGGAAGACATCGATGTAGAACAGGCTGCTGGTGAGCGAGAGAAGGACGACGAAGGGGGAGCCCGAGACTTCGACACGAACGCCGTCGTAGCCTGGTTCTCTGACGAAACCTTACCTGACTCGGATCCAGCTAGTTTGGTCGACGAGCTGGAGGACCGTGATGATGTACAGATACTGGAGACCAAGCCCGAACGAGCCAGGTTAGAAGCCGGTGATTACGAAGACAGCTTCCGAGTCGTCGCGGAAACCGAGAGCCACGTCGACCTAGAGGAACACGAACTAGATAGAGCCGACTCGGTCACAGTCATCGAAGACGACGTAGGGTTACTGGACAGAGGAACCTCTTCAGAGGAACGCAGGGGCTACGTCAGCCGGATCCTCGACCTCTTCGACGTCAGGAAGTACTTCGGTTCCGAAGAAACGACGGACGAGAAACCGAGAGATGGAACGACCGACGAATCTCACGGTTCACAGGAACCGGACGCCGACGTAGACGAACCAGAGGGAGAGGGGGACGTCAGTCTCGACGGACAGGAGAAACAGAGTTCAACGGAGACCCTCGCCGTCATCAACGTCGAAACAGCGGACGACGGAGAGACACCCGAGCACCTGATAGAGGATATAGAGAGATCGACGGGCGTAGACGTGGAACAGGTCCCTGGTGTCGAAGACGGTGAGGATGATGGGTCGACGAAGCTCGTCGCCAGATTGGATGGCGACGTCGACGCTGAAGAGATAGAGCTCGACTACGACGCGTCCATAACCCTTGTGGAGGACGACATCGGCATCGTGAACGACAGCCTGAACTCCGAAGAGATGAAGTCCGAGTCCATGGAAGACGCCGCAGGAGAGGCAGGTCCATCTTCGGAGGATGAGGAAACAGGTTTCGGCGACTCTCCGGTTCTCGAGATAACGGTCTCGGAAGACGGCTTCCCCGCTGCAGCGGCTGTAGCGGTTCTGGAGGATATAGAGTCCATCGAAGGCCTGGAGATACGTTCGACCCTTCCCGAAAGAGAAGCGCTTGAAGAAGGAGAGTACGACGACAGCTTCCAGGTCGCGTTAGAGTCGGGTGACCCAGCAGCGGTCGAGCCGTCGAAGCTGCGGAAAGTCGAATCCGTCGAAGTCACCAACGACCAGACGGAGAAGGAGCCCGAAGCCGGTGACGCCGGGGACCCAGAGGAAGTCGAAGGCTCGACAACCACTGCGAGTGCGGATGACGAAGACGGATCTTCATCTGACGACGATGGCTTCGACGCCGGCGACGACACAGGTGGTTCCGACGAACCAGGTGGTTCGCTGGAGAGCTCCGGAGAAGACGAAGCCATCAAGAGCGTGAGGGTCGACGTCGACCAGCTCGACGAGATGATGAGCAACGTCAACGAGCTCGTGATCACGAAGATACAGCTCCAGCACGCGGTAGAGAGACGTGACTACGAGCAGCTGCGGAAGAGAGCCGACAAGCTCGACAAGCTCTCCGAGAAGATGCGTGACGATATAATGGACGCGAGGCTCGTGCCGTTGAAGAAGATCACTGGTAAGTACCCGAGGATCGTCCGCGACGTCGCGCGTAAGGAAGGCAAGGAAGTCGATTTCGACGTCGAAGGCGAGGACATAGAGCTCGACAGAAGCATCCTCGAGAACCTGAAGGAACCCATAGTTCATCTGCTGAAGAACTCCGTAGACCACGGAATCGAAGCTCCAGAAGACAGGGTAGAAGCCGGGAAACCGAGGAAAGGTAACGTGGTTCTGGAGGCCGAGAGATACCAGGACAGGGTCGAGATCCAGATCCGGGACGACGGAGCAGGGCTCGAAGCCGACGAGATCCGTGCCAAAGCCGTGGAACGCGGTGTGGTGTCGGCGCAGGAAGCGGAGCGGATGCCGGACGACGAAGTCTACGAACTGGTTCTGGAGAGCGGGTTCTCGACCAAGGAGGAGGTCACCGACACCAGCGGTCGAGGTGTCGGGTTGAACGCCGTACAGGAGGCGATCCGGGAGAACGAAGGAAGTATAGGAATCTCCTCCGAACCTGGTGAGGGTACCGTCGTCACCTTGACCTTACCTATCGATATCACCGTAGTGGATGCGATGTTGATAGGGGTCGACGGACGTAAGTACGCTGTGCCTATGAAAGCCGTCTCCGCCGTTAGCTCTAGAGAAGACGCCGACATCGACAGGATACAGGGAGAGGAAGTATGCGTTGTAGGCGACGATCCACGGCCGTTGATCGACCTCCCCAGGTCGTTCGCCCCCGACGGCGGCGCTGACGACGGTGAAGCCGGAGGCATGATCCTGCACTTCCGTGACGAGGTAAGAGAAGCCAGCATCGAATGCAGTGAGGTATACGGTCAACAGGAGATAGTCGTCCAGCCGTTCGAAGGGGCTCTGGCGGAGGTCGACACGTTCAGCGGCACCGCCATCCTAGGGAAAGGAGAGGTAGTCCCGGTTCTAGAGGTGAACGAACTATGACAGACAAGATAGATGTAACGAGCCTAGTAGAGTTCAGTGAAGTGATGGACCACAGTTCGGTGACGGTCGCGGAGGACCTTTCGAACATGACGTCGGAGGAGATGGAGGTCGAGATACAGAAGCTCAGGTTCCTCGCGGGTGAATCGTTCTCCGAGGAGATAGGGTACGACAACGTCGTATGCGCGTACTGCCGGCTCGACGACCCGCCGCACGGCGTGTTCGTAGTTACCTTCACACCGGCGGACGCGGCAACGGTGGCCGGGTTCATGATGGAGGGACTGCCGGAGGAGTACGGAGCCGAACACGAGGCAGTAGTTCAGGAGATCGGGAACATTATGACGAGCGGCTTCATCGACGGCATCGCCAACATCCTCGGTACATCTATAGAGATAACAACTCCCACGGTGTTCGACGGTGAAGCCGATGCAGTGGCAGACCACCTCGTCAACCAGGTCTCTGTCGAGGAACCCGGCGCGTTCGTGATGTTGAACACCCATATCCGTGCCGTCGAACACGACCTGGAGTGTAAGGCCTTCCTTCTTCCTGATGCTGACGAGTTCGCCGACATCGTCGAATCAGTGCCGAAGGTCTCTATGGAGGTGGGAGGCGAGGCCGATGACCCGTTCTAACCCCATCAAAGAAGTTACACGAGGAAGCCTGTGCCGGCGAGAGGAACGGCCCTACTGTCCGGCCTTTGACGCTTCATCCTGGTAATCGCACAACCAACTTGATTAACCTCCAGAAAAGATGAACAGATCGTCAGACCCCTCGGCGTTCCAGAAGATACTCGACTTCATAGGCGACGAGACGGATTTCGAGGTCGAATACTACAACGAAAGCTACCTCGAGAGGCGTGTGGACGCCCGGATGCACAGGACGAGTGCGTCCACTTACGAGGAGTACCTCGACCTGTTGAGGGAGGATGAGATAGAACCCGGTCTCTTAGTGGAACATATCTCCGTGAACGTAACCGGATTCTTCAGGAACCCCGAGGTCTGGAGGTCCATAGACGATCTGGCTGAACGACATCTGGGGAGCTACGTGGAGGCTTGGTCGGCCGCATGTAGCGACGGGAGGGAAGCGTACTCACTGAGCATGTTGTTGAAGCGGAGGAACATATCCCACGACATCCTGGCGACCGACATAGACACCGAGACGTTGAAGACGGCTTACGAAGGCGAATATAACTCGCTCACCATGAACGACATCGAATCCGAGGTGTCGGAGTTCGATACTTCGATGAACGACTTCCTCGTAGAGGCTGAAGGCAACAGATACCAGGTCAACGGGTTGAGGCGGAACGTCGAGTTCCGAGAACACGATCTCATCGCCGACGGACCCGTCCCGCCGAAGGACCTGGTTCTATGCAGGAACCTGTTGATATACCTCGAACCGGCATTGAGGAACGAGGTCTACGACACCCTGTATAAATCTCTCGAGGAAGATGGGTTCATAGTACTCGGTAAATCCGAGTCTCTACCGAAGGAGATGAGCGAGAAGTTCGAACCATTCGATAGATCCAATCGGATATATAAGAAGGTCTAGCTGAAGATTCGGTCAGGCAGGTAACCACGCCACGGTATCGCATCTTCCAACACCTGAATAATGTGGTAACGGTGGCACACCACACACAATGTTAACAGGTCACGTTAATGCACTATAGTACTGTATCCAACATTAGAATGGGACAAAGAGAGAGGAGAAACGGTGGACTCACCCGAGATGATCTCGCGTTCGAACCCAGATGGAACCCCAAGTTCGATGACTACGACGACCCAGACAAAATCAGTGTGCAGACGTGGGGTAAGACAGCCGTCTACGACGCATCAGCGTACAGCCTCGAAACGACGGTATCGGAACCCACCGTCGAAACAATAGATGGAGAAGATTACGCAAGCTTCGAGGTGACGACGGAGCTCACTGATGTCAAGTTCCCAGACGATACTAGGCTGAAAACTAAACATCCGGACGCCGGCGACTTCGAGCTTTACACTATCGGGAAAGGGGAGGACGAGGCTCCAATACGGTCATTGAGAGGGGTGGACGCAGAAGATCTGGTCGACGACCCCCATCCACAGTGGTCGTTCGACGAGGTCTCGGCCACTGGTAGACGTCTATTCCCGCTCGAGGAGGAGAACGTATACTTCCTGCTCAGAGTTAACCAGTACAAGGGGAAGAACGCCTACTGGCACAGACCGTCGATATAGGAGTTCTGGGATAGCCATACCGCATCGGACTTCACGTTTCTCTCACGAAAGCCGCTGTAGAGTACCTCTATCTTTACGTCTGGTATGTAGCTGAAGTTCGGTTCCCCGTCAATCGGACTCTAGCGTCAGAGTCGCTGTGCTTCCGTCGGTAGCCCTGATGGTGATAGTGACGTCCTCGCCCTGCATGTCGGCGTGAGGACTGCCGGCCGCTGTGGGTTCCTGGAACCTGTCGAACTCGAACGACATGGCTTCTCCAGCCGGTACGTCGACGGTCTGGGTGAAGTCGACTACATGTCCGCCTACCTCGACCGTCTCGTCGACGACCTGGACGCCCTCAGCGGTAAGGTAGTCTCCGTTAGACACCTCAACTGCGTCGGGGTTGGTGGTGTCGTCGACTGCGATTCCGTCGATAGCGACGTCTTCGGTTCCGGTGTTCTGTAGCTCGAACTCGTACTGGCCGCTGCCTCCCGCTACGGTGACGCTGCCCTGGACGCCGTCTAGGAGGCCCGCGTCCTGAACTTCGAAAGCGCGGCTGAGCTGTACTCCACCACTTTCAACGTCGCCCTGTATATCCACTGTTACCTCGTCGGGATCCGCCCGCATACCGATCTCTAATACTTCGCCGGAGCTCAAAGTGGTCGTGTAAGGGGGGTCCACCCAGCTTCCGCTGGCTCCAGGGTCGAACTCTGCGGTTGGTTCGCCGGTGTCTACTGTCAGAGTCATATCGCTGTCGAAGAGGTTGGTGAAGGATGGTGTTGTGGCGGCGTCGGTTCCTTCGAGTGCGAGGTAAGCTGTGGCATCACCGGTGACTGACACCGACGCAGTCCTGTCGCCGTCCGTGGAGTCGAACGCAGTCGTTCCACCGTACATGACTCCAGCACCGAGCAGGATGAACAACAACCCGAGAGATGGTGCTAGAGAGTCCATCTCGTCAATCCCGTAGTTCCGGTGGTTTGTCGGTGTTACCGAGCTTCATCTTACGAGTCCAGAGATACTGGAAGACTGAGGAACCCCCAAAACCAGCGGTTATCAAAGCAGCCCAAGCTAGTGCAGGGATGGCCTCCGGATAGACACCGAAGAAGACACCGGTTAATACTGCAGCGGAGATAACAGTCAATCCGAGGTAGTATTTCCCCCACGGGATGCTACCTTCTGGTATGATCTCCATGTAAACCTCAAGCTCCTGTGCTCTGTCCTCCAGAGCTACTTCACTGCCGTCGAACTCGATGACTCCTGCCCTGTCCATCGTAGGCAGGTGGCTCTGTTGCATCGAGGTGTATACACGCCTGCGTTCGTCGGAGTCGAGTCCACTCCTTGGTTTGCCGTACTCCCACGCCGCAACGCGTTCCGAGAGCTCCGATATATCCATAGGTGTGTCGTAGCACTTGCAGGCGTGAAGCGCGTACCTTCGTCGTTGGTTGCTGAGAATCGAGAAAAGCTCGTCCCTCTCATCACCTCCCCCAGTCCTTTCGTTAGCCTTCTCAATCGACATACTTTGTGTAGGTAATCTCCTGTTCGTCCATAACTGTGAAACGGAAACAAAGTCGAACAAGATTCCGGCTGTCTAATCAGCCTCAACCTCTCAACGAGCCTGAAAAATACGTATCTCGATGAACATCATTGCCTCTGGAGAAAACCTACGGACGAGTGGCCCTTCCGAACCATGAAACATCCCTCGTCCCTGGCCTCCGGTATAATCCAGGTATCTCCTTACTGTATCTTGCTCGGATAGATAGATTCTAACCATGTCGCCGTCGCAGCTGCAGGGCATTTGATCGGGTACACCAATGCTTCTATAGGGTAAACCAGTGTACATAAAATGTTTAGGCGGTCTGTGAGAGTTTCCATCAATAGGTCGCCGATTTTCCTCGGAATCCACGTTTACACCGTCTGTCTAAAACGATTAGGAGAGCAGTTCATCCAGGCCTTCCTCTACCTTCGCTTCTTCTGGATCGATCTCGAATGCTCGACGTGCGAAACCGGTTACTCCTTCAGCGTTAAGCATCGCGATTAGCTCTGTCTGCGGGGAGGAGGCCTCGGCCATCATCTTGCTAGCGTAACATAGTATACAGGCTCCAGGCCGGGTCAGACGGCCGCTACCCTGGACTAGCTCTATCTCGACGTATCTAGCTATTGGACGGTCTGACCAGCTTTCCCCCGGAAGGTAGATGTTGCCTTCTTCCACGTCCTTCGTTTCTCGGATGAAACCCAGTACGTCGGATTTAGTCGGCTCTGAAGGCTTTGCCGTGGAGAAACCGTCTTCTGCGGTATCGTTCCCCCGGGGTTCAACGGAACCCGAAGCCGTTAGCTGATCGTCCTCGACGACCTCGAGTACTTCGGAACTGTCGGGGAGTCCTTCCACGAAACCATCGGAGCCGTTTTCTCTCTCTACGGCTTCTCCGTCTTCCCCATCGACAGAACTGCCGTTCTGGATGATGCGTTTCATCCCATCGGCCTCCCCGTTAGCATCTCCTTCGTCTTCCTTCATTCTGGTTCAATGTATCGTGCCGGCATCTCGAGGGTTCCTGAGGGTGACATGGCAAGGCGCCCCACACGTTGCAACTGCCGGCACTGTGGGTTCTACAGATGCAGACGGGTTAGGGTTAACCGCTGAAATGTAAGGTCCAGTGGAACAGGGCCTCAACCTTCAGGTTCGCCGTCGAAGAGGTTGGAGACCAGGGCTTTCTCAGCAGACCGCAGATGTTGATGGAAGGTCGTCGCCGTAATCCCTAGCTCTCCTGCTATATCGTCTCCGGTATTCTCTCGAGGCGACTCGAAGAACCCTTCTTGGTAGGCAAGTCTTAAGACATCCTCCTGTCTCTCGGTAAGGTCCTCCAGCACGCCTTCCGAGATGAACTCGTCGAAGGTGTGTTTTTTCGCAGCTAGTTCGACCTCGGGATATCTGTTTCTGACTACATCAAGCAGCTCGCTCGCCTCTACCCCGCGAGGCAGATTGATATCGATGTGTATCTCTCCGTCCCTGTAATCGTAACTCGACACCCGTCCACCTACCTCCATCGCCTCCTCCACCAGACTGATGCCAGATACTTCAGCTATGTAGCCTTTCCCGCTTTCTTCCACTGACACCCCTATACTCTCGGACGCAGCATAGACCTCGTCCCTATCCGTCTCTATCTCGAAGTATACCTTGGTCCTATCGGACTCCGGGAAAATGGACGTCAGATTAGCTTCCTCACCTACTTCTCGGACGAGGTAAGCGAAGTAACAGTTGAGCTCCCTTGCATCTATCTTCAACGAGATC
Source organism: Euryarchaeota archaeon Ods02 (assembly GCA_028751075.1). Taxonomy (GTDB): domain Archaea; phylum Halobacteriota; class Halobacteria; order Halobacteriales; family Halorutilaceae; genus JAQZDA01. The sequence goes on along the minus strand of JAQZDA010000016.1, from coordinate 32,967 downwards.
CGCTGGTAGTCGCCAGATAGCAAGGAAGTAGCTTGTTCTGCCGAAACCAGAGCATATCCCAAAAGCCCAGCTATCTCCTCCAGTACTGGAACCGAGGTTTCGTCGAAGCAGTTCGGTTCCTCGGAGTACACCTCGAGGGCACCGAACTTCCGGTTCTCATACCGGAGCGGTACCGCGGCCGCCGACCTGTAGCCGGCGTTCAACACAGCCAGTCTCCAGCTGGATCGAGTTTCAGCGGCAACGTCGTTGACGACGTAGGTCTCTCCTTCTCTCAAGCAGGCGGCGGTAGGTGTCCCGTTGTCGTAAGATGAAGACAGCCTTTCGACGAACGCACGGTCGACTTCAAGCCTTTCGCACGTGCATTTCGGCTGAACCGTCTCCCGCTTCTCGACTATCCAGACGAAATCCCAGCAATCGACCTCGAGCAAGCGCTCGCACAGAGTATGTCTCACGTCCTCCTTACCGTCTATGGCACGGACGTCTCCGATCACCTTAGTTAAGACGTCGAGCAGTTGAAACAGCTGTTCACGCTGCCTCTCCACCTCGGAGTTCCTCCGCTGCATCCTCTCTAGCTCTTGGTTACATACAACCCTCTTCATCGACAAAGACGCCGCCTTAACCAGAGTTACTAGATTCTCGACCTCCTCTCGACTTGGGTTCTCAACCTCGGCTGAGACAACTTTCTTTCTACCGAGAGGAACTGCCAACCTAACGTTGCCTCCAAGCCAATCCAGGTGTGGAGTTCCAGAGTCGCTCTCGGATGCTTCCTCCTCAGTTAGATCGGGGAGGTAGTAGCTTTCGGATACAGTACCATCCAGCTCAGGAAGCTCGATAACCCTGGGTTCAAGGGAACTGAAAGCCCGCCACTCGATGCTGTCCTGAGATATACTCTCACCGTCCCTCGACTTTAACACCCCTCCATCGTATCTGTAGATCTCGATGTCGGAGACCATCCCTTCAACTGACTCCACAAGAGTCTCTTCGATATCGTACTCAGATTCCGCGCTACAGAGATCAATTACCGTATCGGAGAGACCGAATTCGGACTCCATGCTAGCTTCCCTGACAGTGATAACCAGATGCCTGTCGTCAAAGTACCGGAGCTCGAAACTGACAGCTTTCTTCTCCCCTCCCTCCCACGTGACGCTCTCAGCCGGTTCTACCTCCTCAAGTTCATCAAGAGCGCTCTCCAGTTCCTTACCGATCTCCAACCCGTCCACGCTAGATATCCTACTACCTACCACCGAAGAGGCGTCAACTCCGGCTACTTCTTCGAAAGCCCCGTTAAGATACTTTATCTCTCTGGAGCTGCTCTCTAATACGAGAACGGGGGCGGCTACGGAGCTGAAGACATCGAACTCTTTACCTAAAGAGGCCATCGCCCACCCCCTGTTTCGCTTCCATCCATCGTTTCCAGAGCTGAGCTCCTGAGCTGAGTTTCCAGCCGAAACATCTGCTTCACAAGCAAACTGACGACCGTGTTCCTTCTGTATCCATAATCAATTCTGGATGAAGTATGTCCAGCCATGGCAATAAACAAACAGCCTGACGATTGAACCATCTGACGACAGCAGAGATAAACCATGCTGACATATCAGACTTGGGTACTGAAAACCCCTGGAGCAACATGGATATATAGACAGTTATCAGGTGTCAGCCTGAGGCGCTGTAACGTGATTGCAACCTACCACATGATCGCGCAACCCCTCCCTCTGATTTTGCGATCGTCACCTGACTAGTTCAGTTCGGCAGTGAAGAACCCGTCACAGCAGGATGGCTGCGTCTATCTCGCGAAAACCTCATGTAGCCTGCAGAGGCTGAACGGTGGCTCTTCTCCACCGTTCGTCAGCTCGGGTTAAGTTAGCTGTCGACGGCTTCGGCGTTGGCTCTTCTGAGCGAGAGGATGATTCGTTCTAGGGCGCCGTACATGAGGATGTAGAACAGTGAGAGGTAGGCGAACATGGTAGTCTGTGGCGACGCTACTGCGCTCGCGGTGCTGCTGGTGTCGGCGGCGGCCGGTAGCTGACTGATCCCGAGGTTATAGGCTCCGTGGAGTATCGCTACGACGACGAGTCCCTTGAGAGCTATAGCTCCCGAGAACCGGCTGTTGGACTTCGCTAGACCTACGTAGAAACCCGCTATGGAGGTCCAGACTACGTGCGCTGGTGCGACGCCGGCGCGTCCGATAACGGTTTCTGCGAGGCCTCCGGCACCCAGTAGGCCGGTGGTGGTGATGTAGAGGGAGTTCTCTGCGGCGGCGAAGCCCAGGCCTACGAAGGCTCCTGCGACGACGTAGTCGAAGACCTCCTGTACATCAGCTCCGCTATCGAAGACATCTTCGAGTTAGACAGGGATACGTTGTACGAGAACCCGCTGAACTGGATCGAGGAGGTACATCCGGAGGACCGTGACAGGGTCGAGGAAGCGTTCCACTCGCTGCCGGACGACGAGTTCGACGTCGAGTACCGCGTCGTAACCGACGACGGTGACGTCCGCTGGATACACGACCGAAGCGAGGTCGTGTTCACCGGAGACGGCGAGGTCCATCGGATAGTCGGCATCACCGAGGACGTCACCGAGTCGAAGGAACGCGAGCGGATGCTCCGAGAGGCGAAGACACGTATGGAGGCCGCTGCGGAGGCCGGAGCCATCGGCACATGGGAGTGGAGGGTTCCCGAGGACGAGATGCGGGGTGGTGCTTCCTTCGCCGAGACGTTCGGAGTCGACCCCGTGGAGCTGCGGGAGGGGAAACCCCTCGACAGCTTCCTCAGCTCCATCCACGAAGAAGACAGAGCCAGGGTCGAGGAAGCGATAGAGGAGGCGCTGGAGGAATGCGGGGACTACCGCGAGGAGTACCGGGTCTGGGACGCCGACGGCGAGCTCCGGTGGGTGGTGGCGCGCGGACACGTGGAATGCGACGAAGACGGAGACCCCCTGAAGTTCCCCGGCGTCCTCGTCGACATAACCGAGAGGAAGGAACGAGAGCGAGAGGCGGAGAGACAGCGACGGAGGTACCGCACACTCGTCGACAACTTCCCCAACGGCGTCGTCGCCGTCTTCGACGAAGACCTCAGGTACAAGGTCGTCGGAGGTGAGACACCAGAGTCCGTCGACGCTGAACCCCGTGAGATGGAGGGTGAACGCGTCGCCGACGTAGTTCCAGACGACCTACATGACGTATGGCTCACTAACTACAGAGCCACGTTCGACGGCGAAGAAAGGATGTTCACCGCGGAGGTAGGGGAGTCCGTTGTAGAGGTACGTACGGTTCCGCTGCGCTACGGAGACGGCGACGTCGAGGTCGGGCTCGCGATCTCGCAGGAGGTGACGGAGCGACGTCGTCGGCTGCGGGAGATAGTGGAGCAGCGGGAGAAGCTAGACGTCATCAACGACGTAAACGCGGTCGTCCAGCGGACGAGCGAGGAAGCCATCAAGAGGTCGGACGAAGACGACGTCTTCGACCAGGTGGTGGAACACCTCTACGAATCCGACTACTACGGAGGCGCATGGATAGCGAGACGGTCTGAAGACCCGGGGAACCCGGGGCTCGTGAACGTCGCATCCGAAGGCTCGTTGACTCCACGGGAGACCTCCCTCGGGATGGAGGACCCTCCGGTGTACGTCGAACCAGCGGTGGAGGCGGCTATCAGCGGTCGAACCTGCGTACAGCAGGGGTTGAACATGGACGAAGCCGCGGAAGCCGAACAGGTGTCCGCTGTCTCGGTTCCACTCCGTTATCAGGGGGAGTCCTACGGAGTTCTCACGGTGTACTCCATCCGCGGCTCCGCTTTCGAGGAAGACGAAGCCGAAGCCGTGGAGCGGCTGGGTACTATCATCGGACACGTCGTCCGGTCCGTGCACCAGCAGACCGAGCTGAGACGGAGCGAACGCCTGTACCGGAAGCTCGCGGAGAACGTACCCAACGGCTCCGTATCCCTGGTGAACGAGGACCTCGAGGTCGAGATACTGGAGGGCGAGCTCCTTCAGAAGCTCGACCTCGAAGACGTCGAGCTGAAGGGTGAGGAGCTGTGGAGCTCGGACTCCGTCACAGGAGACGAAGCCGACGCGATGAAAGCCGCGTTAGAGGGGGCCCTCGATGGAGAGCGACGGAGGTTCGAGCTGGAGATACAGGGACGGGTGCTCGACGTCTTCACCCTGCCGATATGGGGGGAGGGCGCCGAGGAAGCGGCTGCGATAGCGCTCGCGCAGGACGTCACCGAAGAGGTAGAAAGGCAGAGACAGCTAGAGCACGAGCGCGAGCGACTCGAGCTTCTCGTCCGGTTGATACGTCACAACCTCCTCAACAGCCTCAACGTCGTCGACGCCCGGCTGAAGGAAGTAGAAGGCCGCGTCGACTTCGAGGTCTCCAGCCACCTCGACACCGCGTTAGAACGCACCGACGACATGGTGAACCTCGTGCAGACCATACGAAGTCTCACGGACGCCACCGTCCGCGACAGCGACCGCGAACTCGAGGCCGTCGACGTAGACGATGTACTGGCGCGGGAGGTGTCCTCCGTGACCTCCACCTACCCCGAAGCCGACGTCTCGCTGGAGTCCACGGCTTCGGCGGAGGTGTTAGCCGACGAGCTGCTGGCGGAAGCCATCGAGAACGTGCTCCACAACGCAGTCCAGCACAACGACAGAGAGAACCCCACGGTCGACGTAGAAGCCCGAGAGACCGGAGAGTTCGTCGACATCACCGTCGAGGACGACGGTCCAGGCGTCCCCAGCCACATCAAGGACTGGTTCCTCGACAAAGGCACACAGGGTTTCGAGGAACCCGGCGTCGGCTTCGGCTTACATCTCGTACGCGAGATAATCGAGTCCTACGGTGGAACGGTGTCGATAGCCGACAGGGAGCCCCGCGGCACCATGGTGCGGATGAGGGTTCCGGCGGCGGAGGACGGATGAAAGGGGACAAGGATTTCGGGGTTCACCGACGGTGCCTGCACGTCGGAACGAAGGAAGAGCGCTCCGGTGTTCCATGATCTGGGCTCCCGCGGAAGAACTATACGCGTCGAGGGTTTCTGTAGGTCACTAGGTAACAGCGGAGGGATACCCGTGAGCTGCCGCGTGAAACCCGCCGTCGACCGTTCCGCTGTCCATCCTAACGAAGGAGGAGGGACATGAACGATACAGATGAAGACGGTACCCCGTCTGTACACGAGGACGCCAAAGTCCTGTTGGTCGACGACGACGAAGACGTCGCCGACACCTACAGCATGTGGCTGGAGAGCCGTTTCGACGTCGTCACCGCTTACGGAGGCAGGGAGGCAGTTGAGGAAGTAGATGACTCGTTCGACGTCGTCTTGCTCGACCGCCGGATGCCGAACATGCCCGGCGACGAGGTACTGGAACGCATCCGAAGCCAGGGCATAGACTGCATGGTAGGGATGTTGACTGCGGTGAAACCCAGCGAGGACGTCGCCGACCTCCCGTTCGACGAGTACGTCACGAAACCCGTAAGCAAGTCAGAGGTCATGGATACCGTGGACGAGCTGTTGCTGCGGGCGGACGTGGACGAGGAGACGAAGGACTACCTGGCGAAGAAATCCACCGCGGAGACCATCCGCGACAGCGGTTCGGAGGAGGTCAAGGGCGACGGCGTTCTGGAGGAGATGGAGCGGGAGGCCGAGGCGGCGGAGAACCCCTCGGTGAGGAAGCAGGCTGCGGAGGTCGAACGCCTCCGGCATCTGAACGAGATGGTTCGTTCGGTGAACCAGGCCGTCGTAGAAGCCGACAGCCGCGAGGAGCTCGGTCGGAAGGTCTGCCGGGAGTTCGTAGATGGATTGATATACGACTACGCTGTCATGGGGGAGTACGCGAGCAACCACGACGAACTCCTTCCCAGCGCCTCCAGCGACGGAGAATCCGAGCTAGAGCCCGTGAAGTACACGGACGGCGGACCGGTGGACGCCTCGCTCGACGGAGACACCGTGGAGACGGCGTCCGAATCGACACCTACCGTGACGGCGAGTTCCTTGGTTGTGGCGGCTCTACCTCTGGCCCCGATCTCGGATGCACCAGGTTAGACGATCAACCAGAGCCTCAGTGGTCTAACGAGACCACGTGAAATTCCAGCCCCCAGAGAGAAGCAGGTAGACCTAAATGGTCGCCCTCCGGCTATACCCGGAGTCCAGAAGATGGGAAGACGGTGTTTCACAGCTGCAGACGGCAGCCTCGAGAGGGGGTCAAATCGCCAGACACCGCGGGTTTCATCATACGTTTTCGGAATGCCTGCGCAAAACGCCTAACCGCCCGAAGGCGTCGACCTGTACCTCTGGTAGTTTTTGGAATGCCCTTCATCTTGGATTTACCTCTTGTTAGCGAACGGGGAAAACCACCAGAGGTCGCGGAGAAACTTGCCCCGAGGGGGGGGTTTGAATCCCCGTCATTGCTTCATGGAGACCTCAATTGTGTTCCTCGGTCATCTGTACAGTTCCTAGTTACGCCGTATGGGTTACTGTTCCTGCGGAGGACGTAATAACATTTTTTACCTAATTTATCGGGAGTTCATCTTGGACTCATTATATTCGGCTTAAGACCATCGACGCCCACGTGAGGTAGCTCGGCTTAGCCCTCGTACTTGCTCCAGATGACCAGGGTAGAAGGCAGTACCACCATCGCGGTGATGTAGGAGTAGACGACGCTCAAAGCCATGAGGAGTCCGAACTGGCCGAGCACAGGTGTTATCGCGAGTATTAGGGCGCCTGTGCCGCCCGCAGTCGTCAGCATACTTCCGGTCAATGCGCCGCCGGTGCCGCGGAGCGTCGTGGACAGTGCTTCGTAGGGGTCTTCGGTTCCGTTGTACTCGTCGATGAACCTGTGGGTGATGTGGACGCTGTAGGCGATGCCTATGCCTACGGCTATCGAGAGGATGGTGGCGGTGAGTGCGTTGAGCGGCAGGCCGAGCGCAACCATGGTGCCGGCGAGGAACACCACGGCGACGGCGATGGGGACCATGTTCGCCAGTCCGAGCGACCACCGGCGTTCGAGCACGTGGTAGACGAGTACGAGGAACGCCGCCGTGAACGCGAGAGCGATCAACAACGCGGTGATAGCGGACTCGAATATGATGTCGATGACAGCGTTCATCACCACTATCTGACCCGTCGGCGTCGCGTCTAGCCGGAAGCCCTCGGCGAACTCGTCCGCGTCAGCCGCGATATCCTCGGCATCCGCCTCCGCCTCCACGTTGTATATCACCCGTGTGCTCCGGAGGTCCTCTGTGATGTAGTTCAACGCTTGCTCCCTGCTCTCGCCTGCGAGAAGCTCGTCCAGCACCCTTTCGACGTTGCTGTCGGGTACTCCGTTTCCGGTGGCGTCGTTCCGGTCTACGAGCGCCTGGAACTCCCTGTCTCTTTCCGCGTGGCTTTCGATGACGTCGATGACGCCCTGGGATTCCGCGTGGAAGCCGTCACGCAGGAAGGTATCAGGTGGGTCCTCACCCGCGCGGTAGATGCTCTGGAGAGCGTAGTCCCTGTGTAGCTGGCCCTCGATGTACACCGTTATCTCGTCGTCTTCACCGGTCTCGAAGTTGTCCTGAAGGAAGTTGATGGTCTCCGTCGCCGTGTACTCACCAGGCTGCAGTGACTCGGGGAAGTACTCCACGTAACCCGGTTGTTCCTCGGGCGGGAGGAAGTCCTCGTCGTCGAACGAGGTATCTATCTGGGTGGCGTATGCACCTGCCGACACCGTTAGAACCAGCACGAGAGCCAGGAACACCATGGGTTTCGCCTCCGCGATGCGGTTGCCGACCGCGAGCACGTCACCGAGACCGGACTCACCGCCCAGTGGCTTCATCGGACCATCGGGTATCCAGGAGCTCTCTCGTTTCTGATCGAGGTAGATCTTCGCGGACGGCATGAACACCCCGAAGATCAGGAAGGTGAAGATCATACCCGTCGCCGTCGCGACTCCGAAGTCCCGGATGGGTCCGAGGTCGCTGATGACGTTGGAGCCGAAGCCGATGACTGCGGTGCCTGTGACGATGAAGAACGCCACCAGGAGCTGGTCGGTGGCGAGGTCCATTCCTTCGGCGATTCCGTAGCCTTTCACCCGTTCTTCCTTGTAACGGTTGACTGCGTGGATGCCGAAGTCGATGCCGACGGCGAGCAGGAGAACAGGAAGAGCGATCATCATCTGGTCGAAGGGGATCCCCGTCCATCCCATGAACCCGAACGTCCAGATGATGGTCATCACGAGGGCTACCAGTCCGAGCAAGAGGTCGATTACGTCTCGGTAGGCTACCATCAGGAAGACGAGTATCAACACGAGGACGACGGGGATCACCATCTGCATGCTGTCGCCGATCACCTCTCCGAACTCCTCGTCGAGTATACCGCTACCGAACACCGTTATGTCGCCTCCGGCGGTCTCTACGGTCCTCTGAATCTGCTTCTGTATCCGCCGGACCTCGTCGCTGTCGACGTCTCCATCGGTGTCCGCCGTCGGTATCTCGTGGCTCAGGGTCGCGATAGTGGCTTTAGCGGAGGGGTCCTCGGGGTTGAGGTCGTCGCTCAAGATAGCCTCCATCCCTGGTTGTGCGACGGCTTCCCGGGCGGCACGTCGGACCTGGGTCTCAGTCGCCGACTCCACGGCCCTTAGCTTCTCCTCCGTCGACGCGGCAGACGGGTCGATGCCCTGCGCCACCAGGTGCGCTACTCCTGACGACGAGGTAACCCGTACGTCGGTGTTCTCCTCCGCCCGATGCTGAGCGCGGAGCATACGTTCCACGCCCTTCGGCGAAAGCGGGTTCTCACCACGCTGTATCAACGTCGTGCTAGTGGTTCCGACTCCGAAACCCGTCTCGAAGTCCTGGTTGATGTCCTCCAGCGCCTGGAACTCCGGCGTGTCCTCCATGAACTCGTCGGTGCCCTCCTCAGTGGTAATCTGACCGACGCCGCCGAAGAACAGAACAGTGAGAACCAGGAACACCGCGACCACCGTGAGAGGGCGCTGTGTTATGTAGTGGTCGAGGTGGTCGAAGAACCGGTCCATGGTAGACCGATCCCGCCCCTCGGAGACAGGGTAGGACCCACCTGGTTCCTCTTCACCGTCGGGTCCTCCCTTCATCTTGAACCCTGTATTTAGATGGCACGCAAATAGCCTGCGATGAAAGCATGGTGAACCCCAGGAAGATGTTCTCCAGCGGTGTTACGTGCCAGATCAAACCACCGTTTTTTTGCCATCTGCTTTCACATGTCCGGCTGTTGACCGAGATAGCTTTCGTAGGTGCCGGAGCCGCATCCGCCGCCTGCGGCTACAGATTACGCAGCCAGCGATCTGAAAGCGAACTGACGGTGTTCGAGAAGTCCGGCGGCGTCTGCGGACGCGCCGCCACCCGCAGACACGGTGACGTCACCTTCGACTACGGCGCCAACTACCTCAAAGACAGCGACAGACGGGTCAACGAACTCGTGACTGAGGAGGTACCCACCGATGGACTTGAGGAGATACGGGAACCCATATGGGTGTTCGACCGGTACGGCGAAGTACGGAGAGGCAGAGATGTCGAAGAGACACGTTGGGTGTACCGAGACGGACTGACTCAGATAGCGAAACGAGCTTTCGACGCAGCAGACGCAGAAGTACACCGGAACACCCGTGTGACGTCGCTGACGAAGACCGACGCCGGCTGGAAGTTGAACACCGAAGACGGAGCCGAACACGGTGTCTTCGACGCCGTCGTCCTCAATCCACCTGCCCCACAGACCGCCGAGCTGCTTCGGAACACATCCTGGAGCAACAGAGTTAGAGACCGTCTGGTAGAGGCCGCCTTCGACGTCCCATACCGCACAGTATACACGGCTGTACTCGGATACAGCTACGAGGTAGACGTCCCCTACTACGCCCTCGTCAACGAGGACAAGGAGCACGACGTCGGCTGGGTCGGCCGGGAGGAATGTAAGCCCGGACACGTTCCAGATGGAGAATCCGTTCTCGTGGTTCAGGCGAACCACGACTGGTCAGTCAGGCGCTACGACGCACCAGAGGGGGAGAACGCAGAACTGCTCGCGGACCACGCCGCAGATCTGTTCGACGACGACAGGTTACGGGAGCACGTCTGGAGCCACGGCCACGGCTGGAGATACGCGTTACCCGAGGAAGCAGTGGACAGGGAACCATTCGAAGCCGCGGAGTCCCAGGGATTGTACTGCACCGGCGACTGGATGGCCGGCGAACCCCGCCTTCACGCCGCCTTAGCGGATGGACTACAGGCGGGGGACAGGCTGGCGAAGCACCTTTGAACCTCCGTCCTCCATCCCCGCCAAATTTTAAGCGTTCAGCCGACGAAAAAGGAAGTAGATGTTCGACGATGGAGAGCTAGAGAAGATAAGACAGGGACGAGGGCGATGGGAGGACGAGACCCTCTCCCCATACGTCGAAGACGGCGAACGCAAGCAGCGGTTCGCCACGGTCTCCAACCACGAGGTAGAGCGGCTTTACACCCCTGAAGACGTCGCAGACCTCGACTACCTCGAGGACCTGGGTTTCCCCGGCGAACCCCCGTACACACGCGGAGTCTACCCGACGATGTACCGCGGTCAGACGTGGACGATGCGTCAGTTCGCGGGTTTCGGCACCGCGGAGGAGACCAACGAACGGTTCCACTACCTCGTCGAACAGGGGCAGACGGGGCTGTCGACGGCGTTCGACATGCCTTCGTTGATGGGGTTGGACAGCGACCACCCGATGAGCGCCGGAGAGGTCGGGAAGGAAGGCGTCGCCGTCGACACCCTCAGGGACATGGAGATACTGTTCGACGGCATCGACCTCGATGAGGTTTCGACATCGTTCACCATCAACCCCTCCGCCCCCGTCATCTACGCGATGTACGTCGCTCTCGCCGACCAGCAGGACGTACCCCGCGAGGAACTACGTGGAACCCTTCAGAACGACATGTTCAAGGAGTTCATCGCGCAGAAGGAATGGGTGATCCCGCCGGAGCCGTCGCTGAAGGTCGTCACCGACACCGTCGAGTTCGCCGTCGACGAGACACCGAAGTTCCATCCGATATCCGTCAGCGGATACCACATCCGCGAAGCAGGGTCGACGGCGCCGCAGGAGGCAGCGTTCACCCTCGCCGACGGCTTCGCATACGTCGAAGACTGCATCAGCCGGGGACTCGACGTCGACGACTTCGCCCCCCTGTTGTCGTTCTTCTTCAACAGCCACAACAGCGTCTTCGAGGAGGTGGCGAAGTTCCGCAGTAGCCGACGTATCTACGCACGCATCATGGACGACTGGTACGACGCCGAACGAGACGAGAGCCGACGGTTGAAGTTCCACACGCAGACGGCGGGCCAGAGCCTGACGGCACAGCAGCCGTTGAACAACGTCGTCCGCACGACGCTGCAGGCGTTAGCCGGAGTGCTCGGCGGCACCCAGTCGTTACACACCAACAGCTACGACGAAGCCCTCGCACTACCGAGCGAGGAAGCCGTAAGAGTCGCATTACGCACTCAGCAGATCATAGCCGAGGAGAGCGGAGTCGCCGACACCGTCGACCCCCTCGGTGGAAGCTACGCCGTCGAGAAGCTCACCGACGAGATGGAAGAGGAGATACTCGACTACCTCGATGAGATAAAAGAGATGGGTGATGGTTCGATGCGCGACGGCGTGCTCCGTGGAATCCAGGACGGCTTCTTCCAGAGGGAGATACAGGAAGCAAGCTACGAGTACCAGCAACGAGTCGAACGAGGTGAGGAGACCGTGGTCGGCGTCAACAGGTACGAGGTAGATGAAGACACCTCCCCCGACATCCTCGAGGTATCGGAGGAGGCGCGGGAACGCCAGATAGAACGACTGGAGCAGGTTAAAGCCGAGAGAGACGGCGACGCCGTCGAAGAGGCGCTGGACCTACTTGCGGAAGCCGTGGAGGAGGGGGAGAACGTGATGCCGTACGTCGTAGACGCCGTGAAGGAGTACGCATCCATGGGTGAGATAATGGAGGTGTTCGAGGAGCACTATGGATCCTATCAGGAGACCACAGCTGCGATATAGACCACGAGCAGGGGTAGAAGAGGTGCTACGTGATGGATGAAGACCGTCGGATACGGTGTATGATAGCGAAGGTCGGGTTAGACGGCCACGACCGCGGTGCGAGGGTGATAGCCCGGGCGTTCCGTGACGCCGGCTTCGAGGTGGTCTACAGCGGATTACACAACGCCCCCGAAGAGATAGTTCAGGCGGCGGTGCAGGAGGACGTCGACGTCCTCGGTATCTCCATCCTCTCCGGCGCTCACAACACACTCGTGCCCCGCGTCCTCGAAGGCCTCAGAGAACACGACGCACTCGACGACACCCTGGTTATCGTTGGGGGTGTGATACCCGAGGACGACGAGGAAGAGCTGCTGGATCAGGGGGTAGCCAGGGTGTTCGGCCCCGGAACGCCGATAGAGGAGACCATCGAGTTCGTGCGGGAGAACGCTTCAGAGAGATGAACGACACAGAGGCCGAGGAGCTCGTGGAGAGAGTTCTCGCGGGGGAGCAACGCGCACTCGCACGCGCTATCACTAAGATAGAGGACCGTCGGCAAGGATACCGTCGGATCGCAAGCAGGCTCCACGAGGAAGCGGGTGACGCCGACGTCGTCGGCGTGACGGGTGCACCAGGTACGGGGAAGTCCACGCTCGTAGACAGCGCCACCGACGTCTACCGCGAACGCGGTGACACCGTCGGCGTAGTAGCCGTCGACCCGTCGTCGCCGTACAGCGGAGGAGCGGTTCTCGGTGACCGGATACGTCTGTCTTCCAGCGTCGACGACCCAGGTGTCTTCTACCGTTCGATGAGCGCCCGCGGAAGCCTGGGGGGTCTGTCGACAGCGGTCTGGGACGCAGTCCAGGCATTAGACGCCTCCGGAAAGGACGTGATACTCATCGAGACGGTAGGTGCCGGCCAGAACGAGGTCGACGTAGTCGGATACGCCGACACCGTCGCAGTGGTCACGCAGCCTGGGAGCGGCGACACCGTCCAAACCTTGAAAGCGGGTATCCTGGAGATAGCGGACGTATACGTCGTCAACAAGGCCGACCGCTCGGGAGTAGATCGAACCGTGAAACAGCTAGAACAGATAGTCGAAGGACGCCGGCAGACAGGCTCCGGTCACCAGGGCTTCATCGACGACGACCCATCACCGGAGTCGGACCGCGTGGAAGACGGTGGCTGGACGCCACCTGTAGTCGAGACTGTGGCCACCACGGGAGAAGGCGTGGATGAGCTCGTCGAGACCGTCGACGACCACCTCGAATGGCTAGACCGCTCCGGCACCCGCAGGATCAAGAGGGTCCAGAGATACTCCGAGAAGATACGCGACCTCGTTCGGCAGGAACTTGCGACCGAGGTGTCGGATAAGATGCATGCAGAGGGAGGGTTAGAGGCCTACGCACAGGAGGTTGCCGACGGCGAGACGGACCCATACACCGTCGTCGAGAGCTTGGTAGACGACTGAAACCTGTTTCTCAGTGGACGTGCGACTACAGTTCACCTGCTTGTTCAGAGGAAGCCACGGTCTCCGGAACGCTCTACACCTCCGACGTCGTCCATATCGTCGAACTCCTGACCGACGAGGTACTCGTCGTAGGTGACGTCGTACTTCTGCCTGAGATGGGCGTCGAGAACCTGGTTTCCGAGCAAGACACGGAGGTGTTCGTGTACGCTACGCCGCAGCACCTCGCCGGCATCGCTGCCGAGGACGGCGCTGAGGAACGCGAGCTCGTCACGTGTCTGACCGTCGAGAGGTAGCTCGACGGAGTCACCGAGCGACTTTCTGTTACGTTCGACCTGACCTTCGAGTTCGTCGAGGCTCATACCGTGGTTTTGGGCTTCGGGATTGTTATCGGTGTCGCAGTCGCCTGCGTTACTTAAATCATGTAGGCCCAGCTGCTCGAACCGTGTAGGATACGCGGGGGAATCCGATAGGCTCCCCGCCGGGGGTATGGCTGCACTCGACGGCATCGTCGGCTTCATCGCAGGGATATCTCAAGGCCCTCGAGAGCCCAGTCATCGTTGCTTCCTCCTTGATCTACCAGTGGCGGGGTTTCTGACCTCCAAGACAAGATATTTCAGTACATCCGTCGAAATCCACGTGAGGGCGCGTAGCTCAGTTCGGATAGAGCATCGGACTTCTAATCCGATGGCCGGGGGTTCAAATCCCCTCGCGCCCGAAACGAACGAAGTGATCGAGGACGCAGGGAGATTTGAACTCGGGAAGGAAGTGAGCGAAGCGAACGAACTGACCAAAGTTCAAATCCCCCCGCGTATGGAAACCGGAGGGTTCCATGCTCGTCAGGCTTCGCCTGACGAACGCCCGCTTTTTACTCCCTCGGGTTCGCCTTCGGCTCTACGTCGAATCAGAGATCCGGCGAGCGTTGCCTCGCGTCGATCGGCAACACACCTCTCGGTCGCAAAAACTCGGGGAAAACTACCTCGTCACTCGCTAACGCTCTTGACGAGTAGGGCACAGCTAAGGTCGGACGGGGATTCATGGAGTCCAAAATCACCTTCGCACCTCAAGGGACCTACGGTGAGTGAGGGGCTTGGGGCGAGGCTGCACGGCTGTATTTTGTCTTCACTTAGATTGCTACAGACTGTTTCGTAGTATATTAGAGTGTATATCCTGATCTCTTGGCTTTAACCGAAACAGGTTGGTTACCTGATTTTCGCACGACTATTTCCTCACCCTTTGATGGGGGTGAGATTGTCTTTTCCAGTTCGTCGCCGACAAATATCTCGAGGGAGTGTGCGTCACGAGGTTGCTCCACGCGAATAACAGCTTCTTCATCATTTGATTCCACTATGGAGACTTCTGCGGAGTCTGGGTTTTCTCTTGATTTCAGAATAATCAAATTTATGACGAACAATATGTATCCGAGTACCGCTATAATGAGGGCAGCAATTAAAAATAGAATAAGCACAAGACCAGCAGTAGGTGACGGCCCCGACATATATACCGGTTAATCGCCTTGGTATATTTAGATTTGGGGTGAATCCTTTACCTATTTTTGTGTCTATGAACGGACAGAACCATTTATATTCACCTTAACTAAACGAACGACACACCAGCACTCGGCGAACCGCTACTTGTCGCAATCGGCCTCGTAGACCATTTCACCCCGGCGCACAACGGGATTAGGAAAACGATCTATAGCCCGCTTTTTATTTCGTTGGATTCGCTTCGCTCAACTATATTCGTAAAAACTCGGGGAAAAACTACCTCGGAACTCACTAAGTCCATTCCGAGTACGGCATAGCTTGTAAAGTGGACTTCTACCTACAACTCGGCTTCAAGCCATCTCGAATACGGAAGCAGAGGAATACCCTACTAGATGCGTCTTTTGATGTTTTATTCCGGCTGCTGACGCCGTTTCCCTGTGACGTTCTTGGGTTTCGAGGTGCTTATCGGGGATTAACGCAAAGACTATAAACCTTTGCTCTGTTTCTTCGATTAACAATGAAGCAGACTGCGCGTAGGCGGGAAACTGTGACCAAGGAGAAGTCCTTGGACGAGATAGTTGAGGAGTACGCCGAGGACGAGGAACCCGAGGACGTCGAAAGCGACGCCGAGTGAAAGGAGTTACTCCGTGACATCTCCGTAACTCTTTATGTCTCGGGACGACGTCGTTCGTCGAAGGAACTAGATGGAGCCAGAGCTTCCCAGCCACGTCGCGGTCATCCAGGACGGAAACCGCAGATACGCACGCAGCAAAGGAGAACTCGCCACCGAGGGACACCGTTACGGGGCGGACACCACGGAGGACTTCCTCGACTGGTGCATCGACCTCGAGATTCCCGAGGTCACGCTGTACAGCTTCAGCACCGAGAACTTCGACAGGACCGACGAGGAGCTAGAGCAGCTTTTCGACATCGTGAGGGAGAGGCTTTACGAACTCGGCGACGACGACAAGGTACACGACAACGAAGCCAGGGTGCAGGGGGTCGGCGAACGCGAGATGCTGCCGGAGCGAGTCGTCGAAGCCCTCGCATACGCGGAGGACCAAACCAGGGGGTACAGCGACCTTCAGCTGAACATCGCGCTCGCCTACGGCGGCCGCGAAGAGCTCCTATCCGTCGCTCGAGAGATAGTCGAGGAAGCCAGGGAAGGTTTACTCGACCCCGGCGATATAACGGAGGAAACCGTATCCAGTAGGCTCTACGTCGACGACGTCGACCTCGTAATCCGAACTGGAGGGGAGCGCCGCACCTCTAACTTCCTGCCCTGGCAGACATGGGGCAACGAAGCCCACGTGGAGTTCCTCGACTGCCTGTGGCCAGAGTTCACTCGAAGCCGTTTCGAGGCAGCTCTGCAGCGTTACTCCACCGAGGTAGAGGACAGCAAGGTACTCGAGGCTGCAGCAGATGGAGCAGCCGACTGAACCGTCTCTAATAGCGAAACACCTTACCCGTCGCCAGACGACGTTACGGGTAGATGAACGTAGGAGCACATGTCTCGGTCTCCGGAGGCGTCGAGAAAGCCATCAGCCGACAGACCGACATCGGAGGAAGCTGCGGACAGATATTCGCCGGCAGCCCCCGCACCTGGAGCGTCGGAGAGTACACTGAAGACGAAGCCAGCGATTTCAAGGACGCCCGAAGCGAGAGCGGGCAGTCGCCGTACGTCATCCACAGCACCTACCTCGTAAACCTCGCGACGCCGAAAGACGACCTCTGGGGGAAGTCCAAGAACTGCCTGCAGAAGGAGCTAGACGCCGCCGCTACCCTCGGCGTCGAGTACGTCGTCTTCCACCCCGGCGCCCACACCGGAAGCGGCCGCGACAACGGAGTCGAACGCATCATCGAAGCCGTACACGACCTCGAGATACCCACCGACGTCACATTGTTGTTCGAGAACACCGCGGGCAAAGGCACGACGCTGGGGAAGGAGTTCACGGAGCTACAGCGGATGAACGACGAAACCGACGACGAAGACACCGCCGTCTGCATCGACACCTGCCACGCCCACGCCGCAGGCCACGACCTCGCCGACAGCGACGAGTTCACTGAGATGGTTGAGGAGCTAGACAGCACCGTCGGCATCGAGAACGTCCCCGTACTACATCTCAACGACAGCAAGGACCCCTTGGGGAGCGAGAAGGACAACCACGAACACATCGGCGGAGGCGAGATAGGGGACGAAGGCTTCCGAAACGTCGTCAACCACCCTGAACTCGAGGACAAACCGATGGTGCTGGAGACACCCGTCGACGACAAGGGATACAGCGACAACCTCGAACACCTGCTCTCGCTCGTAGAATGAGATGACCGCATCAGCTGATTCTGACCCCTACAGCGTCCTGAGATCCGACCCCGAACTGGCGAGGTTGATAGACGAACAGGGTCGCCACACCGTGGAACCCCACGAGGATGCGTTCCAGCGTCTCGTCGTCAGCATCATAAGACAGCAGGTGTCGATGCCGTCCGCGGAAGCGATTAGGGATAGGCTGTTCGACGAGTTCACGGTATCTCCAGAGGAACTAAGGAGCGCAGACATCACGGACTTACAGGAGGTTGGGTTGTCGCAGGCGAAAGCCGAGTACGTCGTCGACGCCGCCGTGACCTTCGGTGAACGCGGCTGGACGAAGGACAGCTTCAGAGGGATGGAAGACGACGAGGTCCGCAGGGAGCTTCAGAAGATACGCGGCGTCGGAACCTGGACCAGCGACATGTTCCTGATCTTCGTCCTCGGCCGCGACGACGTCTTCCCCGTAGGTGACCTCGGCATCCGGCAGGCTATGGAGGATCTCTACGGCCACGAGACCCGGGAGGAGATGGTGGAGCACAGCGACGACTGGCGGCCGTACCGCACTTACGCCAGCCTGTACCTCTGGAACTACGTCGACTGAAACAACGTTCGACGTAGGTTTCGACATCGGTGTCGACGGCTTTACCTCTATAGATTCGTCGGGTCTCCCGCAAGAGATAACACCATGGGAGGAACCCGGTTCGTTATGTTCGACGTCGATGACGTCTTCGCCTGGTCGAAGACTGCGGTCCGTCGACGTCTATCGATAGACTCACGGGCGTTAGCCGCCGCCCGCATCACCCTCGCAGCCGCCCTCCTCATCGACCTCGCGCTACGTCTACCTGACATCACGGCGTTCTACACCGACGAAGGAGTGGTGCCGCGTTCCCTGCTCCAGGAGACCTACCCCGCGGCGGCGTCGTACAGCCTGCACGCCTTCTTCGGCAGCCTCGGGCTGCAGCTGCTCCTTTTCGGTATGTCCGCGATGTTCGCTGTGATGCTCCTCCTGGGTTTCCGGTCACGTACAGCGGCGGCGGCCTCCGCAGTCCTCCTGCTCTCCCTCCATCTCCGCAACCCCTACGTCGTCAACGGCGGCGACACCCTCCTGTTCGTCCTGCTCGTCCTCCTCGCAACCCAGCCCGTCGGGGGGAGATGGGCCGTCGACGCATACGCAAGGTGGGATAGACCGAAGAGACCGGTGTACTCGCCGGCCGCGGCTGCATCCCTCGGCGTCCTTCTGGCGATATACCTGTCTAACGCGGTGCTGAGGTTCAGGGGGGAGCTATGGATGAACGGCGACGCAGTCAAGGTCATCTTCGCCCTCGAAGACATCACCGTCTACCTCGGTCCGGTTCTCGCCGAGCATACGACGGCGCTCACGGCGATAAACTGGATCTGGATCGCGCTGCTGTCGACATCTTTCCTCCTCGTCGCCCTCACCGGCTGGCCCCGTGCCCTCTACACCCTGTCTTTCGTCGTAGCCCACGTCGGGATGGCGTTGACACTGCGTCTCGGTGTATTCCCAATCGTCGTCATCGCGGCGCTATTACTGTATCTGCCGCCGGAGTTCTGGAACCAGGTAGAACACCGGCTTTACTTCCAGAGGTTCCAGAACCTAGGCGGGGAAACCACGGATAAGTTGCAGAAGGCCTCTGACGTACACGTTATGCCGGAAGCTCTCCGTGATAGAGCAACCGCGGCGTTCGGTGTCTTCGCCGTGGTCTTGCTCGCGGTCATCGTATTGTGGCAGGTGGCGGCGCTCGGCTACGTCTCAACGCCTGCTGACGGCTCCTCCGTCGACCCGGACAGCCACGCCTGGAAGATGTACGCGCCCAACCCGCCGACCACGACGGGGTGGTACGTTGTCACCGTGGAATCCAGTGACGGCGAACGTTTCGACGGCTTACATGGCGGAGACGTCAGCTACGAACCCCCAGACGACCTAGCAGACCAGTACCCGACCACGATGTGGTACCGGTACCTCAACAAAATACGCCGGGGCACCGAAGGCGAGCAGCGCGGGTTCGCGGAGTACGTTTGCCGTACTGCGGGAACCGCAGGTGGCTCTGAACCTGTCAGTGTTACCGTGGAGTTCGTGGAACGCTCGGTGGCACCGGACTCCAGAGGAGAGGAAACCACTCTGACCTTCGTCGAACACAGCTGCCTCGAAGCTGACAGATAGTTCTTGGCTTTTCTGAAGTTTAAGTCGTCAGCGTTATACTGCGGCACCGGAGAGTTCTGCATATGCCAGAGCCGAGGGACAAAGCCGAAGGATGGTTCGTTCTACACGACATGCGGAAGCTCGAGTGGGGGGCTCTGAAGACGCTCGACGAAGACGACCTCGCGAAGGTGGCGGACGAAGCCAGCAGCTACCTCGAAGACGCCTCCGATGTCGGCGAAGGCGACTCAGGGCTGTACGGAGTTGTAGGAGACAAAGCAGACCTCATGCAGGTTCACATCCGCGCTACAGTGGAGGAGCTAGACCAGGTGGAACGCGGGTTCGAACAGACGGCTCTAGCGGACTACACCCTCGAGAGCGCGAGCTACGTCAGCGTCACCGAGATCGGCGGCTACACCAACCAGGACGTCGCGGAAGGCAACCTCAGCGGTTACGCGGAGAAGAAGCTGTTCCCCTCCATACCCGACCGACGGTACGTCTCCTTCTACCCGATGAGCCGGCGTCGCGGGGAACAGTTCAACTGGTACACGCTGCCGCACGACCGCCGCCGGGAGATGATGCACGAACACCGTGAGACAGGTGAAGCCTACGCCGGCGACGTAGAACAGCTGATATCCGGCTCCATAGGACTCGACGACTGGGAGTGGGGTGTCGACCTCTTCGTCGACGACCTCAGGTACGCGAAACAGATAGTCTACGAGATGAGGTTCGACGAAGCAAGCAGCCGATACAGCGAGTTCGGACCGTTTTACACAGGAGTCCACCTCGCACCAGACGACCTTCAGAACTACCTCGAAGGCGAAGCCACAGCTGAACCCACGGAAGGTCCCCGAGCCACCTCTTCATCGGCGCACGGTGGTTCACAGCCGAAGCACGACGAATCCGGTGCAAACCCACATGGCTTGGGTGAAGACGACGACATCCGCAGCGAGCTGGAGGAGATGGGCGTATACGGTGGAAAGCCGCACGGTGAGGACGTCTACGCGCTCGTGCTCTACAGCGAGGAGGACGCGGAAGCTCTCGCCGACGACATAGATGGCCTCAGGGGGAACTTCGAGCACTACGACAGCCACGTGAAGACCGAGGTCTACAGAGACTTCGACGGAGAAGACGCCGCCGTCGTCAGCATCTGGGACACCGAGGAAGCCGCGGAGACCGCGGCAGGCTTCCTCAGCGACCTACCTGGAGTAGTAGGACGCGCCGGCGAACGGGAGGAGGGATTCGGAACCATGGGTATGTTCTACCAGGTGAAACCAGACCACCGCGGGGACTTCCTCGAGACCTTCGACGAGGTCGGAGCCGCGCTAGGGGAGATGGAGGGTCACAGTGAGACGAAGCTCTATGCCTGCACCCGGGACGAGAACGACATGTTCATCGCGTCGAACTGGAGGTCGAAGGAGGACGCGATGGAGTTCTTCCGAAGTGAAGCATTCCGCGACACAGTGTCGTGGGGGAGGGAGATACTCGACGACACCCCGCGTCACGTCTTCCTCGCGTAGAGAAACCGACAGGTAACCACCTCAAGATTCGAGGGAACTGTTGAAACAGATACTGGAGCGGTTCGACGCCGACAGCAGAGTAATCACGCTGTCCCTGGCTCAGATGGCGGAGAGCCTCGGAAACAGCTTCATAATCATCGTCATCCCCCTGTTCATCGCCAGCGACGCCGTCACCGGAACGCTCTGGGGAGCCGACGAGGTCTTCGTAACCGGACTCGTGCTCTCGCTCTCGGGTTTCGTCAGCGCCGTCTTCCAACCTTTCACCGGCTCCGCCAGCGACCGCGTACGCCGACGCAAGCTGTTCGTCTTGATCGGACTGTCGTTGCTCGCGGTCGCCAACGCAGCATACACCCTCGTAGACACCTACACAGGAGTGCTCGCCGTCCGCGCCCTCCAGGGCTTCAGCGGCGCCCTCATCATGCCCGCCGCCGTCGCCCTCGTCAGCGAGTACAGCGAGATCACCACCCGCGGCGGCAACATGGGCGTCTACAACACCTTCCGACTCATCGGGTTCGGAACCGGACCCATCGCAGCAGGCGCCGTCGTCAACGCCGGACCCTACGCCGTCGCCAGCCTGCAGATGTCGGGGTTCGAGGCAGCGTTCTACTTCGCCGCAGTCGCCGCTGCAGTCAGCCTAGTCCTCGTCCAGCTGTTCATCCACGACCCCGAGGAAACCCGAGTCGACGCAGGCCGCAGCCGACCTAGCTTCCGCATCCGCGCCGCCGATGGAGGCTTCGACCCAGTCTTCGTTCTGGCGGCGGCGACGTCGTTCATGGCGGTCGGAATCGCCTTGTTCGCGACGCTTCAGGTCGACATCAACCGCCGCCTCGGTCAGGGTGCCACGGCGTTCGGCCTGCAGTTCAGCGCGTTCATCGTCGCCCAGATACTGCTGCAGACGCCGGTGGGACGCGCCAGCGACATAGCTGGTCGGAAGGCCTTCGTCCTCTGGGGTATGATCCTACTGGTTCCGACTACGTTCGTGCAGGGCGTCGTGGTGACGCCGGAGCAGATGTTCGCCGCCCGCCTGCTGCAGGGCGTCGCCGGCGCCATGGTGTTCGCCCCCGCTCTCGCGCTCGTCGGCGACCTCGCCCAGGGAGACGCCGGCAGCAAGCTCTCGATGTTGACGATGGGTTTCATGTTAGGCGTCAGCCTTGGCCCGCTTTCATCCGGCTACCTCGTCCGGTACGGCTTCGTCGTTCCGTTCGCGTTCGGCGCCGCGCTCGCCGCCGCAGGCGCCGCCCTCGTCTACCTCGAGGTCGAGGAGACCGTCGACGACGCAGACGGCTTGAAGAGCCTGATTTGACCTAGTAAGACGGAGAGTCCTCGGTGTATTCAGCCCGCTGGTTGACTACCCGGGCTAACACGAACAGGAGATCCGAAAGCCTGTTCAACGCCACCAGCACCTCGTCGACGTCTCCCTCGACCTCCTGTAGCTTCACGCATCGGCGTTCCGCCCTCCGTGTCACCGACCGTGCTCGGTGTAGCTCCGCCGCAGGCCCTGACGGCAGTACGAAGCTGTCGAGGGGTTCGAGCTCCTCGTCGAAGTCGTCGCAGACGTCCTCCAGCCGATCCGCGTCCTCTTCCTCGACCGTGGGGCCTTCGTCGTCGGGGTCGGCTAGATCCGCCTGAGCCTTGAAAAGAAGCTGCTGAACCTCCATCAGGGCGTCACGTACGTCGTCCTCCTCGAGCCCCTCGCGCGCCACTCCGACCGATGCGTTGGCTTCGTCGACGGCTCCGTAGGCTTCTATGCGTTCCGAGGACTTCGACACACGGTCACCCGTTCGCAGATCTGTCTCGCCGGCGTCTCCGCGTCCAGTGTAGATCTTCATACCGGCTACAACGGAGGCCACCCGCTAGGTTCTTTCCCCTATAGAACGGAGGCCACCCGCTAGGTTCTTTCCCCTATAGAACGGAGGCCACCCGCTAGGTTCTTTCCCCTATAGAACGGAGGCCACCCGCTGGGTTCTCTCCCCTGTAGATGGGGAACGTGTACGCGGGATAAGATAGATGAGTCAGTGGTTCGACGGCGAAGCTATCCTGCCGAAGGCTTTTACCTCTGAACTTGGATGTTGTTGGGATGTCCGTCTACTCCAGCGGCGGCGGGGGACTCGAGAGCCTCCCGAGCGACATCGAAAAGATGCTAGAGAACATCGACGACCCTGAGACGGGGTTCTTCGGCCCTGGCTCCGTAAGCTGGAGGGTCAACAGGGAGAACGCCATCCTTGTGGCGGGTGCGTCCGCGGCGTTGCTTCAGGTCGCGCATCCGAAGGTCGCCGCCGGCGTCAGCGAACACAGCTCGTTCGAAGACGACGCCGTCGGTCGGTTCCAGCGGACGTTCGACATAGTCGACGACGTCAGCTTCGGAGCCGCGGAAGACGCGGTAGCGGCGTCCGTCCGCGTCCGCGACATCCACGACGACGTCCACGGCGAGCTCACGGAGGACGTCGGCCCCTACGAAGCAGGCGAAAGCTACAGCGCGAACGACCCCGAGCTCCTTCTCTGGGTGTACGCCACCCTGATAGAGCAGGCGCTTCAGGGTTACCGGACGTTCGTCGGCACCCTCACGCGAGGGGAACGCGAGCGGTACTACAGGGAGAGCGAAGAGTTCGCCGTCCTGATGGGTGTACCGCGGGAGATGGTGCCGGACTCACTCGACGAGTTCTACAGCTACTACCGCGGTGTTATAGAGACTGAGGTCGCCGTCGGCTCAAAGGCGGAACGCATAAGAGACGCCCTCCTCGGGCAGTGGACGGGTCTGAAAGCGCCGCTCGAGCTGCTGGCTGCGGGTGCGATGCCGGCGGATGTCCGACGGAAGTACGGCTTCAAGTGGAGCGCAGGCCGACGCACCGCCTACCGGAGGTTCGCCTCCCTCACCCGCGCCACCGTACCCCGGTTACCGTATAGAGCCAGGTTCAACGACCGCTACCTCGAAAGCCTGCGGCGGCTAGACCTCGAACCCGTCGACGCCTCCGAATCCCTGCTGTCCCTGCCGCCCTCACGTACACCCTGGTGAACTACTCCGGTAGAACGGGTGTTATGGTTTCGCCAGCTTAGCCGTCTTCCTCCGATGAAGTTTAGAACACCGTGGTACAGAGGTCGGTCATGGATGGCTTCAGGTTCACTCACGAGATAGAGGTGCGTTTCCGTGACCTCGACCTCCTCGGACACGTCAACAACGCAGTCTACGTGACGTATCTCGAGGTCGCGCGGACGCAGTACTACGGCGACGTACTGGAGATGGGGTTCGGTGAAGCCGACGACGTCGACTTCAACGTCGTCAACGTCGAAGTCGACTTCCGCAGACCTATCGAGTTCGAAGACAAGGTCGAGGTCGGCGTCCGCACCGTCGACGTCGGAGAGTCCAGCATGACGACGGAGTACGAAGTCGAGGTCGACGGTGAGCTGGCGGCGGAGGCGTCGTCGGTGCAGGTCGCCGTAGACGACGACGGCAGACCCACCAGGGTGCCGGACAGCTGGAGGGAGCGGTTCAGGGAGTACGAGGACGGGTTCGCAGGCGACGAAAGCTAGCTCTAGAGTCAGAGCCCCCGGGCGCTACACCGGGGGTTCGTCGCGGCGCTGGTACTCCATCTCCGACTGGATCATCTCGTTGCGTTTCTCCTCGAGGTAGCTGTAGACGGTTCCGTGTTCCGCACCCCCGAGCAGCATCTCGGCGGCGGTGACGGCGACTTCCACCTGCTCCGGCGTACCGATGACGCCGAAGGTCTTCCCGTATATCCGGACCTCCGCCCCCGTCAGCTCCTCCATCAGCTCCCGAGTGCGTCCGTTCTTACCTATCAACCTGCCTTTCTTCGCCTTCATCTCGCCGTCGCTGCCGGTGGCTTTCTTGATGTTGATGGACTCGTACACCATCATCTCCTCGTCGCCTTCGACGTCGTCGAGGAGCTTCAACGCGCTCTCCGGCGGAAACCCCCGGGCAATCGCCTTCACGACCTGCGGTCCCTTCAGCGACCTCAGTGGGTCGCCGTCCTCGGTTCGTTCGATGACGACGACTCCGGTTTCGCTGTCGACCTCGATGGAGACGTCCGCCTTGGACTCTATCCGGCGTTTGGACTCGCCTTCGGTTCCGATGAGGACTCCGATACGGTCGTCGGGTATAGTGACGTGGTCAGCCATAACTGGGTTACCAGGGGTAGTCCGTTCGTGGACTTAACTCCTATGACGCCTCCTTGTCAAGCCACTTCACCTTGCTCCGGCGATAGAGCAGGATCCCAACGGCGAACGCCGCTAGGGAGAGAGCGATGGTGAACGTCGCTGTCTCTCGGGGGAACTCGACGTACGCTATCGCTGCGACGAACATCGGCAACGCGACGGCGGCGACGACGACGCCGAACGCTGCGAACAGCTTGCTGTTCAGCAGGAGTTCGTTAGGGTCTAACCCCGTCATGTAGACGGTGGCTCCGAAGAAGTATACCGTCAACAGCGGCAGCAACGCTGCACCGAGCAGCATCTCGCCGAACCCGAACAATGCGGCGGCAATCAGTAGGTAGACGTAGCTGGCGGAGAGGGAGAGAAGAAGGAGGGCGCGGAACTTCGCCGCTATCACGTCGCCGGCGTCGACGGGTAGCATCAGGTAGTCCTCCGGTCGGTCGAAACGGTTGAGCCAGTGGTAGACGCTTATGCTGGATATCGCCAACAGGGTGGCGAAGGCCAGCCCTGGTGAGGAGATGATATCTCGGACTATGTCTATGTAGAGGACGAGAAAGACGAAGACGAGGAACAGCATGCCGACGCTGAAGAAGATCTTGAGCACGCCGCCGCTGCTCCGAGTCATGTCGAGGAGTATCTTAGCGGTCAATCCGGTGTCGTCAAAGGTCGGCAGCAGGCCCATGACTCCGTATCTGGCGCTGTGTTCGGTGTCGCGTCCGCTCGAACCGGGGGAGAAAGCGATGACTCCGAGGGCTACGGCGGCTGCGAGCGGCGTGTAACCCAGCAGCAGGGACTCCAGTGAAGGCTGGCTGTAGAACCCGAGCGGGGTGAGCGTCACAACGACGTCGTAGTAGCCGGTGAAGTACGCGGCGGCGACGGTGGCGACAGCGGCCACGCCAACGACGGTGGAGGCCGCGCGGCTTCGGAGGTAGACCACTGCGCCGAAGAAGCTCACGCTGACTCCGAGCATGAAGGCACCTGTGACGGTGAACAGCAGGAGCGGAAGATTGGTGAAGGGACTGGTGAAGTAGAGGCTCACTGGTATCAGGGCGAGAGTCAGCGGCAGCATGTACATGAAGAAGTAGTAGATGAGGTCCTTGACGACGAAGGCGCTGACGAGTCGGCGGCTGGACACCGGCAGTGTTCGGCTGCTGTAGACGAGGAGGTTGCTTTCGCCGAGGAGGTTCTCGACGGCGTCGCTGCTGACGAATCCGATGCTGCCGACGCTCAACCCGAGGAACGCCACGACGTAATGTAAGCCGACCTCTAGCTCCTGCACGGTGAAGCCGCTGTACGCGAGCAAGCCGTAGGCGAGAGCGGTGACGGTGAAGACGACTACGGGGAAGCCGGCGAACCCCCAGCGGCCGAACAACCTGCTGTGGAGACGCCACTCCTCCTTCAGCATCCTCCCTACGAACGACGTCTTCAACCGTCCCCTCCCTCTATCTTCTTCTCCGTCTGCCTCGGCTGCTGTCCCGTTAGCTCGACCTCGACCTCGTCGAGGAACTCGTCGATCAACCTACCTCCCTCCGACCGAAGCTCCTCGACGTCACGTGTCGCAGTGAGCTCTCCGCTCTGTATTATGCCGACGCGGGTGCAGACCTCTTCGGCGACGTTGATGTCGTGTGTGCTGAGGAAGATGGTCTTGCCGTCGTCGTTGTACTCCGTTATCATCCGTTTCACTCGTTCCTGGACGACGGGGTCGAGGTTCGTGAGTGGTTCGTCGATGAAGACTAGGTCGGGTCTGTGGACGAACGCCTGCGCCAGCATCACCTTCTGCTTCTGCCCGCGGCTGAGGTCGATGTTCAGGGTGTCGAGCTTCTCCGCGAAACCCAGGCGTTCCGCCCACCGCTGCGCTTCTCCGTCGAGATCTACGTCCCGTACTTCGGCGACGAAGTCGAAGTACTCCCGCGGCGTCATGAACGATGGGGGGTCCTCGCGCTCCGGTAAGACGCCGATGCGTCGGCGTACCTCGACGGGGTCTGCGACGGGGTCTACGTCGAGAACCTTGGCGGAACCCGAGGTTGGCTTCGTCTGGCCGGTGAGTATCTCGATGCAGGTGCTTTTGCCTGCTCCGTTCGGCCCCAGCAACCCGTATATCTCGCCTTCCTCGACTTCGAGCGACAGGTGGTCGAGGGCGATCAGGCTGTCGTACTTCTTCGTCAGGTCCTCGGTCTCTACTGCTTTCACTGGATCTGGGTTAGGATGCGGCGGTATTATGCCTGACGGCTGTCTACCGCGTCAGAATATCCGTCGGACCGCGATCACGAAAGCTGCTAACACCGCTATCGCCGCGACCACGAGGGTGAAGCCGGGTATCCCTTCGTTCTCATCGTCCCCATCGGTGTTCTGTGTCTCCGCTTCGTCGTCTGTGTTGTCGGAGTTATCAGGTTCTCCGGGTTCATCTATATCCTCTACCTCGGTGTCGGCGAGGTCGACTGCTGCTCCACCTTCTGCGGCTGCTGCACCCACTGCAGTAGCCAGCAGCAGGATGACCGCTGTGGCGGCGACTAGGGTTTCGTCGAACATCTTGCCGGAACAACCCGTCTGCCTCATTTATTTGTTTCTTTACAGCACGAACTCTAGTTCGACGGACGTCGAACTATGGTTGTTCTGCTACACCGACAGTGGTTCGAAACCATCAACCCCGTCGACGGCGAACTCCGTTCATGGTATCCAGAGTCAACCCCCTGCTATCGTACCTCGTAGGCGGAGTGCTCGGCGCCCTCGTCTACACCAGCTACCTCGAGGGAGACGACATCAGCGTCCTGTTGAACGGAGGCTTCGGAGTCCTGGTTCTCGCGTTGATAGTATACGGAGAGCTACAGGACGGAGCCTTCGCCGACGTAGACTACTGACTAAGCTACCGGCGTCAGCGACCTGTAGGTCAGTTCCGCCAGCCGAACAGCTTCTCACGCAGCGAACGACCACGCTCCACCTCCGTCAACACCACCGAGGCTTCGACGTCGTACAGGACGTCGAGAACCAGGGAACCACGTGCGAGGCGTTCCAGAAGTCCTTCACCGACGGCGCCTACGATGACGACGTCGGAGTCCTCGGCCTGAGCGCGCAACGCCTGCTGGACGTCGCCGGATGTGTCGACGACGAACTCTACGTCCTCGAGACCACGTTCGGAGGCCCATTCCTCCAGGAACTCCCTGCCTTCGTCCTCGTCTTCCGGTGAGTCGACGACGTGAAGCAACCTTACCGCCGCACCTTCGACGTCCTGTAGAGCGGCTGCTACGTCTCCACCGAGGGCGACGTCGGGGCCGCCGCCGACCGCCACGAGCACCTGGTTGATCTCGCCGTCCCGGTCGTCGTAGACGACGAAGTCACAGGGCAGGCTCCGCGCTACCTCGTCGAAAGTACCACCTACACGGCCGCCGGCGCGGTCTCGGCCGCTCCAGCCTAACACGGTGACATCCGCCTTGTACCGGTCCGCGGCGTCGTACACCTGCTCGAAACCCTCGTGCGAAAGCACGGTATGGGTCTCCACCTCCACCCCGGCTGCCTCCGCCATCTCTCTGGATCTCTCCATCAGCTCCTCGGCTTCGGGACTCACGACGTCTAGCTCCTCGGCGCCGCGGTCCAGCGGCGTCTGATCCGGCACCGTCGCCACGTGGACGACGACCAGGCGGCCGTCGTTCGCCTCCGCCAACGTCGCACCCATCCGGACGAGGCCCTCCTGGGTCGCGGGGTTCGCCACCGGCACCATCACACGGTACTCGCCCTCGGGCTTCACTGCTTCAGCTGCAGACACAGCGAGCGGATGTACGTCGTCGCCTTTCTTGAGTATGACGTCCGACAGCACACCTTCGACCTTCGCGTTCTTCCGTCCGTAGAAGAAGTACCAGGCGACCGCGCCGACCACGAACAACGCACTCAGGAGCTGCGCAGTCGACGCCATGAACGCTATCAACCCGAAAGAGAACACCGTCCCCGCGATAGGCATGTAGGGATACAGCGGCACCCTGAAGTCGGGGCTGTAGCCCTCTACGTCGGCCTCCCGGAAGGTTATCAACGCGATGTTCATTAGACCGTAGACTATCAGATGGAGGACGCTCGCCGCCCGGGAGAGCACGTCCAGCCTTTCACCGAGAGCCGCGATGAAGACCACTATCAGGAACCCGGTGACGAGGATGGAACGATAGGGTGTCGCGAACCGCGGATGTATCTCGTTCAACCAGTCCGTGACGACCCGGTCGCGGCCCATCGCGAAGTTGATCCGAGCCGAAGACAAGATGGATGCGTTCGCGCTCGACGCCGTCGCCAGCAACGCGGCGAACGTCATCAACCCAACTCCTACACCACCCATCACCGGCGTCAACGTGACACCCGCGACCTGCGACACAGGTATCCGGTCGCTGAGCTCGTCCCACGGAACCACGCCGAGCATCACCAGCATCAACGCGACGTAGATCAACGTCACTATCACGACGCTGCCGACGAGCGCTATAGGGAGGTTGCGGCCAGGGTTCTTCATCTCCTCACCCACCGTAGCTATCTTCGCGTACCCGAGGAACGACACGAACACCAGCGCCGTCGCCGGCAGTACAGCGCCGTAACCCATCTCTGTCGGCGCCCAGCCGTCGACGACGAGCACCGAGTAGTCGAAGTAGAAGAAACCCGCGAACGCGAAAACCGTCAGGATACCCAGCAGGATCAATACGATGACGGTCTGAAGCCCGCCGGTCTCCTTCGCCCCGATGTAGTTCACGCCGACGAACAAGACTCCGGCGACGAGCGCACCCACCTGAGTCTGGTTCAGGGTGAACAACAGGAGGTCGAGCTCCGGAATCAGATGTACGGTGCCCAGCAACGGTAACACGAAGGTTACGTCTCCGAACGCGCCCGCGAGGTAGCCGCCGAAGCCTATGCAGTAGAACGCCGACGCGAAAGCCAACCCCATCCAGTCGCCGAGCCCCGCTATGCTTCCGAACAGCGGGCCGAGACCGCGGTTGACGTAGTAGTAGCCGCCGCCGGCCTTCGGCATAGCGGTCGCGAGCTCGCTGATGCAGAGCGCGTTGATAAGGGCGATGCAGCCTCCAATCGCGAAAGACAGTACGACGATGGGGCCGGCTTCCTGCGCCGCGATACCCGGTAAGACGAAGATACCCGCGCCTATCATCGTCCCTATGCCGATGGTCAACGCCGAAAGGAGACCGAGGTCCTTCGCGAGCTCTTCGTCGGACACCCTATGTCTCTCCGTGTTTCAACCAACCTCTCCCCATCCATAATTCACTCGGTCGAAGACGACATCGACCCTGAACCGGTTCCAAAGACAAAAGTAGCCAGTCCGGAAGTACAGTACATGGAGCTACAGTCCCTGCATCCCAGGATACGTTCCGTATGGCTCGCGGTGGCGTTCCTCGGAGCCGTCGTCTTGACGTCAGTTCTCGGGGGAGCTCTCGCCGTCTACACCGAGTTCGAGGAAGCCGCCGCCATCTTCTTCTTCGTCTTGCTATCTCTTTTCGGCGTCTACCAGTGGAAGCGATACAGCGTCTGGGGTTTCGAGGTACGGGAAGACAACGTCTACCTCCGGTACGGAGTCCTCGTCCGGGTGCAGAAGGTCGTGCCGTTCGTCAGGATACAGCACATCGACAGCAGACGCAGCCCCGTCGAACGCGCCACCGGGCTCGCCAGCCTCGTCATCTACACCGCCGGCAGCCGCGGCGCCGACGTCCGCATCCCCGGCCTGCTGCCTGAGCAAGCGGACGAGCTCCGCGAGGAGCTGAAGGACCTAGCCATCGAGGACGAGACACGACGCGACGACGCAGTCTGAGAAAGATGAAGTATACAGTAGCACTCGTCGAACAACGCTGGAGACCCAGCATGGGAGGCATGGATAGATGAAGCTACATCCTCTCACGGTACCCTACCGCACCGGAGTCGGCGTCCTCAAGTACGGAGTCCTGTTCGCGTTCCTGATGTTCGGCGGCGGCGAGGCGACGCCGGCCTCCGCTGGCGCCATCGCCTTCCTCGCGCTCGCCCTCGTAGCGGTCATCGGCGGATGGCACACGGCGTACTACAACCGTTTCGACTACGAGCTAACAGCCGGGACCTTCGACGTATCCAGCGGAGTCGTCAGCCGACGCAGCCGCGAGATACCTCTCGAACGCGTGCAGAACGTCGACGTCCGCGAGAACTTCCTCCACCGCATCCTCGGAATCGCGCAGCTCAACCTCGAAACCGCGGGAGGCAGCGTCACCGAAGCCAACCTGAAGTACGTCGGCGCCGCTGAAGCCCGGGAGCTACAGGAGGAGATACGCCGGAGGAAACGCCGTCAACAGACCGCTGAACAAGGCGAGACAGAGGTGGACGTCGAAGTCGAAGGCGACGTCCTGTACGAGATCTCGGAGCGCGAGCTGTTCCTCGTCAGCGTGTTCTCCATCGACCTCAGGTTGATAGCCGCGGTCCTGTTCATAGCGTCGCTGGTTCCGCCGGACCGCTTCGAAGCAGTCGACGACGTCATGGTGCCGGAGGTCGTCGCGCTACCCGCGCTCGCACTCGCCGTCGCCGTCGCCTTCGTGCTCTGGCTCATCGGCTTCGTCACCACGTTCACCCGGTTCTACGACTTCCGATTGACGCGACGCGACGACACCCTGATGTACGAGAGAGGGTTGTTCAACCGGTACAGCGGCAGCATCCCCCTCAACAAGGTGCAGACGGTGTCGTTCCAGGACAACGTCCTCAAACGCCTGTTCGGATACAGCACCCTCGCCGTCGACACCGCGGGTTACTCGCCCTCGCAGGCCGCGGAGACGGGTAGCGAGGTCGCGGTCCCGCTCGCGAAGTTCCCTCGCGTTCTATCGCTCGCCAACGAGGTCGAGGAGTTCGGAGACCTCGACCTCCGGAAGCCGCCGAAACGCGCCCGCCGACGGTACGTCGTCCGATACAGCCTCGTCGCCGCCGCAGTCACGCTAGCTTTCTACGCCGTCAACGAGCTATACACCCCCGTACGGCTCTGGTACCTGCCCTTGGCGTTCCTTCCGTTGACGCCGGTCGCCGCCCATCTCAAGTGGAGGAACCGCGGTTACGAGGAGAAGGACGACTACCTGGTGACGCGCAACGGGTTCTGGAGCCGCACCGCAGTCATCGTACCCTACTACCGCGTGCAGAACGTGATGTCGTCGTCGACGATACTCCAGCGCCGGTGGTGGCTGGCGACCTTGACCGTCGACACCGCCGGCACCTCATTGGTGTCGTCGAACAACGGACGCGCCGTCGACTACGACCTCAGCGACGTCGACGGGATGCGGGAGCGGGTGCACGACGAACTCCAGGAGTCACTGACCACGAAGAGGCTGGAACACGAACGCAGCGCGTGGACTCCGCCGGAAGCCGCTGACTTCGACCGAACCGAAGTCGATCAGGATATTGAAGGGGACGACGAGGTCACCGTGGACGGAACTGAAGCAGACGCGGTCGCTGAAGAAGCGGAGGAACCAAGTGATACCGAACCCGATGACGACGAGGAAGCCAACGGTCGCGGAACGGCGTCGGAAGACGTCGACCGAACGGAGTCCGTCGACGAGGAAGACGAGGAGAGCAGATGAGCCTGGAGCAGTACTTCCCGAAGAAGGAACCCTATCCGAACCAGCAGGATGCGATGGAACGCATCGCAGAAGCCTTCGAAGAAGCCGTCGATGTCTCGTTCGAAGGCGCCTGCGGCACCGGGAAGACGCTCTCCGCGCTCGTGCCCGCGCTCGACTACGCCCGCAGGGAGGACATGGCCGTCGTCATCACCACCAACGTCCACCAGCAGATGCGTCAGTTCGTCCACGAGGCCCGCCAGATCACGAAACGCGAGCCGATCCGGGCGGTCGTCTTCCGCGGGAAATCCTCGATGTGTCACATCGACGTCGACTACGAGGAGT
>JAQZDA010000037.1 GCA_028751075.1 Euryarchaeota archaeon Ods02 | reverse complement strand
CTGCTGGTGACGTACTCGATGGAGGACCTTCGGACGGGGATGCATGGCCTCCGAGTCGACGCGGTGGAGGCTCAGGCTGAGGCCATGGGTCTACAGCTGAACGCGGTAGCGACTCCCTCCGACGACGAAGGTTACGCTGACGTGATGGAGGCGGTCATGGAGGAGTACGTCTCCCGTGGGTTCAGCCGAGTGCTCTACGGGGACATCAACCTGGAGGACGTGAGAGGATACCGGGAAGCCAACCTCGCGGAGGTGGAGGGGTTGGAGGGGGTGTGGCCTATATGGGGTCGTGACACCCGGGAGGTCGCGCTCGCGGTCGCCGAAGGATACGATGTACGAGTCGTCTCCGCCCATGACGACCTCGAGTGGATGGTCGGCCGCCGATACACCCGAGGGCTGCTGGACGAGCTACCGGAAGACGTCGACCCATGCGGTGAGAACGGCGAGTTCCACACCTACGTCTACGACGCACCCTACTATGACGAACCCATCCCACACGAGGTAGGGGAGAAGGTGGAGCGTGAGCTGTCGAACGGCGAAACCTGTCACTACGTCGACATAGAGGTCTGAAGTACGGACGCCCGGACTCCTCTAGCGTCCGGTGTCGGACGAGCCGGGAGGGATTTGACCTTCAGTCAGTCGGTTCGCTTCCCTCACTACCTTCCTTAGTTCAAATCCCTTCCGGTCCTCGCTCGTTCACGGTGTTCACTCGCTTGCGTTCAGAAATCAGAGACTTCTGAGCCAGCGAGAAACTTCGTTTCTCGCGACGGGCCGGGAGGGATTTGAACCCTCGGTCACCTGGTTAAGAGCCAGGTGCTTTAACCGGACTAAGCTACCGGCCCACGTATCCACGTGGGGTGCAAGGCTCCTATATACCTTGTCCTCTGCCGGCGGAAGATAACCCTGACACGTCCGGCGTCTACCGACGTCCATCCGTCGTCGACGGGTGTAAAGGTTCATATGCACCCGTCCCAATACTGTTACACATGCCAGAACTGGAAGGCGGTCGGGTGAAGCGCGACAGCTTAGAGGTGCTCAAACACCTGGGCGCCCGCGGAGGCCTCGACACCCGCGTCAAGGTCTCCTGCAGCGACCTCGCCGAAACCCTCGACACCAGCGACCAGACGGTGTCCCGCCGTCTCCAGAGCCTCGAGAACTCGGACGCGGTCGAACGCGAGATAGTCGCCGACGGCCAGTGGATCACCATCACCGAAGATGGGGAGACCGTGCTGCGGAAGGAGTACGAATCATACCGACGGATATTCGAGGAGACGACGAAGCTCGAGCTCACCGGCGAGATAGTCAGCGGAATGGGGGAGGGGAGCTACTACATCGGACTCGAGGGCTACCAGCGTCAGTTCCGCGACCGACTCGGGTACGAACCCTTCGAAGGCACGCTCAACGTCGAGCTCACGGAGGAGAGCACCCGGAGGAGGAGCGCGCTCGACGACAACGAAGGCATCCTCATCGAGGAATGGGAGAACGAGGAACGGACCTTCGGCGCCGCAACCTGCTACCCCGCCTCCATCGAAGGCCAGGAAGCACACGTCATCTACCCACACAGGACGCACTACCCCGACGACATGCTCGAGGTTATCGCACCCGTCAAGCTGTTCGACGAGCTCGACCTCGAGCACGGCGACGATGTCACCGTGGAGGTAGAGCTGTGACCGAACTCGAAAGAGCCGCCCGTGAGCTATCCCGGGGGAACCCCGTCCTCGTCTACGACGCCGGCGACAGAGAGGACGAGGTAGACATGGTGTACGCCGCCGAACACGTCGACCACGAAGCCGTAAACAGGCTCCGGAACCACGCCGGCGGCTTGATCTGCGTCGCAGTCCACCCCGACGCAGCAGACGCCTACAGCCTACCGTACATGCACGAGCAGGTTCCCAGTGAGCTAAGAGCCGACGAACTCAGCTACGACAGCCGCTCCTCCTTCTCACTCTGGGTGAACCACCGGTCCACCCGCACCGGAGTCACCGACCACGACCGGTCGAAGACCATTCGGAAGCTCGCGGAAGCCAGCGACGCAGCCGTCGACGATAGAGAGTACGACTTCCCGGGGGAGTTCCGCGCACCCGGACACGTCGCCGTCCTCCGCGCCCACGAGGACCTCCTGCAGGGCAGGCAGGGACACACGGAGATGGCGGTCGAGCTCGCAGAAGAAGCCGGCGTGAAACCTGCGGCGGTGGTATGCGAGATGATAGACGACGACACCGGCGACGCCGTCACCCGAGACGACGCGGTAGACTACGCCGAAGAACACGGGCTGGCGTTCGTTGAGGGGAAGGCGCTCGTCGATGGAGCCGTAGCCTGAATTTCGATCGACGTGAAACCCGAGACATCTGTTTCCCTGGATCGTCTCTCATTCGACGCGTTCCTTCAGCTTACGAGCGCGGTACCTGAACAACATCTTCAGCTGCAGCTCGAACGCCGGCGAACCCAGACGACCCATCAACCACCAGGGTAGACTGTACTCCAGCCGGTCGACGACCCGGGTGCCGTTGTCCTCCGAGGTGAAGTCATGCCGATGCCTCCATCTGTCGAAAGGACCCCGCACCATCTCGTCGACGAAGTACGCTTCACCCTGACGTTCACCGCGCTCCACTATCTCCGAAGTCCACGAAAGCGAGGGACCGAAACCCAAGGGAGCCAGCCTCATCGAAGCCCTGCTGCCCTCCACTAGCTCCGCCGAAGGAGGCTTCACCGTGCCGTCGGGACCGCGGACCTCCAGAACCTCCAGCCCCAGGAACCCGGGGGTCAGGGCTTTGAGGCCTTCGACGCTGCTGTGGAAGGTCCAGACGCGTTCGACGGGTGCGTCGACGTAGGTCTCGTGTTCGAACACCGGCATAGCCGTGGATTCGGCCGCCCATGTCAAAAAACCAACCACCGAACTCCATATCTGATACCTTGGTGACGCCGCAGTCTACCCGTCGTCTGGGATAACAACGCTTTACCTCGGCGGCATTGTCAACCCGAGGTGATGGACGTCCACGTCGTACCCGTGGGGTTCGACTACGACCGCTTGATAGCCCCGCTGGTGCGGGACAAGGTCGACGTCGACCGTGCGATACTTCTGGAGGGAGCGGTCGGAAACGAAAGAGACGTCGAACACAGCGAGGACGTCGCCCGGCGGCTCAAGGAGGACTTCGAGAGCCTCCTCGACGCTGAGACGGAGACGATGGAACTCGACGACGTATACGACTTCGACACCACCTACGTACAGGCCTACCGCCTTCTGAAGGAGGAGTACGACGACGGAAACACCGTCCACGTCAACGTCAGCGCGATGCCGCGGACGGTGTCGTTCGCCTTCACCATGGCCGCCCACACGGTGATGACGGAGGACGAAGCCGCAAGGGACAGCATCCATATCTACTACACTGCGCCGGAGAAGTACCTGGAGACCGAGATGGCGGAGGAGCTGCAGCGCGTCCGCCACCTCATCCGCAGGCTGAAGGACGAGGGCCTGACTGAGAGCGTCGAAAGACTGCTCGACGAACGGTTTCAGGCCGTCGACGAGGTCACCAGGGAGTACGAGGAACGCGGCACCACCGTCGGAATACAGGAGTTCGACGGCAGCCACGTCGTCGACATCCCCGTGGAACCCCAGCGACCGCCGAAACCCTTCGAACAGGAGATACTTCAGGAGCTACACCACCGTGGAACCGTCAACAGCACCAGCACCCTCGCGGAAGCCGTCGCTGAAACCCTGGGTGAAGAGTACAGCGATGCCTTCCGCAGCAAGGTCATCTACAACGTGAAGTCACTCCGCGAAGCCGGTTACGTCGAGCAATCGGAGGAGGGGAAGAGCCACCGCACCCGACTGTCGCGGCTCGGCCGGCTCTGGGTGGAGAGCCACGAAGAAAGCTGACGAAGCATACGCCTTCACCCGCTGACGCTACAGATCCAGTAGCTCGCCGGCGATGATGTTCCGTTGTATCTCGCTAGTTCCCTCACCTATCTGGTAGATCTTCGTGTGCCTGAACTGGCGTTCGACGGGGTAGTCCCGGGTGTAGCCGTTGCCGCCGTGAAGCTGCACCGCGTCGCTCGCCACCTCCTCCGCAATCTCGCTCGCGTAGAGCTTCGCCATCGACGCCAGCTTCGTGGGTTTCTCGCCGTCGTCGAGGTGGGCCGCGGCGTCGTACGTCAACCTGCGGGCGTTCTCGACCTTCACTGCCATGCCCGCGACCTTGTGCTGCACGGCCTGGAACTTCATTATCTCGCGGTCGAACTGCTCGCGTTGTTCGACGTAGTCGACGGTGTGGTTCAGACATCCCTGCGCGATACCGAGAGCCTGTGCGGCGATGCCGACGCGCTCCGCCTCGAAGAACTCCATCAGCTGGTAGAACCCCATGTTCTCGTGACCCACGAGGTTGTCCTCCGGTACCCTGACTCCATCCAGTCGTATCTGCGCGGTCTCGCTGGCGTTCCAGCCCATCTTGTGTATCTCGCTTTCGACCTCGAAGCCGTCGCGGTCGCTTTCGACGATGAACGCGCTGATGCCCGCGTGTCCGCTGTCCTCGTCACCGGTTCTGCACATCGTGAGGGCGTAGTCGCAGATGGTGCCGTGGGTGACGAAGGTCTTCACGCCGTCGATGACGTACTCGTCTCCGTCCTTCTCCGCCCTGGTCTCGATGGAGGCGGCGTCGCTGCCGTGCGAGGGCTCCGTGTTAGCCATCGCCCCGATGAGGTCGCCTGAAGTCAACCCTCGAAGTATCCGGTCCTTCTGCTCTTCGCTGCCGTACTCCGCTATCATCCGGCTGCCGAACGTCGTCCCCAGCGCCGCGAGCATCCCGGCGTCGACCTTGGATATCTCCTCAACCATCAACGACCGTTCGACGGCGCCCATGCCTGCGCCGCCGTACTCCTCGGGGACGTCGACGCCTACGAGACCGGTCTCCACGGCTTTCTCCCATACGTCCCTCGGCCACTCTCCGGTGTCTTCGGCCTCCCGGGCGCGTGGAGCGACCTCCTCCTCCTCCGCGAACTCCCGTGCGGTGTCCCTGACGGCGCGTTGCTCCTCGTTGAACGAGAAATCGACCATGGACCCTTAGCTGTAGCCGGCGGTGAAATCCCTTGCGCCGGCTGAGACCGGTGTACGCAGGACGTCGAAGGCAAAGTGGAGTAGAGGCGAACGGCTTTTGCCCCCGACTGTTCTTCCTAGCGTATGAAGTACGAAGCACGTGACGACGCGGGCTGGATAACCTTCGACCGCCCGGAAGCGATGAACTCCCTGCCCGTCGACGAGCTACAGCGGTTCGTCGACCTCCTCGGTCAGGCGGAGGACGAACGCGCCGCCGTGATCTCGGGGGATGAAGGAGTGTTCTCGGCAGGCGGAGATCTCTCCGAACTCGTGGAGATAGACGGTCACGACGACGCCGAACGGTTCGCCTCCGCCCTCGTCGAGGCCATACACGCTGTCGAACAGCTCGACGTACCGGTTATCGCCGCCGTCGAAGGCCCTTGCTACGGCGCGGGCTTCGAATTACTCGTCGCCTGCGACCTCGCCGTCGCCGGAGAAGACGCGGAGTTCGGGCTTCCGGAGACCGATATCGGGGTATTCGCCCCGCATACGGTGGAGAGGGTTCAGGGGCTCGCCGGCCGGAAACGCACGACGGAGCTAGCGATGCTCGGGGGACCCATCGACGCCGACACCGCGCAAGACTGGGGGATCGTCAACAGTGTCGTCGACGACGGAGACGCCGAGGAAGCTGCGGAGGAGTACTTGGACGAGATATCTTCTCTCGACCGCCGCGCACTCCGTACGACGAAACGGCGTATCCGCGCACGTCTCGAGTCCCCTGGGGAGCAGGAGGTCACGGAGCGTTCGATGGCCTACCATCTGACTACGGAGGAGAGCCGCCGGAGGGTGGAGGAGGCTTACGAACGATAGAGGTAACAGAACCAGGTCCGTGGCTTGACGAAGTTTTTTCCGCAGGCGGTCTGTATCCAGTGTTATGAGCGGATTAGAGATAGGTTTGCTCGTATTCGTCGCCCTGGCTCTCGTCGCCGTCTACGTCACCATGAAGGTCGTTAAACCACTGATAATCAACGCGATAGTAGGGTTGTTGGTGATATTCGCCGTCGACTTCCTGGGTTTCGTGGAGGTGGAGCTAGGGCTTCTAGCCGTCGCCATAGTGGCGTTAGGTGGCGTACCTGGTGCCGTGCTGGTTCTGCTGCTGGCGTACCTCGGCTTAGCGTTCGCCCCCGCGGTCGCGCTCGCGGCGATAGCGTGAATCGATTCCCAGATAGGCTGACCGTTCCGTTGAAATACCTCCGCGGTTCATAGTTCCTGTATGACCGAGGTACGTCTGTCCGACGGCGGTCTCCGGCTACCCGACGAGGACGAGGTGCTCGGCGTCGTCGAGGAGATGCTGGGTGCTAACCGCCTTCGGGTGCGGTGCACCGACGGTGAGACCCGCACGGCGCGCATCCCGGGGAAGATGAAGAAACGCGTCTGGATCAACGAGGACGACGTCGTATTGGTGGAGCCCTGGGACTGGCAGGACGGGAAAGCCGACGTCAGATGGAGGTACGATCAGAGCGAAGCGGAGGAGCTCAGGGAGGGAGGACATATATAGCTCGTCAGCGGGGGTCTTCTCATCCGACGGAGTTCAGGCGATAGATTCAAGGTATAGCGCTCAATCGTTGGAGACGGAGGAACAAGTTTGAGTCTAGACGTATCTGGGAAGCTGCTGTCTCTCGTTAGCTCGCGTGTCGAGTACCGTGACGGAGAGTACGTGGTCCGCATCCCCGAGAGCGAGGTAGAGGACGGCGACGTAGAGGAAGGCGAGGTCTACCGGATCGGAGTCATCGACCCCAGCGAGGTAGAGGAAGCCGGCGGTGCCGGAGGGTCATCGGGAAGCCAGCTTCAGCCGCCTGTCGAGGAGGGCGAGATCCGGTACGTGGAGATCGAGGACATCGGCAAACAGGGTGACGGCATCGCTCGCGTCGAACGCGGCTACGTCATCATCGTCCCCGGCGGCGAGGTCGGCGACCGCGTGAAGGTCGAGGTGGAAGAGGTGAAGGAGAACTTCGCCGTCGGCGAGATCATCGAAGAAGACGTCTACGAATAACTCCCGCTCAACGGTTGCCCCGTCGGTCCATGGAAACCGTACGACCTTTCACGTCTCACGTTTTACCGGAAGCCGCAGAGCCGAGGTAGTCTAGCCCGGTAAGGCGCCTGCCTCGAGAGCAGGTGGGCGAGAGCCCACAGGGGTTCAAATCCCCTCCTCGGCGAAACGGAGCGAACTTCTGTGAGCGGAGTTGAGCCGAGAGGGCGATTTGAACTAAGTCAGAGGCAGCCCGCGCAGCAACAGCGAGCAGGAACCTCTGACTCGAAGTTCAAATCCCCCTCTTTTCCGGTTACACTATTACAGCTTTCGTCTGGACACTATTACAGCGGCTTTCATGGTGTAGGACGGTTGGGTCATACTCTTGTATCTTATCTTGGGTTTAGCTATCCATGGTTGTCTGTGTTGGTATATTGGTTCCACGTTTTCTTGTTTTGGGGGGACGTAACGTTCTTCAATCGACAGTTTGTATCTATTCCCCGAGAATGAGCTTACTGCCTCATGCCCTAGACGTCTCGCTTGGAGCTTATCTTTTCATGGTGGCCGTTGGGTCGTTCATCGGTTACCTTGTAGCGAGGTATCGGTGGGGTGACGGTCTACCGAGCCGGAGGTTCGTCGCTGCCTCGTTCGCGGGTTTGCTGCTGGGGTTGTTCGTCATCGAAGTTCAGACGTTCATGCTGTTGGAGAGCATCACTCTGATAACAGGGTGGGGTGAAACTACGGGTGCTCCCGAGGTCGATATCCAGGTGTCTCAGATCGAAGTCGGTGAGAATGCCGGGAAGGTCGAGATACACGTAAACAGATGGGATCCCGGTGCGGTCTCCGAGAGATCTGGGTTCAACGTCTCCACCGCGGAAGGAGGAGGAACAGGTGAACTAGTACCGGCCGACGAAGGCGACACAGTTTACTTGAAACCCTCTTCGGAACCAAGTTATGCTATCCACGGTATCGGGGAGTACTACGAAGGCGGCGACGAGATCCGGGTAATGTTAGCCTTCCCTGCCGAAGATGCTGGAAAGGGGATACGCTACAGCGGTGCCCATATAGACGAAAACTGGACGGTGGGCGGAGTTAACGACGCAGAGTAGTCAAGATGCAAGGAAACAATGACTCCTCTGACGGGGTTGGCCGGAGGGCGTTCATGGCGTCGACGGTGTCGCTGGCGCCGCTGTCCAGTGGCTGCCTGGAAGGACGGTCCGTTCGTGTGACTTCGGAGGGCGCTCCCGTGGAGCTGCCGACGGATGACGTCACGGTGAACGTACGGTATCTATCGCCTTACGTAGTCACCAGCAGGGATTCCTATCGGTTCGAGAAGGTCGTCGACGGTGACGCCTTCTACCTACATCCTCTCCAGATCTACCCCGTGAGGTGGACGCGGGTGTTCGGCATGAGCGACGAGTACGTGATAGAGTTCGACAACACCCTTCAACCCATCACGAGAGAGCACAGCGAAAGAGCGAACGACCTCCGGTTCCACTGTCACGGCCCCGGAACCTACAGGTTCACAGTTGAGAACGACGGAGACGTGGGTTACACGGAGTTCGAGGTTGAAGGGCCGGAACCCGATCATGAACCCCGTGGCGTAGCCTATGTCGAACGAACCGACGACGTCCTCACAGTGGTTACGGAGGCTGCGGAAGAACGCGGAGTCAGAGGTGTAATCCGGGTCGAGAGGACACCGGCGGACGTCGACGCCCCTGAGGTTATCTTCGAGCAGGTTGGACAGCTTCAGATGACCCGTAACCCCTTGTACTACCTCAACGACTCCGACGCTGAAGCAGTCGAACAACGTATGTTCGGTGGATACGTGCCGGAATGGAGGTGGTTGAGGCAGAGCTTCATCGCACCTGATTCATCGACTCCATCGAACGACGAACCCCTGTACTTCACGTACGAAGGAGATGGGTACAGGCTCGAAGTCCAGGATGCATCGGAGAACGACTGACGGTTCTTATGGAACAGGTGCTGAAGGACGTTGAAACGCCTTTAACGGAGTGTTCGGTGAACGGTGTATCTTCGAAGGGGAGCGGTATCTTCACGCAGAGGAGGCGAGCTTCCGCTGGCTCCATCGGCTTCCTCTACCAAGCTATTTCCCCATCCCCCTCCAACCCGTCTCTATGCCATCTGAAGACGAGTTCCAGGCGGCGCTTTCGACCATTGAGGAGTACGTTTCAGACGTCGGCGGCGAGGTAGCGGGTAAGATAGACGCCGTCGACGGCGACGACAGCGTGAAGGGTTTCCTCGGTAGACACGGGGGTTCCACTTACCAGGTCTATGGGTCGCCGGACGAGCTTTACTTCCGGTTGCAGGCGAAGTACGACGTCACCCGTGAGGCTGCGGGGATGGTGAAGGCGGAGGGACTGAAGGCGGAGGACGTCGCCGGTGAGAGCGGCCAGCTAGAGGTGGAGATCGAGGAAGAGGACCTGAAGGCGGGTCTCCGGAGACTAGGTGAGGTGTGGAGGAGCAAGTCCGGTGAAGAGAGAGCGGGGTTCGCGGCGTCGCTGACGCGGTTGCTCGCCCGCGACGCCGCCGGATACGCGATATTGAAGACCGACGGCGTCCCCCACGGCGTCCGCGTCGTTAAGAAGATATACCCGTACGAGGACGGGTTCGACCGCCGGAGGTTCGACGACGCCGTGATGACGGTGTTAGACGTCTTGATTCCCGCTCGTCAGCAGCTCCGGAACGCCTACGACGTCACCGGCAAGGTCGAGCTAGGAGGAGGGAGCGCGGAGGACGACGACACCACGCCGGACCGCGCCTTCAGGTAGAACAGTAAACAGAACCGCGACTTCTGGGTTTCAACGACCTCTTTGCTGGTTCATGACGCTGGGTATCGAACCGCTATAGCTCTGTCCAGCCGGACTCCAGTCCCCCGGTCAGCCTCGCCTCTAAATCCTTTTCGTTCCGAAGCTCTACGGTGGAGTCGAACAGCTGGACGAGGGTGGAGTAGTCGCGTTCGTCGTGCATGTCGGGGTCCATGGTGTAGAGCGCCATTCCTTCGATGCTCCGGATACGGCCGGTGAGGACGTGGAGGAACCTGAACACGGTCTGGAGCTCGCTGTACATTAGGAGCGTCGAGATGGAGTCCATGTACAGAACGGTTCGGTCTACGTCAGGGTTCTCCTGGAAGAGCTCGATGAGGTCGCTGACCTTGATACCTATACCGGTGATGTCGCTGGGGGAGCTGGTGTGCTTCACGGTCTCCGTCTCCGCTGACTCCTCACCCACGCTGTGGCTTACGCTGTCGACGACGCCGAACTTCGTCTCGTCGAAATTCAGCTCCTCGTACCTGTCGAGAAGCTCCTCCGTCGTGTACCTCGTGCTGACGCGTATGACCGCGTCTCCCTCGGATACAGCGTTCTCTATCGCGGCTCTTCCGACGCGGTCCTTGTCTTCGGAAGACCCGCCTACGACCAGGAGGTTGGATCCCCCCGGGATGCCTTCTATCTGGCTGTCCAGCCCTGGCACTCCCAACTCGTACACTACTTCAAGTTTGACGTTTGATTAAGTTAAGTTACCGGTTTCAGGGGTAAGTTAAAGGTATCTAAGCTGGGTAGGCGACGTCTACGCATTACCCGACTCACTCGTCACCTTAGCGGTTCTTTAAAGTGGACGAGGTCTACCGTGTATCCCGCTGACCCTGAATCCCAGA
This sequence comes from Euryarchaeota archaeon Ods02, assembly GCA_028751075.1. Lineage (GTDB taxonomy): Archaea > Halobacteriota > Halobacteria > Halobacteriales > Halorutilaceae > JAQZDA01. The sequence continues at coordinate 6,389 of JAQZDA010000037.1, read as the reverse complement.
TGACCATCCCGACTGCTGCCGGTGGAGAGCCGCGTTCCAACCGGCGGGCATCTACCTTGTTTTCACAATTCTTATTACCCGAACGAGACAGCTATCTGTATGGCAGAAACGATAGAACTGCTGGTTGAGGGGGGCAAGGCCACGGCCGGACCTCCGCTCGGACCCGCTCTCGGACCCACAGACGTAGACGTCGGAGGAGTAGTAGCGGCGATAAACGAACGCACAGCGGACTTCGAAGGAACCGAAGTCCCCGTCACGGTCACCGTAGAGGACGGAGACTACGACATCGACGTCGGCCTCCCGCCCACGGCGGCACTCGTGAAGGACGAGCTCGGCATCGAATCCGGGAGCGGCGAACCCCACAAGAGCTTCGTCGCCGACATGACCGTGGAACAGCTGAAGTCCGTCGCCGAGAAGAAAGCCGAGGACCTCCTCAGCTACGACACCAAGAACGCCGCGAAGGAGGTCGCAGGCACCTGCGTATGCCTCGGCGTCAAGATAGACGGAGAAGACCCAAGGACGGCCGCCGAACGCATCGACGGCGGCGAGTTCGACGACGTACTGGCGTAGGTATACACTGATGAAGATAGTGCCAGACACCAGCGTAGTTATAGACGGACGTATCACCCAGAAGATAGAGGAAGGAGAGTTCAAAGGCGCAGACGTCATCGTACCCGAAGCAGTCGTCGCCGAGCTCGAAAGCCAGGCGAACAAAGGACGGGAGACCGGACACAACGGCATCGAGGAGCTGAAGAACCTCAGCGAACAGGCTGCAGACGGCCACATCACCCTCGACTACGTCGGCCCCCGGCCGTCGCTCGAACAGGTGAAGATGGCGAAAGGCGGGGAGATAGACAGCATAATCCGAGACATCGCCGTCGAGAACCAGGCGACCTTCGTCACCAGCGACGGCGTGCAGGCGGAGATAGCGCGGGCGAAGAACCTAGAGGTCATCTACCTCAAACCCGAGCAACCCGACTTCACCGAGCTAGAGATAGAGAAGTACTTCGACGACGACACCATGAGCGTCCACCTCAAGCAGGACGTCGCGCCGAAGGCGAAACGCGGAGAGATCGGTGAGATGCGTTTCCGAGCCATACGCGACAGAGAGCTCGAGTTCTACGAGGTCAGACGGATGGCTCGGGAGATAGTGGAGGCCGCGAACCGCACACACGACGCCTTCATCGAGGTCGAGAAGGACGGCATGACCATCGTACAGGTGCATCAGATGCGGATCGCGATCGCCCGTCCGCCGTTCAGCGACGGCATCGAGATAACCGCCGTCCGACCGGTCGCCGATGTAGACCTCGAGGAGTACAGACTCAGCGACGACCTCAAGCAACGGCTTCTCGAACACCAGCGCGGGGTCATGATCGCCGGCGCACCAGGGGCAGGGAAGACCACGTTCGCTCAAGCTGTCTCGGAGTTCCTCAACGAACACGAGTACAGCGTGAAGACCATGGAGAAACCACGGGACCTCCAGGTCGACCCCGAAATAACGCAGTACACCGCGCTCGAAGGCCGGATGGAGAACACTGCCGACGTCCTATTGATGGTGCGGCCGGACTACACCGTCTACGACGAGGTCCGGAAGACCGAGGACTTCGAGGTGTTCGCCGACATGCGTCTCGCTGGCGTCGGAATGGTCGGCGTCGTCCACGCCACCCGAGCCATCGACAGCGTCCAACGTCTCGTCGGCCGCGTCGAGCTCGGGATGATACCGCAGGTCGTCGACACCGTCGTCCACATCGAAGACGGAGGAGTCGAACGCGTCTACGAGCTGGAGAGCACGGTGAAGGTGCCGGAAGGACTCGTGGAGGAGGACCTCGCCCGCCCCGTCATAGACGTCAAGAACTTCGAGTCCGGTGAGACGGAGTTCGAGATATACAGCTACAACCGTCAGGTCGTCGTCATGCCCATCGGCGAAGGCGGATACAAACGCGAAGGCAGCGCGTGGGACCTCGTCCGGAAGGAGATCCAGAGCGAGATAGGGAAGGTCGCACGCGGATACGTCGACGTCGAACTAACCGGCGACGACAGCGCCACAATCTACCTCGACGAAGACGACATACCCTTCGTCATCGGGAAAGACGGCGCCACTATCACAGACATCGAAGACAAGCTCGGGATCAGCATCGAGGTCAAGAGCCACGAAGAAAGACCCGAACACGTCGAAGAGGAGACCCCGTCCGGCTCACCCTCCGGTGGTTCGACGAGCGGAAGCGATGTCGGGGAAGGCGCGGACGTGGAGATAACCGACAAACACGTCATCCTCGAACTAGACGACATGAGCGGTGAAACCGTGGAGATCAAAGCCGACGGAGAGTACCTGTTCACCGCCACCGTCGGTCGGCAGGGCGACGTCAAAGTCAGCAGGGGAAGCGAGATAGCGGAAGCGCTCGAAGACGCCTACGACGCAGGCCGAACGATCACCGTAAACCCGGTGTAACCGAGACAGAGGTAACCGTCTAATTCTACCGAAGGACGTCCTTAGCCGTCGCCACGAACCTCTCGACGTTCTCCACAGGCGTGTCCTTGTGGACTCCGTGCCCGAGGTTGAGGACGTGGCCGCGGTTACCCGCTTTCTCGATGACCTCCATCGTACGCCTCTCCACGTACTCCCCGCTGCCGTAGAGGTCGGTGGGGTCGAGGTTACCCTGCACGGGCGTCTCCCCTAGCTCGTGACGCACCGTCTCCATATCCACGGTCCAGTCGACGGAGACGCAGTCCGCGCCTGAGTCCTGAAGCTCCCGCAGCCGACCGGCGCTGTTACGGGTGAAGACGATGGACGGCGCGTCGAGGCCGTCGAAGACATGGCGGTGGCGGTCCACCAGCAGGTCACGGTGGTCCTCCGGCGACAGCGTGCCAGCCCATGTGTCGAACAGCTGCAAAGCGTCGGCGCCTCTGCGTATCTGCATCTCGAGGTAGCGCTCTACGACGTCGGTGAAGCAGTCGAGCAACCGAGAGAAAGCATCGGGGTATCGGGCGCGGAACCTCCGTACTGCGTCACGGTCACCTGGTTCGCCGACGACGTACGACGCCAGTGTGTAGGGGCCGCCGGCGAACCCCAGCGTCGCCGCGTCGGCGTCGCTATCGCTGACGCGTTCGACGACGTCGCCTACGTAACCCAGTTCCTCGTCCACGTCGAAATCCGTGACCACGTCGTCGACGTCCCCGGGCTCCTCGACGGCGTCGTTCACCACGGGGCCGACGCCCTCCACGAGGTCGTAACCCCAGCCCATCGGCTCCAACACCGTGAGGATGTCGCTGTATATCACGAGAGCGTCGGGCTCGAACCGCCTCCAGGGCTGCATCGTTATCTCCTCCGCCACCTCCGGCGTCTTGATAGCCTGCTTGAAACCTATGTCCTCCCGGACGTCGCGGTACTCCGGGAGATACCTGCCGGCCTGCCGCATCAGCCACACCGGCGGCCTACGGGTTCGCTCCCCCCTCAACGCAGATAGCATCAGGTCCCGTGTCATAACCCTCTCATCGACTGCCGGGTTAACATCTCTACCGGTTCACGACCTCTGGGCCGTCGAGCCTGGGGGCGTCGAGGAACCTCCGGCAGAGCCAGACGCAGGTGTCGAGATGCGAGGTAACCTCGGGAGCGTGGTAGCCGCCACCGGCGAGCGCGACGAAAGGCGCAAGCTGATCCCCCGAGTACCGGTCGACTGTGCCGACGGACTCCATCTCCCTCCGCAGCCGATCGGCGGCTTCCTCCCCCACTTCCTCCGCGGGAACGCCGCGCTCCCCCAGCGCCGACGCCCCCAGTACCGTGTTCTCGTACTCCGCCCAGAGAACGATAGAGGTACCCGTCGACACCGCATCCTCCTCCTTTTCCTCTATCTCGACGTCGACGTCGAGCCTGGGGAGACTCTCCCGAGCGGACTCTGCCATCCGTTCCGTGATATGAGTGGGGAGGTTCGACACGTGACATCTACCGCCGACGGAGACGAGGTCACCCCGTTCCGGTATCTCCAACGGCCGAAGCTCTACCTCTTCGACCTCGACCGCTATCTCGCCTCCGCCTTCAGGGTAGTGTCCGCGTCGGACGACGTCGACATCGACGTTCACACCAGCTTTCTCCAGCAACGGTGCCGTCACCTCCTGTAGGTAGTCGACGGATGGACTCCACCGGACGTCCGTGCCACCCGTGACGGAGAACTCGACGTCTCCTTCGGCGGCGGTGGCAGCGAGCACTCCGGCGGCCGCCACCAGAGTGGTGCTGCCCGCGGTTCCCACGTCCACGCTGTAGCTGCCGGCCTCGACACCATGAGGTTCGAACAAGACCTCCTCGCTACCGATGCTGTCGCCTTCGACGTCCGCGTCCGACATCTGCTGCAAGAGCTTCACGGCGGCATGGTGCTGCGCCTTCAACCCCGATGGATCTCGTTCCCCGCGTACGTTCTCGAGACGAACGGAAGTCTCCGTCGCCGCCGAAAGTGCGAGCGCCGTCCGCAGCACCTGACCGCCGCCTTCCCCGTGGCTAGCATCTAACTCCAGCATCTACATAGGGCGGACTACTGCGTACGCCGTAAATCCCCTGCACCCATGCCTTAGTGTGTATTTCCGGTAGCCTTTTGCATCACGCCGTGGAACCAACGCCTGAGTTCCGGTAGGGTAGTGGACTATCCTACGGGCTTGCGGAGCCTGTGACCCGAGTTCAAATCTCGGCCGGAACGCTTCCATACCCCTCTGGACGACTTACTGTAGGTTCCTCAGGACAGTTCAGCCCCCAGCCAGCCGCCAAGCGCCGCTGGAACCACGCTGTACAGCAGAACCACGAACAACAGTATCACGACGAAAACACTGCCGGTTATCTGCACCAGCGGCTCCGGAAGCATAGCGGAACCCAGACCGACGACCACCGCCAAAAGCACGAGAGGTAACGCCGCGAACAAGCCCGTCCACGCCCCCGTAGACAGACCCTCCTCGCCGTTGAGGTAGCCCGCCAGCGCTCCACCGATCACCGTCGAGAACGGCACGAACGACAGGAGCACCGCAGCCACCGCACCCACCAACGCGTACACGAGCTTACCGGCCATGAGATACAGGACGACCCCATCCCACAAATACCGTACGGTACTCCAAAACCGTTAAGCGCTCCACCGCACCTAGCTAAGAACGCGCGTGGGTAGCCAAGCCAGGCCAACGGCGCAGCGCTTAGGACGCTGTCCCGTAGGGGTCCGCCGGTTCAAATCCGGTCCCACGCAGTTTTTCAAACGAGCGCGGCGAGTGCAGAAAAACGAGTAGGGCCGTGATTTGAACTCTGCGAGTCGCACGCGGCGAGCGAAGCGAGCCGACCGTCTCGCACCAAGTTCAAATCCGGTCCCACGCATCCACTTTTTACTTCGTCGGGTTCGCTCCCTAGGGTCGCTCTACGTCGAATCAGAGATTCGGCAAGCGTTGTCTCGCGTCGCTCGGCAACACATCTCTCGGTCGCAGAAACCCGGGGAAAGAACTACTTCGTAGTCCTGTCGAGCGATCGCGAGACAGGGGGCCGTAAGCCGCATGCCCGCCAGCAACGCGATCAGGAACGTCTGACCAAGTTCGCTTCGCTCACTGCGAGCAACGTACTGGAAGCGGGTCATGGAAGCGTACAGGTATGGTGAATCTAAACTCCTTGTGTCGCACACGGCGAGCGAAGCGAGCCGACGGTCTCGCACCAAGTTCGAATCCGGTCTAAATAAGAATCAAGCTCGTACTGTCACGACATTGAAGAGGGTTAGATGGAAGGACTCTTTCTTGAAGGGTCTTCTTCGGTCAGAAAGACTTCTCTGTAGTTTTCTATAACAGTAAGCGTATGTTTACCTTTCTCGGTGGTCTGGCATACTCTATCACCGTCTACAGTGGGCTTCGAGCTGCATCCCGATTCTGAGTGTGGGCATTCCACTAGTTCCAGGTCTGAGAGTTCAGAGCAAGCCTGTGAGACGTGTTCTATCTTTATACCTCGTTTTTCAGAGATTTCTTTTACGGGGACAGGGTCTTCGGATTCTGATTCTTCTAACACTTGGAGGCGTGGGTTAGCACTTATCACCCAGCCTGCTTCTTTCATCATTCTATCGATTACTCCTGTGAGAACGCGACTTTAAACTGACTCTGATTCTCAAGTTCTGAAACAACCTCTTCTGGATACGAGTCATGACTGAGAAGGGATATTAGTTATCTGGATACAAGAGTTAGGGACTGATACTAGCCGGATGCGAATGTCGGTTAAGTCTGCGTAATCCCAAGCATCGTCTTTCTCACCCTCAAAGCTGGACGTGTACATCAACCAGGGAAGGTCAAGTTTGATAGGTTTCCAAAGAGTGTACCGCTGTTATTGGGGTCTACATCGGGGACTTAGAATGAGATCGCTTGTATAATAAACGGGGACAGTAACACAT
>JAQZDA010000056.1 GCA_028751075.1 Euryarchaeota archaeon Ods02 | reverse complement strand
CATTAGGCCGGACTCTGCCACCTTGGCGCACCCTATAGTTCGGTGTCTCTGGGTTAAAAACCTGCCTTTCTCCAGGGTGTTCCAGCTTACGGGCGGTGCTAACGGGGTTTCATCCGCCGTCGAGCTCGTAGTGGATTCCCTGGTTCGCTGAAGATGGCGGTCGGCTGGGTTCGAGCGGGTCGCCGGGGGGTTGAGTATCCAGGTAAAACCTCCGTTCTGTCGTCTCTGTGGCGTCTAGATGGTCGTGCGTCTAACCCCGGTACCAGAAGGTGATAGTGCTTCACGTCTTGCGTTACATAGTTTGAAGTAGGTTGGGTTTCTACCTCGAACTTGCTATGTCACGTGCGTCCCGCAGCCGGCCGACAGGCGCCGCTACGGAGGGGGTGATGGAGACCGATGTCACCTGATCTCGTCGGAGACGTCGAGTGCCGCGTCCTCCTGAACTACCGCGTCGACGTCGACGCCCTGGAGTCCGTGCTTCCCGACCCATTCCACCCAGTAGAGGTGGAGGACGGCATGGGGCTCGGCGGGGTCTGCGCCGCGTCGATGAAGGACGCGCGCCCGCGCCGCACGCCCAGAGCCCTCGGCCTCACCGTCGACAACACGATGCACCGTGTCGCGGTGCAGTGGATGGAGGACGGCAGCCGCCACCGCGGAAGCTACGTCGTGAGGCGCGACGCCGCCGGCAGGTTGAAGGCGATGGCGGAGAGCAGGTTCCTGCCCGGCGACGTCGGAGCCGCTCGCATCACCACGGACTTCGACGTCGAGGACGGCGAGTACTGGGTGAGGGCGGACTGCGACACCGAGTTCATCAGGGTGGACGCAGAGGAATCGAGCGAGATAGACGAGAGCTCGGTGTTCGACTCGCCGGCTGAAGTCATGGAGTTCTTCGAGGACGAGGAGGTGGCGTACGCCGGTGAACCAGGGAGCTTCGAGGTCGTGGAGAGCTGCGCCGTCGACGCCGAGCTTCAGCCGCTGGAGATCAGGAAGGCGAGGTCCAGCTACTTCGAACACCTCGGCGGCGAGTTCGACAGCGCGGTCGCGGTGGTCGACTGCCGGCACGAGGTAGCTGGCAGGACCCCGCTGAAGACGCCGTGACCGACGGGGTGTACAGCTCGACTCCGACGTTCTCTACAGGTCGACATTCATTCAACCTCTCCCTCTAGAGCTCGGCGTCCACCGCCTCCACACACGCCTGAACGACGTCTTCGGGGGACGCTCCTGCGTCGACGACATGGAACCTCCCGGGCTCCCCCTCCGCCAATGCCCGGTAGTTCTCCCTGACCCTACGTAGATGGCTCTCGTTCTCGTACTTCATTCTGGAGTCGAGGCGTTCGAGCGCCTCCTCCACCGGTAGATCCAGTAAGAGAGTGAGGTCGGGTTCTATGGACCATGGTTCGTGTACGCGTCGGACGTACTCCATCGGCCGGTTCACCCGGCCGTCGAGCGTCGCACCCTGGTAGGCGACCCTGCTGTCGACGTACCGGTCGCAGAACAGGAGGTCGTCGGCTTCTACCGCGGGACGCACAATTCGTCCGACGTGGTCGCTGTGGTCCGCTGTGAAGAGGAAAAGATCCGTGAGGGGATCGGAGTCCTCGCTGGATATCGAACGCCGGACGCAGTCTCCGAGCCAGGAGTCCGTTGGCTCGCAGGTGAACTCGGCGTCGGGGTACCTGTCCTCTAACGCGGAGACTAAGGTGGACTTGCCGGCGCCGTCGATGCCTTCGACGGTGACGAACATGGGTTGAAGTCGGAGGCAGGGGTAATCCGAGTTTTGGTTGAGGTTCGAAGTAGCCTGTTCGATGGTCGTTCATGAATCTACACAGAGAGTCTCTTGTGACGTTCAAAAGTCTCGGCAGTATACATTTACGTGCGTGGTGCGTAGGCCCGAATAGGTGTCGAAACACAGGGGGAATCAAGGATGGTACATCAGAACGCGACGAAACAGGAGGACCCGGTCACCTGGTTCGTCGTCCAGGGCGACGACGTCAAGGACCCGATGATAGAGAACGCCGAACAGCTCGAACCCAGGGGGAGGCGGAGGATGGAGAAGCTGTTCGGCTGGACCGCCGACCGGCTCACCCGAGACGGCTTCGAGTCCACTCTCAGGGAGCTCCGGGAGCGTGGTACGTCAGCCGAGCACGCGAGGAAGCTGCTTCACGAGGTGATAGCCGAGTGGATACCCGGCGGCAGAGAACATGAGGAGATAGAGGAGCTCATAGGAGTCCTCCCCGAGGACCGTGAAGCCGTCGACGTGATGCAGAAGGTGGGTTGACGCGGAGGAGTCAGACCAACAGGTCTAGCCGTCCTTCCACTCGCCGATACCTCTGGGGTCGAGGTGGACGTGGACGTCGCCGACGTAGTCTATGGAGCGCACGTCCGCCGCCACCTCGCTCTCGATATCGTGAGCCTCCGCCAGCGTGTGGTCGCTGTCTATCTCCACGTGCATCTCCACCTCGACGTCGGTGCCGTCGTAGAACGCCTTGAAGTCGTGGACCCCGTGGACGTTGGGGTGTGAGAGCGCGGTCTCACGTATCTCCCTCTGACGGCTCTCCGTCGCGGCGCGGCCGACGAGGTAGTCGACGTTCTCCCGAGACACCGACAGCCCCTGATAGATGACGAGGACACTGACGAGACCGCCGGCGAAGGGGTCCAGCATCGGGTAGCCGAAGGAGACGCCTACGACTCCGATAGCCGCTGCAGTGGAAGTGTAGATGTCGTTCAGGCAGTCCTTCGCCAGCGCCCGCAACGCCGTCGAATCCAGGGACTCGTTGACGCGGACGGTGTAGATGTAGACGGCGGCCATCAGGCCGACTGCGACGGCGAGGGCGGCGACTAACACGGGGCTGTAGACGACGCGGGGTTCACCTACGACGCCCCTGGCGGACTCGTACAGTATGT
>JAQZDA010000022.1 GCA_028751075.1 Euryarchaeota archaeon Ods02 | reverse complement strand
GTTGATGCTCGGGCTGTCGAAGGAGCTCCGTCAGCAGGTGTCACAGGTAGTCAGCTGACTGTGGTTCCGAGCTACATGTACCCGAGGTCCTCGAGCTGCCCGCGAACCTCTTGTTCTTTCTCTTCGTCGAGCTCGAACCCCTGGTCTCTGTCTGCGACGGAGTGGTCTCCTTCTTCGAGCTCGTGTTCTATCGCGTCGGCGACGTCTGTCACCGACGATATCTCCTCCACCATCTCTTCGCTGGTTCCCGCCACCATGGCTTCGTCTGTGTGCACTCCGTCCTGTAGGCCGTGGTCGCTGACGAGCAGCAGCTCGTCGTCTTCCTCGAGGTCGCCGCGGAGCTCCCCTACGAAGTCGTCCAGCTCGTCGTAAGCCTTGATCTGTAGGTCCGGCAGGTCGTAGGTCACGTGTCCGATGAGGTCGAGTCCGCTTGTGTAGCCGAACACGAGCTCGTAGTTACGGCCCCTTAGAGCGCGTCTATTCCGCGCTATCCTTACCATAGACATCTCCATGCATAGCTCGTAGAACTCGAACGGGTCTTCGCTTGTGTGACCGCCCTTAGCCTCCGTGTCCCGCTTGAAGAGTTCTCCCATGCTCTTCCGGAGTTCGTGTTCCCTGTCCCTGTCGTCGGGGTCGACGACGTAGTTCGGAACCCCGATAGCCTTCGACTCGTGCCCGTCGAAGACTGTCTCTATACTGTTTTCTGAGTAGTAGGTCGCAGGAACACGGAACTGGTCCTCGTCGGTGTTGTTGAGTAGCCAAGCGCCTATCTTAGTTCTCAATCCGTCGGTCAAGACGTACCGTGCTACGTCCCTTCCGGCACGCAACAGCGGGTTCTGCCACGCCACCCCGTCGTCGAGCTTGAGACCGTGTTCACCCGGAGGAAGTCCGGTTAGTATCGTGGGCCAGAGCTCGTGGGTGCTGGGTTCGCCGGAGGAGCTCACTATAGTCTCTATGGAACAGTGAGAATCGAGGGTCAGACTGGGGTGGTCGTCACTATCGACGAGATGAGGGTCGAGAGCATCGATACCCAGAACTACTAGAGTCATTGTAGCATATTGACTTCCTTCTATACAAAAAGACTACCGTTTAGCCACCCAAATTACCCAGTTACTCGTTCGTTTTTTGGCCACCAAGTTCGACTCCATACCAGACCCAGAGACATCAAAACCTATTTTTTGTACGAGTGACTCCTGGAATCATGCTTCGACTAATTCAACAAATTGCGATGAGCCTCGTTTTCTTTTTCGCTAACATAGTGTACAAGTCAGAGGACTGCATACTGATATCGCTCGATTACCCGGGACTCGGTTCAGACGAACTGGATCTCATCACTAGACTACCGGAGGAAACGGACTCGAAGGTTTACGTAGCCTCAGGTTCACCTGAAGAAGTTGATGCCCAGGAAGTCTCCATCGACTTCGATTTGGTAGAGAAGAACACGATTGAGTTCGTAAAGGTTCTGAGTCGGTGCAAGAAAGTAGTAATCAAAAGCCGGTTTGACCTGCACGGATACAGGTTCTTTAGTCACGGAGATAAGGAGTATATCCAGTTGTACCACGGTATAATCACTAAGGGATACGCCAGGTACTCCGGTAAATCAGGTAGCCTGACGGACGAGCTCAAAGACTTGTATCTTTACTCCGGGATAGATAGACAGGTGGTTGCTTCCGATGTCGAGAGATTCTACCGCTCGAGTGCGGAGGGTAGACACCCGAAGAAGTTCGTAGAGTACGGCTACCCGAGATACGACAGAGCAGAAGATTTGATAACCGGAGAACGTTCACCTGTATTGAAAGAAGGTCAATTGGAGAAGGTGGAGTCGGGCAAGAGAAACGTGCTGTACGCCCCCACACACAAGGACAGCGAGTACTCCACCCAGGTACTTCCGATAGAGAACTTCGAACCAAATGATCTCAAATCGTTCCTCGAAGAGAACGATATACGCCTCTTCCTCAGGATGCACCCATCTCAAGAGGATCAGGAGTCGTATAAAGACCTGATAGACGATGAACACGTCATATACGCGGGCCAGGATATGTCGACGTCGTCGGTCGATATCCTGTATTACATGGATGCGGTAATAACCGACTACTCCTCCATATACGTCGACTTCCTGCCGTTCGACAACCCGATACTCTTCGTACAAGATGACCACCAGGAATTCATTGATATTAGAGGCATCCCTTTCGATTACGATTTGTACTTCCCAGGGGAGAAGGTGCACGACATGGAAGGCTTCAAACACCATCTTCTAGAGAGTCTGGAGAACGATGATGGATATCGGGAGGATAGAGGACTTGTGAGGACCGTCCTACTTCCCGACAAAAGAAAAAACACGGCGGAACAGTTACTGGATGAACGAGATGGAAGCGAATAACCACTCCGAAAACATAAATGCTCTATGAGGGTCTGCATAGTACTCGACAGTAAACACCGGCGAGAATATCATCTAAAGGAGCTGAGGAAACTCTTCGAAGAGGGAGATTTTGAAGTACCGTTTAGTACTGATCGACGAATCCGAGGACGTCAGCCAAGAGGTTACCGTCGACAGCGGTATTCTGGACCAGATGAGGGAGTTTCTTCGTAAGATAATCCATCGTGAATTTATAGTGTTCGTTGAACTGGAACAGAAGGTAGCAGAGTCTCTATTCCCGTCAAAGACCGTAACCGACGAACGTAGGGATCTCGAAAGGCGCAAAGACGTTTTCGAGGAGATAGACGAGCTAGAAGAGTCAGACGTAGTGTACTTCGAGCCAGATCAAGTCGGTAAACACACCTATGAGTTCCCGGACAACATAACACGGCGTGTAACCGAAGAGGTGGATGCAGTCGTTCTACTCGGATTCAGTAAGATACTACGCGGCAGGATAATAACTGAGCCCGAACACGGGGTTCTGAGTTTTCACGGGGCAGATATAAGAAAGTACAGGGGAAGACCCGGCGCGTTCTTCCAGTTCATAAACAGGGAGGAGGAGATAGGTCTCACCCTCCAGCAACTCACAGAAGATCTTGATGGAGAGAGGATAGTACACTTTGAACATACAGACATCTCGGACGTGAAGTCATGGAAAGAAACAAGATACCGTGTCGAACTTCTGTACGGGTCTATGTTGGTGGAAGGGCTAAGAAAGCTGGAGGACTCTTCATTCACACCAGAAGAACCCGACCCCCCTGGAGAACTGACCTACTCAAGCGAAGGGAGCGAACTACCTAACGTGTACCGGTGTCTGAAGCTCACAATCAAAAAGAGGTATTTCTGAGGGCGACTATACAGGCTCGTAGAACTCGTCTATCTCGCCCGTCTCCAACCAATCCTGATACTTGTCGTAGTCTTCGGTCGTGTCGAACTCCAGCCAACCCCCCTGTATCTCGTGCGCATCCACCGTGTACCCGCGGTCGATGAGCTCCTGCAGCAGGTCAGTCATGTACGCGTTCCTGAAGGTGTTGCCGGACTGCTGCCACTCCCTGCCGTCGTACTCCTCCCTGGCGTCGTGGTAGACCTCCTTCAGCAACTCGGCGCCGTGGTCGGAGAACTTCATGAGTCCGACGTATCTGCCGTCTATCTCGTCGACGGAGACGTCGGGGACCCCTAGCTCCGTTACCTCTCCGTCCTCCAGCGACAGGCTCTCGACGTCGTGGTCTACGCGTCCGTACCTTGCTTCCCAGTAATCTTGCCAGTCGGTGTCGACGGTGACGACGAAGTCGCCATCGGACTCCATCAGGCCTTCCAGTACCTGGTTCTCGAAGACGATGTCGGAGTAAGATAGCACGAACCCGTCGTCCATCTCCTCTTCAGCGCAGAACAACGTCTCCACCATGTTAGTGGAGTCGTACTCCTCGTTGGTGTAGTAGGTTACGTCGTCGAGATCTATCTCTTCGGAGAGATAGCCTTTCACGACGACTACATCGTCGACATCGCAGTCCTCGAACGACCTCCGGAGGTTCTCGAGAAGGGGTTCGTCGTCGAACTCCAGCATCCCCTTAGGTGTGTCGTCGGTGTACGGCCTCATCCGAGTACCTTTACCAGCTGCCAAGACTATCGCTTTCACGTCTCCCCTGTTCACCCCCAGTACCATGAAGATTCCCTAAACGACTCCACCAGCAGTCGGTCGATGGGCTTCTCGTCGTCGCGTTCCGGATGCCACTGAACTCCGGCGAGAGAGTGGTTCGGGTGGTAGAGGCCTTCGACGACGCGGTCTCCATGTACTGCGAAGGGTTCCAGATCCGATGCAACTGTTTCGAGACTCACGGCTTGGTCGTGGTAGGAGTTCACCGTCGCTGTTTCTCCCCCGAGTTCCTGGACGAGACCTTCATCCTTCAGAGTGACGTCGTGGTCTACGTCGGGGGGATGCGTAACCTCGTCAGCGTTCAGGTCCTCAAGCCCTCCACCGAAGTAGACGTTCACCGTCTGCAGTCCGCGGCAGACCGCAAGAACCGGCATGTTCCGTTCGAGCGCCTTCTCAAGCAACCTGTGTTCGGTGGCGTCCCTGTCTTCGGACACCACGTACTCGTCCCTCCGTTCGCCGCCGTACAACCCGGGGTCAACCTCGTCTCCACCGGTGAGAAGCAAGCCATCACCTGCGACCTCGAACACCTTCTCGGGTCTGTCGAGAGCGTTCGACACAGGAACGAGGACGATGTCCCGCTCGCTGAAGTACTCTGTGTAGCTGCACTCGAGGACGTCGCGGTAGTTGCCGTGCTCGTCCCTGTGATGCCTCTGTGAACACGCTATCCAGGTCATCGGAACTCCAGCTTCCCCTTTTTACAGTCGAGGACCATTTGGTTGGCTTCCTTCGCGCGACGGTAGCTCTCGCTTCCACAGCCTATAGCTGCCGGCAAGCCGAACTCCGCGGAACGTATCGCCATATGCGAAGCCTCACCGCCGTACTTCGTTATCAAGCCCTGAATATCCCTGGTGAAGATCCAGTCGTAGCCCGGGTCCGCGTTCTCTATCAGCACTATCTTGTCCTCAATGTCGGTGTCGTCGTCCATCTCGTCGAGGTCGACTACTTCACCGGTGACCCGTTCGTCGGTGACGTAGTTGGGTCGAGCGGTGTAGGTCGGCACGACGTAGAGGTCCAACTCGGAGAAAAGCACCGGAGGCAATACGAGGTCGTCGTTCTCCCTCTTCTCCTGCTTCCGGGTCTCCACGGTGTTCCTCCATAGATCACGGGTCTCGTCCTCGTCGGGGTGATGAAGCGCGGTCCTCAGGGAGCCGACGTCGAGGTGCGACATCTCCTCACGCGTTAGATCCGCGGACTCCCCAGCCTCGGCGACAAGTTCGATGGCCTCGCTCAGGTTCTTGGTGAACTCGAACTTCAGTGACTCCCGTCCCTTCACCGACGTACGGATGAAGTCCAGGAGTTCGTCTACGTCGACGGAGAACCCTTCTTCATCCAGGTGGCTCTGGATCGCCTGCCGTTCGTCCCCGGTGAGGTCGAACCCGTGATCTTTCTCGCCTGACCCGCCGTTGGTTCCAACGTCTACTAGCTCGGGTTTGTTCTCGTACGTGGGTACCGTGATGTCGTAGGTGCCGGGTCGGAGATGTCCGTACCGACCGAGGAAGTCGTCGCGGGAGAGATCGCCTGCGGCGTATCTTTCGAAGTCGCGTTCGAACTCCGTCGCCACAGTGTCGACGGATCTCAGAAACTCGTTGTACCTGTCTTCGGTTATAGCTCCGGTGTCCACCAAACTCTTCAGCAGCGCTTTACCGATGAACGCCGTCCGCGCGAGCTTGGAGAACGGAACAGTTCCGAGCTCGCGGCAGTCGTCAAGGAGCTGTATCGCTTTCTCGAGGCTGTCTCTGCTGTCGGAGCGGGAACCCTGGAGGAAGTCACGCCGTCTCTCCTCCATCTCCTCAGCTCTAAGATACGCGTCTTCAGCTATCTCTTTGTACGAAAAGACGATCTCGTCGGTCAAGCTGTGCAACGACTCCCGAAGCGTCTGGATCTCATCCGCGGTGAACCCTGCTTCCTCGAGCTTACCTGCTCGTTCGTCGAACCCGAACTCGTAGCAGTTGTACACCAGCTGGAACTCGATCTTGTCGTGAAGCGCCGGGTCCTCTTCGAGCTCCCTGAAGTAGTAGTCCACGAGCTTCTCCCGAAGGCTGTCGGGTACGTCGGCGGGTGTGAGCGCGTTGAAGGTCGCGCGGAGGTCGATGTAGGGTTTGTTCCCGAACCGTACCATGAGGTTGCATGGTTCGACGTCGGTGTAACCCAGAGGTGTGAGCGCCTGGTGCCAGGCTTCGTCCGTGATCACGTAGGAGTACAGCGAGTAAGCGAGTCTATCGGGGTTCTCACCGATAATCTCCGCGGGGTTCCAGAACGCCATGTCGCTGAAGCCGTTCGACTCACCCGCTAGGTGGTCCACGGGTTCCGAGAGCTCCTGGAACCGTTCGACCATCTCCTCGACGTTGTCCTCCAGCGATTCAGCGTCGACGGAGTGTTCTCCATCCCCCTGGTTCGCAGTGAGCGGTCGCACCTGGAAGATAGTTACCTCGTAGTCCTCGGATATCCCGAACTCTATGTCTAAGGGTACGTCGGGAGCTATCTCCTCTATCTCCCGCACCGACTCCACCAGGGGATTCCACCTACCCGGTAGGTTCTCGATAGGGGTTCCTCTGAATACCCTGACCTTCTCCGTCCGATGTCCACTGGTGACGGTGTCAGTCTTTCCCGTGGAGTCGTCGTAGTTGATTACGTAGTAGGGGGCGTCGTCCTCAAGCCCGCGGGTGAAGACGACGCCGCTGACGGCGACGTCTTGGGTCTGCCTCTGCACCAGCACCTGATCGTCGACGAACGCGCTGGCCTCCTGCTCGTAGGATTCGATGACGTCCTCCACCGCGTCCTTCAGCTCCCTGGAGTCAGTGCTGTCGACGTCGAGTACGCTCTCGAAGTTGCCGGCGTTCGAGGACTCAAAGGTGTCTTCGTTGACGCTGGAGCTCCTGACGACGATGTCCTCGGGCACGAACTTGTTCTGTATCTCCTCGACTACTGTGTCTGCGTCGTCCCTCCAGTCTCCGACGTTGAACACGAACGTCTCCTCTATCCGGGACTTATCGAGCAACGGCTGCAGTGTCTTCAACGTGTCAGCTTTCGTAGACAGTATCTTACGTCGGTCGTCGGTTCTGTCGAAGTACTCTACGTCTCCGACGCGGAAGTGCTCGGTGAACAGCTCGTAGTGCTGTGACCGCGCTCCACCTCTGCTCACCTCCTTGGCTATCTTGTCATCCGACAGACGTTCGTAGTAGCTCGGCTGTATGACGCGTCCACCTATGCTCTCAACGTACTCGTGCCCAGGGACATCCTCCCAGTCGTCCCCATGCACCAGAAGTATCTCCGCGTCGGGGTATTTCTCGTGCAGCTGGCGGAGGTTGTCCGTGGGGTCACGGTCGTTCTGAGCCATCACCTCGTCGACGTACTCGACGGCTTCGACAACCGCTTCGCGTTCCTCGTAGTTGCTTATCGGACGGGGACGGTACGTGTTCGCAGCCTCGTCCGTTATGACACCGCAGACATGGTAGTCAGACTCCTCCCTAGCCGTCTCAAGTACGTTTAGATGTCCGTAGTGGAAGAGATCAGCTACGACGGGAGTGTAAGCTATCCTATCCGGAGATCGTTCCATCAAACAGAGGGACGAGGTGGACGTAAATTACGTTAACGATGGCCGACATGCTTCATTTGACTCGCCTTCGAAGAAGGGTGATCGCACCCTATAAAACTGCAGGTGAACTGTAGCCGAAACCTCTTTGTTCGGGTTCGAGGTGTTTTATGACGATGGACGGTAACCCAGCTGAGGACGAGCAGGGCGAGGTTACGAGGATAATACCGCATCATCCTCGCATCGACATGGTTCTCGAGGAGGTGGACACGGGAGACAGCGTCCTGGATATCGGCTGCGTAGGTCATACTGCGAAGAAGCAGGAGGAGACCCAGCACCACTGGTTACACAGGGAGCTATGTGGAGTCTCCGACGACGTGCTAGGGATGGACATCCTCGAAGAGGACGTGCAGGAGCTTAACGACAGGGGATACGACGCCATCTGCGCCGACGCGGAGTCGTTCGACCTCGACCGTGAGTTCGACGTCGTGACCGCGGGCGAGCTCATCGAACACCTCTCCAACCCAGGGAGGTTCCTCGAACGTGTACACAGCCACCTCGACGACGACGACGGCAAGCTCGTTCTGACGACGCCGAACCCCTGGTACATGAGACGGTTCTTCGAAGCCTTGCTCATCGGAGAAGTAGGGATAAACCCGGAACACACGTGCTGGTTCGACAGAAGCACACTCGACGAGCTGATATCAAGACACGGTCTCGAGATGACGAAGTTCACGTACGCGAAAGCACCTGTGTTCGCTAACACCTAGTCCCTCGAAGGTATCGACTCGGTGATCACCCGTGGAATAAGGTACGTCGGGTTCGACACCTTGACAGGTCACTCCATAGTAGCGGTGGCGGAGAAAAAGTAGACTTCGTGACCTCAGGCAGCCACACTCGAAGTTACATCCTAGTTACAGCTGAGTCAGGATCCGGCGGTAACGTTCGACAGCCGCGTCGAAAGAGTACTCTTCCACAGCCAGCTTTCGCGCGCGGTCGCTGACCTCCTCCAGATCTTCGTCGAGAATCTGGCCTATCTCCCCAGCTATCATATGCGGTGATCTATCGTGCATAAGCCAGCCGGTCTCTCCCTCCTTGACGACATCGGGTACTCCCGAGACAGGGGATGCATAGACAGGGGTGCCGCACGCCAGCGCTTCGAGGATGACCGTCGGCAGACCCTCCGTGGGTTCCGAAGGCATCACCAGTAACTTCATCTCGCTGAGTACGTCGGGTACATCCTCGTGATCCACCCATCCACGTAGGTCCACGGCCCCTTCCTCTACTTCTTCCTCCATCTCGGACTCGAGCCAGTCGAGCATCCTGCCGTCGCCGGCGAACAGGAAGTCGACGTCGGTGGAGAGCAGCTTCGCGGCTTCCGCGAGCTCTTCCACGCCTTTGTTCCGTTCGATGCGTCCGAGGTAGCCGACGAGGGTGCGGCGTTCGTCGTAGGGGGTCTTCGGATGGAACTCGTCGGTGTCGACGTACCTGGCGCCCGAAGTGTAGAGCTTGTGCTCGTACCGCCGGAGTCCGAGCTCGTCAGCCATGCCCGGAGAGTAGGCGACGACGGCGTCCGCGATGCGGTAGCACGTGCGTTCGAGCACGGCGACCAAGGACGCGAAGAACCACGCGACAAACCGAGGAACGCGTTCCTGCCACCGGAGCTTGAGGTCGAGGGGGACGTCGGCGCGAGGCAGAACGACGATGGTCTTGCTCGAGAGCTTCGCAGCCAGAGTCGGAAGTAGGTAGGACGTCGCTCCGTAGAACAGGGCGACGTCTTCATCTCTACCCGCCACCTCTCGAGCCATCTTGACCTGGTTCACGACGAACTCCCACGCAGCCCGGGGTATGCTGTCCACTTCTCGTCTATCTGTCAAGTTGACGAAGTCGAAGTTCCTTCTTATAGCGGAGTCTTCCGGTAGGTTCGCGGTTACGAGGTAGACCGACGTCAGAGCACCGAGTATCTCCATCAACCCATGAACCTGAGTGTCACCCGAGCCGATGGGAGATGTAATGACGCATACAGAGGGCAAGCCGGAGCTGCTGTCTAGATCTCCTTCCGAACCGTCTTCCTCGGAATCATCTCCGGCCGAACCACCGTCTTCCGTCACGCCTCCTTCAGCACCTCCTCCGCCGCCTTCCTGACGCTTTCCCTGCTGTCGTGGCCGGGACTCCAGCTAGTCTCGTCCTGTAGCTTGGTGACGGAGAGCCGCATCCTTGGTACGTCGCCCTTCCAGCCGCGTTCACCGCCGGTGTAGCTGAACTCGGGGTCGAGGTCCATCTCCTCGCTGACTATCTCCGCTATCTCCGTGACTGACACCGTGTCCTCGCTGCCGACGTTGTAGAACGTGGACTCTCCTTCCTCGACGCCGGCTCGGATGGCGGCGACGCAGTCGGAGACGTGCAGGTAGCTCTTCCGCTGCCGGCCGTCGCCGAGTATCTCCAGCTCCTCCGGAGACTCCTGTAGCTTCCGGACGAAGTCCGGCACCACGCCGTGGCCGCCTCCTCCGACGATGTTAGCGAGCCTGAAGACGGTGACGTCGAAGCCATGGGTACCGGCGAACGCGGTCATCAGTCCTTCGGCGCCGAGCTTCGACGCGCCGTACAGTGATATCGGCTCCAGAGGTCCGTAGCTCTCCGGCGTCGGGTATTCGACGTCTTCACCGTACACCGTGGAGGTAGAGGTGAAGCCGACACGGGTGACGTCATGCTCCAGCATCGCCTCCAGCAGGTTCAACGTCGCGTCAACGTTCTGCCGCGTGTGTATCCGGGTGTCGTCGACACCAACCTGAACGTCCGGTTCCGCCGCCAGATGGTAGACGACGTCGAACCCACGGGAGACCACGTCGTCCACCGCATCGACGTCCAGTAGATCTACCTCGTGGCGTCCGACGTCGTCGGGCAGCCTATCTGGCTCTCCGTCGGCGAATGTGTCCAGAACTTGGACCTCGTGTCGCTGATGTAGCTCCTCCACGAGGTAGCTGCCGATGAAGCCAGCTCCTCCGGTGACCAGAACGCGTCCACCCGAAGTCAACGCCCGAACCCTCCAGCCGGATCGAGCTTCGGCGAGGGAGCCATCAGTCGTACGCCTCCCGCAGCTCCTCGTCGACCTCCCAGGTCCCGTCGCTCTCCCCCGTCACGAGCTCCAGCGAAGCACGCAGCAGCGACACCTGTGTGTCGAAGACCGAGTAGAACGGCTGCAGCGGGCCGAGCCGGTCGCTGTGACCTAACGCTACGAAGACGGCGAGCGCGGCGGGCGGCAGAACACCGAACGCGGGGTGGGTAGACGCGGCCGCAGCGGTCACTAGGAGGAAGGACAGGAGGAGCATCCACGGAGACAGGATCATGAAGTACCAGTTGAACGGCAGCACCACGCGTCCGTAGTTGCCGTAGCCCCCGAGGGCGTCCCGATGCTGGAGCAGCAGCCGGATCAATCCGACTCCGCGGCGGTCCTTCTGACGTCTGCGTTTCCTGAACTCCGAGTGACTCGCTTCCTTGTACCTTATCCTGGGGTCGAACAGTACGCGTTCACCGTTCCGCCGTATCTTCAGGGCGAGCTCTGTGTCGTCCGCCAGCGAGTTAGGATCCAGGGGTACGATGCTGTCGTTCTCGAACGCGGAGAACGGACCGTGGAAGATCAACGTCGAGTCGAGGTGAGACTCCAGCGTCTGGATCAGCGCCTGAACCCCGCGGTACCCTTCCTCGACGTCGCTACCTCCGAGCACCTCGGCGTTCGTACCGGTGACGGCGCCGACTTCGGGGTCCGCGAGGTTCGCTACCGCCTCCCGAACCGCGTCCTCCGCCACGTAGCTGTCGCAGTCGGTCTTCACGACGACCTCGTTCGACGCCGCCGCGTAGGCGTCGTTCAACGCCGGCGCCAGACCGCGGCGGTCGTCCTCCTCCAGCAGAACTAGCTCCGGGTGTTCGCGGTCGGCGAAGTAGTCGCGGACTATACCGCGGGTGTCGTCGGTGCTTGAGTCGACTATCACTACCTCCATCTTCTCCATCGGGTAGTCCAGCGAGGTGACGTCGTCGAGCTTGTTCTCCACTATACCTTCCTCGTTGTAGGTGGGTAGAACCACGCTCACCGTGGGCTCCACGTCGGTCTTCTCCGCGGGAGACCCCGACGGACGTAGGAGAAAGTACAGCGAGAGATACAGTACGTACGGGAGAGCGGTCAGCAGGAGCAGCCCGACGGCGGCTGCTACGAGCAGGCTCATACGGTTCATGATGTCGACAACTGTTAAAACTTCTCTGATGGTAGAGGGAAATGGGAGACTACACGCATGAGGATCAGTACATGAAGATCAGGAGACCCTGGTTCAGACCGGATCCGGAGCTCGACAGAGGCGAGATGGAGGAGATGCAGAGGGAGATAGCCGAGGAAGCCGACTGGAGCGGTGGATTGGAGGTCGAAGAGTTCTCGGTGGTAGCAGGGGTGGATCAGGCGTTCCACGGAGACAAAGCCGTCAGCGCCGCGGTGGTGCTGCGGGACGGAGAGGTCGTCGAGAGGGTCGACGCCGTAACCGAGGTGGAGGTACCGTACGTACCCGGTCTGCTGGCGTATCGCGAGGGAGCGGCGGCAGCCGCCGCGCTCCAGCGGCTCGAGCTGACGCCCGACGCCGTGCTGTTCGACGGCAGCGGAAGGATACACTATAGACAGGCGGGTCTCGCGACCCACGTCGGCGTCCTCTTCGACGCCCACGCCGTCGGAGTGGCGAAGAACCTGCTCTGCGGATACCCCGTGGACGAAGTCGACGGACTACAGGAGGGAGAGCGTGTCAGGGTGGAAGCCGATGGAGATGTCGAAGCACCAGCCGAGACGACTCTGGGATACGCGTTCCAGGGCAAGCAGGACTCCAGCGGAAGGATAAACCCGCTGTACGTGAGTCCAGGACACAGGTTGGACGCCGAGACGGCGGTCTCTCTGGTCGAATCAACCGTGTCCGCGTACAAGCTCCCGGAACCCGTAAGGCTCGCGGACGAGCACGCCGACGACGTGAAGGAAGAGGTCGTGCGAGACAGTTAGATGGGTCTGCGAGATGGGTGCTGCGGCTGTCTCGAGGGTAGGTGCTACCGAAGGAGGCTATGAAGAAGCGTTACTCGAAAGAAAGAAACGCCTCGCGCAGCTAGAGGTTCCGTGAACTTCAAACGCCGCCTAATCGAGATGCTTCCCGACACGGCGAAACGTGCGGCGGCGGTGCCGTACGACCTCTACCAGACGAAGAAAGCCGACCGAGCCTTCGCGTCGAAGGACGTCGGCTCTCTACAGCCTTCCTCCGACGCTCCGGAACACGTTGTCTTCGTGGTGGTGGATGCACTTCGGGGAGACGCCGTCGACCCGGACGTCACACCCTTCTTCGACGGTCTGGACGGTACGACGGATGCGTTGACTCCCGGCACCTGGACCTTCCCCGCTGTATCCTCCATCTTGACGGGTCTCTATCCCTTCGAACACGGTGCGACCAGACGTCACGACGACTACATCGAGTCGTTCCAGCTTCCGCCCAGGATGGACGAAGACCGCAGAACCCTGACAGAGGTTCTGGCGGCCGCTGGATACCGGACTTACGGCGGGTTCGGACACGACACACCGTTCGTCGCTCTCTCGGGCAGGTTCCACCGTCACCGGCTGTACCACAAGGTCAACTCCACCGCAGCGGACGTCTTCGACGACTACCTCGACTGGCTGGAGAGCCGGCAGGACACACGAACCTTCAGCTTCCTCCATCTCGCGGAGCCTCACATACCCGTCGACCCGCCGGATATCTACCGGAGCCGACACGGCGTCGAGAACATAGAGGGCATCGAGAACTGGAGGTTCGAAGACGACGTCGACTGCGAGGGTGAATGTCGAAGGTACCGTGAGAACCGGAAGAAACTGTACCAGGCCTCCGTCGACTACGTCGACGACGAGGTTGCCAAGCTGTACGAGAGACTGGATAACCTTCTGGACGACGTGGTCTTCGTCGTCACCAGCGACCACGGAGAAGCGCTTTGGGACGACGTCGAGTTCGACGTGGAACGGTTCGACGGCACCGGCTGCGTCGATCACGGCGGCGCGCCTTACGAGTGCATCACGCGTGTCCCGCTGCTCGCGGACGGCCTCGACGTCTCCGAAGACAGGAGGACGTCGCTCGTCGACCTCGCCCCCACATTGCTGGAGATGGCGGGACTGGACGACGCGCTCGAGACTTCAGGCGTCAGCCTCAGACGGGAAAGACAGGACGAGGGCCCGATATTCGTCGAAGGGTCGACGTCAGGTCACGAGAAGAAAGCGGTGTACGCCTCCGGGTGGAAGCTGATGTCTTCACCGTCCCACGGAGTAGAGGAGTTCTTCGGGATGCCGGAGGACGAGCTAGGTGAACCACCGGAGGAGGTCGCGAGCCGTCTCGTGGAAGCTCTACCGGAGTTCCCCGGAGGGGCGGAGCAGACTACGCATGTGTCTGGACTCACGGAGCGTAGGTTAGAGGACCTGGGATACCGTTAGCCCACGGTATCGACAGGTTTAAAGAACTATACCCGCGTCGTTTGGGTGATGAACCTACAGGACTACGACTCCTTGGAACGGTACGTACCTCACGTCTTCGTCCTCGTGATGATGGCGTACATGACGTGGATAAGGCTTCTACCGAGAGACCGCGCTATATCCGATGGACAGGTGTTCTTCACCGCGAACGACCCATGGTACCATATTAGGGTGAACGAGTTCATAGCGGCGAACTACCCCGCTACCTTCCCGTTCGACGTCTACACGCATTTCCCCTACGGATCGTTCTCATCCACGGGTTTCGGCGGCCTGTTCAACCAGATAACGGTGTTCTTCGCGATGATCGTCGGTCTCGGCGACCCGTCGCAGTACCAGCTCGAGCTCGTCACCGCCTTCGCACCGGTGGCGTTCGGAGCAGCCTGCGCAGTCCCCGTCTACCTCGTCGCTAGACAGGTGACAGACAGGGTTTACGCTCTCGTCGCAGTTCTATCTCTAGCGCTGGTGACGGGACAGTTCCTCAACAGGACGACGTTCGGGAACGCACAGCATCAGTCCGCTGAGGCTTTCTTCATCACGTTCGCGGTGTTCGGGCTGCTGTTCGCGGTGAACCGCGCCTACACGGAGAAACCCACTGTAGCACACCTACAGGACCGCGACTGGGAGGGTCTGAAGCCTGCGTTCACGGGAGTCGTCGTGGGCGCGCTCGCTCTCTCGATGTACGTGCTCACGTGGCCGGCAGGCATCTTCGTAGTGGTGCCCTTCGGTCTAGCGATAGTCGTGCAGATGGTCAGGGACCACGTCAAGGGGAGACCCACGGAGTACCTCGCGCTGGTCACCGGCGGAGTCTTCTTGCTCGCGGCGGTACCGGTCATGCTCTACGTGCTCCTCATGGGCCTGCAGTTCCGGATACACGGAGCTAGCTTCTCCAGCCTACAGCCGATCACGCTCGCCGCGACCGGTGCAGGCATACTGTTCCTCCACGGAGTAGCGACCTACCTCGAGAGTGAGGACTACAGCCGGGAAGCTTACCCTGCAGCGGTCGGCGCACTGTTCCTCGTAGGTATCGTCTTCCTCTGGTTGACTGGTCTGATAGAGATGTTCGAGAGCTTAGTGACGCGGATATACAGCTTCGGATATCTCGCCTCTCCTGGCGCGCAGACTATAGCGGAGCAGTCGCCGGCCAGATGGCTTCAGGGGATATCGGAGTTCGGACTGCTTTTCGTGATGGGTCTCCTCGGCCTCATCTGGGCTTTGATCCGCGTGGTGACGAAGAACAGACCCCTGGAGCTTATACTGCTTCTCTGGGGCGCCACCATGTACTCCGCTTACTTCACGCAGTCCCGCTTCGGGTACTACGTCGCCCTCGCCGTAGCGGTGTTTACGGCGTACGGAATATACCACGCAGTGAAGCTGCTGGACCTCGACGACCTCGAGATAGAGGTGGACAGCCTGGAGAACCTCGGAGAAAGCGTCCTCGATGTCAAGGGGTATCAGGTCATCGCCATCGTCATGATACTGTTCCTGTTCCTCCCGGTGCTCGTCTTCCCTATAGGAGCGGGAATGTCACCTGCGTGGGAAAGCGTCCGCGCCGGCGGAGACCAGCCATGGCAGCAGGACGCGCTCGACTGGATGGAGGACAACACGCCAGAGCCAGAGGTCGACTACCTGGAGAACTACCCGACGCCGGAAGACGGAGACTTCGACTACCCAGTCGACGAGTCGCCTCTCGAAGGGTCTTACGGGGTTATATCGTGGTGGGACTACGGCCACTGGATAATGCACGTCGGGCAGCGTGTGCCGAACGCGAACCCGTTCCAGCAGGGTAACCAGATGGCGTCCGACTACCTGGTGTCTCAGTCAGAGGAGCGCTCGAACCTGATACTGGACGCCCTGCCGTCCCTCGAACCCGACCCACATACGCACGAGATGTCCGACGACGAGCTCCGCGACATTGTCGACCAGCAGGGGTTCCAGGAGGCGAACGAGGACACGCGTTACGTGATGATCGACGATCAGATGGCGGCGGGTAAGTTCGGCGCTATCGGCACCTGGACGGGGTTCACGGGCGAGGACTACATCGACCTGAAGGAGATACAGCTCGGGGAGAACTTCACGGAGTCGCTGCCGGCGACGGGTGACGGCTACGACGAGACGACGCTGTCGAGGCTGTACTTCGACGACGCCCGGTCGATGGAGAGCTACCGCTTGGTGCACGAGACGGAGACCTACGGCATGATAAGCTCCAGCGTCGACCTCGGGACGGGGCAGCAGCAGGTGAACCAGCTGTTCATGCGCGACAGCTACGACGGCGAGATACCTGGCACCGGTCTGTCGATTCAGGAGGCTGGGCAGATGTTCCAGCGGGATCAGGCTATGCCTGCAGGAGGTAACGCATATCTATACGACATCCGTGCCGAGGCGTCGGTGAAGACATACGAACGTGTGGAAGGTGCTAAGTTGACGGGTGAAGCCAACGCCTCCGACGAACTGGTGTTCGCTATCGTCAACCTGGAGACCGAGAACACCGACAGGTCCTTCAGCTACGTCCAGAACACCACCACGGACGAAGACGGAGAGTTCGAGATGACCGTGCCGTACGCCAGCGAACACGACGTAGGAGTTGACGAAGGAGGAACGAACTCCGCAGTCGAACCAGAAGGACCTTACGAGGTCTACGTAGGTCAAGTAGGTGTTGCAGAGGTACTGGGAGATACCCAGGTGATAGGTGAACCCGAGGAAACAGGGAACGTAGATGTGACAGAGTCCGACGTCTACTTCGGTGAAACCGTGGACGTCGAGCTGGTTGAAATAGACGAGGAGGACCTGGAAAGACCGGAGATAGAGGAAGAGGATATCGTTGACGAAGAACAGGTCGAAGACGAAGGAATCGACGACGCAGGGGAAACGATAGACGGAGCGGGAGACGAAGCCGGCGCCGAACCAGATGAGGAACCAGGTGGTTGAGGTTAGATCGTAAGATAGCGAGGAGGAAGTTGCTGTAGAAGAGTTTACACTTTTGTCGACACCTTCAGGCGAACTCTCTCACCCTGTCATTCTGATAAATCCATCGACTGCGCGGGTCACCGAGATACTGGCTGCCATCAGTACAGGAGCCAGCGTCTATCGCGGGGAACGCGAATCTCTTCGTGTCGATAGAAGATGAACGCAGCAAGCAGTCCAGGCACCAGTCAAAGGTAGCGACGACACCAGGTACGCGGCCAGATCAAAAACCTGCTTCCAGGACACATGTAGATGGCTACAGCCAGAAACTTCGAACTCGTAGCTCGAAAGAAAGAGGAATCCAGTTTCTCTACTCGTGGTTAGACGTCGTTTTCGCGTACTCGTCTGCGACGTGGCTCCAGTCTACGACTTCGAAGAACGCGTCTATGAACTCGCCGCGCGCGGGGCCGTAGCCGTGGTAGTAGCTGTGCTCCCAGACGTCGAGCGCGAGGATGGGGTGTGCGCCCCAGAGCGCGCCCTGATCGTGTTTGTCGACGACGAGGTTTCGGAGTTTCTTGTCGACGGGGTCGTAGACGAGCAAAGACCATCCGCCTGCGGCGGATGCGGCGGCCTTGAACTCGCCTTTCCACGCTTCGTAGCTGCCGAAGTCCTCTTCGATGCGGTCGCGGAGCTCTCCGGTGGGTTCTCCGCCGCCGTCGGGGCTCATGTTCTCCCAGAACAGGTGGTGGAGGTAGTGGCCGCTGCCGTTGTGCGTCACCGACCGTATGGCGGCTGCGCTGCCGCTGTAGTCCCCGCTTTCGCGGTTCTCCGCCAAGGTCTCCTCCGCGCTGTTGAGGCCGTCTACGTAGCCCTGATGGTGGGTGTCGTGGTGCCAGCGCACCACCTGTTCGCTGATGTGTGGTTCGAGTGCGTCGTAGTCGTACGGTAGCTCCGGTAGCTCGTGGTGTCCATGATGCGCCATAGCGGATTCGACGTTGGACGCCGCAGCACTTAAACTTCGTATCGGTACTTCAAACTAGCTGCGTACATGTCAGACGCGGTAACTACACCGTGGCTTCAGGTGGCGTGAACCTGAACAACCTGTAGACTGCAGCCACCTGGAGCTCTGTAGGTGATTTATCACGCTCCAGCACGAAGTAGTCGAGGGAGAGACATTGGAGGTTCTAGCTACAACGTTGCATGAGGGGATGACGCCTGCCGTGGGGTTAGCCGTCGCCTTCGGCATCGGCGTCCTCCTGGGTCTCGAACGCGAACGCAGCGAAAGCGCGGGCTACTTCGCAGGAGTCCGGACGCTGCCTCTCGTGGCGTTGCTCGCAGCAGTCACCAACGTGTTCCTCCCCCACCTGCTCCTGCCCACGTTCCTCGTGGTCTCCGCAATCGTCGTCGTTGCGTACTCGGCCAAGGCGTTCGTCGTCGACGACCCCGGCACCACGACAGCGTTCGCGACGCTGCTGACGTTCGCTTTCGGCGCCATGGCGGTGCATTCCGAGGAAGCCATGGTGTGGGCGATAGTGCTCGGCACCCTGACGGCTGCGGTGCTTTCGTTCAAGGAAGCCGCCCACGGCTTCGTCGCCAGTATCGGGGAGGACGAGCTCAGGCATACGATGAAGTTCCTCGTCGTCGCGCTCGTCGTACTGCCGTTGATCCCGGCTCGGGAGATAGAGATATACGACGGCCTAGCCCTGAACCCGCGGTTCGTCTGGCTGATGGTGGTATTGGTCAGCGGCATCAGTCTGGGAGCCTACCTCCTGACGAAGTACATGGGCGCGGAGAAGGGCATCGCTCTCTCGGGGTTGCTGGGTGGGATGGCGTCGTCGACGGCGACTACGCTCGCGATGACGGCGCGCGCACGCCGCGAGATACCGCTGACGAACCTGTACGCGTTCGCTATCGCGGTGGCTTCGATGGCGATGTTCCCCCGGGTAGTAATCGAGGTAGCGGTGGTCAACCCCCGGCTTCTGCCGGGGCTGCTTCCGCCGGTCGCCGCTATGCTGGCGGTCGGCATCCTCCTGTCGTACGTCCTGCTTCTGAGAGGGGAGACCGAGAGAGTGTTCGACCGCAGGTACGACGGTGTGGACCCAGATCCAGAAGACGGGGACGAAGTAGCGGGGGATGGAGATGTTGTAGAGATCGAGAACTCCTCTAGAGACGGGAGTCAGGCGAACCCAAACGGTGGTCAGGGAACCGGTGAAGGGGGTTTCGCGGAGGTCGAGCTCGACAATCCGTTCAGGCTGCGTCCCGCGTTAGCTTTCGGCGCAGTTTTCGCCGTCATCCTGCTGGCGACAGACGTCGCCGCCGACGCGTTCGGTGAATCAGGGGTGTACGTCACCGCGCTGGTGTCGGGGTTGGCGGACGCCGACGCGATCACGCTGTCGTTGAGCCGGCTAGCCGCCGAAGGCGCGGTCACCGAGTCCACCGCCGTCACCGGTATCGTGATCGGAGCCGCCGCCAACACCCTGACGAAGTTCGGTCTAGCGCTCGTGCTCGGCACCTGGGCGCTCGGCTTACGCGTCGGCTTCGTGCTCGTGTCGACCGCCGCCACTGGAGTAGCCGTCGTCTTCCTGATGGCGTGAGAGCCAATGTCTCTGGTGCGCGGAAAAGCTATTTCTCCCTGCAGTCGAAACTCGAACACATGCCTATAGACCGGGAGGAGTTCGAGCGTGGTTCTCCGGAGGCGCTCGACGTCGGCGAGGGCACGCACGCGGAGACGGTGCTGGAGTTCCTCGTGGAGAACGACAGCAAGGCGTACACCCAGAGCGAGATCCACGACGAAGTCGGGATCAAACGCGGCAGCCTCGGCGCCGTGCTGTCACGGCTGGAGGACGCCGACCTCGTCCGACACAAGGGCAAGTACTGGGCGGTGTCAGAGTCTGCGAAGCAGGCGCTCGATGACGCTGGGGACGGTATGCCGAGCGCGTGGAAGCTGCTTTAGGTTCTGTTAAGCCGGAGTTACTGCAGCCGTAAACCTATGTAACAACCTGTAAGATACGGTATAACCCCGTAGACACGGGCATAAAGCTGCATACTTTCTGAACGTTCATAGGGAGTTAAGCACCATGGTTGTTACATTCTCAAGCGGGTGTCGAGATTGAGACTCGTTCCAGATCAACGACCTGACTTCGAACCGAACGAAGGAGGTCACAGTGCGTGAAAAAACCAGAGAACAGCTGAAGGGAGCGACAGCCCTCCTTGCTCTCGTGTTAGCTGTGGGGGTCGCCGCAGTCCTCCTGGGGAGCTTCGTCCTCGGGTTAGGTGAGGAGGTGCAGAGCGACGCACCCGTCGACGAACGCTGGCATCCACAGGACGAGGTCGAGGTACAGACGGGTTGGATGGAGATCATGTCAGAGGACGCCGACGAAGAAGCGCGTGAGCTCCAGGAGCTGGTGACACGGATTGGCGGCGAGCCCGTGACCGAGGAACGCAGAGAGACCTCGGACGTCGTCTCCTACACGGTCGAGGTCCGGGTTCCAGACGACGAGTTCGAGGAAGCCGTCGAGACCGCGAAGCAGGAGTTCGACGTCGTCGAAAGCGAGGTCGGCTACGACGCTGTCGTCGTCGGGGAGACGCGTAACGAGATAGATATACTGGTGTACACGCTCGAGCTCTACGAAGACCTCCTCGAAGGGTACGAGGACGCCGACGCGTCGGAGCTGTCGGCCTCGGACGTCGAATCCATATCCCGGTTCACTGACAGACCCGTGGAGCTCGCGCGCGAGCTGAACGACCTCGAGTACGACGTGTCCGAGTTGGAGCGAAGGGGAGGTCAGCCGACTCTCGAAGTCGAGTTCCAGGAGGAGAAGGAGACTTCGATCGTCTCCGGTGGCTTCCGCGAAGACGCACGCGGCTCGCTTGCATCAGCCGTCGACTCCGTGTCCTCGGCTGCGGCGGCACTGGTAGCCGCTCCCTTCTACGCCGTAGCACTAGTGCTCGCGGTCCTCAGGTTCGCGGTATACGGCGTGGCTGTCGCTGCTCCGTTCGCTGTCGGGTATCTGCTGCTGAAGAGACTGTACGTCTGATAGGTCTAGACCGCTGCCTTCGCTTCCGCGCGAGCGACATCGTAGTCGAGGTCACCGTCCCAGTCGAGGTAGCCGCCGGCGACCGATGCGACGCGTGCGTCGTCGCTTACGCCCTCGTAGGCGAGGAGGAGGCGGGCGGCCTGGAGGCTGCTGTTTCCATGGCGACAGATCACGTAGATCTCGTCAGACCAGTCACGCTGGTTCATCTCCATGGGAAGACGGCTCATCGGCAGGTGCTCCGCGCCGGGCACGAAGCCGCCTTCCGTCTGGCTTACCTCCATCTGCTCTCGGATGTCGAGGATCTGGACGTCCTCGTCATCGAGCTTCGACTCGAGCTCGTCGGTCGTGATCTCCTCCACCATGCTTCAGCCCTATGTAGAACGGTGGGTAATAAAGCCTTGCCCTTACCGGCAAAAACCGTGGCTAACCTAGAAACCGATGGAAGGCGGCGTGTTCAACCCGTGGTTTGTGGTTCGTTGACGTACTCCGTGGAGTCGCTGACACCCGCTTCCTCGAAACCCATTCTCCGGTCGTGGCATTTGAGACAGCGGCCGCAGTGGCGGCCTTCGACGGGATCCAGGCAGGAGAACGTGTGCTCTAGAGGCAAGTCAGCGTCGTCTACGGCGCGGGCTATCACCTCGTGCTTCACGAAATCGGAGAGCGGCCGCCTGAACTCGACGTCGTGGTCGAGGCCGATGGAGAGAGCGCGCTCGAACGCGTCGTCGAACTCACGGGTGCCGTCGGGGAAGTCGTTGGAGGCGAGCGCGCCCTGATGTATCTCGTGGATGTCTTCGACGGAGCAGTAGACGGCGGCCTTCGAGAACGCGAGCACGTTCCTGCCGTGGAGGTAGTGGCCGCCGTCGTCGTCGGGTCCCGGTACGTCGCCTGTGAACGCCCACGACTCGCCGTCTACGTCGTCGGCGGGCGCCTCCAGCACGTCGAGCTGGGGGGCGTCGACGATGTCGAGGTAGCTGCGCGCGAACTCGACCTCGACGTCCTCCCACCGGTATCCGCTGCGGACGTAGACGGGATGGACGTCGCCGGGGTTCTCCCGAGCCAGATGGAGGAGGTAGGCGCTCTCGACGCCGCCGCTGAACAACACGCAGACCGCGGACATACTCCCTCGATGGAGGAGGGCGTCGAAGTAACCTGCGGTCAACGTTCCGTTCCAGTGGTCGACCGACGTCCCCGGAGGGGAAAACGATACGGAGCCAGCCCCCGACTACGTCGTATGGACCTCGAAGGCAGGAAGGCGCTCGTCACCGGAAGCGCCGTCAGGGTCGGCAGGAGGATAGCGCTGCGGCTCGCGGACGCGGGCTGCGACGTCGCAGTGCACTACCGGACGAGCGACGAGGAAGCACGGGAGACCGCGGAGGAGATACGCGAACACGGGGTCTCGGCGGCGACGGTGCAGGGCGACCTCTCGAAGGTGGATGAAGCGGAGTCCGTCGTCGACGACGCCGCCGACGCGTTCGACGGTCTCGACGTCCTCGTCAACAGCGCCAGCGTCTTCTACCCCACCCCCGTAGGAGAGGTAGAGCAAGACGACTGGGACAGGTTGTTCGACGTCAACCTCAGGGGCCCGTTCTTCACCAGCCAGCAGGCGAGCGAACGCATGGAAGACGACGGCGTCATCGTCAACATCGCGGACTGGGCGGGTTTCCGGCCGTACCAGAACCACGTCCCCTACTGCACGACGAAAGCCGGAGTCATCGCCATGACGAAGGGGCTCGCGAAGGAGCTGGCGCCCGACGTCCGAGTCGCCGCAGTCGCACCGGGACCGGTGATGCTGCCGTCGAGCTACACCGACGAAGACGTCGAACGCATCCTCGAGAAGACGCCGCTCGACCGCGTGGGGTCGCCGGACGACGTCGCGCACGCCGTCGAGTACCTCGTGGAAGCCGGGTTCGTCACCGGCGCCGTCGTACCCGTCGACGGCGGCCGACTCATCTACTGACATGCACTCTTGCAGTAGCCGTCCGTCCATTAGCCGTCGAGGCCACCCAAGCTTTTGTCCGATGACATCGTATCTGGTTCGTTGATACTGAGAGACTGTGTGATCTGCGACAGCGAAGGCAGGCGACAGGGCGACATCTCCGTGGGAGACGGATACGTGGAATCCACCGGCGAAGTACCGGTGGGAGAAGACGAGGTCTACAGCCTCGACGGCCTGTACGTCGCGCCCGGCGTCGTCGACTGCCACGTCCACCTCACCAGCGACGGAGACCCCGACTCGGTAGAAGGAACCCATGGAGACGTCGAAAGCCGCGTGAAGCAGAACCTCCGGCGGTCGCTGGAAGCCGGCGTCGTCGGCGTCCGCGACCTCAACGCCGCAAGCGACGTCGTCATCCAGGCCGGAGAAGCCGTCGAAGCCGATGAAGTAGACGGCGCACGGGTGAAGGCCTGCGGACGCGCACTGACGACGACCGGCGGTCATTTCCACGAGATATCACGTGTTGCCGACGGCGCAGCAGAGTTCCGGAAGGCCGCGCGGGAACAGCTGGCGGACGGCGCCGACGTCCTCAAGTGCATGGCGACGGCGAGCGCCTACCACAGCCGCCGCGAAGGCGGACCCGAGATGACCTTGGACGAGCTCGAGGAGGTGGTGAAGATAGCGAGGATGCACGGCGTCCCCGTCGCCGCTCACGCGGAAGCCAAGACCGGAGTGATGCGGGCGATACGCGCCGGTGTCACCAGCGTCGAACACGGGAAGTACATCGACCGCGAGGCGGCGCGGGAGCTATCGGAGACGAAGACCTACTGGGTGCCGACCGCGAAAGCGACCGAGATGAAGATAGAGCACGAGCATGGTTCAGTCGAACGCGCGAGGAAGCTGAGGCAGGGGCTGAACTCGTCTTTCAGACATTGCATCGACGCAGGTGTCTCCATCGCCATGGGTTCGGACGCGGGCACCGCGTACAACCGACACGGCGAGAACCTGGAGGAACTACGGTTGATGGCGGAGCACGGTATGTCTCCTGAGCATGTGCTCGAGGCTTCGACGAGGACGGCGGCTCAGCTCGCTGGATTCGAAGACCTCGGCATGGTGCGGGAGGGCTACCGCGCGTCGTTCGTAGTGCTCGAGGAGGACCCGCTGGAGTCCGCTGAAGCCTGGACGTCGGTGGCGACGGTGATGGCGGACGGCAGATGGGTGGACGGACCGCCGTGACCGTCTCGGCAGCAGACGCTTCCGTCTCGACCAAAGTTCTTCAGGTCAGCTACCTCGGTCCCTCTCTTCGGCAACTGCTTTACGTGCGCGGCTGTACCCCTGCTACCATGTACAAGGTCACGAAGGAGATAGAGTTCTGCTACGGCCACCGCCTCCGTAACTACGACGGCAAATGCCAGCACGTCCACGGACACAACGGCGTCGCGGAGATAGAGCTAGAGAGCAGGGAGCTCGACGAACGCGGCATGGTCGTGGACTTCGGCGACATCAAACGCGACGTGAAAAGATGGATAGACAGCGAGATGGATCACGCGATGCTCGTCAGAGAGGACGACCCCCTGGTGGAGGTGCTAGAGGAGGAGGGTGAACCCATCTACCTCATGGACGACAACCCGACGGCGGAGAACATCGCCCGCGAGATCTACGAGTACGCCGAAAGCGAGGGGCATCCCGTGTCGGCGGTTCGGCTGTGGGAGACGCCATCCAGCTACGCGACGTACGAACCCTGACCTCCCCCGACACCTCGTTCTACAGCACCCCAAACCAGTATCCTTTTACCCCGTTTCCGCCTTTCATCACCCAACGATTGACCCATGGGTAGACGCGAACAGATCGTAGATCAGTGCACCGACCTGATGGACGACCCCGAGTTCATCCGGAACATAGGAATCGTGGCTCACGTCGACCACGGGAAGACCACTCTGACGGACAACCTTCTCGCCGGCGCAGGCATGATAAGCGAGGAGCTGTCTGGCGAGCAGCTGTTCATGGACACCAAGGAGGACGAGCAGGAGCGCGGCATCACAATCGACGCCGCCAACGTCAGCATGGTCCACGACTACGAGGGCGACGACTTCCTCATCAACCTCATCGACACCCCCGGCCACGTGGACTTCGGCGGCGACGTCACACGTGCGATGCGCGCGGTCGACGGCGCCGTCGTCGTCGTCGACGCCGTCGAGGGTGCGATGCCGCAGACGGAGACCGTTCTCCGGCAGGCGTTGAGGGAGGGCGTGAAACCAGTCCTGTTCATCAACAAGGTCGACCGACTGATCAACGAGCTTCAGGAGGGTCCTCAGGAGCTACAGGACCGCCTCGTCGACGTCATCGAGGAGGTCAACGACCTCATCCGCCAGGTCAGCGACGACAAGTACGACGAAGGCTGGCGTGTGAAGGTCGAGGACGGCAGCGTCGCGTTCGGCAGCGCGCTCTACAACTGGGCGATAAGCGCGCCGTACATGCAGGAAAGCGGCGTCGGGTTCGAGGAGGTCTACGACTACAACAAGGGCGACGAAGACGACGTGAAGGAGCTCGCGCAGAAGTCTCCGCTCTACCGCGTAGTCCTCAACATGGTCGTCAACCACTTCCCCAACCCCGTCGACGCCCAGGAACGCCGCATCCCAACTATCTGGCGGGGCGACCCCGACAGCCAGATAGCGGAGGACATGATCAAGTCGAACCCCGACGGCGAGGTCGTCTTCATGGTGACCGATATATCGATGGATCCGCACGCCGGCGAGGTCGCTACAGGGAGGTTGTTCAGCGGAACTCTCGAACGCGGTCAGGATCTCGAGATAAGCGGGGTCGCGGGCACCAACAGGATCCAGAACGTCGGACTGTACATGGGTGACGAACGCGAGGAGGTCGAAGAGGTGCCGGCGGGCAACATCGTCGCCGTCACCGGCCTGAAGGACGCTATCGCGGGTTCCACGGTGTCGACTGACGAGATGACTCCGTTCGAGTCCATCGAACACATCAGCGAACCGGTCGTCACCATCGCGTTGGAGGCGAAGAACATGGACGACCTCCCCAAGCTCATCGAGGTGCTTCAGCAGATATCTAAAGAGGATCCCACGGTTCACGTGGAGATCGACGAGGAGACGGGTGAACACCTGATCAGCGGGATGGGTGAGCTCCATCTCGAAGTCATCACCCAGCGCATCGAACGCAACCAGGGCATCCCCGTCATCACCAGCGAACCCATCGTCGTCTACCGCGAGAGCGTGACGCAGCCGGCGGGCGGCGAGGTCGAAGGTGTGTCGCCGAACCGCCACAACAAGTTCTACATGGAGGTCGAACCGCTGTCCGACGAGATCGTGGAGGCGATCCAGCTCGGCGAGGTGACGATGGATCAGCCCGAGCAACAGCGTCGGGAGGCGCTGATGGAGGCGGGTATGGAGAAGGAGGACGCGCAGAACGTCCAGCATATCAACGGAACCAACGTCCTCCTCGACGCGACGAAGGGTATCCAGTACCTACGTGAGACGATGGAGCTCATCGAGGAGGGTTTCGACGAAGCCACGGACGAAGGCCCGCTCGCCGGAGAACCGTCGTCGGGTGTCCTCGTAAGGTTGAACGACGTCAAGCTCCACGAGGACGCCATCCACCGCGGCCCCGCTCAGGTCATCCCCGCCGTCCGTGACGCAGTGCACCGCGGCATGATACACGGCGAAGTCCGCCTGTTGGAGCCGATTCAGGACGTCTACATCGAGTGTCCGCAGGACCACATGGGGCCGGCGTCGAGCGAGCTACAGGGCCGCCGCGGCCGAATCGACGACATGGTGCACGAGGGCGAGCTAGTGGAGATACACGGTCAGGCGCCGGTGAGCGAGCTGTTCGGCTTCAGCAGCGACATACGGAGCGCGACGGAGGGTAAGGCGGCGTGGAACGCGGAGAACGCGGGCTTCCAGACGTTGCCCGACAACCTCCAGATGGAGATTGTGGAGGAGATACGGGAGCGGAAGGGCATGAAGATGGAGCTGCCGGAAGGCATCGACTACATCTAGACGGTAACGAGGGGTCGTTCTGCCTGTCTCGCCGTTCTAACGCGCTATCTCTCTGTCCTGCCTGACCACGACTACCTCGGGGCTGTGGCCTGTCTCCTCCCGTATAGCCGTCTGGATGTCGGAGGCGAGTCCGCTGCGGCGTTCGTCGACGTACACCGTGATGGACCGCGGTGACTGGAAGACGACGCCGGCTTCGTAGCTGAACTCGACGTCGATGATGTCGACGTCTAATGCCTCTATCTCTCCTTCGACGGTTGCTTCGAACGCTGAGTTCTGGCGTTCGTCGTAGCTGACAGCGACGAGGAACGACGTCAGTGCGAGGACTAGAAGGGTGAGCGCGCCGACCCTCTGGACCGTGATTTGTTTAGCGATGCGTTCCTCGTACCAGTGTTCCGGTCGGTATCCCTTCGCCCATAGCGTCACCAAGGCCGCGAGGTTTATGCAGAGTACGTTGAGGAACACCAGGACTCCTGCACCTATCGCGAGCGGTCGGTTGCCGTAGGCGACGCCGAGTCCTACGGCTGCGGCTGGTGGGATGAGGGCGACGGCTATCATGACGCCGACTAATGCGGCGCTCATCCCGCTGGTGAGCGATAGCGCGCCGGCGACTCCTGCGCCGAGCGCGACGGCGAGAACCAGCAACCCGGGGTGGCTGCGTTCGGCGACCTGCTGTATCATCATGAGGTCGACGTCGGGTGCGATTGTGAACCGGACGAGGAACGCGAACGCTATCGAGCTCGCTATCGCCACCGCAACCCCCAGCCACTGACTCTTCATTCCTTCTCGGAACAGGTCGTCGTCGTTGACGACGGTTGCGACGGAGCTCGCGAGAGTCGGACCTATCAACGGCGCTATCACCATGCTGCCGACGACGATGGCTGCGCTGTCCATCATGAGTCCGGCGGTGGCGACGACGGCGCTGATGACGGTGAAGAGGACGTAGTTCGTGGTGCTTCGGCTGAGGTCCTCGGCTTTCGCCTTCAGCTCGTCGCGGGAGATGCGTTCGTCTCCGGAGCCTTCATCGTCTTCCCCCGGGTCTTCACCGCCTTCATACTCCTCTGATACTATGGTGGAGAGCTCGGTGACGACGACGTAGGCGTCTTTCTCTACGTCGTACTTCTTCAGGATGTCGAGCACTTCCTCGACCTCGTTGGTCTCGACGGGAAGCATCAGGAGCTCGCTGTACTCCTCACGGGAGCTCTCGGGCACGGTGACGTAGTCGTACTCCTGTTCGTCGAGGGCGGCGAGTATCTCGTCGTGTCTGCCGCTGGGAATCGCCGCTTCGATGAGTCGCACGCGGGTTCCTTAACTCGGAGGAAGGAAAACCCTTCCGGAAGCCAGGGTCTACTAGTGTGTCGG
Organism: Euryarchaeota archaeon Ods02; assembly: GCA_028751075.1. GTDB lineage: Archaea > Halobacteriota > Halobacteria > Halobacteriales > Halorutilaceae > JAQZDA01. Next base: position 6,826 of record JAQZDA010000022.1, on the reverse strand, counting down.
CGGCCGAGCTAGAGCCTGTACATCCGCGTCGAACGCAGGTCGTCTACGGCGTCGCTGAGCAGGTTCTCGCCTTCTCCCCGGGCGTCCGTCGTCTGACGTAGCTCTGCTTCGACATCGGCTTCCTCCTCGAGCTCGCCGGTCAGGTCGGAGGCGCCGAGGAGGTAGACCGAATCCACCGTGTGTCGTTCCAGGAGCTGGGATAGCTCCGCGCTCGCTTCGCCGATGTGTTCCTGTATCTGTTCGTCGCGCAGCCGTTCGAACCGTTTCTGGCTGAACCCGCCTTTCGAGTGACTGGACTTCACGTTGCTGGAGACGGAGGTGAAGTCGGTTCGTTCGCCGTCGCTGTACACTCCGGCGCTGAAACGGTCGGAGGTTATGACGGCGACGGCGTAGGACTCCGGCAACCGGTACAGCGAGCGGTCGACGGTGAAGGCGCCGCCGTGTTCGACCTTCGTCTCCTCCACGGATGTCAGGGGAACCAAGGCTGCCTCCACTACGCCGTGGTCGTCGACGTAGACCGCGAGCCCTCTCGTGGACACGCTGTCGACGAGCTTCTCTCTCACGTGGTCCGGCAGGTCATGTGGGAGGTGGTGGTCGGCTGCGACGTGCGCCGTCGTCAGCTTTTCGCGGCCGCCTTCGACGGAGTCCAGGACGTCGATGAGCGGCGGTAGCTCGCCAGGGTTGACGTCGCGGACGTCTACGTCGGTCTCCGTTTCCGCGGTCTCTTCGGCGCGTTCGAGCCGGTCCCGTAGCTCTTCGACCTTGCTTTCGAGCCGGTTGCGTTCCTCGTAGGCCTCCTGTTTCTCGGTCTCCGCGTTGGCGCGGCGGCGGTCGACCTTCTCCAGTCGTTCTTCGACGTCTTCCTTCTCGTCTTCGAGCTCCTGGATACGTTCCTTGAGCTCCTGTCTTCCGAGGAGGCTGTCGAGAGACACCATCGGTCTATTTCATCGGCGTCGGCGTCGGCGTTAAATCCACTGGTAGACCGCCGACATCACGCGTGTATTCCATGGTTCTCGAAAGGACTAAATGAGCAGGCGGCGTATCCGCCTCTATGACCGCAGCGTTAGGTCCGTTGTTCGTGGGTGGTCTCGGCCCCCTGGAGATAGGTATCATACTCCTGCTTCTGGTGATCTTGTTCGGAGCGGACAAGATACCCAAGCTCGCTCGTAGCGCCGGTGACGCGAAGAAGGAGTTCGAGAAGGCGAAACTCGAGGCGAGCAAGGAGATCGAGGAGTACGAGGAGGAGCTGGAGAAGGAGGCGGAGGAGGAAGCCGCCGCGCAGCCGGCGCAGGAGTCCACCGACGGCGGCGACGTAGCCGAGACCAAGGAACCCGAGACCCCCGACGAAGAACAGCAGACTGCGTCGGAGTAAACCACCCGACGGACCTATTTTCGCGGGACTTAAGTCTACGACGGCGTACGTATCAGCGAGGGCTTGTGGCCTAGTGGATATGGCGAGACCCTCCTAAGGTCTAGATCGTGGGTTCGAATCCCACCAAGCCCGTAACGAAGCGAAGCGCAAGCGGAGCAAAGTGGAGGGCGCAGGTAGATTCGAACTAGTGAAGGGAGCGAACGAAGTGAGCGGACTGACCGAAGTTCGGATCCCGCCATCCTCGTTCATCCGTACCTCAGCATTGGTCCGATCAAGTCGACCGTCAACTAACCCCGCTGCAGTCAGATAGACCGCGAGCTTGCTCTCGGAGCTTCTGGCGACGGCGGCGAAGGTTGAGGCCGCCGACGACGTCGAATGCGACGCAGCCCGGGGGCCTTTGTCGCGTTGACGGAGCTGCCGCCGGTCATCGCCGGTCTTCGTAGCCGTCGGGTTGTGCTTCGGCGGCCTGAAGTTGTTCAACGGAGGACGTCCGCGAGCACTACGAGGCATCCGACGACGGCTGTGAAGGCGCCGCCCCATCTGAGGGCGTTGAGGTTGCGGTAGCGCTCCTGCTCGGCTTCGTCGAGGCTGTAGGCCCACGTACCGATGCCGTCCTCGTAGACGGATATCTCCTGGTGCGCCCACCAGCTGCTGTAGGCTCCGATGAATATCAACAGTATGCCGAGGACGAGCACGGTTCCGGTGAACGCAGCAGTGGGTTGACGACGTGGATCCATCCGCATGGTACCGGGTTTCCGCCTGCGGTTTACATAAAGGTTAACCCAGGGTCGCGGGGAAGCAGGCGGTTTGGACGGTTCCTCCACTCTTCTCTCGGAGGGGTCAGCGAGATTCATAGATAAAACCGTCCGTCTGATGACACACTTCGGTGGGAACAAGCTTCACGTCGCATCGGTTGCGTGGTGACTTCACCCATACGTTGAAACCCCATGCATCCGTACTCCAGCTTATGTCTTATCGAGACTACCTGCTCGACCGCGAGAGCCCGCGAGCGGTCCTCGAGACCGAGGACTCCGTCTTCCTGGTTACGTCGCGTCGGCTACTGGAGTACAGGGAGTTTGAGAGCCCTGAGACGGAAGAGAACAGCGAGTGGATGCGCGATCTCTCGATGCAGGAGGTCGTCGGTGTAGAGGTGTCGACCGAACCCCATCGCGACGCCGGCGTCGGTCGACGGCTGATGGAGGGACTGGGATTGAAGGATAGTGAGGAGGAGGTGGAGGCTTCCGTCGCCGTCTACACCGACGCCGAAGCCGAGGAGCCCGGCTGGCGTGTGGATGTCGAGGAAGGCGGCGACGTCGAAGATGTACGGGGGTTCGTCCGCGCGTTACGGAAGGCGGCGTTCACAGCTCGACAGGAGATGTAGGGTTCCCGAGGACTCCACCTGGAGCTTACAGTGTCAGGTGTCAGCTATCGGTTCTGCGTTCGACCTCGAGCTCTCCGTCATCAACTGTGACGTCGTATACTTCGAGGGCGTCAGCGGCGGGGTTCGCTGGAGCGTCGAGGGGTTCGCCTGTCTCGAGGTCGAACTTGGCTCCGTGCCGTGGACACCTGAGGACTCCGTCGCGGACGCCGCCGTCGGAGAGCGAGCTGCCGGCGTGCGTGCAGAGGTCGTCTACGGCGTGTAGTTCGCCGTCGACGTTGAAAACCACGACTGGTTCGCCGTTGAGGAAGACGCGTGTGGAGCTGCCTTCGCTTGGTGGCTCCGTCATCTTATCTCTCGGTTAGAAGGGTAGACCGCCACCTCCGCCGCCCATGCCGTCCATGTCACCCATCTGCTTCATCATACGTTTCATGTCGCGGCCGCCGCCTAGCTGCTCCATCGTCTGCTCCATCGTAGAGTGGTATTCGAGGAGCTCGCGGACGTCCTCCTCGCTGACTCCGCTGCCTCTGGCGACCCTGGTGACGCGGCTGCTGCTGACTCGGCCGGGGTTCTCGAGCTCTTCGTCGGTCATGCTGTCCATGATGGCTTTGTACTTGTCGAGTCGTTCTTCGGTGACGTCGGCGAAGTCCTCGTCCATCTCGTCCTTGAGTGCGCCCATGCCGCCGACGCCGGGGATCATGTCCATCACCTGATCCATCTTCCCCATGCTGCTCATCGCCTCTATCTGGCTGTAGACGTCCTTCAGGGTGAAGTCACCGCTCAACAGGGCTTCGGGGTCTAGCTCTTCTTCGACTTCGGTCTCCTGCATCGCCTCTTCGACGCGTTCGGCGAGCGCCTTGAGGTCGCCCATACCCAGCAGGCGGCTGATGAAGCCGTCGGGGTCGAACCGTTCGATGTCTTCGACGTCTTCGCCGACGCCGATGAACGCTATCGAGGAATCTGTCTGGTGGACGGCGGTCAATGCGCCTCCTCCTTTCGCGGTGCCGTCGAGCTTTGTGATGACGACGCCGTCGACGCCTACTGCTTCTTCGAACGCCTGCGCCTGGTCCTTCGCGCCCTGTCCGATAGAGGCGTCGAGGACGAGGAGGTTGAGGTCTGGTTGGACCTCGTGTTCGATGGCTTCTATCTCGTCGATGAGCTCTGCTTCGAGGGCGTGGCGTCCGGCTGTGTCGACTATCTTCACGTCGCAGTCGTCGAGAGCTTCGAGTCCTTCTCTGGCTATCTCGACAGGGTCGTCGGCGTCTGGGTCTACGTGGCAGGGGACTTCGGCGCGCTCCGCCATCTGCCGGCTCTGTTCGTGTGCACCGGGGCGGAAGGTGTCGGTCTGTACGATGCCTGCGCGGAGTCCTTTCCGGTTGAACCATCGGGCTATCTTCGCGCTCGACGTGGTCTTTCCGCTGCCCTGTAGTCCGCTGAGGAGGATGGTCTGGCTGTCGAGGGGGAACTCGGTTTCGTCGCCGACGATCTCCACCATCTCTTCGTAGACGATGTGGAGGACGTGTTCTCGGGCGCTGGTTCCGGCGGGGGGTTCCTCGCTGAGGCTGCGTTCGCGTATGCTGTCGCTTAGCTCCATGACGAGGTCGACGTCGACGTCGGCCTGGAGGAGTGCGCGCTGGATGTCCTTGACGACTTCTTCGACGGATTCTTCGTCTATCCGGCTGCTGCCGGCGAGCTTCTCGAGGGCGTCCTGTAGCGAGGAACCGAGTCCGTCGAGCACCATAGATGGAGTTGCGGTGTACGGCGTTAAGATGCTTGTGGTGACGGGTTGAGGTGGAACTGGAGATGGTGGCGTGGGAGCTGTTGGTGGAAATGATATGCCGGGGAACTATATGGAACCGGGACGCTGGTCGAGGTGATGAGCGATCTCTCTGAGTTCCAGAAGGACGTCTTGACGGTGGTGTCGGGTGAGCCTGTCTATGGACTCGGCATCAAACGCGAGCTAGAGCTGCGTTACGGTGAGGAGGTCAACCATAGTCGTCTGTATCCGAACCTCGACAGCTTGGTGGAGGAGGGGTTGGTGTCGAAGAGGTCGAGGGACGACCGGACGAACGAGTACGAGCTGACGGACGAGGGGAGGAAGATTCTGAAGGAGGATCTCCTGTGGAGGATGCGGGGTTTCGTCGGGGACTCCGAACTGAGGGCGCGGGAGATACGGAGGGCGTTGGATAGGGTGGATGAGAGGTGACCTCGGGTTCTGTGTCGTCACCACGGGCGGGATGGATTCTAAGCAAGTGACCCTAGGAGTTCCCCAGCGTCGTGGGTGTCGACTCCTGCGAGCCGGCGGATAGTCTGCGGCCTTCAGCTCTCGATTGGAATCTCGGTGGCTTCGCCTTCCTCGGCGTCACCGTTGCCGAGTCGGAGGCTGTCGCGGATGCGCTGTCGGTTCTCGTCGATTGCGTCCTGTCCGGACTCGACGAAGTCGTTGAAGGTGTCGGTCAGTCGGTCGGAGACGACGCGGACGAGGTCGGTGGGTGCGACGGCTTCGTACTCGCCGTCGGCTTCCTCAACTACTCCGTCGTCTTCGAGGGCGTCGAGAACCTCTTCGACCTTGTCGGGGTAGAGGCCGGTCTGCTCTGCGACGGCTTCTGCGTCTCCGCCGTCGAGGCTGCGTAATGCTACGTAGACGTCGGCGCGTGCCTGGGTGTCTAGCACCTGGCTCCCCACGTCTACGACGTTGTCGTTGACGGTCTCGAGGGTGTCTTCGACGGCTTCCTCGAGGTTCTCGCGGACGTCTTCGGTGGCTTCTTCGACGCGTTCTTGGGCTTCCTCGACGCGTTCTTCTACCTCTTCGATGCGTTCTTCTACCTCCTGCTCGACGTCTTCGATGCGTTCCTCGACCTCCTGTTCTACCTCATCGAGGCGGTTTTCGATCTCGTTCACGGCTTCGGGCTCGGTTTCGTCGGCTGTAGTCTGTGTCTGGCTCATCGGTTCTCACCTATTGTGTTGTTCGCAATAGGACATAATAATTCACATCATAAAAGTATTGTTGTTTCGTTCTGGTCACATCCGCGTCTGACGCGAGATATATAAACCACGTCATCCAAGACCATAGTATGCAGAGACGACATTTCATAGCGTCCGCAGCTGCACTCGCAGCCACGGGATGCATCCACGGACCCGAGTACGACGCAGACGAGGTACGCGCAGGGGCTGAACGCCGAGACTACACCAGCTTGATCGAAGGAGAGATAGAGGAAGGAGCCTACCTCCACTACGAACACGGTTACGTACAGCAGGTCACCGGAGTCCCAGGAGAAAACGAGCTAGTGATCTACACGAAGTACGACGAGCAAGATGACGACTGGACAGAGGACGTATTCGCACTCTGGAACCGGGAAAGGGACGTAGAGCAGATCGAAAACACCGAGATAGAGTTCTGGGCCGTCTACGAAGGCGTCCACACACACCAGACCGGAGACGGCGGCCGCGACGTCCCCCTAGTCACGCTCGTAGACTTCGAAACCAGGGATTAGACGAGCTTTTCACCCCCGCCCCACTACACCGACGCATGCTCGCAAGAGAACTCGCCGAGTACGCAGCAGAGCTAAGCTACAGCGACCTCGACGAAGACACCGTAGAGACCACGAAAGCACGTCTGATAGACAGCGTAGCCACTGCGTACGCCGCACGCGACGAAGAACCCGTCGAAGGACTCCTCGACTACTGCACCCGCAAGAGCGGGGAAGCAGAGTCCCGCGTCCTCTCCGACAGCCGCACCGCCACCGTCGAACACGGCGCCTTCGCCAACGGCGGCCTCATCAGGTACCTCGACTGGAACGACACCTACCTCTCCCTCGAACCCGCACACCCAAGCGACAACTTCGGCGCCGTCCTCGCCGCCGCAGACGCGCACGACGCATCGGGCGAAGATCTCATCACCGCCGCAGTGCTCGCCTACGAACTACAGTGCCGGCTATGTGACGCCGCCTCCCTCAGGAAGAACGGCTGGGACCACGTCAACTACGGCCTCGTATCCGCGACCCTCGCCGTCGGCAAGCTCATGGATCTCTCGGAGGACGAGCTGGTGCACGCGCAGAACCTCGCCATCAACCCCC